>JAZLJG010000040.1:0-80788 GCA_045617745.1 Lachnospiraceae bacterium | reverse complement strand
CTATTACAACCGACTGGTTCTTGTTTTCATTAAGTTCAGCGGCTGTAACTATATGAAATGCATTGTGGGGGACCTCAATCTCCTCCCGCTTTGCAACTTCAATCTCTTTATTAGGTGTAAACTTTTTAAAGTTTACGCCTACACCGTGAATCTGCTCCGCAAATCCGCCCTTTTTGTATTTGAACTTCTTTGCCCTGTCATAATCTTCCTTGTTTATGGTTACAAGAATGTCTGTAAACCTTGCAAAGAACCTCTCTATGGTATAGAACACAATCCAGTTCTTTAAAGGAGCTCCCTTATAGAAGTGGAAACCGTGGGCGGTATACATTACCACCGGTTTGTTCTTGGCCATGTATGCGGCTATTCTTCCCACAACCGCTCCCACAGGATTATGAACATGTACAAGTTGTATCTTTTCTTTCTCTATAAGCTTTTTTAGCTTCATTATTGCGCCAAAGTTTTTAAAGATTTTTGCAGGACTTTTTTCAATGGGAACCGGAAAAAGCTTGATACCCATTCTCTTAAGTTCCTCTTCGTCGCAACGGTACACAGGTCTGTTGAAATTCGATGCGTAATATACTTCATAGCCCATGGACTGAAGAATCTTTACATCGTTTAGTCCGAACTGTGGAAGGAAGCCGCTTATTGTAGTTACAATCAGAGCTTTTTTCATACTTCCTCCCTATTAGTAGCCCAAAACGCTCTTGAACAGGTTGTGTGCAGCAGCCACATCGTCATCATTAGGTGTCATTACATATCCTACCTTTGTAGGGCCCGAATATGTGGTGGAGGAAGCTCCGTATCCGCCTGAAATGAAAGAACCGGTATTCCATGCGGTACCCGTTGTAATCTGATGTGAAATAAGTGAATACATAACATCTGAAGGCATATTGGTCTGGAAACTGTCTGATACACAACCAAGTATTTCATTGTATCTTACGATGATTTCCGGAGAGCTGAGTTTGTTAACCAAAGCTCTTATAACCTTCATCTGATTTTGTCCTCTTTGAATATCTCCGCTTGAGAAAGAATATCTTTCTCGTGCAAACGCAAGCGATTCTATTCCGTTCAAATGATTCTCACCCACAGTATAAGTCTTTACCGGATCAACAGTAAACTCATAATCGGAATAAACATCAATACCGCCGATAGTGTCTATTATCTTTACAAAACCGGTGAAATTCATTCGGAGATAATAGTCTACTTTAATACCGTAGAGTCTCTCAAGTGCGCCAATAGAATAATCTATTCCGTAAATACCTGCATGTGTAAGCTTGTCTGCCTGATTTACCTTAGGAAGAATTACGAAATAATCTCTGGGCGTATCAATAAGCTGTATGGTACCTGTATTGGTATTGACAGCTGCAAGAATATTTACATCGCTTCTCTTCTTAACGTCAACGGAACCGAGTGTATCTATACCGCTTATATAAGCTATAAATGTTCCTTCTTTGCTGGTAATAATGTCATTGCTCCAGTCCAAAGAAGTCGTATGTGCTCCGGTCTTGGAATTGGGAACACCGCCTGTGTTAACGGTTGTGGTTGTTTTCTTATCTGAAGATGCTGACGAACCATTATCCTTAGTAGCATTGCCGTCTCCTTCAGAGCTTTCTGCCACATCATTTTCGGAAACATCAGTTGTATCGTTTTCGGAAACATCCGGTACTTCTTCTTTGGCTTCCTTATCAAAAGAAAAGACCGGTTTCTCTCCGTCATCCTTTATCTCGCGGGAGCAAAGAATTATTATGGAATCCCCAAAGCCTGCATATTCTTCGTAATCGGAAACCACTTCAAGGAATGCTTCGTCAATAATCATTGCATCTATTTCTTTATTAATAAGTGCATCCACCAAAAACATAGGATGGCTGTATGATACGTAAACAGGTCTTGTCTGAGTCTCGCCGTTTATCTCTAAGGCAAGCTTCTTACCTGCATCATCATCGCAAAGACCTACATTTTTACCCTCAAGCGCAGCAAAAGAATCGATGTTACTGCTCTTAAGAGATACAACATCAACCATAACGCTTTCAATATCGTCGTCATTCGTAATAACTTCAAGTGTTGAGGAAACCTTTGTGACTGCAATGATTCCTACCACAAGCGCAGCTGAAACAATGACTGATATAACAGAAAAAATCCAGTTGCAGATTTTCCATTTCTTTAATATTGCCACAACATGAAAAATATCAAAAACGGCCAGAACCACAAGTCCTGCCACAAGATATTTTGCCGGAAGAACGTGCATCTTAAAAAGCTTAGCGGCAAACACGCTCAACAAAACAACAGAAAGAACGGGTATCAGGGCAGATACCCAATAAAAATTTTTCTTATTATTCCTATTTCCCATATTCCCTATCTTTTCTCTAATGCTATAATAAATATAATGAAAATCTTTCGTTAGAAGATTATCAATCTTCTTTTCTCCATTAAAATAATAAAGTAGAAAAAGTTTGTCAACAACCCTAACAAAATTTTGTCATTTCTGTTAGTTTTTTTCACGAAATAGTTATTTTTGTTCATCATGATTTCGGTTCCAAGAAGGAAGCCTGGTTTGTTCTACTCTTCTATCTTTTCCGGCATATTAATTTCAAGGAAGTATATCAGCCCCGGCTCATAATAGTCGAACAATACATACGAGCCTTCATGAAATTTGTTCGGGTTGGCCCTAGTTATTCCTCTTTTGTAATTCTCATAATACATAGAATTATATGAACAGATAAACTCAACACGTCTGATATCCTTGTTTATCTTTATCTTTTCTATCTTTTCTATCGGAACCCGAACAACGACTCTGTCTCCAGCCGTTGCTTCAAAAGCGTTCTGATAACCATACTCAAATCCAGAATCTGCAACAAGCAGACTTTCATTCACTTTCATCCGAATTTCTTTACCTAGTATTCTCACTTGAATCACAAGATACTGTACCAGCCAAAGGAAAGCTAAAATGAAATCACCGCCAATAAGCAATCCCCAAATGAGAATTAAATCCTTTTTACCGTAATCAGTATCATATGTATTCCAAATAAGGAACGAATCCTTATATCCAAAAGCATATATCAAAAAACAAATCGTAAAAAAAACAATAAGTGCCAGTATAGAATGTGAAATGATTTTCGGCCACTTTTTACTCTTTATGTAGCATTTCTGCAATCTGTTCTTTTCATAAATATTCACATTAAAAACTTTTTCCATAGAAGCGCTCCTTTTTCGGATGGGTAATTATTTTGTTAAAAAACAATATCTTCTACATTCAATTCATCAACAGTAAAAACCTTCACTTCAACAAGACTACAATCATTTAAATAGTCTTCATAATTCGAAAAAGAACTATCTTTTCCTTTAAAGGTACCTTCCGTTGACACAAATATTTTCACTGATGCTTCTTTGCCTTTATTAAGATAGTCTTGAATATCTAAATCAAATAACTGTGCGCAATAATTATCCGAATTCACGTCACCTGATCTCCTAACCATAAATTCTTTTCCTTCCGCATCAGCAAATACTTATCAAATAGCATATATATATGACAATATGCTATAATTTTCCTGCGTTTTGTTTTCTTTATTATTTATGATAATAAAGAATTCGTAATATATCAATTACTTTAGAGTTTGAAACTCTTGCCAAAATGAATATAGAATTATAGAGCAATTTATATAGTTTCATTCACAGGAATACAACATCATATTACTTTTTCAGGAGATGAAATATGAGATCAACAGGTGAAATAAAAATTATTAAAGATGAGTATGCAGGCTTCTATTCCTGCGGCCTTACAATGGCAGGGAATTCTTCCATGAGAAGGTTTTCTTTGGCCGAAGAAACAGATGAGAGAACCTGCTTAAAGGCGGATAACGGATTAACTCTTGAGATAAGTCACACACAAAATGCCTTATCGGATGCAACCGATATAGTAACAACCTTTACAAACGGTTCCGATGAGCCGGTTACTTTGGAGATGATGACTTCTTTTCTTGTGCCTCATATTAAGGCGGACAAGGTTCACAGGCTTTTGTCTTTCTGGAGTGCAGAGGGAAAACTTAAAACCGATGACTTAAAGAGCCTAAACATGGAACACGCGTGGAATCACATGGCTTTCAGGGTTGAGAAGTTCGGAACGGTTGGTTCCATGCCCGTAAGAAAGTACTTCCCCTTTGTGGCTTTGGAAGATTCATCAACAGGGCATTTTCTGGCTCTACAGTTGTACTCTCCCGCTTCCTGGCAGATAGAACTTATAGTGCGGGAAGATGATACGGTAACCCTTTCAGGCGGAATCGCTGACAGGGATTTTGGTGCATGGACCAAAACCATTGCTCCCGGTGAAACGTTTACAGCGCCCAAAGCGGTTATCGCAGAGGGCGATTCTTTGGAAGACGTATGCGACAAGCTTGTAAAAGCCCAGTACCCTGACATAAGCCCCATAGACAACTGCATGGGGATTACCTTCAACGAATATTGCACCACCTGGGGCAATCCCACCATAGATAATCTTAAAAAGATAGCTGACAAGATAGCCGGCAAAGGAATTCAGTATCTTGTAATGGATTCCGGCTGGTATTCCAAGTGCGGAAACTGGTGGGAATACAGAGGCGACTGGAGCATTAATAAAGATAGATTCCCCAATGGTTTGAAGGAGCTTTCCGACTATATCCGTTCCAAAGGAATGATTCCCGGCATCTGGTATGAAATGGAGGTTGCCGGCTATAAAGCTGACGCCTTTGAAAAAGGCGAGCACTTTGTTATGAAGGATGGTGTGCCCCTTACCATTGGCGGTGCACGCTTCTGGGATATGGAAGATCCGTGGGTTGTTGATTACCTTTCAAAAAGCGTAATAGACAATCTTCGTGACAACGGTTTCGGATATATAAAAGTAGATTATAATGACACTCTTGGTCTTGGATGCGATGGTCCTGACGGACTTGGTGAAAATCTTCGCAAAAAAGTCTGTGCTACCCAAAGCTTTTTTAAGAAAATGAAATCCGAGCTTCCCGACCTTGTTATCGAAAACTGTTCAAGCGGCGGCCACAGGCTGGAGCCCTCCTTTATGGAACTTGCCTCCCAGGCAAGCTTTTCCGATGCCCACGAGATACTTTCCCTGCCCCTTATAGCAGCCAATCTTCATCGTGTCATAAAACCCGAGCAAAGCCAGATCTGGTCCGTAATGCGAAAAGAGGATTCCGATTCCCGAATCTTCTACTCCATGTGCGCCACCTTCTTAGGCCGTATGGGCCTTAGCGGAGACATCTACGAAATGTCCGACCACCAGTGGGAACTGATAGATTCCGCCATCGCTTTTTACCATAATGCCGCTCCCATTATTAAGGACGGCAAGACCATAACCCTTTTTGCCGACACAGAATCCTATAATCACCCCACCGGCGGCCAACTCGTGGTACGTGTTCTCGACGGCAAAGCATTGATTGTTTACCACCGCTTCGAAAACTCTCTTCCTCTTAAGGAGTTTCTCGAAAAGTATTCATTCAAGTTTAATCTTTCCAATGTTGTTGAATCTTATGGAAATGCTTCCGGGGATTTTTCAGCAGAAGCTTTTATAATAAATACACCTGTTGCCTGATAAAAATCTTCATATCAATCTCATTAAACATAGAGATAAGGCTTTATTTCATCAACAACAACAATTACTACTACATTAATCTCTTTTGTTGTATATATCGGGCACTTAACAATCATTAAACAACAAAACCTGCTTTGATAAAGCAGGTTTGTTGTTTTTTATGAAATAGATAAGTGCCTGAAACAACAAATAGTCATCAACGAACTGAGAATTGTTGTTTTGGCACTTCGAAAGCATTACAAAAATGCACAAATTCAACTGTGAAGCTTTCTTTTTGTGGTCAGTTCTTTCGAAAAGGTGCTAAACATACCACAAAAAGCTATAATTTTGAGGCATTTGTTGTCTGTGTCTATCATCTCGTAATTTTTATCGAAAGCATTCCGAATCCGACCGTCTATTCAACTCTCTTCATTTAAGATACTTGTCTATCAACGCCTGAACAATTCTTGTATCCAGTTGCCCGGATGATGATTCAAAAGTCAATATCAGTTTTTCTCCCGGATAAAACCCGTTTGAATAAAACCCATTTACCTTAGCCACATTATCTATTGCATATGACTGAATCTCCATCATTCCAAGATGCTCCCACACAAATTCTTTTCGCAGCCTGACATTCAGGCAATAAAAATCAGGCCTCTTTTCACCAACTCCATTTATATAAAAAGGATACTCGTACCGATAAGGAATTCCGTTTGCTTTAAGCATGTTAGCTATTATGATTTCACTTTTAGAATGAACCCTTTCATGCTTATCCGTATAGTATTCCCTAGAACCATCAGGAAAATAACCTTGCGGATACTCTACACTTTCCCAGTTTTTAACGTACTCATCATCTTTCCCCACTACCGGTTCAACAAGCCTTTTCTTTCCTTCAGTCATATCCTCAAAGGTCTTTAGAAGATAATCCGGCTTTATCGATTTTAAATAAGTCTCAAGCGACTTCATCTCCTTCTGAATTCCACTTACCAAACGTTCGAAATAAAACTTCTGACAAAGTTTTTTGGCTACCGATTCCTTTTCTTTACCAAGATATTCACCACAAATTTCTTTCTTGTTTCTTCTTCGGTAATATTGAAAAGAATATCCTTTCCGCTTGATATCATGAATCATTCCATCAGGTAAAGATTGAATATTCTTTTCCATTAACTCAGATTGCTTTTTTAAAAACAGATAGCGTTCTTCAATTAACTTATAGAAATCCTCTCTCCAAATTTCGTTTACTTCCTTTGTTTTCTTAGTCAAAATAACCTCCTTAACAACAAATATTGATTATTACTTTTAATTTGTTGTACATATCAAGCCTCCACAAATCTCTCATCAACAAAATAACCATAGAACACGTAAAATTGTTGCCTTTACGAATACATAAAGAAGGCCAAAACAACAAATTTAAATTAATGAATAGGGAATTGTTGTCATACTGCCCCGAGCACGGGACAAAAATACACAAATTCGATTATGAAGATAGTTTTTTGTGGTCAGCCCTATCGAAAAAGGTCAAATCATACCACAAAATAACATACAGCACGGACAAATTGTTGCCCGAACAAACCCTCAAGAGCTCTTATAGTCACATATTACATCGATTTTCCCCACCGGTCAAGCCCAAACACCGCCATCACCCACAAAGAACCACAAAAAAGCTCCCGTCCACTGGACGGGAGCAATCAAAATCATCAATAATCACTTATCTTTTCAGGAAATCCGGAACAACCAGTTCGTTAATGTCCACATTGCTCTTAAGTCTTGTGGTAGCCTGACTTAATGTCTGGCTGTTAAAGGTTGCCTGAGGATTTGAATTGGGAAGTACAGGCTTAACAGGAGGTGTTGTGGAAGCATTTCTGTTTCCAAGACCGAAACGGTCTGAAGAAACTGTAAGGCCTGTAGCAATAACGGTAATCTTGCAGGCTTCCTGCTCTTCCTTCGAGTAAAGAGCACCGAAGATTACGTTTACATCGTCGCCGGCAAGTTCACGAACATAGTCTGTTGCGTCGGATACGTCTGCCATTGTAATATCACCGGAAATATTGATGATAACATTCTTAGCGCCGCTGATGGTAGTTTCAAGTAAGGGTGATTCAACTGCCATCTTAACAGCATCCATAGCCTTATCATCGCCTTTACCGGTACCGATACCGATGTGGGCAATACCCATACCCTTCATTACAGTCTGAACATCCGCAAAGTCAAGATTAATAAGTGCGGGTGAATTGATAAGATCTGTAATACCGGAAACCGCCTGCTGTAATACTTCATCAGCCTTCTTAAGTGCATCCGGGAAAGGTGTACGCTTATCTATAATCTCCAAAAGCTTGTCGTTAGGAATAACAACAAGTGTATCAACATTCTCTTTAATACGGTCAATACCGCTTATAGCATTAACCATACGCTGACGTGCTTCAAATCTGAAAGGCTTTGTAACAACGCCAACAGTAAGGATACCCATATCCTTAGCAATCTTAGCGATAACGGGTGCTGCACCGGTACCGGTTCCGCCACCCATACCACATGTTATAAATACCATATCTGCTCCGCGGATAGCAGCTTCAAGAACTTCCATGCTTTCCTCGGCAGCCTTTTCACCGATTTCAGGCTTAGCACCTGCGCCAAGACCCTTTGTAAGTTTCTCACCAATTTGGATAAGTTTGGGCGCTTTGCAAAGCTGCAGCGCCTGTTTATCAGTATTTACACCGATAAACTCAACCCCACTAATATCCTCATCTACCATTCTATTTACAGCGTTATTACCTGCTCCACCTACTCCGATAACCACAATCTTTGCAGCAGATTCAGCTTCATTACTAATAATCTCCAGCAAGGTACTTCCTCCTTATCTCACAAAAACTCACCACGTTTATCATATAATCATTTTGTCAACTTCGCAACAAAAAAAACCTTAATTTACGATTTTTTTACAAGCTCTTTGAACCTGTCCCCTCTTTCCTCGAAGTTCTTAAAATGACCATAGCTTGCAGCCGCAGGACTCAGCAAAACCGCCTCGCCTTCACCTGCCATTTTCTTAGCCAAAGAAACCGCTTCCTCAAGGTCTTTAACCTCATAGGCCGCCGGTGCTCCGCCATTGCCCGAGCAAGCACAATATTCGTTATAAATGCGCTCTCCCGACTCATACATGCAAATCAGATTCTTAAGCTGTCTGCTTTTCAAAACATAGCTTATTAGTTCCGAATAATCTATATTTCTCTCCATTCCTCCCACAAGAAGAACAGTCGCATTCTTAATACTTTCAACAGCGCTTATGGTAGATTTAACCGTTGTGGAAATCGAATCGTCGTAATATTCCACTCCGTTATATGTACCCGCCTTCTCCAGCCTGTGAGGCAGTGTTTCAAAGGTTTCAACAGCCTTAACAAATTCCTCATCACTTATCCCATACGCCTTGGATACCGCATAGGCAAAAGAAAGATTCAAAAGATTGTGCTCACCCTTAAAATTGGTGGAAGAAAGTTCATCAAACGACTTAAAGGGACACATATCCTTTGTAATATAAACCGTCTCGGAAGGAGCTTCACCCCACTCATCAACCACCTCTTTTAAGGTGTACAGATAATCTGACGGTTCCTGATGAATGTAAATGTTTTTCTTCGCAAGACCGTACTTCTCTCTGGTACCGTAATGGTCCAGATGATCCTCGTAAATATTCAAAAGAATCGCCCTGTGGGGAGAAGTTTTAGCATACTCCAACTGATGACATGAAAGCTCAATAACGATTATCGTATCATCAGCAACCTCCGATGCAATATCAAACACCGGAATTCCTATATTACCGGCAAAAAGAACATTTTTCCCGCATTCCTTCAAAAGAAAATAAATAAAGGACGATGTGGTGCTCTTTCCCTTTGTACCGGTAATTCCTATTACTTTGTCCTTATAGGCTTCGATAAAGACTTCAGTCTGTGAAGTGATTTCACAGGTATACTCTGAAATATCCCCGGGAAGCACTATTCCCGGAGTCTTGAACACCAGGTCAAATTCGTTAAGGCAGTCAAGGTATCCTTCTCCGGATATTGAGCCGACGCCCGCAGGAAGTTCAGCCGAAACGTCCTTCATATCACTTACGGTAAGCGAAGCCGCACTATTAATCTCCAGCAAAAGTTTAAGTGTAGACCTGCCTTCTCTTCCATACCCAAGAACAAGGACATTTTTATTTTTTATAAGTTTATCAAGTATTTTTTTCATCATTCCTCATTTTCAAAAGAAACTCTCTTGGTGGATTCATCGTAGTTTTCCATTCTAAGGGTTCCCTTCTTTCCTTCAAGGTTTGAAAGAATTGCGGGAAGATTCATAACCTTAACATCAAGGTTTTCTTCTTTCCCAAGTTTAATGGTAATGTCATCAAAATAAAGGGTTATTTCACCAAACTCACCAAAAAAAACCTTCTGGGCTTCAACATCGTACTTTGTCATTACTTTGGTAATATTCAAAACCCGCTTGAATAAATCCGCATCTTCCACGGGAAGTTTCTCCTGTGAGACAACATACTCCAAATTCAGTCCCACCACCTGAGGAATTCCCTGGGTTTTGACATCAGATATTTCCACCACTATTCCGTCCTTATCAAAATAGACGTATCGTCCCAGGTACTCCACATAACCTGCAACCGCTTTCTCATAAACAGTTATGCGAATACTGTCTTTATCCTCTACTGAAACATTTATGGTCTGTACAAAGGGAATATCCGTAATCTCCCTGTTTTTGTATTTATGGGAAAGGTAAAGGGAATTGTCTCCGAACCTGCCTGACATAACCTCTTGCTTTATCTCTTCATCGGTATGATGAATATTTCCAACCACAGAAACATTTTTGATTCTGTAGTTCTCCACAAAAAAGTTAAATCCGAAGTATGCAGCTCCCACTAGTATACAAATAACAAAAAGAGCTATGAGAAATCCCGGTATTCTTTTTCTTCTTCTAACTTTCCTTCTCTTCATTCTTCAACTTTTTCACTTTAACTTTTTTTTGGGGTTCAAAAGAACAGTTTCTTGCAATACGCATTACTATTCCGATTTCAACACAAAGGAAAACAACACTTGTACCACCCTGGCTTATAAAGGGAAGCGATATACCCGTGTTGGGCATCAGGCCTGTAACAACCGCAACATTCATGATAACCTGCAGCGCCAAGTGAGCGAAAATACCCGTCAAAAGAAGGTTATCATATTCATTTTGAGTATGCTGTGCTATATCAAGTATTCTGAACAAAAGCATTAAAAACATGACAAGAATGGCTAACCCGCCAAAAAGTCCCAGTTCTTCACATATAATTGAAAAAATCATATCGTTCTGGGATTCCGGCAAATGTCCCAGCTTTTGCATACTCTTTCCAAGTCCCTTACCAAATACTCCTCCGGAACCTATTCCGTAAAGTGCCTGAATAGTCTGATATCCTTTACCGCTTGCATATTCCTCCGGATGAAGCCACGCAAGTATACGTTCTCCTCTGAAGCTCAAGAATCCGTTTCCCCAGCCCTTAACAACAGCCAGGACCAGCAAAAGGCCCACTAGGGCTGCAGATACTATTATAATCAAAGTTCGGTAATTGAGTCCCTCTGCCATGCAAATCATGCAAAATGCTATTGCACCTATAATTATGGCGGAACTCAAGTTGGAAGTAACAAAAACAATCAAAGCACAAATAATAAGGGTATAAAAAAGCGGTAACAGAACACCTTTCCAGCTGTTTCTTTCCGATCTTTTCATTTTCGTAAGTATGGTGGCAACAAAAATAATTACCCCAATCTTTGCAATTTCTGCCGGCTGAAATGTCAGCCCTTCCCTAATTTTTATCCATCTTGTGGCACCGTTTACTTCATACCCCAAAGGAGTAAGCACAAGAAGAATTGAAAGAATTGAAAATATATAAATGAAAACATGCAGTTTCCGGTAAAGTTCGGTGCTTATAAAGCTGACTACCAGCATTACCACAATACCGATTCCCATTGCCAGAACCTGATTTCTTACGTTGTCCCATGTGCCCTTATTGCCATCAGCCGAAACTGTATAAGCATTGATGGAATAAACCATTACAAGGCCGAAGGCAAGCAGGAACAGGACAATAAAAAGCAAAAGATAGTCAAAATATTTACTTTTCTTTTGTTTTGTCAATTCAGTCATTTAATACCTCTAAAAAGAAACTGTGGGAATAAATAAAAGTGCCAAAGCACATAAAACAACGGTAATGGTTGCAAACACAGCCACAACCTTCGCTTCGCTCCATCCGCCAAGCTCGAAATGATGATGAATGGGTGTCATTCTGAAAATACGCTTTCCGTGGGTTGCCTTAAAATATGAAACCTGGATAATAACACTCAAAACCTCTGCAAAATAGATAAGTGCTATCAATGGAAGATAAAGTTCCAGATGAAGTGCATACGCAAGACCGCTCACAAGGCCTCCCAGAGCCAAAGAACCTGTATCACCCATAAACACAAGGGCTTTGTTTACGTTAAACATCAAAAAGCCCAGTAAAGCACCTAAAAATATTGCGGGAAGTACAGCAATTCCGGACTTCATTCCGATGGCAGCCACCAGAAAGAATGCCATGATACCGCTTGTTACGGTTGTCTCCAGTCCATCAACACCGTCGGTAAAGTTTGAACCGTTTACCGTACCCACAATAATAAATATTGCTATGGGAATATTGAACCATCCGAAGTTCACCATTTTGTCCCCTAAAAAAGGGATATACGCATCAAACGAGAAGTTTGAGCTTTTGTATATATAAAAGCAAAATACTGCCGCAGCAATTATCTGAAGTGAAAACTTCTGAATGGGTGTAAGTCCTTCGGAGCGTTTAAGTACCACCTTAATAAAATCATCTATAAAACCAATTACCGCAAATGCCAGAGTCAGGAAGAATACCGGAAGTATTTCAGGAAACTTTCCTGCCACAAAAGGCACTACTATGGAAGCAGCTATAAGATATATAAACGCACCCATTGTAGGGGTTCCGTTCTTTTGAAGATGTGTCTGAGGGCCGTCATCTCTTACCGTCTGGCCGGCCTTGATTCTCCTAAGAATCGGTAACACTATCGGTCCCAACACTATACTTAAAACAAATGCCGCCAGCGAGGCTAAAATAACAGTTGTTTTCATTTCTATTCCTCCACAGATTTACCCGCATCTTCAGAAGGGCCTGCTGCGTCTTCTTCATTTGCACGGTTTGTATATATGGAAAGCTCCAAAGCCAAGAGTTCTTCTCTTTCGGCTTCGGAAACCTCTTCAGTCATGGGGATGTTAAGGTAAGGAAGAATCTCTGTAAGTATCTGTCTTGATACAATCGAAGAATACTTCGCATCATCCTGTTCACTTACATTGGGTCTGTCAATAACAACATAACAGATAATTTCAGGGTTAACAGCGGGTGCATGGCACATAAAGGAAACAACAAATTCCCTGTTACCACGGGGAAGTGTTTCGGCTGTTCCTGTCTTTCCTCCGATGGAATAACCGGCGGGCTTTGCACGCCAGCCTGTTCCGTCCGTTACAACGCTGTTACAATACTCCACAATCTTCTCCGATGTGGAAGAAGAAATAACCTGCTTTACCAGTCTGGGTTCTATGTTTTTGACCACGGAACCACTGGGAGTTACTATTTTGGAAACCACATGGGGTTCATAATAATATCCACCGTTAACAAGTGCAGCATAGCCTGCGCACATCTGAATCATGGAAACATTAAAGCCCTGTCCGAAGCTTGCGGTTGCAAGTTCCGTTTCATGAAGAGTTGATTCATTAAACACAAGGTTGTCGGTTCTTATTTCGCCTTCCAGATCGATGTTGGTTTTAAGGCCAAGATTAAAGATGCTCTGATATTCCAGAAAAGTCTCTTCACCAATGGTGTCAGCAATATGCATAAGCGCTACGTTGCAGGATTTTGCGACTGCTTCTTTTACGGAAACATATCCGTCACCGCTTCTGTTGTGGCAATACACCTTATGGTCCGGGAATTCCAGGTAGCCGCCGCAGTAATAGGTTTCGCCGCCTGTTATTTTGCCTGTTTCAAGTCCCAAAGCAACCGTGAAAGGTTTCATAACCGAACCGGGTTCATAGGTATCCTGAATACAGAAATTTTTCCAAAGCTTATTATAGGCGTCGTTTAGTGTTCCTTCCTCTTCCATGGTTTTGATTTCCTCATCAGTGTAAAGATGGGAAATATTCATATTATCGTTCAAGTCGTAAGTGGGATAACTGGCCATTGCAAGAATCTCGCCGGAATCCGCACGCATAACGATGCAGCCTATATTGTTTGCTCCAAGACCCTTGCGGGCATTGTCTTTGTATTCTTCGCAGA
This sequence comes from Lachnospiraceae bacterium, assembly GCA_045617745.1. Lineage (GTDB taxonomy): Bacteria > Bacillota > Clostridia > Lachnospirales > Lachnospiraceae > UBA1258. The sequence continues at coordinate 66,902 of JAZLJG010000040.1, read as the reverse complement.
AATTCTTAAGATGCTTCTCCACTATCATCTGCACATTTGTGTCAATGGTGGTAACAAGGGTATTACCGTCAACTGCGGGAATTGTAGTATCTTCAACAGTGGAATCGTCACTTAAATATCCATACGTTCTTCCGCCTGTTCCGGTAAGGACATCGTTGTAATATCCTTCAAGGCCGTATGCGCCAAGTCCTTCACCCTTGGAAAAGCCGATTACATCACAGGCCAGAGTTTTTTGCGGATAAAAGCGCACGTAATATTTTTCAAACCAGACACCCTGCACATTGGGGTCATATAAGCTTTTGCTTTCTTCACCCTCAGCAGGGCGAGTTGTATAAGAATCGAATCTTGCCTTTTCTTCAAAGGAAAGACCCTTTTTCAGAATATAATACTTGGATCCGGGATTAGAATTTATATAATCATTAATAAAATTTCCGTCAAGTCCGTATAGCGTTACCAAAGCCTCAACGGTTGCGTTTCTTACATCATCATTGCCTTTCTGTTCGTCAAGGCTCTTTATCACGCTGGCATCAAGGACAAGGTCATAACGGTCTTCGCTGGCCGCAAGAACATTTCCGTTACAGTCAAGAATCTCTCCTCTTTTTGCACTGATATCCTTCGAATCATAGGAATTCTGGGAAAGAATTTTTTGTCTGTATTCGTTCTTGTTGTCATGAGTGATAAAAACAAGTTTTATTCCTAAACCAACAAAAGCCAGGAGCACAATTACAAAAAACACTCCCAGCCTGTCTGATATTTTTTTTGCGAAGCCTTTTTTTGCGGCTTCAGCTCTTTTTATTTTTTCATCGTTCAAAATAACACCTGCTAATTATTCAAACTGTTTAACTGTATTACGTAATCACTGTTCTCCCTTGTATAGGAAACAATCTGGTCCTCGGAAGCGTAAACCATACCAAGCTCTTCAATAGCAACTCTTCTGATTTCGTCGTAATCAACCGCATTAACCATTTTACTATACTCATCATCATTTGCAAGGGTTTTGTTGTTTAAATCCTGCTCATAAAAACCTATGTTATTTACAAGATTTGTTATTTCAGCCTGCAGAGAAATATATGAAATCATAGCATATACAGTTATGCTTACAGCAGCAGCCAGGAAAAGAACATAGACAAAATTCACGCTCTTTCTCTGTTCCTTTATATTCTCGCCCTTTAACTCATTTAAAACTCTTCCTGTGGGCTTTTCGTTTATAGCGCGTCTTACATCGATTTCTCTTGCAAGATTGCCCTGAATATATGCGGTGCTTCTTTTAAACTGCTTTCTCTGACTTGTTGTTGCCATTACTATTTCCTCTCAAAAACTCTTAATTTTGCACTTTTCGATCTTGAGTTAACTTCCAGCTCCTCCGTAGAAGGAACAATGGGTTTTCTCGTAAGCTGTGTTCCCTTTGAAACGTTACCGCATACACATACGGGAAAGTTCTTAGGGCATACACAAGGATCTTCATTTTTCTTAAAGGAGGTTTTTACTATTCTGTCCTCCAAAGAATGGAATGTGATGATTGAAAACCTTCCGCCCGGCTTTAAAAAATCAATCATCTCATCTAAAGAATCCCTCAAAACATCCAGCTCGTGATTACACTCTATACGTATTGCCTGGAATGTTCTTTTGGAAGGATGTCCTCCGGTGGCTCTCATCTTCATGGGAATCGAAGCCTTTATTATTTCATTCAGTTCGAATGTGGTTTCTATTGTTTTGTTTGCTCTGTACTCCACAATGTGCTTTGCAATGTTCTGAGCGAACTGATCCTCACCGTAATCTCTGATGATTCGTGAAAGGTCCTTTAAGGAGTAGGTGTTAACTATGTCCTTTGCAGTCAGCTTCTGTCTGGTGTCCATTCTCATATCCAGGTCTGTGTCGTACTTGTATGAGAAACCTCTTTCCACCGTATCAAGCTGGTAAGACGAAACTCCAAGGTCAAGAAGTATACCGTCCACTGCCCCAACGCCCTTCTCTTTAAGGATGCTCACTGCGTCCTTGTAGTTAGCTCTGATGACCGTTACCCGGTCTTTATATTCGGAGAGCTTTTCCGTAGCAGCCGCAATGGCTGCCTCATCCTGATCCACTCCGTAAAGATGCCCTCCCTTTGTGAGGCGCTTCGCAATCTCACTTGAATGACCTGCTCCTCCGAGGGTACCGTCCAGATAAATTCCGTCAGGCTTTATGTCCAAGGATTCAATTGTTTCGTTAAGCATTACCGAATAGTGATTGAATTCCATCGTTTCTCCTGTATTTACATTTCGATAAAGAAATCTGCCATTTGTTCTGCTATAGCATCCATGTTCTCATCATCATTGGAGCTTTCGTATTTGTCTTTATCCCAGATTTCAAATCTTGTTCCCGCTCCCAGAATAAGAACGTCCTTGTCCAATCCTGCGAAGGTTCTCAAATGCTGGGGAATTAATGCTCTTCCCTGCTTATCAATGTCAACATATTCCGCGTTTGAAAGCATGAAACGCTGCAACTGTCTGGCTGCTTTATTTGCAAATGGTAATTTCTGAAGTTTGTCTTCAAGCGGCTTCCATGTCTCGGCTGTGTAGCCGTAAAGGCATCCGTCAAGGCCCTGGGTGATTACTACCGTGTTCTCCACGGCGTTTCTATACTTGGAGGGGATAATAAGCCTGCCTTTTTCATCTATAGTGTGACTGCTTCTACCATAAAACACGGCTTTCTCCTCCTTTCTGAAAATCTACCACTTTTCACCACCAAATACCACTTTCTACCACTTACAACCACATTTTATTATAAAATACCCCAAAATGCAACCCCTTTCAAGTTAATTTTTTGTTGATTTCACGGGCTTTTTGGCGATTTTGGGCACGCAAAAAAGGCATCCCCAAAATCTTGGGAATGCCCTTTAAATAACACACAATATTTAGTAAACTTACAAATTATACATTAAACAAGAACTCAATAATGTCTCCGTCGGCCACAACATATTCTTTGCCTTCGGTACGCTGCTTGCCTTTTGCCTTTACCGCATTGTAATCAAAGCCTGCTTCATCAAGGTCCGAATATGCAATAACCTGAGCACGGATAAATCCACGTTCAAAATCCGAATGGATCTTTCCGGCTGCCTGGGGAGCTTTTGTACCCTTTCTTATGGTCCATGCACGACATTCTTTCTTGCCGTCTGTAAGGAAAGAAATAAGTCCGAGAAGTGAATAGCTTGCCTTAATCAGTCTGTCAAGGCCGGACTCTTTGATGCCAAGTTCTTCCATGAACATTTCTTTTTCTTCTTCGTCAAGTTCGGAGAGTTCTTCTTCTGTCTTGGCACAAATGGGAAGTACTGCAGCGCCTTCTTCGGCCGCTTTCTTGGCTACAATATTGTAATAGTCGGATTTCTCAGGTTCCATAACGCCGTCATCATCCATGTTGCAGGCATAAATAACGGGTTTTGCAGAAAGAAGACCCATCTCCTTCATAATCTGTGAGTAAAGCTCATTGGTCTCATCCCACTCAAATGTGCGGGCGTTCTTTCCGCTTTCAAGATGAGCCTTTATAGTATTCAGGAAGGCTTCTTCCTCTCTCGCTTCTTTGTTACCGCCCTTGCCGGCCTTAATGGCTTTCGCAAGTCTGTTCTCTATCATGTCAAGGTCCGCATAAATAAGCTCCAGGTCGATACATTCCATATCTCCTGCGGGATCTACGGCAACTGCCTTTGTAGCATCCTCTACGACATGCATGATTTCATCATTATCAAAGCATCTAACTACGTGAATGATTGCTTCGCATTCTCTTATATGTCCCAAAAACTTGTTTCCAAGTCCGGCGCCCTTTGATGCTCCCTTTACAAGACCCGCTATATCCGTAAACTCTACTACTGCGGGAGTTTTCTTGTCTGTCTGCCAGTAGTCCGCAAGCTTATCAAGCCTTTCATCCGGAACAGCAACGATTCCTGTATTAGGCTCAATGGTGCAGAACGGATAGTTTGCCGCCTGCGCATTCGCTGTACCTGTTATAGCATTAAACAAAGTAGACTTGCCGACGTTCGGCAAACCAACGATTCCTAGTTTCATATTCTCCTCCAGGGACGTTCCTTTTGCCACATGGGTGTGTACTCTGCCACAAGGATGTGTACTTTGCCATAAGGATGTGTACTTTGGCTCAAAACAGTCCCGCTTCTTTGTCCGATTTTCAACGACTAATGCTACCACACTATGACAAAAAACTCAACATTTGCGCTTTACTTTTATCATCCGTAGTACTATAATACACTTGTAGTTATTAATATCTTATCGGGTGAATTTTTCACTCGTTTTCCCAATTTTTTGAAATAAGGAGATTATATGCCAAGAAAGCCACGCTCAATTTCGCCTTTCGACCTTTATCATGTCGTCGTCAAGGGTGCAGATCGCCAATTGTTATTTGAAGAAAAAAACGATTATCTGAAGTATCTGGATATGCTTTCGTACTACAAAGACAAATTTGGTATCAACGTATATGCCTATTGTCTGATGAATAATCACGTACATCTTCTGGTGCGTGTTCCGGATATCCCCCTGAATTCCTTTTTCCGAGGGCTAAACACCTGCTACGCCGTATGGTTTAACATGAAATATGACCGTACCGGTTTTTTGCAGCAAGGACGATATCATAGTGAAGCAATCAATGATTTTTCACAATTATTTGCTGTTGTCAGGTACATTCACCGCAATCCGTGCAAAGCCGGAATCGAAAAATATCCGGGAGAAAAATACCCCTGGAGCAGCATATACGCATACACTCTTAGCAAACCTTCTTTCGTCGATACCGAATACATATTGAATCTATTCGGCGGATCCGCTCCTTTTAAAGCTTTTCACATGGAGCAAAACGACGACTCTTTTTTAGACATAAACTCAACCCGCAAAAGGCTGCCTGATGATGTAGCCAAAGAAATCATAATCGAAGAAACCCATTGCTTAACCGTAAAAGATTTTCAGAAATTATCCATGTCAGAGCGGGACAAAAACATTCTTCTGCTTCATTCCAAAGGAATATCGGTTCGCCAAATGAACCGTCTGACCGGAATCCCTCGTGGCATAATAGAACGGGTAATATCAAAAAATCAGTATTAGCAGGCCAAAGTACACATCCTTATGGCAAAGTACACATCCTTGTGGCAAAGTACACATCCTTGTGGCAAAAGGAACGTCCCTGTAGTAAAATAGAGGTGAGGCGGATTAGCCGAAAGCCTGATCCGTTTCCCCACTTAAAAGGACATTTTCCGTCTGAAACAAAGGTTTTTCCTGCGCTAAGACTGTTCTGTGGGATCTTTTAAGAAAGGAGGACTCATGAATGGAAGAGAAAATTGCCATCATCGGTTTATTTGTACGTGATTTAGAATCTGCCAAAGCAGTCAACGAGCTTCTTCACAAGTTTGCTGACAAAATCATCGGCAGAATGGGCATTCCCTACCGTAATAATGACATAAACATTATTTCCATCATTATTCGTGCAACCGGTGATGAAATATCTGCTCTTTCAGGTTCACTGGGAAGACTGGACGGCGTTACCGTCAAGTCAATGCAAACATCTTTATAATCTCACAGAAAGGAAAAAGAACATGAAAAAGTTCAATACCAAAGCTCTTGCACAGGCTGCCCTACTGCTTGCCATATGCATTATGAGCCAATTTTTAAAAAACCTGTCGGTTTACATCACAGGTCCCATCATTAACGCCTGCCTCATTATCTGTACACTTACTGCAGGTCTCGGCTGGGCGGTTCTTTTGTCAGTCGTAACTCCCATAACATCATTCATTATCACGGGAAGCCCTATAATGTCCGCCATTCCGCTGATTATCCCTTGTGTAATGGTGGGAAACGCAATTCTTGTATTAAGCGTAGCTTTCTTAAAAAACAAGCCCAACAACAAACTCGGCCTGCCTTTATCCATGGTCATAGGATCGATAATAAAAGCCGCCTTTATGGGAATAGTCATAGCCATGATAATAATCCCCTCGCTTTTACCGGAAAAAATGGCACCCATGATGAAGGTTTTCCAGACCACCTTCTCACTTACCCAGTTAATCACTTCCCTGACAGGTTCGGTTTTGGCATATCTCATTTTGTTACCGCTAAAGAAAGCCACGAAGAACGACATATAAAAAAGAAAGGAAGAAGCCCAAAAGCTTCTTCCTTTTTTACTTTACCAAAACAGCCAGTCAAACCATCCGCCGTCATCGTAATAGTAGTCCTCATCAGACCAGCCGAAATCCCAATAGTCATAACAATAATAATCATCGTCATAACCATATCCGTCATCATAATAATCGTAGTAGTCGTCGTAACCGTATCCGTAGCTGTCAAAATTATCATATCCCCAGGAATCCCAGTCATAGTCATCCTCGTACGAATCCCAGCCGTTCCAAAACTCATCCCACTCATCATAATCATAAAAGTCAGAAGAAGATGCCTGGGAACCGGTAAACTTTTCAAGCCATCCCACATAGTTTTCATCAAAACCGCAATTCAAAAATACAGTTTTCATATCACGGTAAAACTCCGAATCCCCATAAGGAAGGGTAACGGAAAGGCCTGTAAGTTTAGCCGACTCTCCGTATGTTCCCACATAAGCCAGAGCCTGATTTACGGAAGCTTTAAGGGCCGCAGACTCTTCGCTTTCGATGTTTCCCGCAAGCTCCATAATGTCCGATACATAATAATCGGACAATTCATAGTCCTCTTCTTCATCGTCCCATCCGAAGCCAAAGCCCGAAAAGAAGCCCTTTTTCTCAAGAATCGGATGTACTCGTCCGCCGCTTCTTCTTGTCATCTTACGGGAATAGTTCGTTCCCAAAAGCGATGATTCATTGGCATAGGCAAAGTTAACCCAGTTTGAATAAAGAACCTTCATGTAGCTTTCATCCACAACCGCAAGAATAGCGTCCTCGCCGTATGTTTTGTTGGCGCTAACCATATCGTCAACTATAATCTTTCCAAGCTCCAGCGTAGGAATGGATGTATTGTTGTTAAGTGTTCTTACCCAGTTTGTGTAGTTCCAGCCGTAGCCCGATTCAAAGTCCTCGGAAAGAATACAATAATCCGTATAGTCAAAAACCGCACAGCAAAATTCCATACAGGACATAAGGCAGCAGTCCATTCCTATAAAGTCAAAGAACACGCCCGCCTCCTTCAAAGCAGCCTGCACTTCATCCGTTGTAAGCGAATCCTCACTTTCCGTAATATCATCATAACCGTAGCCGTATACAGGGCCGCCGCCATGATTCCAGAAAAGAAGAATGTATCTGTCAGCGGGAAAACTCGAAGTTCCCCACTTAATGAAATCCCGAAGTGTATCCTTGGAAGCACAGTTTAACTGGCCAAGATTATCGTCAAGAAGCGTAAGACCACCGTCCGAAACCTTATAACGCTGGGTCCTTTTGGAGGAAATGCCAAGCTTGCTCTCCCACTTTTTGGTATTCATAGTCTGCACCAGAAAATTGACCTTAGAAGAAGTACCTGCCGCAATAATTTCGGAAAGGTCTTCCGTTGCCTCTCCCGATAAGGTTTCAAGATCGGAGCCGTTAACATACATAAGTACAGTAACAGTATCTTCGCCGTTTCCCTTGATCTCACTTTTCTCTGTTCTTATAACATTATCAACGGTAATCTTCTCAAGATTTACCGTCTGTTCTCCGGTTTTATGGTCCACCGAAACTGCATCTTCACTATCATCCCACAAAGCCCATACAAAGAAAAGGACCACCAAAATCAAAAGAACAAAAAATGCTCTTTTCCAACCGTTTTTCTTTTTACTTTTTGCCATAATTGTTTACATCCTTAATAAAAGTTCTTTTCCGATAACTTCCCCGTTTTTAATGTATCTTCTCGGAACCCGCTTACTTACAGCACAAGTAAGCTCATAAGGAATGGTACCTGCTATTGAAGCAAGTTTTTCGATAGGATTATTCTTACCGAATATCTCTATTTCGGAGCCCACATCAACAGAAGGCTTGTCCGAAAGATCAATCATGCTCATATCCATGCAAATTTTCCCAAGCTGTCTTGCCATACCCGCATCAGTATACAGTTCGCATTTGTTTGAAAGGCTTCTGAAAAAGCCGTCCGCATATCCGTAAGGAATAACACCCACTCTTGTGGTCTTGTCAGTTTCAAATATACCGCCGTAACTGATTTTTGTTCCCGCCGGATATACTTTAACAGTACTTACAACAGTTTTCAATGTCATAACAGGCTCAAGGCCAAGTGCTTTAGCATACTCACCGTAACCGTAAAGCAAAAGACCCGGACGAACCATATCAAGATATGTTTCCGGATACTTCGCAACAGCGCCCGTATTGGCACAATGCTTAATCCTGAATTTCTTTCCCGTCTTTTTCTCAACCGCATCAATCACATCCGTAAAAAGTTTAAACTGATGCTTTGTATATTGCGTATTCTGTTCTCCTTCTTCATCGGAAACCGCAAAGTGTGTAAAAACACCTTCCGCATCGAGCCCGGGAAGATTAATGGCTTCACTGATGCCGTCTACACCCGTTTCAAAGAAATCACCGTCGCAAAGATATCCCAGTCTGGACATTCCGGTATCAATCTTTATGTGTATTTTTAATGTTTTTCCCAATTTAACTGCTTCCTCGGAATATTCCAAAGCCTTTGCAAGGCAGGTTACTGTCTGGGTAATATCAAACTCTATAAGTCTCTCGACCTGTTCTTTTGGCGTATGTCCCAGAATGATAACCGGCATCTTGATGCCGTTAACCCGAAGCTCCATTGCCTCATCCATGCTGCTTACGGCAAGATAGTCCGCTCCGGCTTCCTCCAGGGTCTTTGCCACCATAATAGCTCCATGGCCGTAGCCATCAGCCTTTACAACGCCTAAAAACTTTACCTTTTCACCTATTCTGTTTTTCAGCTTATTTAAGTTCGATGCCAAAACATCCAGGTCTATTTCGGACCAGGTTCTTACCAATGTGGATTCCATCATTTCCTCCGAAAGAAATTGATTATTTTTTCAAAAAAACGTCTTAAGGGTCCGGGAGTCTCCGTCTCATTTTCTCCTTGTGATATCGTACTGTCATGTACTTCTGAAATCTCTGTATCCGTTTTTATCTCACTGACAGGTTTTTTGACTGTTACCTCGAAATTTTTCGACACCAAAACACAGTCTCCGACATGAATATTATTCTTAACCCACTCAGCCTTTTCACCGTCAGCAAAAAGTATATACCGGCCGGAAGCAATCTCATATGTCTGAACACTGCTTACATCCAAAACTTCACCGGTTGTTTTCAAAAGAACACATACTTCACCGACCGAAGGGGTAACCTTTTCACCGATTACGTCATAAGTTATTAAGGAATCCCCGCATAAAGGAATGTTTTTTCCCGTCAGAACATTTTCAGCCTTCCCGGGCGCTTCGTACCCGTCGAAAAGTCTCTTTACCCTTGAAATCTTTCCGCCCTCCGACACTTCTGTGTAAACTGCCTCATCTAAAGACATGTAATACATCATAGAATCTTTATCGTATATTCCCAGGGAAAAGTCCTCAAAAAATATAACATCGCCCCTTGAAAGGTTGTCAAAAGAACCTTCCGAAAAGAGTTTCACATCCTCATCAAGCCCGCAAAACCCTTCCTGACAATCCGAAAGAACAAGGTCATAGGAACTAAAATCGGGACATATACCGGCGCTGTACAGGCATTCCAGTAAAAACCCCACTCCGTCTGCGTATGTTCCGGGAGGACCTGCAGCGCCCTCCAGATAAGAGGTACCGCAATCGCAATATGAGCCGGCCGTTTTCATCACCGCCTCTATTATCTCTTCCCTTCCCGAAAAAGGAGTCGTGTAAATATCGGGGGTATAAACCCCAAGTTCCCGCCATTCCTCTTCGCCATAACCTAAAGAAACCCAGGTATCAATGTCCGCTTCTCCGGAAATGACAAGGCTATTATCAATTTGATATTCTTTAACTGCTTCTTTGGACCTATCCGACCAGATGGTGGAATTCGAATTCAAAAGTGCTTTATTGACCATCATAACTTTAATGCCACGATAGTCACCGTTACAGTTAAATCCCCCGTCGGGAAGCTGTATTTTGCTTAAAACCGGATAAAATTCACTCTGTGCGTGACAGGTCGTGCCATTTAAAAGGCCGCCCGAAATTATTGCCAAAGAAAGCAACAGCCCTCTCAAAAAGCCTTTCAAGAGTTCTTCCCCCTAAATCTTCTTCAAATCCAGTTCCATTACCTCGCCGTTACGCTTATAGCCTACTTTTCTTAAGTAAACATAGCTTTGCGGAATATCTGCCGCAAAACGGCACTTTGAAATATTGCTCTTTTCTATTTCCCTGTAAAGGAATTTACCCACGGAAAAGTCTCTGTACGCAGGAGTCGTAAAATCAAGAAGAACATCCATGGCATTATCCTCTGAAACCTTCCCAAGAAGAATTCCCGCAAAGGAATCTTCGCAGAAAATAAGCCTTGCCGCATTTGCTTCACACTTTGAAAAATCAAAGCTGGGGAAATATTTTTTTATTTCCTCGGCATATTTTGTTATGAAGAATTTTACAAGGGAATCTCCTGCGTCAGTCTGTACAGATGAATACAGTTTTTCATTCTTATCGTTCATATATCTTACAAGGTAGAAAATATTAATGGCTGCCAGGCAGACATTCAAAACCACCGTAGGATATACCTTAACCAAAATACCGTACACTATCGAAACCAGTGAACCTATGGTATTTATAACTCTTAACTTATACACGGATGACATGAGAAAAGAAACCAGTACAAGTGCTGTTCCCACGTATCCGATTATTTCAAAAATTGTTCTTGTGCTCATAATCAATTATTCCCATAATAAACTATTTGTTTAACTATCTCAGGATATTCCACTTTGTCGGTGGAACGCCTGTAAATTCCGAAAAGTTCTCCCGACCCCGAAAATGCCCCGTTATCCCACCAGCAAACCGAGATTCCGTAGCCTCTTGCGTTTGCCGTATAATAAGCTGCAAAGTTCGCTCTCGCCTGTGTATTACCGTTTCTGTTTACGGCTCCGAATTCATCTATGATGACTCCTGTACCATTCTGTATATAGTCAAGGTACAGCTTCATAAACATACCGTTGAGCTCGCTTCCGGATGTAACAAGATTGAATTTGTCGGTAATCTCTTCTTTGTTACTGGAGAGGGCAAATCCGTAAGGTCTGTATGCATGAACCGTAATAAGTATTTTATTTTCGCCTTCCGCCATAGAATCATCCGGAATAACAAAATAACCCGGAACCAAAAAATCAGGAGATGCACAATATCCGGGAACCGTAATATAACGCTTTTTGTTGTATTCACCGGGGGTATTTCTTATGGCATCCACAGCAGCCTGATTCAATTTGTTGACGCAGTCAATTGCTTCCTTCCCTTCGGGGGAATTGAGTTCTACATACCATTCATAAGGAGTATCCTTAAGTCTTGGCTCATTCAAGGATTCGAAAACAAGATGCTCATCGTAGTTTCCGAAACGCTCTGCGACCTGATTCCAGATTGCGGTAACATACTTAAGTGAATTATCCAGGTGTTCATATGAAGGGTACATGTAATTTACTTCATTATCGTGGTGAATGTTCAGGATAACGTACATACCTTCGTCAAGGGCCCACTTTACAACCTCTTCCACTCTGTCCATCCACTCAACATCAATGTTGAAATTATCGTCCACATGGTTGTGCCACGAAACGGGAATTCTTATGGTCTGAAAACCAGCGGCCTTCAGGCCCTGAATGTTTTCCTTTGTGGTTTTGGGATTTCCCCAGGCTGTTTCGTAAGAAAGCTTGTCCCTGTTATCGGCTCCGCTTGTGGAATCGAAAGTGTTACCAAGGTTAAAACCGGCCCCCATAGCCTTTACAAACTCAAGTGCTTCACTTTCGGGAAGCTCTCTGGGTTTAACAGAAACCTTAATAACTTCCGCAGTTTCAAGGGTTACTTCTTCTTTTTCCACTATTTTTTCTTCCTTTGCTTCATTGCTTATGTCGTCATCTGTTTCTGTCTTTGTTTCTTCTGCAGATGTTTCGGACTCATTAACCACTTCTTCCCGAATGGATACAGGCTTTGATTCCAAAGCGCACCCTGTAAGGCTGAAAACCAGAGAAGCAGACAAAATAACCGCTAATAATTTCCTCATCAAATCACTCCGTTCTTTTGCTCAATAAGCTTTCTTATTATACCACTTTTACAGCCCTTACGATATGCTATAACGATAAAGGTATTGAATTTTTATATAAAAAAGTGAGGTTATAGCATGAACAGTGGCAGTTCTGTTTTTGATAAGCTGCTTTGTATCCACTGCAATGGGCGGTGTCTTCTTCAGATTTTTCCTTACATTCTGGTACTTATAGGCGGAATTGCAGGAATAAATGTATTTGTGGTTCTTTTAATCGGTATTGTTTCCGGAAGCTTAATAATGCTTATATCCGGTGCAACAGCTGCCACCGACCTTCTTGCCAACATGGGCTCCGGTGCAGCCGGAATGTTCGAGACCACTATGGTTGCCATTCTTGTATCTGCTCTCTGCGCCCTTGTAAGGGAACACGGCGGATTCGATGCCCTTTTATACTTCATAAGAAAAGTATTCAAAGGAAACAAAGGCGGCCAGCTTGGTATGGGACTTCTTGTGGGAATCATCCCCTACGGTGCACAGATGTTAGTAGCAATTGCCGCTGCTGCAAACCTTGGTTCAGATGTGGGTGCATTCCAGATTCTTCCGTTCCTTTTGTATCCCTATATGCTTTTAATAAGCTCACTGGTGTTTATTATCTTTATAAACAAAAAGAAAGCCTGATACATAAAATAAGGCGGGTGCCATCAAAAGCACCCGCCGTTCTTAACTGTTCATCTTATCAATAGCTGGGGAACATATCATAGAGCATCTCATCTATATCATCCATAGCCATATTAATACCCAGACTAATAACAAGCATGGCATTATCGCCTAATACTTCTTCCTCTTCTATAAGGTAAAGCAAATATTCCACCGGATTGCCATAACATATCTGCTGGTCCAGTGCATCATACAAATCATCCGTATTTCCGGTCGTCGCTGCTACTTTGTAACAACTTGCATCCGGTTTAAACCATTTTTCGCCCCTTCCCCAAGCTTCCAAATCTTCCGCATACCACTCTGCGCACTTTTCTGTGTTTTCACAATACCAATAATGGTTCAGGAATTCGATTCCCGAGGGTGCAAGTTCATCATAATAGCTCTTTACAAGCATCGTGTAATCCTGCATCTTGGAAATAAGGTTATTTATATCCGAATACTGTGTATAAGAAGCTTTACCTACTGCAGCAGGAATAATCTGATTCAAAACAAACAATACAAGATCTCCCGCTATCGAAAAGTCATCCTCATTAAGTAACCCATCTAATTCATCAAACAAAGCGTCTTCATTTTCTCCACCATACTCGTAAATAATATAGGCTACACTTTCCAAAGCTTGCATAATCCAACCAACCCATTCCTCCGAATAGGGTTCGATAGTTTTACCGGCATCTATAAAGTCCTGAATATCCTGGTTACCAATAAGTTCCGGATGTCTGTCGAAAAAGCCCATCTCAGCATTGAAAAGTTTTGTTAAAAGTGCTTTTGAATATTCCTCAAACGTAGTATATACCGGTGCAGATGCTGCCGGTTTCGAAGCCATAAGATGCTGCAATTCCTTACCCGGTTCTTCCGTAGCGTAAGAGCCCTGATAATGAACCTCAATTCCTGCCGCCAAAGCTTCGGGAATGGTTGTTATTTCTCTTCCCTCACCTTCACCGTAATTTACATAGTGTTCTGTAAGCGCAAGAACCCTCTCTGCGGGAGTCAGGTCCTTAAAGGCTTCCTGCAAATCCGGATAAGCACTTCCGTATGCATTTACATCAAAGTTTTCATTAATCTGTCTTCCTTCCCAAAGACCGTGGGAAAGGAAATGTTCAAACATAGCCTCCTCTGTATCGCCCATAGCAGCTACCACATCGGGATTCTTTTTTGCATACCATTCAGCATCAAAAAGTGAACTTAGCAAAGCCTTGTCAGCGTCGGTCAAAGCAACTCTTTCGTATCCGTTTCCGGCACTTCCTTCGCTTCCTGTAATCAGTTCCTGACCCACATAAATGTAGTTTGCATCAGAAATATTATTAAGTCTGCAAAGTTCATCAACGGTTATTCCGAATTCTTTCGCTATCTTTCCAAGCGTATCCCCGGACTTTACCGTATAAGCACTGGCAGATGCACATACTGTTCCCACAGCAAATACCAGTGAAAGAGCAATGCTCAAAACTTTAATAAGTAATTTTTTCTTCATGTATACCCTCCTGTCGTTAATATATTCTTATATTGCAACATGGCAAATAACAGGCAGTTAACGAGCATTGTGTTTACTATATCCAAGTATTTGCAAACTCAAAGCAACACTTTTGTTGTTTTTGTTTATTATCCACAAGAAAAAAACAGGTACACACGTACCTGCTTTTTTCTTTCTTATTATTCAAATCCCCTTGTTAAGTCGTAAAACGCTTAAAAGCGAACAGACTGTCTACATTACTTCACCGGGTTCGGGCTCGATTCCGGTAAGCCTTACACATTCTCCCCACCAGACATCTTCTTCACCCGATGCATAAGCATCAAGATTTAAAGAGAAAGCTAATACCAGAACCAGTAACAAAATAATGACTTTTTTCATATTCTCGACCTCCTCTGTAAGAAAATGTTATAATGTATAAATGAAACCGTCAATTGAACAATAGTTCCGATTTTAAGGCAAAAAAAACATGGCTAATATTAACGTAGGAATAATTATTAAACATTTGCGAAAAGAAAAGGGGCTGACCCAGGCCCAGTTAAGTGAAGGTATCTGTTCATCAAGATATCTTAACAAAATAGAGAACGGAATATGCATGCCTTCTTTGGAAATAGTGAATCTGTTTTCAGAGCGTTTGTGCGTCAATATTTACCGTTATTACTTCTCTTCGCTAAGGCACAAATCGTTGGAAACCCACCAAAAGATTGAACAGCTTAACGAGTTTCTTTCTCCGGGACAGATTCATAATCTGAAACCACTTATTGAAGAATTATCCTCAGAAAAGGACTTCTTTGATGGAGAGCCGTTTTTGGTTCTTTCCTACGCAAAGGCAGTTTATGAAAATGCTGTGAATTCCGATACTGCATCTGCCCTGCAGGAAATAGAAAAAGCCCTCACAGTTCTTCCTGACATTAAAAATCTTGAGGCCGAAGAACTTCTGGAGCTTACAAATGTGGAGCTGAACATATTGCTTTTGTCTGCTTCCCTTTACAGAAAATGTGGCAAAGACGAAGAAAGCATTCTTTTTTACACCTTGCTTTTAAAGTACATCACCGCATATTTTAATCGGAGCACCTACTCAATTTTCGAGGACTCCCATCACTCATTAATGCTTATAGGACACATTCTCCTATCCTACATAAGAGCCTTTCCCGAAAGGTTGGAAGAACTTCTTCCTCCCGTCGAAAAGGGCATACATATACTCAGCACCTATAAATCCATGGAAAACCTTCCTGAACTTTTGTACGTTTATTCCATAAGTCAGAAAAAGAACGGAAACGTTGAAGCATGGCAACAGACCTTCAACAAAGCATCTGCAATAGGAGACCTTATTTACGGCAGGGAAAAGACTTTAGATACCTTTTCCAAAATCGATGATCTCTTTAAATAGTGCCATTGGGGACGGGGGAAAGTGCTTTCTTCACTCCACAATCCGGTTCGTTAATATGCTTACAGTCAGCAAATCTGCACTCATCATTGTAATCTTCAAATTCATAATAAAAATACTTAAGATTATCCTTTGTGGCTCCGAACACATCAAGGGATGTAAATCCGGGAGTATCCATAATATATGTTCCGGGATTTACCGGAAGAAGCTCGGCATGTCTTGTGGTATGCTTTCCTCTCTCGGTTTTTACGCTTATGGAGCCTGTTTCCATGTGCTCATCATCGCATAAAAGATTAATAAGGGAAGATTTACCGACTCCGCTGGGGCCTGCCACAACAGTGGTCTTTCCTTCAAGAATATCCCTTAGGGCTTCCAAGCCCGCATTCTCTCTGGCGCTTACAAACAACAGAGGATAGCCGGCGTTTACATACGCTTCGCGTATCGCTTCCGCCTCCCCTTCTTTGCCAAGGTCGTCCTTATTAAACACAATGATACAGGGAACCTCTTCGCTCTCCATATATATTAAGAACCTGTCTAAAAGATTAAAATTGGGATCCGGACTTTTTATGGCAAAAATAACAAGCGCCTGATCCACATTTGCGCAGGCAGGCCGAATCATTTCACTTTTTCTGGGAAGAATCGAAACCACATTGCCAAGAAGCTTTTCTTCGTCAATAATATCTATTTCAACGTCGTCGCCCACAAGGGGTTTCATTTTATCGTTACGAAAAGAACCTTTGGCCTTACACTCAAAGGTTCTGTTATCATCTGTATTCACATAGTAAAATCCGGCAATTCCTTTAATTATCTTACCCTGCATTTACTGCCTTTCCTATGCTATTGCTGAAGTTCAAAATTGATTTCACGCTTAATGGTACGGGTTTCCTTTGTGGCGGGAGTTTCCTCCACTTCATTTCCGGAAATATCCGTTCCCATTACTGCAGGAATATCCACTTCATATTCCAAAGTAATGACACCACCGTTACAGCCGCTTATATTCCAAAGATTTACGGGTGTGGGGAAGGAAGTTGTTTCTGCAGAATACAGTTCCTTTCCGTCAAGTCCGGTAATCACAATCTTAACCCTTGTTCCGCTTTCAAAATCAGGGTCCTCTGCTGTTGAAGGTGCATTGATGCTGGCATTATATCTGTATAAAACCGCAGCCTGGGGCTCGGGTCCTTTACTAACCTGAATAACCACTATACTTCCCTTAGGTAACATTTCGCCTTCCTTAATGTTTTGGAAGCATACTACGCCTTCAGGGAAAACAGAATCGTATACCGAAGCTGCAGGGCTGTCAACGAAACCCTTTTCTCTAAGTTCAAGCACTGCATCGTCATACCATTTGCCAATAAGGTTTGGAACTGCCACAAGGTCCTCTGCCGCGCCCTTGCTTATGGTAATAGTGACAGTCGATTCAGCCGGAGCCTTCTCCCCTCCCTCGGGAGACTGGGAAATAACCATGCCCTCAGCAACATCTGCCGAATATTCCTGTAAAACTTCAATTTTAAAATTAGCCGCCAAAAGATCGCTGTTGGCTTCTACATAGTGCTTGCCCACCACTTCGGGAACAAGAACACTTGTGGGACCCGAACTTACGTAAATAACTATTTCCGTTCCCACATCCACTTTAAGTCCTTCTTTGATACTGGAAGAAAGAACTGTTCCTTCCTTTTCCGTCTCTGACTCTCTGTAGACAATCTTACAGCCCAGGTTATTCTGCTCTAAAACCAATTGGGCCTTTTCATAGCTCATCTCGGTAACCTTAGGCATTACTATCTGCTGGGGTTTTTCAACGCTTACGGAAGTAGGCGTAATACCCGGATTTTCTTTGGAATTCTTCCAGGCCCCAAGAAGCTTGCAAAGTCCAAAGACAATGGCAAAAAGGAAAACACAGCCTACCACAATGGCAAGAATCATATTAACCTTGTCGAGCCTTTTATCCAGATCCGAATCATTTTTCTCTGCATTAGGATTAATCTTCGGAAGCTCATCCGTAAAATCATGACCTGCCTTAATATTATTCTTAAGGCTTTCCATCTCCCCGTCTGAAAGAGTTCGTGTTTCACCCATTTCATCGACTTTGTTAAGCATTACAAAGTCTTCGTCAGGGTTAATAAAGCTCTTCTTCAGGTCATCTATTAATGCACCCATTGTCTGATATCTTCTGTCAGGACTCTTCTGGGTACACTTCAAAACTATCTGCTCAACACTTACGGGAATATCATCCACAAATTCTCTGGGAGAAGGCATTTCCTCCTGAATCTGCTTAATGGCTATGGCAACGGTAGTCTCACCGTTAAAAGGCACACGGCCGGTAAGCATTTCAAATAACGTAATACCCAAAGAATAGATATCGCTCTTCTCGTCCGAAAAACCGCCTCTTGCCTGCTCAGGAGAAGTATAATGAACAGAACCCATAACGTTTGAGGTAATGGTGTTACTGGTGGCAGCTTTGGCAATACCAAAATCTGTAACCTTAACCTTTCCTTCTTTGGAAATGATAACGTTCTGGGGCTTAATATCCCTGTGGATTATGTGATTATTGTGAGCCGCCTCAATACCCATACCAATCTGAATTGCTATGGTTACGGCTTCTTTAACCGAAAGTCTTGCCTTTCTTTCAATGTACTTTTTAAGGGTAATACCCTCTACAAGTTCCATTACGATATAATTGATACCGTTTTCTTCACCTACATCATAAACATTTACAATGTTAGGATGCATAAGTCCCGCAGCAGCCTGGGCTTCGATGGTAAACTTTGAAACAAAGTTCGCGTTTTCCGAAAACTCAGACTTTAAAACCTTAACGGCCACAAATCTGTTCAGTTTATGATCTTTTGACTTGTATACATCAGACATACCGCCGGTTCCGATTTTCTCAAGAACCTCGTAACGGTCGCCTATCATCATCCCGATTTTTACCATAAATTCTCTTCCTTAAAGGATTCGAGCAGTATACTAACACTGCTTGATAATAATAACGGATATATTGTCCTTACCGCCATTATTGTTGGCAGTTTCAATAAGCTTTTCAGCCATTCCCGCCACGTCACGCTCACCTTTTATTATCATGAGTATTTCTTCGTCCTCAATCATATTGGTAAGTCCGTCGGAACACATAAGAACATATTCATCCTTCTTTAGCTTAATCGTAAAGAAATCCGGTGATATGTCGTCGGCTGCTCCTACAGCGCGGGTTATTATATTCTTCTGAGGATGGGACTTTGCACTTTCACGGCTCAAGCTTCCCACCTTGATCATTTCCTCAACGTAAGAATGGTCTACCGTAACCTGCCTTATGTCTTCTCCTATAACATAAAGCCTGGAATCACCCACATTCGCAACCTGCAAACAGTCTCCGATAACCGAAGCAAGCACTATTGTGGTACCCATTTTATCAAATTCAGGATTTTTCCTGGCTTCTTTTCTGATTAATTTGTTGGCCGCATGTATGGCCTCGTCAAAGAGTTTTCTGGGAGTGGTATCCATGGAAGACTCTATGTACTTTCTGATAGCACCGACCGTTTCAGAGGAAGCAAACTCTCCACCGTTATATCCGCCCATTCCGTCTGCAAGCGCAAAAAGATTGGGAAGATTACCCACAGGCTCTTCGGTAGTGAATACGAAGTCCTGGTTCGATGTTCGTTTTTTCCCCACATCGGTTAAGGAAAATGTTTTAAGCACCCCTGTCCTCCAATTTTCCATCCATTACTTTCTTACGTAACTGTCCACAGGCCCCATCAATATCACGGCCCATTTCCCTTCTAATAGTAACATTTATTCGTCTTTTTTCAAGTCTGTCTTTGAACGCCTCCACCTCGGGACGGGCTGTTTCTTTGTAATCCCGCTCCTTTATGGGGTTAACCGGAATAAGGTTTACATGGGCTCCCACACGGCCTGCAAGCTTTATAAGTCCCTCTGCATCCTCAGCTGTATCGTTTACTCCCCTTACAAGGGAATATTCAAAGGTAATACGTCTTCCTGTCTTTTCAAAGTAGTATTCACAGGCCTGCATAAGTTCTTCGATAGTGTATTTATTGGCTATAGGCATCAGTTCACGACGTTTCTCATCCGTAACCGAGTGCAAAGAAAGCGCAAGGGTAATCTGCAACTTTTCATCAGCAAGCCTTTTCATGTTTTCCACTATGCCGCAGGTTGATACGGTAATGTTTCTCTGACTTATATTTAAACCGTTTTCATCCGTAAGAAGCCTTATAAATTTCAAAAGATTGTCGTAGTTATCCATCGGTTCGCCTGTTCCCATAACCACAACGTTGGAAACCCGTTCACCGGTAAGGGCCTGAATACGATAAATCTGTTCAAGCATTTCCGAAGGTGTAAGACACCTGGTAAGGCCATCCAGAGTGGACGCACAGAACCTGCAGCCCATGCGGCAGCCTACCTGTGAAGAAATGCAGACGGAATTTCCGTGATGATATTTCATAAGAACGCTTTCCACGTAATTTCCGTCCATAAGCTTAAATAAGTACTTTTGAGTACCATCAAGCTTTGAAGTCTGAACCCTTTCGGGCTCGCATTTTGCTATGTAAAAATCTTCGGAAAGCTTAGCCCGCATATCGGTTGAAAGATTTGTCATTTCATCAAAAGAATCCACAAGTTTCTTGTGGATCCAGTCGTAAATCTGTTTTGCCCTGAATTTGGGAAGTCCGGATTTAGTTATTAAATTTTCAAGTTCTCCTAAGTCAAAGGATTTGATATCCAGTTTTTCCATATGCTACTTTCTTACAAACCTTGATACAAAAAATCCGTCTGTTTTGTCCACATTCGGAAGCATCTGAACCGCATAATCGCAGAATCTTTCAACTTCAAAAAGTTCTGGTACATAAGGCTTAAGGGAATCGCCTTCGAAGGGAAGGTTCTCCAGAATGTACTTAACCATCTTCTCATTTTCCGCCTTATGAATGGTACAGGTTGAATATATAAGTACTCCGCCGGGCCTAACATAGCGGGACACGTTTTCTATTATTTTCTTCTGCAGGTCGCAGATGTCCTTCATGGATTCATTAGTAACATTGTATTTAATATCACTTTTACGTGCCATTACTCCAAGGCCGGAGCATGGAACATCCGCAATTACTATATCGGCTTTTTCTTCAAATTCTTCATTAAAAACCGTTGCATCCCAAACCATGGGAGTTACATTGTCAAGTTTTAATCTTTCAACGTTCTCCTCAATAAGGGACACCTTTAAATCGCTTACATCGCAGCTGTAGACCTTTCCATTTTCCATCAAAGAAGCCACAAAGCATGTCTTTCCGCCGGGTGCGGCGCACACATCTATAACGGTGAAATCTGAGCCATTTGACACTCCCGAGGCTTTTGAAGCAAGCATGGAACTTTCATCCTGCACAAGAAGCACCCCGTCACAAAATCCCGGAACCGCTTCTATTCCTTCAAAATCCTTAAGAAGATAAGCATCTTCAATATATCTGCTTTCTTCAAAGGAAATACCCATGGTTTTCCACTTTTCAAGATATTCAGCCTTTTTATCCGTTTTAACAAATCTGACGCAGGTTTCCCTGATTTCGGTCATGGCCTCAAGCAGGCCTTCCGCATCCTTCTGCTCCTTAATGAACATTTTTACTATCCATTCGGGAACCGAATATTTCACGCTTAATCTCCGAGCCCTGTCTTCTATATTGTCAAAGTTTAATAATGTATCTTTAGCCTTACAAACACTTCTTAAAATACCGTTTACAAAGGGTCCGAAAGTGTCAAAAGAAAGCTTTTTGACAAGCTTTACAGCCTCATCACAGGCCGCATTGTCCGGAACCTTGTCCATAAAAAGAATCTGGTAAGCACTCATTCTTAAGATAACCCTTACCATGGGCTTACACTTTTCCATAGGCTTTTTGGAGAAACCGTTAAGGATATAATCAAGGGTAATCTGTCTTGAAATCGTACCTTCGGTAACTCTTTTTATGAAAGCCTTGTCTCTTGAATCAAGGAAATCGTATTTCTCCAGAACCTCTCTCAAAAGAAGGTGGCTTTTTTTGTCCTCTGTTTCCAGTAAAAACAAAGTATTTGCAATTATCTCTCGGGTATTAGTACTCATGCTCCCAAAAAATCTCCGTTGGAAAGATGAAGGCCTCTGGCAAAATCCATGGCATTCATTCTCTTCTTGCCCTCAAGTTGGACCTCAAGAAGTTCCAAAAGTCCGTCGCCTGTGGCAACATATATATTTTTCTTAAGGACTATAAGCGCTCCGGGCTCATGGTCCGTTGTATCCATGTTTTCGATACTGTCTGCAGGCTTTGCTGTGTATATTTTAAGCATCTTTCCGTCATACATTGTATAGGCGGTGGGCCAGCTCTGAAAACCTCTTATCATGCAGTCTATGCTTTTTGCGGACTTCTTAAAGTCAATCAGTCCTTCTTCTTTGGAAAGCATGGAGGCATAGGTCGCAAGAGTGTTGTCCTGAGGCGTTTTAACCGCTGTTCCGGCTTCCACATCCTTAAGAACCTTAATGATTTCTTTGGAGCCATACTCAGCCATTTTAAGATATACGGATTCTTCAGTGTCCGTATCTTCTATCTGAAAAGAAACCTTTGAAAACATATCTCCGGTATCAATACCCTTATCCATCTGCATAATGGTAACACCGGTTTCCGTCTCGCCCTCGGCGATGGCTCTCTGGATGGGAGCTGCACCTCTGTATTTAGGTAAAAGCGAACCGTGAACGTTTATGCAGCCGTACCTGGGCATATCAAGGATTTCCTGGGAAAGTATCTGCCCGAAAGCAGCTACCACAAACACATCCGCAGGAATCTTCGAAAGGATTTCAACGTTCTCAGGTCTTTTTATTTTGTCGGGCTGATATACGGGTAATCCCTTGGCTACCGCATATTCTTTTACCGGTGAAGCTACAAGGGCTCCGCTTCTTCCCTTGGGTTTGTCGGGCTGGGTATATACTGCGGCTATTTCGTGTCCTTCTTCATATAAAGCTTTCAAAATGGATGCCGCAAAATCCGGCGTTCCCATAAATACAATCTTCATTAATCTTCCTCTTGGCTCTGAAGCAGTGTGTTATCGACAAGTCCTCCCTGAACCTTCTCCACATAGAGATGGCCGTCAAGGTGTTCGCATTCATGAACAATGGCTCTTGCAAGAAGCTCTTCGCCTTCCAAAACATAAGGTTCCATGTGTTCGTTAAGTGCTTTAACCTTAACATAGTTAGGGCGCTTTACCATTCCGCTTTTTCCGGGAACGCTTAAACAGCCTTCATACCCTTCCTGCTCTCCGCTTGTCTCAAGTATTTCAGGGTTAATAAGTACATGAAGGTCTTCTCCGGTAGTATCGATAACAACTATTCTTTTTAAAACACCAACCTGGTTAGCTGCAAGGCCTACACCGTCAGCAGCATACATGGTCTCTATCATATCATCGATAAGAAATTTAGTACGGGGAGTCATCTCGGTAACTTCTTTACATACCTTGTTTAATACCTCGTCTCCCATTTCACGAATTGTTCTAAGTGCCATAACTCATAACCTCCAAACTAAACCGCATTCTGCGGATTAAAATCAAAAAATACATTTTCTTTAAAGCCTGTCCTTTCGGATAAAAGCATTTCAAGGTAATCCTTTATTTCAACAAGACTTTCATATGATTTGGATTTCATGTAAAAGACCTGTCTGTATACATCGTTAATCTTCGATATGGATGCAGGCGCAGGGCCTATCACCAGAATATCGAACTTTTCCCTTACCTTCTTAGTAAGCGCCTCGGAAAGTTTTTTACAGCCATCCTCCGACTCACCGGTCACAAGAACGGAAAGCATATGTGCCACGGGAGGATAATCCATCAGATCCCTGTAACCTATTTCTTCCTCAAAAAAGCCTTTGTAATCCTGTGTTACCGAGTATTGTATTGCGTAGTGCTCGGGCTGGTATGTCTGAATAACAACATCACCGGGTTTCTCGCCTCTTCCCGCCCTGCCGGCGGCCTGGGTTAAAAGGTCAAATGTTTTCTCCGGAGCTTTGTAATCTGCCGCAAAAAGAGACATATCGGCGGCCAGAATGCCCACAAGAGTTACGTTTTTGAAATCATGCCCCTTAACTATCATCTGGGTTCCGATTAAAACGTCCGCTTCCCCGTCAAGAAATCTTGAAAGTATTTCTTCGTAGCTTTCCTTCTTTTTGGTAGTGTCAGCATCCATTCTAAGGGTTCTTACACCGGGGTACATCATCTTTACGGATTCTTCCACCTGCTCTGTACCGGCTCTGAAGCCTGCTATATATTTTGAGCCGCACTGTGGACAGGTTTTATAGGAATTCTGCGTATACCCGCAGTAATGGCATACCATGTTTCCATTTTTATGAAGTGAAAGGGAAACATCACAATGGGGACATTTTACTACAAAGCCGCAGGCTCTGCAAGAAACGAAGCCCGCAACTCCTCTTCTGTTCAAAAAAAGCATTATCTGTTCTTTTTTCCGGAGTCTGTCCTCTATAAGGGACTGAAGCTCCCTGGAGAAAATGCTTTTGTTTCCTTCCCGTAATTCTTTTCTAAGGTCGGAAACCACCACGTTTGGAAGCTGGTTTCCGGTAAGTCTCTTTGAAAGGGTGAATAACTTGTATTCACCGGTGGAAGCTTTGTAATATGATTCCACGGAAGGAGTGGCAGAGCCGAGAATGACACTTGCGTCACTCATTCTCGCAACTTCTATGGCTGTTTCCCTGGCATGATATTTGGGCATTGTTTCGCTTTTGTAGGTGCCCTCATGCTCTTCGTCTATAACTATTAAGCCTAAATTATTAAAGGGCGTAAAAAGAGCAGATCTGGGGCCGATAACAATGTCTATTAACCCTTCCTCGGCTCTTTGAAAAAGATCATACTTCTCACCCTGTGAAAGAGTTGAATTCATAATGGCAACTCTCTCACCGAAGCGTTTATAAAAACGCATAAGTGTCTGATATGTAAGTGCTATTTCCGGAATAAGCACAATGGCCTGTCTTCCGGCTTTAACCACCTCATCGATTATCTGCATATAAACCTCTGTCTTACCGCTTCCGGTAATACCGTGGATAAGATAGGTTTTATGAATACCGTTTTTAAAATCCTCACAAATTGAGCTAACCGCAAGGCTTTGCTCATCACTTAAATCAAGGTGTGAATCTCTTGAAACCTCTGCTTTAAACAAAGGCTTTCTGATTACGTGCTCTTCCGTCTCAATAATGCCTTCTTCGGTAAGCTTTTTATAAACAGCGGGGCTTATGTGGAGCTTATCGTCCAATATGTCCTTTGGAATTCTCTCCTCTTCCAAAAGTGCGTTCAAAAGCCTTAGCTGAGCCACATTACGCTTTGAAACACCTTCCGTATAGCTCTTTATTTCAGCCAAAGAAGCTTTTCTTATGATATCCTTTCTCACCCGTTCTTTGACCTTCATTTTGACGGGAAGAACGGTTTTCAAAGCCGCTATCATGGTAGAACCGTAATTTCGCTTCATCCAGGCGGCAAGCCTTAAACGCTTATCGGAAAGAGTAATGTCCTTTGACGAAATATCGCTAATTTCCTTAAGCTTTTCAAAGGGAACATCCGTGGATTCACAAACCTCCAGAACGATGCCCTTTCGAAGGGAGTTTCCTGCGCCGAAAGGAACAATAACCTGAGTGCCCGCTTCGCAAATATCCAGAAACCTGTCCGGAATAATATACGTAAAAGGTCTGTCCACTGCTTCGTGGGATATATTAATAATAACCTTTGCGAAACGTTCCAAAGAATCTTCCCCTCCTAAATTTATTCATAATAAGTTTATCATAAGATTGATTATCTGTAATGTTTCATTTGAATCTGGACGGAATCCGTTCCCCTGAAGGAATTGATTTCCAGCTGATAGCAAATGTCCAGTACCACTTCCACAGGCTCATTGTCGTGAAGCCTTTTTGCGGTATTCTCATCATAGATTCCGGCCACAAAATCTTCAAAGGCGTCCGGGTCTCCGAAGTAAATCATCTCATAAACTCTTCCGTAATCATTTCTGACTTTATATTTACCGACATTTTTGTTCTTTCCGATTCTGCATCCCGAAACTATAGTCACATGACGAAGCGCGAAAAGAGGTTTTTCATTTCCGTTTCCGAAGGGTTCCAGTTTAAGAAGCTCTTTTGCCAAAGAAAGGTCCGCATACTCAAAGGGAAGCTCCATATCGATTCTTACGGTCTCGCAAAAATCCTTATCGGTAAGCTCACAGGTATCGTTTAAAGCCTTTCTGAATTCTTCAGGTGAATCCCCTGAAAGGGTAATTCCGGCTGCCAGTTTATGGCCTCCGAATTTCAAAAGGTGTTCTTTGACCTTTGTGAGGGCTTCATACATATCATATGCGTCTATGCTTCTTCCGGAGCCTTTTAGGCCCTTTTCCGTTTTGGTAATTACAAAGGTGGGACGCACGTACTTTTCCCTTACTCTTCCGGCAATAATTCCCGCAAGACTTTCATGACAGTCCGGAAGATAAATCACTAAAACCTTATCCGGGGTAGCCATTTTATCAACTATCGAAAATGCTTTTTCCGTTTCCGTCAAAGTCATTTCCTTTCTTTCTTCATTAAGCGCTTTAAGGGCTTCGGCCTTTTTAACGGCCTCATCGGGGTCTGTCTCCATAAAAAGTTCCAACGCTCTTAGAGAGGTGTCAAGACGGCCGCTGGCATTAAGACATGGGCCGATAACAAAACCCATATGGTAAGGCGTAAGAACCCTGTCCTGCATTCCCGTAACGTTTATAAGAGCACGCATTCCGGTATTCCTGCTGTTCATCATATTTTTAGAGCCCAGGCATACCAAAGAACGGTTCTCATCTCTAAGCTCCATTACATCACAAACCGTGGCAAGCGCTGCAAACTCTAAAAGTTCAGCCTTCAGATTCAAAAATTCATTACTGCTTTCAAGGCCCGCATCCTTTGCGTAGGCGCATATGGTCTGGAAAGCCACATATGCTCCGCATATTCCGCTAAAGGGATATGAACAGCCCGGAAGTTTGGGATCCACACAAGCATCCGCATCGGGAATCTTATAAATCTTCTCTCCGTTTTCATCAATATCAAAGGGTACCTCATGGTGGTCGGTAATAACCATGGTCATTCCAAGGCTTTTGGCATACTCAGTCTGCTCTGAAGCCGAAATACCGTTATCACAGGTAATAATGGTATCGATACCTCCGTCATAGGCGTCCTTAATAAGCTTTATATTGATACCGTACCCGTCTTCCACTCTGTGGGGAATGACATAATCGGTAACTGCTCCAAAGAAAGAAAGCCCCTTCTTAAGAATATAAGTGGAACAGATACCGTCCACGTCATAATCCCCTATTATTCTTATGGGGAAGCCGTTTTTGATTTTGTCCTTAAGCACAAAAATAACCCGATCCATGCCATCAAGCATCATCGGGTCATGTAAAGCATCAACCCCCGGAGATAAATATGCATTTATCTCCGAAGGTGATGTAAGTTCTCTGTTTCGTAATATTCTGGCAACAATGGGAGAAATGCCATAGTCGGAAGCCATTTTCTTAAAGTCTGCCGGTCTTCTGATTTCTACCCATTTTTCCATAAATATCAGTCTTCTTTCTTAGTAAATTTGGTTCTGAATACAAACCACATAGCACCTGCAAGGCAGATGGATGAATATGTACCACAGATAATACCTACCATCAAAGGAAGAGCAAATTCTTTAATGGAGCTTACGCCGAATACATAAAGAGCAACTACCATAATGAAGGTTGTTAACGAAGTAAATATACTTCTTGAAAGTGTTGTGGAAATACTATCATTAACGATGTCCTTAAGTTGGGTCTTGCGGTCTGCCTCACCAAGGTTTTCTCTGATACGGTCAAAGATAACGATTGTGGCGTTAATGGAGTAACCGACAATGGTAAGCATACATGCTACAAATGTGGAGCCTACGCCTACATAAGCCAATGCGTAGAATGTCAATGTAACAAGTACGTCGTGTGTAAGGGCCAGAACCGAAGCTGCACCAAATCTGATGTCCTTGAATCTGAACCAGATATAGATAAGCATGCATACACAGGCAACAATTACTGCGATGATGGTCTCTCTCTGGGATTCTTTACTGATGGTGGAACTTATGGACTCTGCCTTAATCATTTCTCTGTCTACACTGAACTCAGTCTCGAAATAATCGCTTAAAGCCTCACGCTGGTCTGCGTTAAGGGTAATTGTCTTAAAGATTACTTCGTTGGAACCCTGAACCTTTGTGGCAATAACGTTGGAATCGTTTACAATACCTTCAATATCTGAAATCATAAGGTCATCAATTTCTTCAAGTGAATAATCTTCTGAGAAAGGAACTGTTGTCTGTGTACCGCCTAAAAACTCAAGTGAGTAGTTAAGTGAATGGCCACGGCCTTCGATCTTCGAGTTAAATACAAGCATGCATACAAGACCTGCTGCAATAACAATTCCTGAAACTGCAAAGAAAATACCCTTCTTTGAAAGGAAGTCTACACGCTCTCTCTTCTTTGCTACGCCGAAAAGCTTTGGACTCTTGATTCCGACTGCAACAAATGCCTTCAATAAAGACTTTGTGATTACAACTGCGGTAAACATTGATAAAACGATACCAAGTGCAAGAGTCTGGGCAAATCCTACGATTGAACCGGAACCCATAATCCACAATACTGCAGCTGCAATAAGTGTTGTAATGTTACCGTCAAGGATGGCGCTCATAGCCTTTTCGTAAGCAACCTTGATGGCCGATTCAACGGTTTTACCCGTTGCAAGTTCTTCTCTTAAACGTGCGAAAATAATAACGTTGGCATCTACTGCCATACCAATTGAAAGGATGAAACCTGCAATACCGGGAAGGGTAAGTGTAATACCGAAACCGTTAATAAGCATGATTTCAAGAACTGCGTATAATGCAAGGGCAATGGCACTTGTTAAGCCCAGGAAATAATATACTGCAATCATGAACACTACTACGATGGCAAAGCCCACAATACCGGCCTTGATACTTGTTCTGATAGCGTCCTGACCAAGTGAAGCACCTACTACGTTTGAACGCATTTCTTCAAGTTCAAGTGAAAGGCCACCGATACGGATTGTAGAAGCAACCTTCTCTGCTTCTTCTGTATCCATGGAACCTGAAATCTGTGCAACACCGTCATTAATAACTGTTTTAACAGAAGGAACACTTACGAATCCGCCGTCATAATAAATAGCTATTGTATCCTGTCCTCTGCTGTATGCTCTGGAAGTAGCATCTCTGAATGCTGTGGCACCGTTAGGAGTCATTGTAAGTGAAACAACAACTTCTGAGTTACCCATGGAATCCTTAGCGATACCTGCCTGGGCATCAGCAACCTCTGTTCCTTCCAAAACGATTGTTCCGTCAGCCTTGATTTCATCAATGGATCTGTTTAAAACCCAGCCTGTTCCGGTGTATGAATAGTTTTCAAAACCATCATTACCCATATGCTCGATGAAATAAAGAGTACCGGGACGTCCGATATCCTGAAGGATGGAGTTTGCATCATATACACCGGGGATTTCGATGCTGATACGATTGCTTCCTTCTTTGTAAACTACTGCTTCTGTACTGTATGTGTAAACACGCTGTTCCAGCTTTGATACAGTATCATCCATATCCTGATCGGAAGGATTCTCATCGCCCACAACCTGATACGTAATGGAAACACCGCCGGCAAGATCAAGACCAAGCTTGATTTCAGAAGCGCTTCCTGCTTTGTTGGCACCAAATCCAAACACGTCCATGAACCCGATTGCAATGGTAATGAGGACTGTAAGGACGATTACAACTATGCCTTTTGACTTACTCATGTTACTACATTCTCCTTTGGAAAAATTATTCTTCCGCTTCACCTTCTTCTTCTCTTTCGGGAAGCGTTACCAACACTTTTACTATACGGTTCATCCTTAATCCCTGAACTTTTAATGTTGTGCCGTCTTCAAGGGTTACGGTTTCGCCGTCTTCGGGGATACGGTCAATCTGGTCCAGTATAAGACCGCCGATACTGTCGTAGTCCTCGGAGTCGAACTTAGTGCCAAGTTCGTCATTTATATCTTCAAGCTTGACTTTGGCTTCTATTAAGTAGCCTCCGTCAACCTCTTGGATCATCTGTTCTTCGTCGGAATCGTACTCGTCTCGTATCTGTCCGACTATTTCTTCAAGAAGGTCCTCAAGTGTTACCATTCCTACGGTTTCACCGTATTCATTCAGTACAAAAGCAAGGTTCTGTGAAGAATCACGCATTTCTATAAGAAGGTCGTTGGTCTTCTTAAACTCATAAGTATAATACGCCTCTCTTAAGAATTTTCCAACTGCAAATGCTGAAGGATCCTTGGACCTAATTAAGTCTTTTATATTAATGAATCCGATAATGTTCTCAATTTCCTCTCTGTAAACAGGAAGTCTTGTGTACATGGATTCACGGAAAACCTTCATTACATCCTTGTAGGAAGCATCTTCCGAAATGCTTATCATATCAATTCGGGGAATCATTATGTCTTTAACATTTGAATCGCTGAAGTCAAACACGTTATTAATAAACTTCTTCTCGTCGGATTCAATGACACCTTCCTCGTGGGAAACATCTACGTATGTACGAAGTTCTGTTTCTGTAATGGTGTTCCCGTTATCTTTGCTCTGACCCAGTATAAAAAGGAAAAACTTTGCAACGTTTTCAATAAGAAAAACAACCGGGTACATCACAATCATCAGCATTCTTATTATCGGTGCAAAAGAAAGGGATAACTTTTCACAGTTTCTTCTGGCCCAGGTCTTGGGAACTATCTCACCGAAAATAAGTACCAAAAAGGTAAGTATTCCGGTTGCAAGTGAAATGTAAACATTTCCCCATATTCTTATGGTAAGGGTTGTGGCAAGTGATGAAGCACTTAAATTCACAATGTTGTTACCGATAAGAATTGTGGTAATAACACGGTCATAATTGTTCATGACCTTATTTAAAGTTTTTGCATGCTTTCTTCCTTCTTCCTCAAGGGCACGTAATTTAACCTTTCCAAGAGAAGAAAGAGCAGTTTCGGCAGATGAAAAGAATGCCGAGAAAACAAGTAAAAGAAATAAAACTATTAGTTCTATGACACCTGTAGTATCCAATAAATTCTCCTTCCGTTAACCTATAATGGATTTGTATAAAACTCTTCAAAGCTTGTATAGCCTTCAGCGGTAAGCTGTTCCTTTTGGAACTTCTTGTTCTTGTTCATCTTGGCAACAAGAATCTGCTTTCCGTTTTCACGCTCTTCCATGGCTTTGTTAAGCACTTCTGCATAACGTGCCTTGGGCATGTCCTTCTCAACAAGGTATGCAACCTTTTCTTTGCTTCCGGGAATTTCGAAACCGGACTCCATCAAAAGAAGTACGATTCTTTCAAATCCGATGGAGAAACCGCATGCGGGAACATCCGTACCTGTGAAGTTTCCTACCATCTTATCGTATCTTCCGCCGCCTCCGCAGGAGCCGCCAAACTCGGGAATAGCTATTTCGAAAATGGTACCTGTGTAGTAACCCATACCACGTACAAGTGTGGGATCGAATACCATCTTGAATTCCGCTCTCTTAACCTTTTCAACGCTTTCAATGATTTCAGTAAGGCTTGTAACCACTTCATCATCAAGGCTGTCGGCAAGTTTTTCTTTCATGGCCTTAAGGGAAGCAACGTCTCCCAACATGTTGTCGAACAAAGCCACGTACTTATTTACGCTGTCCTCTGAAAAGCCTTCTTCCATAAGTTCTGCCTTAACACCTTCAAGACCGATCTTATCAAGCTTATCAAGAATGATGCATACAGCATCAAACTTCTCATCCTCAAAGCCTGCGTATTTTGCCATTGCTTTAAGTAAACGTCTTTCGTTAATACGGATTTCGAAATTCTTAAAGCCAATCTTTCCAAGTGTTGTGGTGGTGGCGAGAATAAGTTCGATTTCTGCCATATTTGTGGCTTCACCGAAAATATCTATGTCACACTGCATAAACTGGCGGTATCTTCCTCTCTGAGGTCTGTCTGCTCTCCATACATTTCCCATCTGTAATGCCTTGAAGGGAGAAGGGAGATTGTTGGAGTTATTGGAGTAGAATCTTACAAGGGGAACCGTCAGGTCATAACGAAGTCCCATGTCTGTAAGGTCTGCCTCTTCTTTTGCTTCGGAAAGATTAAGCTTTTCGCCTCTTTTTAAAACCTTGAAAATAAGTTTTTCGTTTTCGCCGCCCTGCTTCGAGCAAAGGTTATTGATATCCTCAAGACAGGGTGTTTCGATTGATGTAAATCCGAAGGATGCGTAGGTTTCCTTGATTACTCTCTGGACGTAATCACGAATTACCATCTCCTTAGGAAGTATTTCCTTCATACCGGTAACCGGCTTTTTAACTAATGCCATAATATGTACCTTTCTTTTTTCTATTTTTCTAAAGCAAATAATTCTTTTTTACGTAAAAGCATTTCATCGATTTTCTCGATGTATAATGCCACATCCTTAACGTTATCGCTTCTTACAAGCTTCCCTTCGGGAGTAATAACCTTGGATACTGACCCGGGGCCCATGGCCACAATCGGTTCAAGCTCCTCCATTATAAGGATGTTGTAAATTCCGAAGCAGCCTTCCCTTGCATAACCGGTATTTTCGTAGTTGCCGGCCATGTTCTTTTGCCTATATAGATAATAGGGCTTCATGGAAAGGGCTTCTGCTCCCTTTTGCGCAATTATCATGGTTTCGGGAGTGTTAATCATGGTGGTATATCCGTTCTGTCTGATTAATTCATATAATCTCGAGGCTCTCTTAACGGCCAAAGAATGGACCGTCAAAGAGTCCGGGGCAAGCTTAACAATTTCATCAATTGTATGGCTCACCTCCGCCGGGCCTTCTTCCGGAAGTCCCAGAATAATATCCATGTTGATATTGTCAAAGCCTGCTTCCCTTGCGTCAAAGAAGGCTCTCCTAACATCCTCCACAGTATGTCGGCGGCCGATAATATCAAGGGTTTTCTGATTCATGGTCTGAGGATTAACGCTTACACGGGTTACCCCGTGGGCCTTTAAAACCTTCAATTTTTCTATAGTAATGGAATCGGCTCTTCCGGCCTCAACCGTATACTCCAAAAGATTCGATACATCCAGATTTTCATCTATATATGAAAGAAGCTCATCAAGTTCCTCCGCAGAAAGTGTGGTGGGTGTGCCTCCTCCGATATAAATAGTATCGATTATCTGCCCTGCCCTTTCTTCCTTAACAAAAAGGATTTCCTTTTTAAGGGCTTCAAGGTACATGGAAACCTTTCCCTTCCACATTGCTATGGGATTTGAGGTAAAGGAACAGTACAGGCAGGTAGTGGGGCAGAAAGGAATTCCGATGTATATGGAATAGCCCTTCTTATGAAGAGGAGCAAGAATACTTCTCTCCCGCTTTGCTATATCAATTGAAAGCTTACCTTTTTCATCGCTGATGAAATAGGTTTCCTTCATATACCGTAAAATGTCTTCCTCGGACTTTCCTTCGTCTAACATTTTACGGGGAATCTTGGTGGGGCGTATTCCGGTAAGGTCTCCCCAGACAAGTTCTTTTCCTGTATGTTTTTTCAAAGCATTGTAAATAAGCCGCTTTACAATGTTTTTCTGTTCTGTTTTTAATGAATCCTCCGGAACCGGAAAGGATTCAAGAACGTTCTTTTTATGGTCAAGAAACGAAAATTTGTCCTTTGAATACTCCAAAAAGAACTCTTCATCCGGTTCCTCATTAAGAGTTTCCATGGTAACCTTTACATCCTCTGAAGGGTAAAAAGCCTTTACAAGTGAATGTATGTCATATTCAAATTTCGCTTCGTTAATGTGTACTAAAATCATAATCAGTTAAGAAAAGGATTATATGCCCTTTCATTTCCTATTGTGGTGGATTCACCGTGTCCGGGATAAACCGTAACATCATCGGGAAGCACCATAAGTTTCTCCGTTATTGAATTGATAAGTGTCTTTCCGCTTCCTGTGGGAAGGTCGGAACGTCCGATACTCTCACAGAAAAGTGTGTCACCTGCGATAAGAAGCTTGTCTTCTTCAAAATAGTAGCAGGCACTGCCCTCGGTATGTCCGGGAGTATAAAGAGTCTTAAATGTCATATCCGCAAAGGTTATATCTTCACCATCGTGAAGATATTCGTCACAAGCCACATGGGCAGGACGGCCCACACTTACGGAGCAGTTCAAATTTTCATCTTCAAGAAGCTTTGCTTCTCCAATGTATGAATAAACCTTTGCTCCCGAAAGTTCACGAAGCTTATTTACTCCGTAAATATGATCGAAATGACCGTGTGTAAGAACAATTGCCTTAACATTGAGTCCGTTCTTTTTAAGACTGTCAAAAATGTAATCTCCGGAATCGGCAGGATCGAAAACTATTGTATCCGATGAGCCTTCCTTATGAAGAAAATAACAGTTTGTCTGATACATTCCCAATGCCATCTGTCCGACTTTAATCATTCTATCCTCTGGTCCTTTCTATGTCGATTACGCTTTCTATGGAGCGGATTTTTTCGATAATATGTGTCAGTGCATCTCTTCCCTCAATTTCAAAAGCCGTATTCATGGTAACAAGACCCTGCTTGTTGACTCTTGTATTAAGGGAAATAATACTGATATTTTTCTCGGTAAGTGCCTTGGAAATATCAGCAAGAAGGCCTGTACGGTTGGTGGCAAATATTCTGATTTCCGCAGGATATTTGCCGTTTATCTCGTCCCCGTCCTGCCACTCTGCATCTATAAGCCTTACTCTGTCCATTTCGGGAAGAGAAATAATATTGATACAGTCTGTTCTGTGAATGGAGACACCACGTCCTCTTGTAACAAAGCCTACTATTTCGTCTCCGGGAACGGGTGAACAGCACTTTGAAAATCTGACAGCCACATCGTGGATGCCCTTTACTACTATGCCGCTCTTGCCGACACGTTCCTTGGGACGCATTTTGCCGATTTCGTTGATGGATTCCTCAATCTCTTCGGCAGTCATGTTCTTACGGCGTTGTGCTTCTAAAAGTTCAGACATCTTGTTAATAATCTGACCTTCTTTAAGTCCGCCATGGCCGATGGCCGCATACACGGAATCCCAGTCATGGAAACCGTATTTATGCATTATATGGTCCATATACTCAGGCACAAGAAGGTCTGAAGCATTTATGGAATGAGTCTTACAAAAGGTTAGGAACAAATCCTTACCCTTATTGATATTATCTTCTTTGAACTCTGCCTTAAACCACTGGGTAATCTTGTTTTTAGCCTGTGTGGACTTTACGATATTAAGCCAGTCACGGCTGGGACCCTTCGAGTTCTGGCTGGTGATAATTTCAACACGGTCGCCGTTATTAATAACATAATCGATGGTAACAAGCTGTCCGTTTACACGGGCACCTACCATTTTGTTACCTACAGCGGAATGGATACTGTAAGCAAAATCTATGGGAGTACTTCCTGCAGGAAGGTTTTTAACATCTCCTGTGGGAGTAAAGCAATAAACGGAATCGCTGAAAAGGTCAAGGTCGGACTTAAGGGAATCAAGAAATTCCTTGTTGTCCGCCATGTCCTTCTGCCACTCAAGAATCTGGCGAAGCCAGGAAAGTTTCTCTGCCTCGCTGTTTGAAAGGTTTGCACCGTTGGCGGCATCCTTATATTTCCAGTGGGCTGCGATACCGTACTCAGCTTCTTTGTGCATTTCCTCGGTTCTTATCTGGATTTCGAAAGGCTGACCCGAAGAACCGATCAATGTGGTATGAAGCGACTGGTACATATTGGCCTTAGGCATTGCTATGTAATCCTTGAAACGGCCGGGAATAGGCTTATATATTTCATGGATTACACCAAGTGCCGCATAGCAGTCACGTACTGACTTAACTATAATTCTTACTGCAAAAAGGTCATATATCTGGTCGATGGTTTTGTTCTGGTTCACCATCTTTTTGTAAATACTGAAGTAGTGCTTTACACGGCCGTCAATTCGTGCATTAATACCCGCATTGGTAATGTGGGCACTTACTTCGTTTACAATCCTCTGGATATAGATTTCCCTTTCTTCCTTACGAATTGCAATAAGTCTGTTTAACTCCTCAAAAGCTTCAGGCTCTAAGTATTTCAAAGAAAGGTCGTCAAGTTCCACCTTGATACGGGAAATACCCAGTCTGTCGGCTATGGGTGAATAAATATCAAGAGTTTCCCTTGCTATACGCTGCTGCTTTTCGGGCGGCATATGATCAAGGGTACGCATATTGTGAAGGCGGTCCGCAAGCTTAATAAGTATTACACGGATATCCTTGGCCATGGCAAGAAACATCTTTCGAAGGTTTTCTGCCTGAAGTTCAAGTTTTTCTTTGTCCTGACTCATCTGGATGCTTGCGTCGGTCATCTGGAACTGTTTTAACTTGGTAACACCATCTACCAAAAGGCCCACGTCTTCGCCGAATTCTTCCACAATCTGTTCTTTGGTAAGAATGGTATCTTCCACTACGTCGTGGAGAATACCGGCGCAGATTGTTTCTTTATCAAGTTCCAGGTCTGCAAGAATAATCGCAACATAAAGAGGGTGAATGATATAGGGTTCACCGGATTTTCTTACCTGGCTGTGGTGAGCTTCATCAGCAATTTTATAAGCCTTTTCAATCATGGAAATATCATCGCTGGGATGATATTTAACCACGCGGTTAATAAGGTCTGTAAAAAGTTCCTCGGGACTTATGAATTCCCCGAGAGACTCAATACGGCCGTCATCAATAACCAGTTCAACATTATTCTGGCTTTCCTTATTCATTTTGCCTTCAACTATGGTGTTATCGTCCAAAATCTACGCCTCACAAATTTATTATTTGCCGGGATATATAATAGCAGAATAAAGAGGAACATCCTTAAGTAACTTTCGGCCTTCAAGACCTGCAAGTTCCATAAGAACAGCAACTCCCGTTACCTTTCCGCCGAGGGATTCGATTAATTCAATCATAGCCTGGGTAGTTCCGCCTGTAGCGATTAAATCGTCTACGATAAGTACTTTCTGTCCGGGCTTGATGGCATCCTTGTGAATTTCGATTGTAGCTGTACCGTACTCAAGAGCATATTCCTTGGATACTGTTTCACAGGGAAGTTTGCCTTTCTTACGGATAAGCACAAAGGGCTTCTTATTAATATAAGCAATAGGTGTTCCGAAAATAAAACCTCTGGATTCGGGTCCTACTACCACATCAAAATCAGCATCTTTTATAAGGTCCTGCATGGTATCGATTGCAAGCTGCAATCCGTCAGCATCCTGCAAAACGCTTGTGATATCTCTGAATATGATTCCGGGTTCGGGAAAATCCGGTATGCTTCTTACATATTCTTCAAGTTTTTTCATAATAACAAAATCCTCCAAATACATTTATCTTAGTATAGGCATATTAACCACAAATACCATAATATTATAGTATTCTTTGTTTTGTTAGTAAAGAAATTTTTAACGAAAAAGCGACAGAATTGTGGTGTATATTTGTTTTAAAAACAAAGGATTTGTAATATACTCATAAATGAATTTATTAAGGGAGTTTTCATATGAAAAAACTGTTGAAATATTTAAAACCCTATACCAAAGAATGCATAATTGCTCCTGCTTTCAAAATGCTGGAAGCTTTATTCGAGCTGTTTGTTCCTTTGGTTATGAAAAGACTTATTGACGAAGGCATCTCAGGACACGACAAATCCATAATAGCCCAAAGCGGAGTGCTTCTTGTGGTTCTGGGAATAATCGGTCTGGTATGTGCACTTATCGCCCAGTATTTTGCCGCAAGAGCCGCCATCGGCTTTGCCACCGGGGTAAGAAACACTTTGTACGACAGAATTCTCGGCTTTTCATATGAGAACATCGATTCCGTCGGAACCTCCTCACTTATTACCAGAATAACCAACGACATAAACACCACCCAGAACGGTGTAAACATGGTTTTGCGACTGTTTCTTCGTTCCCCCTTTATAGTTTTTGGTTCCATGATTATGGCTTTCACCATTAACGTAAAAGCCGCACTTATTTTTGTATGTGTTATTCCTGTTCTTTTTATTGCGGTATTTGTGATTACCCTTACCACAATTCCCATGTACAAAAAAATCCAGAAATCCCTTGATTCACTCACCGGACACATCCGCGAAAACCTTGCGGGTGCCAGGGTAATCAGGGCATTCAACCGTGGAAAGAGCGAAAAGGATGAGTTTGTAAACGAAAACTCAAAGATGTACCGTCTTTCCGTAGTAACCTCCAGAATCTCCACTCTTTTAAATCCGATTACATTGATTATCGTGAATGTTGCGATGCTTGTTTTGATAGCAAGCGGAGCAAATCTTGTTAACGACGGTGTTCTCACAAGCGGTATGGTTTACGCCCTTGTAAACTATATGTCACAGATTCTTGTGGAGCTTGTTAAGCTTGCAAACCTTATTATTACCATCAATAAGTCCCTTGCTTCCGCTTCCAGAATTTCGGACACCCTTGATATTGAAAATGCATTAAAGGATGAAGGAACCGTTGATGCTTTAAGCCTTGAGCCCTGTGAAGATATGCTGGCATTTAAAAATGTGGGATTTGTTTATCCCGGAGCCGCCGAGTCTTCTCTTGATGACATTAGTTTCACCGTAAAACGCGGTGAAACCGTTGGTGTCATCGGCGGTACCGGCTCCGGCAAATCCACCGTGGGAAACATTCTGATGCGTTTCTACGATGTCTCAAACGGTGAAATCCTTTATAACGGAACGAACCTTAAAGAGCTTACTCTTTCCTCCTTACGAAAGGTTTTCTCCATAGTTCCCCAAAAAGCCCAACTTTTCAGCGGAACCCTTCGCGAAAACCTTCTTTTGGCAAATCCCGACGCCACAGAGGAAAGCATGAAGGAAGCTCTTCGTTTATCCGTTTCCGAAGATATTATAAGGAAAAAAGGCGAAGGACTGGATTTTGTCATAAACGAAGGAGGCTCCAACCTTTCCGGCGGCCAGAAACAAAGGCTTTGCATAGCAAGAGCTTTGGTAAGAAAAGCTCCTGTTCTTGTGCTGGATGACTCCTCAAGTGCTCTTGACTACGCAACCGATGCCACTCTTCGTAAAAACCTAAAGACACTTGATAATACGGTATTTATTATTTCCCAACGCATTATCTCCATAAAAGATGCTGATAAGATTCTGGTTCTCGATGACGGAAAGCTTGTGGGTGTTGGTACCCACGAACAACTTCTTGAATCCTGTGAGGTATACAAAGAAATTGTGGAATCCCAGGACAGAAAGGAGGACGAAGCCGTATGAAAAACAAAGAAATATATTCACGCATTTTGAAGCTTGTTAAGCCTCATCTTCCGCTAATAATCTTTTCACTTATTCTGGCTATGGCTAGTGTGTTCTCTTCTTTGTACATACCTGTTTTAACGGGAAATGCCATCGATGAAATGGTTGGTGCCGGATTGGTTTCTTTTGAAGCCATCAAAAAAATTCTGGCACTGTTTCTTGCAATGTTACTCATTAACGGTATTTCCACCTGGATTATGACCCTTATAAACAACCGGGTAACCTTTAAAATTGTCAACAGCCTTCGAAACGAGCTCTTCGAAAAAATCCACAGAGTGCCCGTTGTATACCTTGATTCAAAGGGTCACGGAGACATATTAAGCCGCATTATTTCAGATGTGGAGCGGCTTTCCGATGGTCTTCTTTTAGGCTTTTCACAGTTGTTTACAGGATTACTCACCATAGTAGCCACACTGGTATTTATGGTAAGCATCAACGGCTGGATGGCTTTGATAGTTATTCTTCTGACTCCTGTTTCATTGTTTGTGGCTTCCTTCATATCCAAGAAGACCTACAAGCACTTTAAAAAACAGGCTGCCCTTCAGGGAAGCCTTACCACATACATTAACGAA
The DNA here is from genome assembly GCA_045617745.1 of Lachnospiraceae bacterium. GTDB lineage: Bacteria > Bacillota > Clostridia > Lachnospirales > Lachnospiraceae > UBA1258. Next base: position 27,303 of record JAZLJG010000040.1, on the reverse strand, counting down.
ACCGTTAATGCAGTAAGGCTTATCAAGGCCTTTGGCGCTGAGGACATTGAAAAAGAGAAATTCGATGCAAAAAACCGTGAATACGCCGGAGTTAACCTTAAAGCCCTGTTCTTTAGTTCCATCACAAATCCTTCCACAAGATTCGTCAACGGTCTTGTATATGCAGGTGTAGGTATTCTCGGAGGATTTCTTGGAATCGCAGGACGTATTACCATTGGAACACTCTCCTGCTTCTTAAGTTATGCAAGCCAGTACACTAAGCCCTTTAACGAAATATCCGGTGTTATTACCGAATTTCAGAGTGCTGTGGCTTGTGCGGGAAGAATCTTTGAATTCATGGATGCAGAGGATACGGTTGACGTTCTTACCGACGAAGCAAAGGTTGAAAACCTTACAGGTGATATAGACATTAAGAATCTTGCCTTCAGTTATGATAAATCGAAAAAGCTTTTATACGATATTAATTTCCACGTAAATAAGGGAAGCCACATAGCCATTGTAGGCCCCACAGGTTGCGGAAAAACCACATTCATAAATCTTTTAATGAGATTCTATGAGCCCGATGCCGGTGAAATACTCTACGACGGCCACAGAAGCGATTCCATTAAAAAGGCTGTTCTTCGGAAGAACATCGGAATGGTTCTCCAGGACACCTGGTTAAAAGCCGCTACAATCGCCGAAAACATCTCCTACGGCAAGCCCGATGCAACCCGTGAAGAGATAATAGAAGCAGCTAAAAAGAGCCACGCCCACAGCTTTATTTCCCGTATGGAAAAGGGCTACGACACTGTCATTACCGCTGACGGCGGAAACCTTTCCGCAGGTCAGAAGCAGTTGCTTTGTATCGCCCGTGTAATGCTTGCGCTGCCTCCCATTCTGATACTTGATGAAGCCACATCCTCCATCGATACCAGAACCGAAATACGTATTAACAAAGCCTTTGAAACCCTTATGAAGGGCCGTACAAGCTTCATCGTGGCCCACAGACTTTCCACCATCAAGAATGCAGACCTGATTCTTGTTATGAGAGATGGAAACATTATCGAGCAGGGCACCCACACGGAGCTTTTGGAACGTAAAGGCTTTTACTACGAGATGCTTAACAGCCGTTAAAAGGTCCGAAATTGCTACACTTCACTGATTATTTACGCTATTGCCGGTTCCTTTGGGTCTATTCGGTACTTTACTGAAAATAGACCCACAAAAGCAGTGAAAATCCTCTCAAAATAACAGTTTTCCAAGCGTTTGGGGTCTATATGATTTTTCACTTCTATTTGACCCACATAATCGATATTTCCGTGGGTCAGAATTGATGAAAATCCCCCACAGACCCAAACCAACCAATTGCTTGCCCCAAGCATAGCAGTCCATTCATCGCTTGATTACTCATTAACGCAAAAATAAAGTCTGTCAAGGGCAGCTGCTTTTTAGCTGTTTATATACCCTTGACAGACTTTATTTTTGTGTTAACTTTTCCAAGCGATGAATGGACTAACATCAATTTCACCAATAAAAAAAGGAGTTCCTTTCGAAACTCCTTCATAATCAACTTAACTTACATCTCATCCACCTTCAAAATCGAATATGCAATATTGGTGGAGTGATCTCCGATTCTTTCAAGTCCCGAAACCACATCCGAGAAAATCATTCCCGCTTCAGGAGTGCACTCATTTCTGGTAAGGCGGGCCACATGGTTGGCCTGGAAGCGTCTCTCCATTTCATCGGTTTCATCCTCAAGCTTTTCGATTTTAGACATATAAGTATCTTTGCCGGATTTAAATGTTTCCACTGAAAGACGGAACAATTCATTAACCTTATCAAGCATCTGACCAAGTTCTGTTTGCGCATCCTTAGAAATGCTGACGCCGGTTTCAATACGGGTCCTTGCTGCATCCGCAAAGTTTTCTGCATGGTCGCCGATACGTTCAATATCGTTTACCACATGGAACAATCCACCGATGGATTTCAAGTCTTCTATAGGAAGTGTGGTCTGGTTAATCTTAACAAGATAATTGGTAATGGAGTGGTTAAGGAAATTAATATTCTCTTCCACCTTGTAAACCTCTTCAATATCATCCTTATCCAGCGTAATCAAAGCATTCATGGCACGGTTAAGGTTTTCACCTGCAAGGCTTGCCATACGGTCCATTTCGTTAATAACTTCTACAACAGCCGTCGCAGGGTTAAGAACTACGTTTTCACCAATAAATTTGAGTTTGAAGTTTTCTCTGTAACCAACCTTTTCCTCTTCGCCGGGAATAAAAAACTTTGTAAGTTTGACAATTCCTCCGATAAAAGGAGTCATAATAATAACCTGAATTACCTTTATAAACAAATGTGAATATGCCACAACACGACCTGCATCATCACCGGCTATCTTGCTCATAACACGTACAAAGCCGTCCACATCAAATGCAAATGCACAGAACATAATAACCGTACCGATTACGTTAAACAAAACATGTATAGCAGCTGCTCTCTTGGCATCCTTTTTACCGTTCAAAGAAGCAAGAACCGCAGAGGTACATGCACCGATGTTGGAACCAAGAGTAATATACATACACATATCAAGTCCCATCAAGCCCTGGTTTGCAAGCAAAACCATGATGGATACTACAACGGAAGAGCTCTGCACCACAGCCGTAATAACCAAGCCAAGAAGCACAGCCAAAAAGGGATTTTTCAGCCTTGAAAACATATCAAGAACTACCTGTGACTCACGCATGCTTCCCATGGAAGCAGACATGGAACTGAGGCCCATGAACAAAACACCGAAACCGATTATGATTTCTGCAAATTTCTTTATAGCGGAATTCTTGCAAAACATTACGGTTGCAACGCCTGCAAATAAAATAATCGGTGCAATTTTTTCAAGTTTAAAGGAAACAAGTAAAGCGGTAACCGTAGTACCGATATTAGAACCAAAGATTACTCCGGCAGCCTGTGTAAGATTCAAAAGACCGGAGTTAACGAAACTGACCACCATAACCGTACAAGCGGATGATGATTGAATAATACCTGTAAATACAAGACCGACGATAATACCCATATATCGGTTTGTAGTAAGTTTTTCCAGAATACCACGAAGTCTTGCGCCTGCGAAAGCCTCAATACTATCGCTCATAACTCTCATTCCGTAGAGAAAGAGCCCAAGACCTCCCAAAAGCGTCATAATAATAGCAATCTCCATAATCTACCCTTCCATCATCTTCTCAGCATCTTTTACGTCCCCACGTAAAAGTGCCTCACGTATACGTGAAGAAGATATGTCCTCTCCCATATAACGGACTTTATCTATCACAACAACCTTAATCGAAAGTTCGTCCTCCATGGATTTAAGAAGCTCCACATTGCCTCTTCCTCTGTAGCCAAAAGAAAGATCGGGACCGCAATACACCTCACTTGCATGAAGTCTGTCCTTAAGGATTTTTCTTACAAACTCCTCCGGTTCCATTTTGGACGTCTTTTCGTTTAATTCATATTCCACAAGATAGTCCACGCCAAGACTTTCAAACTTCTCACGCCTCTTCTCTTCCGTCAAAAGTCTTTCATTCTTATCGGAGAATACCTTGGAATTCAAAGAAAACGTAAAAACCACTGATTTCAAAGCATCTCCCTTTTCCGTAATCAGTGAAATAAGTTTTCTGTGTCCCAGATGAATACCGTCAAACTTTCCGATAACCACACGGGTATTTCCTTCATATTCGATTTCTTTTTGTCCATCAAGAATAATCATTGTGCCACCGTGAACATCTTATAGGGTTTTAGTGCGCCTAAATCCCTACTGTATAAGTATAACCCGACAAATTCATCATCGTCATTATATATTCTGACGATTTCACCGTCTTCGAACTCTTTCTTTTTATCAATCATATCAAAAGAAAGTTTATTGCCGTTATCAATATACTTTCTGAAGCTTTTTAAAACCATGATTTTTTCGTAATCCAAAAAGGCAAAATCCGTAGGCTTTACAACAGATAAAAGTTCTCCTCTGTTTTTGATTTCAGTAAGTTGATCTATTGTATATGCCTCTTCAATTACAAAATCGCTTACCCTTGTTCTCGTAAGAGAAGTCATAACAGCTATTTCGCCACACTTATACGCAATATCTTCACAAAGGCTTCTTATGTAGGTTCCTTTGCCGCAGTCAACCTTTATGGTTACCTCAGGATACTTTATATCAAGAATCTCAATCTTATGAATCTTAACAAATACAGCTTCCCTTTCTACTTCTCTTCCCTTTCTGGCAAGATCGTAAAGACGCTGTCCGTCAATCTTTTTAGCGGAATACATGGGAGGAAGTTGGTCATAGCCTCCCTCAAAAGACATTATAGCCTTATAAAGCTCATCCTCCGAAACCTTCGGAGCTCGTTCCTCCAGAACAGTTCCCCATATATCCAGAGTATCTGTTCTTTTGCCTAACATAAAAGTAGCGACATACTCTTTTCTTTTGTCTTTAAGCATGTCGCATAACTTGGTGGCGTTTCCAAGGCAAATAGGAAGTACGCCCTCCGCATTGGGATCAAGCGTACCAGTATGTCCCACCTTGCGCTGTCCGGAAATGCCACGCATAACCGCACAGACATCAAAGGAAGAATATCCTTTTTCCTTGTAAACATTTATAAGTCCGTTAATCAAATCATCAATCCTTTATCTGCTCACTAATAAGAGCCGTTACTTCCTTAACAACAGCGTCCTTATCCATTGAAAGAGTGCATCCTGCAGCTCTCACGTGTCCGCCGCCGTCAAACTTTTGGGCAACCTTTGCCACATCAACCCTTCCGTTGGAACGAAGGCTCACCTTGAATTCCAGAGTCGGAAGCTGATACATAAACATAGCCACTTCAACACCCTTAATGGTGCGAAGCTGGCTTACGATGCCCTCAAGATCCTTGGGCTTTACATCGTACTCTTCCATTGTCTTTAAATCGCAAATTCCCACGGAAACCTTCCCGTCAGCACAAAGAAAGCTTTCCTCAAGAACCTTTCCCATAACCTTTGTCTGCTTAAAGGTCTTCTCATAAAAGGTCTCATCTATAAGCTTCGGAAAATCGAAGCCATAGGAAATCAGATCTGCCACAACATGAAGTGTCTTGGGTGAAGTATTGGAATACTGCATAACTCCGCAGTCATGAATGATTCCGATATACAAAGCCTTGGCTATTTCCTCGTCAATATAATCCTTGTTAAGAAGGTCATAAACCAGTTCGCTTGCGCTGGAAGCATCGGGCACAATATAATTATAGTGTCCTGTTCCGGGGTTTGACACATGGTGGTCAATATTGATGGTGCATTTGGCCTCGTCAAAAAGCCTTTCGGCCGCACCAAGTCTTTCCTTACCGCAGTCTATGGCAAAGAACATATCAAAGGAATTGCTGAACTTATCCGCATCCTCTATAAGCTCCACATCCTTAATACAGGAAAAGACCTCTGAAGGCTCCTCTAAAAAAATGTGGACATCAGCTTCCGGTTTTGTCTTTTTTATGTACAGGTAAAGGCCCATTGTGGAGCCTACACAATCACCGTCCGGGCGGATATGTCCGCTGATTCCGATTGTTTTTGCATTTGCAAGTTCTTTACTTAGATTCAGCATCTTGTTTGTTTACATCCTCTATAAGTTTTGACATGTTAACGCCATACTCAATTGAGTTATCCATAATAAAGGTTATGGCGGGAGTATTGCGAAGGTTAATACGCTTTGCAAGCTGGCTTCTTATGAAACCTTCCGCGCTCTTAAGCCCTAAATATGTGTTTTTCTGTGCCTCTGCATCTCCCAAAACGCTTATGTAGGCCTTACAGGTCTTAAGGTCCGGAGCCACCTCAACAGACACAACGCTGGTGAGGGGGCTGATGCGGGGGTCCTTTATTTCTCCCCGTACAATGTTAGCAAGTTCTCTGTAAACTTCCTCGTTGATACGGATATTCTTTATACTGTTTTTTCTCATACTACGTCCTATCTGGGAACTTCTACCATGATGTAAGCTTCTACGGTATCAAGTTCTTCAAACTTATCAAAGCCTTCAAATACAAGACCGCACTCGAATCCTGCCTTAACTTCCTTTACATCGTCTTTGAAACGCTTCAAGGATGCAAGTGAACCTTCGAAAATAACATCATCTGCTCTCTTTACGCGAACCTTGCAGTTCTTCTGGAAGATACCGTCAAGTACGTAAGAACCTGCAATGTTACCGATAGCGGAAGCCTTGAATATCTGACGGATTTCTGCATGACCGATAATCTTTTCTTCGAATACGGGATCAAGCATACCCTTCATGGCTGCTTCGATATCTTCTATTGCCTGGTAGATAACTCTGTAAAGTCTGATATCAACGCCTTCCTGATCTGCAGAAGCCTTTGCAACAGGATCGGTCTTTACGTTAAATCCAATAATAATAGCATTTGATGCACCGGCCAAAGAAACATCGGATTCATTGATGTTACCTACGCCGCCGTGAATACATTTAACGATAACTTCCTCATTGCTGAGTTTTGTAAGTGAAGTCTTAACTGCTTCAACTGAACCTTGAACGTCTGCCTTAACGATAACATTAAGCTCCTTAAGGTTACCCTCCTGGATCTTGTTAAACAGGTCGTCAAGAGACATTCTGGATTTGATTTCTTCAAGTTTCTTTTCTTTGTTCTGAGCGATAAAGGTCTCAGCGTAGGACTTGGCTGTCTTATCGGAATCATGGGCGATAAATACATCTCCTGCGTTGGGAACATCGTTAAGACCAAGAATCTCAACAGGAATTGAAGGACCTGCAACCTTAACGTTTTTACCCTTATCATTAATCATGGCACGAACCTTACCGCTGCATGCGCCTGCGGATACAAAGTCGCCTACCTTCAAAGTACCCTTCTGCACAAGAACGGTAGCTACAGGGCCGCGACCCTTATCAAGTTCTGCTTCAATAACAAGACCACGGGCTTTACGCTTGGGATTAGCCTTAAGTTCCATAACATCTGCAGTAAGAAGAATGGTTTCAAGAAGATCGTCAATACCGTCTCCTCTCTTTGCGGAGATGTTTACAAACTCGGTTGTTCCGCCCCAGTCTGTAGGGATTAATTCATATTCTGTAAGTTCCTGCTTAACCTTATCGGGATTAGCAGCGGGTTTATCAATCTTGTTAACCGCTACGATGATTTCTACGCCTGCAGCCTTAGCATGGTTAATGGCTTCAACTGTCTGGGGCATAACACCGTCATCTGCAGCTACTACAAGAACTGCGATATCGGTTGAATTAGCACCACGCATACGCATAGCTGTAAAAGCTTCGTGTCCGGGTGTATCCAGGAAAGTAATATCCCTGTCTTTAATATGTACTGTATAAGCGCCGATTGCCTGTGTAATACCACCTGCTTCACGGTCGGTAACCCTTGTGGATCTGATGGCATCAAGAAGTGATGTTTTACCATGGTCAACGTGACCCATTACGCAGACTACCGGAGGTCTTTCAACAAGGTTCTCGCTCTCTTCCTCATCTTCCTTAAGAAGTTCTTCGATAACGTCTACCTTTACAGCCTTTTCACAGATGATTTCATAATCGATGGCTATATTTTCTGCCTCTTCAAAAGAAATCTCCTGGTTAACGTTAACAATCTTTCCCTCAAGGAAAAGCTTCTTAACGATTGCAGCAGGCTGAATCTTCATCTTTTCAGCAAGGTCTTTGATGGTAACGGTTTCATCAAGAGTAATTACCTTAATTACTTCTTCCTCTACAACAGGCTTTTCAGGCTTGATGAATTTACCTTTCTTACGTTTTGTTTCAATATCCTCGTCATCGATTGAGAAGTTCTTGTTACCTCTTGTATCTACATCCTTATTACGACGGTTCTGCTGCTTTCCGCCGTCTCTTGTAGGATCGTAATTCTTATTGTTTTTGGACTTATTGTCTCTTCTGTCGGTGTTGGGCTTTCCGGGCATAGCGGGAGCAGCGAAATCATTGCTTCTGGAAGCCTGGTTTCTGTTGTTCTGACCGCCCTGAGGTCTTCCCTGACCGTCTTTATTAAACGGTTTCTGACCGTCTTTGTTGTAAGGTCTGTCGCCCTGAGGTCTCTGGCCGTCTCTGTTGTAAGGTCTGTCACCCTGAGGTCTCTGGCCGTCTCTGTTATAAGGTCTGTCGCCCTGAGGTCTGTCACCTCTCTGAGGCCTGTCTCCTCTTTGAGGTCTGTCGCCCTGATTCTTGAAATCTCTCTTGAGATATTCCTTTTTAGGAGCTTCTTCGATAACAACATCCACCTTCTTTACAGGCTCTTCTTTAACGGGTGCCTGTACAGGAGCTTCCTTAACGGGAGCTACTACGGGTGTCTCTACGATTTCCTCTTCCTTGGCCTCGAATCTGTCGGGAATCTTTCTGTTAACAGCCTCTGCACGGGGCTTAATAATATGGTTTGCGTAGTCATTACCTGAAATGGTACGCTGTCCGTTATTCTGAGGTCTCTGCTGGTTATTACCCTGAGGTCTCTGACCGCCGTTACCCTGTGGTCTCTGCTGGTTATTGCCCTGAGGTCTCTGTCCACCGTTACCCTGTGGTCTCTGTCCTCCCTGGGATTGACCGGGCATCTTGGAATTGTGAGGGTTGTTAACGAAAATGATTTTTTTCTTTTTTACTGGAGCATCGGTTGCAGGCGCTTCCTTAGCAGGAGCCGCTTTTGGAGACGCTTCTTTAGCAGGAACTGCCTTAACAGGTGCTTCCTTAGCGGGAGCCGCTTTTGCAGGCGCTTCCTTAGCGGGAGCCTTTGCAGGTGCTTCGCTCTTTCCAAATTTTTTGCGGACCAAAGCTTCGGCCTTCTCATCAATACTGCTCTGAGCTGCCTTTGCTTCTATTCCTTTCTCATTAAGAAAAGTTAAAATGTCCTTGCTCTGAACATCCAACTCCTTAGCTATTTCATGTACTTTCATTCTTCCACTCACCTTTCCTCTTCCAAATCATCACTTTGGAATTTTCCCAAAGAATGCGCAAATCCTTCGTCACAAACGGCCACTGAAGACCGTTCATCTTTACCGATGGCCCGCCCCAGATCATCTTTAGTTCCATATTCCCAATATGGCACCTCATAAAAAGCACACATATTGGTAAACTCTTTTTTAGTATTATCCGAAGCGTCTTTAGCCACTATAACAAGCCATGCCTTACCGGACTTGACCGCATCCGTGGTGGCAAAAGCGCCGCTCTTTATCCTTCCTGCCTTTTGTGCCAGCCCAAGAAGGGATAAAACTTTGTCATTAAACAAATTACAGCTCCTTTTTTAACCTTTCGATTATTTCTTCCGGAATGCTCATTTTAAAGGCGCGCTCAAGGCCTTTGTTCTTTCCTGCCTTTGAAAGGCAATCGGGATTCTTGCAAAGATATGCGCCTCTTCCGTTCATTTTTCCTTTAAAATCCAAGGTAATGTCGCCTTCGGGAGTACGTACCACGCGAATCATGTCACGCTTGTCGCACTGATTACCGCATCCCACGCACTGCCTTAGGGATATTTTCCTGTCCATTAATTAGTTTTCCTCTTCTGAAGCCTCTTCGGTGTATTCGCCTTCTTCGTACTCCTCATACTCGTCGTACTCTTCGTAGTCCTCGTCATCAAGGTAGTCTTCAAGACGGAATCCGAATGCATCCTTAGCCTGGGTCTCTGACTTAATATCAATCTTGTAACCTGTAAGCTTTGCAGCAAGGCGGGCATTCTGTCCTGCCTGACCGATGGCAAGTGAAAGCTGGTAGTCGGGAACTACGACCTTTGCTGTCTTTTCATCGGGATCTGCAAATACGTTTACAACCTTTGCAGGTGATAAAGCGTTCTGGATAAAGTTACCGGGGTTCTCATCCCAGTTAATAATATCAATCTTTTCACCGCGGAGTTCTTCTACTACTGCGTTAACTCTTGCACCGTTCATACCTACGCATGCGCCTACAGCGTCAACGTTGGGGTTGTTGCTCCAAACTGCGATTTTGGTACGTGAACCGGGCTCACGGGCAATACTCTTGATTTCAACTGTGCCGTCCTGAATCTCGGCAACTTCTGCCTCGAAAAGTCTCTTAACAAGTTCGTAGTGTGTACGGCTTACCATAATACGGGGACCCTTGGAGGTGTTCTTTACTTCAAGAATGTAAAGCTTTACACGCTCTGTAGGACGTAAATGCTCTGATTTAACCTGCTCACCTTCCACAAGAATGGCATCAGCCTTACCAAGGTCGATGGAAATATTGTTTCCTGAATATCTTTGAACGATACCGGTAACAACATCCTTTTCTTTTTCATAATAAATGTTGTAAACAACACTTCTTTCTTCTTCACGAATCTTCTGTGTAATGACGTTTCTTGCATTCTGAGCTGCAATACGTCCGAATTCCTTGGACTTGATATCTACCTTAACGATATCTCCAAGCTTATATTTAGCCTTAATCTTTCTTGCGTCCTCGAGAGAAATCTGTAATACGGGATCCTCTACTTCTTCAACAACTTCTTTTTCGGCATAGCAAACGAAATCGCAGGTGTCACGGTTGATTTCAACCTTAACATTATCTGACTTTCCGAAGTGATTCTTGCATGCTGTAATAAGTGAGTTCTCAATTGCCTCAAATAAAACATCACGGCTTATCTGCTTCTCCTTCTCCAGTAAATCCAGCGCTTCCATTAATTCCTTGTTCATTTTTTTCTTTTCCTTTTCCTTTCGTTAAAAATCCAGTGCCAGTTTAATTAATGCTATTTCTGAACGCGTAAAAATTTTGTCTTCATTATTTATTTCAACGGTAATCTCGGTTTTGGTAAATCCTTTGAGCATACCGGAGAATTCTTTCTGTTTGTTAATGGGTTTGAAGGTTTTTAACTCAACCTCCATTCCGATGCTTTTCTCAAGATGAGAATCCTTCTTTAAGGTTCTTCCGAGTCCGGGGCTTGAAACCTCCAGATAGTAAGCATCCTCGATAAAATCATCTGCATCAAGTGCATCCGAAAGAGCCCTGCTTACCTTCTCACAGTCATCGATGGTGACTCCGCCTTCTTTGTCTATATAGGCTCTTAAGTACCACTCACCGACCTCTTCAACATACTCTACGTCATAAATCTCCACGCCGTTTGCTTCACATATAGGCAAAAGAAGCTGCGTAGCCTTTTCCTCGTAGGTCTCTCTTTTTGACATAAATTACCTCTCAACGTAATAAGAGTGGGCTCTTTCAAGTCCACTCTTAACATTACAACTATTTACATGCTTTATGTTAACACCAAAAGAAATGTTTTGCAACACTTACTTACAAATTGGCACTGTTTTCTTCTTTTCTGTCCTTCCTGATAACAAAAAGAGCCAGTAAAAGACAAATAATGCTAAGCCCCACAATCATAAAACAATTCACAAGGTTGTTATTTAGTTTAAAGATAAAAATCGGAACTGTACCTAAAAACAATCCAAGTGTTGTAAAGCCAAAGGCTACTCCCGGAAGTTCCTTCAAAACCGACACCAAAAGGCCCAGTGTGATGGGCATTGTCATACTGAAAAGCAAGACTCCTACAAGGCTTACCCCCATCAGGTTGTCTCCGAAAATCAAAAACGGTATAGCTAAAAGAATGCTCAAAACAACCGTCTTGCGCATTCCTATCGTATCCGAAAGGATTCCGCCCATTCCTTTGCCCACGCCCATAGCCACATACAAAGCGATAGTTTCAAGAATGGATTTGTTCCAGGAAGTGGGGATTCCGTAGCCCATAAATCCTCTGACTATGACTATCAGTGTTGAAAAAAGAATTATTACCGCAGGCTTCAGATCCGGCGATGCGTAATTGTATTTTGAAAGAGTCTGTTCTTTTGGAAACTTCTCTGCATAAATCATATAAGGAATTGCAACGGCCACGGCGATGATTACGAAACATACCGGAACATCAAACTGCGCAAGTATCTTTCCCGTCACAACACCAAAGGAGCCTCCTGCCACAAATACAGCTGCATGGGAAAGGCTTCCCCCGCTGCAGCGAAGGGTTACTTCCGCTCCGTTTACATGAATAAGAGCGTTACCCAAAGCGATAATTGAAATGGGAATGTAATAGGTTTTGAGGCAGACCATCAGAAGAAGGCCTGCTATCATGGTAACCGCTCCTATGATGGCAGGTTTATATTTCGGATACTTGTCCGTAAAATATCCAATCACTCCCTGGGGCACAAATGCCAGAAAGTCATAAATAAGGGGGCCCAACCAGAAAATCAAAGAAGAACCCGTTAATTTACCGAGGGCATAAAAACAACATACCTCCGTTGCAAAGTGAATATAAAAATATGCGTAGGCTGCGCCCATGTTTTTTTGCTTAAAAGCATTAAAAAAAGTTTTCATATTTCTATATTATCATCCGAAAACACCAAATGGCAAATCGGGGACGGGTTCCTATTCGCCAAATGGCGAAAAAGGGACAGGTCAGCTTTCAAATGTGACAAAAATGTAAGTTTTTCACAAGTATTTGTTAGTACATCATATGGAATGGAACCATACTCACCTTTAGTATTTCTTTAGAACATTTCAAAAAATCTTTATGGATTAAAGACTTTGTTCTTTAAACATATGAATTATCGTACTGATGTAACTTAAAACATTGTGATTATGAGGAAAAACATGAACATTTTAATATTAACCGGAAGATTCGGAATGGGCCACGTAAAATGCGCCCAGGCCATAAAGGAACAGATAACTGCGGACCACCCTGATGCAAATGTTGACATTGTGGACTTTTGCGACTTCTGCTTTCCCAAGACAAGCAAGTTAATATACAAGGGCTTTGAAACGGCAGTTTACAAATTTTCCTACGCCTACAACAGGCTTGGAGCCTTCACAAACAAGCTAAACTGTGTTCCCTTCAAAAGAATGCTCCACAGAAGAATGGACAAAATGATGGAAGCCTACTCTCCCGACCTTGTGATAGCCGATCTTCCAATGGCTGTTCAGTACTACGCTTCCTATAAAAAGGCAAAGAACGTGAAAATTCCTTTCTACGTTTATATCACCGACATCACAATTCACTCGGACTGGATTTCAAAAAGCGTTGACAAGTATTTTGTAGGAAGCAGATGCTGCGCCATCGAGCTTGTTAAAAGAGGCATTTCACGTTACAGAATTCACATAAGCGGAATCCCTGTTTCCGATGCTTTTTCAAAAGATCCCGAAAAGCTTACGAGAAAGCCGAATGTACTGGTTATGGGAGGCGGACTTGGACTTATTCCCTGTCAGGACCGCATTCTTTCTGCTTTGAACAATTCAAAGGAAGTAAACGCCACCATAATCTGCGGAAAAAACGAAAAGCTTCTTAAAGAAGTAACCGAAAAATACCCTTATATAAAGGCCGTAGGCTTCACAAACAATGTTCCCGGATACCTTACCCGGGCTGACGTTATCATTACAAAGCCCGGCGGAATCACCACCTTTGAAGCCATCAAGTCCCGAACACCTCTTTTCATCTTCGAGCCTTCACTTTTGCAGGAGCAGGGCAATTCTAATTTCATCAAGAAGAAGGGGCTGGGCCTTGTAATCAAAGACGAAGCCTCCTTCAGCGAAGAAACCCTTCTCTCCTTTATTAAGGACAAAGAAGAAATAAACAATATAAAAGAACGCATGGAAGAGCTTTCAAGAAGCTTTGAAAGCGTAAATCCCATGGATTATTTCGAGGTAGCATAATGAAAAAAATATTTCTGACATTCGATGACGGGCCAAGCAAAGAATACACCCTGACCCTTTTAAATCTTTTGGATGAATTAAATGTAAAGGCCACATTCTTTGTGGTAGGAGAATTTGCGAAGGCTAATCCGGAAATAATTGAAGAAGAAATAAAGCGTGGGCACAAGGTGTGCCTTCACGCAAACCGGCACATAAGCTCCTGGCTGATGACCAAAAGTGTTTTCCTAAAGGATATGGATACTGCATTGGAAACCTTGGAAGCCCTTGGCGTGAAGCCCTCCTTCTATCGTCCTCCCTGGGGAATGACCAGGCGTTTTTCGAAAGTCGAGGCCGCAAAACGCGGCATGGCGTTAATCAAATGGGATGTTATGGCTGAGGACTGGCGTGCCACCACAAGCTCCGAAAAAATATCCCATAAGATTTTGGAAAGAACTTTCCCGGGAGCGATTATCTGCCTCCACGACGGACGAGGCAGAAATCACGCTCCCGGCCGAACCATCGAAGCCTTAAAAAAGGCTATCCCCGAGCTTTTAGAGAAAGGATATTCATTTGAAACCCTGTAACAAAAAACCATTAATCATCGGCATATCACTGATACTTTTAATGAGTGCCGTAACCATATATGCAATATCAAAGGAATTCGGTTTAAAGGACGTAGCATCAGTAATAGAAAGCATTAATCCCCTGTGGATTCTTCCTTCATTCATATGCATGTTCCTCTTCTCTTTTGGGGAAGCGTTAAATATTCGGATGGGACTTAAAATCACCGGTCACAAAGTATCTGTATTTGCTGCCTTAAGATATGCCTTCTGCGGATTTTTCTTCAGTTCCATAACACCCTCCGCCTCCGGCGGGCAGCCTGCCCAGATATACTTTATGAAAAAGGACAACATTAATATTTCCCATGGTTCCTTTTCCCTTCTGTTCGAACTCATCGGTTATGAAATAGCCTCAATTTTTATAGCCTTTTTAGGATTATGTATTTCACTTTTCGGAAAGTTAAACCTTTTTGATTCTACCGGAATGTATTTACTGCCGGCTGCAGGCTTTGCCATAAACTTCCTGTTTTTAGGGCTCATTCTTTTGATTCTCTTTTCCAAAAAAGCAGTAAAGCCCCTTGCAGGCACAGCAATAAAAATAACCGGGCTTTTCTCTAAAAAGCCCGGCACAAAATACAAAATATTACGTACCTTCGCAGAATACATGAATGCTTCCGAAACCCTCAAAAAGAACAAACGGGTTTTAATAAAAGTCATTCCGGTATCCCTAATACAGTTTACCGCTTACCACTCAATAACCTTCTTCTGTTACAGAGCCTTCGGACTTAGTGCCCATTCCTGGTTTGAAGTTATGACCCTTCAGGGCCTTCTTTTCACCAGCGTATCCTGCATTCCCCTTCCCGGAAGTTCCGGCGCAATGGAAGGCGGATTCAGTTTACTTTTCAAGACCATATTCCCTGCAGCAATTCTCGGAAGTGCCATTATCCTTTCCAGAATTCTCAGCTTTGTGGTGCCCCTCATATTTTCCGGGCTCTTTACCCTCTTTACAGCCCGGAAGGCCAACGGGCCAAAGAAAAAAGCTGCCATACCCTAAGGTATGGCAGCACATTTTATCTCTGCACTCTGTTCATATACTTCTCCCAGGTAACCGTAACTCCTTCGGCCTCCACCTTCAGTAAGTAGCTGTTACCCTGAGTACCGTCTTCGTCTATCATTTCCACTTCAACGGTGTACATATTGCCTTCAAGAGAAATATCCGGAAGATAATTTCCTTCAAAGGTTTTTATAAGGCTTCCCCATTCAGGCTTCAAAACCGGCTCATCCGAAACTTCCTTAAGAAGCTTTCCGTTGGCGTCATAATACTTATAACCCGATTTGAGGATTTCCTTTATAGATGCATTATTCAGTTTTATTTCTGTTGACCCGGCGTAACTGTCGGTATAATTGGTGTTCTGGGAATTATCGGCCTTTACAATCAAAGCCTCAACAGAAAACACCAAACCGTCTTCTGCATTGGAAATTCCCGCAAGAACACAGTCCGCAAAGTCAAACCGGTTTATTTCATTAATACTTTTAAACATGGAACTTTAGTTTACCTTTTTATCTGTGGATGTGATGTGGCGAATACGCAGATAGATTTTTTCAATCTCGCCGGCTTCAAACTTCGGAAAGCACTTTAATACTCCCTCCAGCTCCATTCCGCATCTGCATAATGATTCTACGGCTCTTACATCCTGTTCTTTCATGGCAAATCCCCTCCGATTTAATTTACACCCATAACTCAAAGAACAAATACTAAAGCTTGTATATAAAGTATAACACACCCACTATATAAATGGGTTAAAAAATCTACCGTTATTTAAATAATTTAACAAAAAAACTACCAAAAGCATCAAAACGCACACACCCATGGCCAGAAAATCAGCCCATCTGAACTTTTTAGCCATGTACCAGGTACGTTTTTTGTTCTTGCCAAAGCCTCGTAGTTCCATGGCATTGGCTATAACCTCTATTCTGTCCATACTGGTAAGAATCAGGGGAATAACAATTGTTGCCGCACTCTTCAGTCTCTTTATCAGGGAAACCTTTTTGCTCATCTCTATTCCCCTGGCCTGCTGTGCCTGGGAAATATCATGATACTCCTTCTGAATATCGGGAATGTATCGAAGAGCCAAAGCAACCGAATATGCAATCGAATACTTAACTCCTATCTTATTGAGGGAAGCCGCAAACTCGCTGGGATTTGTGGTACTGATAAAAAGAAGCACGATAGGAATAATCGATAAAAACTTAAGTGTATAGTTTAACTGATAAAAAAGCTGTTCCCAGGTCAAAGAATAGCTTCCCGTTCCGCCGAAAACGCTGGTCATGGTTCCGTAAATCTCTGTTCCGTGATGAGGAGCAAAAACGTACAGAAGAATACAGTTAATGGCAAAGAACGTCATCGCAAATCCGAAAACAAAGGACACATCCTTCACCCTTATTTTCGACACCTTGAAAAGCACAATACTAAGAAGACACAAAAAAGCAAGATATCTTGTGTCATAAGTAATCATTGCGGATATACTCCACAAAAGAAGACAGACAAGCTTTGTGGCTCCGGTAAGTCTGTGAACCGGCGAAGGTCTGTCGATATAATTAAATAAATTAATCATTCTCCGACCTCCTTTCTTCGTAAGCAATAAAGTGCTTAACAAATTCAGTACCGTCTTCTATTCCCGCAAGCTTTGAAAGATCGTAAAGGGAAGTTTCCTTAAGGCTTGCTTCTTTGATTATCTCATTATCGGTAATAATATTGGCACTTAAATCATCCGCAATAATTCTGCCGTGTGAAAATACCACTGCCCTTTTAGCGTACTCTAACATAAGGTGCATATCGTGGGTAATCATTATTACCGTAGTACCTGCTTCATTGAGTTTTCTTAAAAACTCCATAATATCCGTGTAATGACGATAATCCTGACCTGCCGTAGGTTCATCAAGTATCAGCACCTCAGGCTGCAAAACCATAATGGATGCTATTGTAACGCGCTTTTTCTGTCCGTAGCTAAGAGCAGATACAGGCCAGTTTCTGAAGGGCCAGAGGCCGCATACCTTCAAAGTTTTTTCTACCCTTTCCTTTATCTCGAATTCAGCAACGTTTCTTGCCCGAAGCCCTAACGCAACCTCATCAAAAATCATAACTTTGGATATCATCTGGTTGGGATCCTGCATAACATATCCCACATGATCTGCTCTCTGCTTTAAGGAAAACTCCGAAAAATCCTTCCCGTCAAAGAAAACAGAACCGCTGTCCTTCTCTTCAAAGCCGCACACAACTTTGGAAAAGGTTGATTTTCCGGCTCCGTTTGTACCCACAATAGCAAGCATTTCACCCTTCTTAACGGTAAGTGAAACGTCTTTTAATGCCTTGTGACCGTTTTGGTATGTAAAATCCACATTCTTAACTTCAAGAATCGGTCTTGTTTCTATAGGTAAATAATCATCCCTTGTGCTTTCAAACCACTTCTTTACAAGTTCCTTATCAACCTCTGAAAGAATCAGGGAATCAATTCTGCCCGGGCGCATTTCTTCGTTAACCTGTACTCCGGCATATTTAAGTGCGGAAACATACAAAGGTTCTCTGACTCCTGCATCAACAAGATAAGTTCCGCTTAAAAGCTTATCGGGTGTAGTATCCACGGTAATATGTCCCTTTTCCATCAATACTACCCTGTCCACAGCTTTATAAAGAACGTCCTCCAGCCTGTGTTCCACTATGATTACTGCAGCGCCGGTCTTCTTCTGGATCTCATCAATAAGCTCTATAGCGGTTTTTCCGGTAGCCGGATCAAGGTTTGCAAGCGGTTCATCAAAAATCAGTATTTCAACATCATCCACAAGAACACCGGCCAAAGAAACCCTCTGTTTCTGGCCTCCCGAAAGTTCTGTAGGCGCATGCTTCAGAAAATCCTGTACATCAACCAGTTTAGCGACTTTGGAAACCCTTTCATGAAGCTCAGGTTCTTTTACACAGTCATTCTCCAAGGCGAATGCAATGTCTTCCGCAACAGTAAGTCCCACAAACTGGGCATCTGAATCCTGTAAAACCGTTCCCACGTGCTTTGAGATTTCAAAAAGACTCATATTACGGGTTTCATGCCCACACAAAATAAGCGACCCGGTCATTTCCCCTTTGTAGGAAAATGGTATCAGCCCGTTTATACAGTGCACCAGTGTAGATTTACCGCATCCGGAAGGCCCTGCAATCAAAACCTTCTCTCCCTTTTTTAGTGAAAAATCAATATCGTAAAGGGTGGGTTTAACCTGTGCGTTATATTTAAATCCGAATTTTTGAAAGGATAAAACTGTTTCCAAAAGATTCTCCGTCCTGCAAAAAATAATACGGCGGACAATCTGCCCGCCGTATTCAATTAACTTATTCTTCTTCCTTAAGGCTTTCCTTCTGAGGTCTTGCTGCTGCATATGCTACACAGAGGATAGTACCTACAATAGCAGTTGTAACAGCGTTGCTTGCTGCACTTACAAGACCCTGAACAAATACCTTGTCAGCAGGCTCAGCGTACATAAGAATGTCAAGAACAGGAGCAATAAGTACCCACGCAAGAAGGTGAGCAACTACCTGTGCAATGTTGAAGATTGCGATGTCTTTTCCCTTGAATTCGCCATCATCGATTTTCATCTTGGAAGCTACAAAGCCCATTATAAGGCCAAAGAATGCGGATGCGATAATCCAGCTCCACCAGGGTGAACCCCAGCTGAAATCGATAAGGAAGTGACCGATAAGGCCGGAAAGAAGTCCTGCGATGGGACCGAAAACTGCTGCAATAAATGCAAGCACACCATACTGAATTGTGATGTTAGTGTTCGGAACTGGACTGGGAATTGAAACAAAACGTCCGAATACAAAGAACAAAGCTGCTCCGATGCCTATCGCTACGATAGTTTTTACAGAAAACTTTTTCATATAATTCTCCTTTTTTATTAACCCCTCCGGGAAATACAATTTTATTATATCATACCTTATTAATATTCAACTACCAAAAATAAAAAAAGCGCTACAAAATTTTGTAGCGCCAGCAGCTGATAGGGGAATCGAACCCCTGATTCCGCCGTGAGAGGGCGGCGTCTTAACCGCTTGACCAATCAGCCATGCAAGTACTCTTGCGAGCACTTGTTTATATTATCGTAACTTACTGAAAAAAGCAAGCACTTTTTAAGTTAATATGAAACTATTTCCACATAAGCCTTTACAGTCTTTCTGTACACCAGAAGGTAGAACAGCGAAAAAGCAACAAAACATCCCAGATATGTCAGAATAAAGGTTGTAGTATCTCCCACTCCGAAATATGCAAGAAGAGTTTTTACCATGGGACCGGAGAACGCAAGATGAATACCTGCCGCAACAAGGGGTGAGAAGAATGTAATAAGTGTCTGGGAATTTACACTCTTTTTAATCTCCTTTTTAGTCATGCCCACGTTTCTCATAATACGGTAATTGCCGGCATCCTCATACCCTTCCGTAATCTGCTTAAAATACATTATTAAAACGCAGGCCCCCATAAACGATATACTTAAGAAAATACCCAAAAGGAAAAGGCTTGCATATATTTCCTGAAAATTTGCCACTTCCGAAGCTCTTGTATTCAAAAAGCCGTATCCGTTAACCCGCTCTTCCATCTTCTCCGAAAGTTCCATCTGCTCCTCGTTTGAAAGATTTGTGTCAAAGGTAATCTGGAAAACGTGTGTATAAAATAAGTCTCCCGTAAGGTTAAAACGCTCAATCACTCTGTCCATATCAGGAAGTACCAAAAGAATTCCCTCTACTATCGTATTGTTGCTTTCAAAAAATCTGTCATCGGTTTCTCCCGCAATACGATATTCTTTTTCCACATATTCCATGGTTTCATTTTGATATTTTCTTTCTGAGAGCCCTATAAGTATCTCGTCATCGGAAAGATTTACAGGCTCTCCCATCCTGTTGTAATCAGAAAGAGAAATCATACTCACGTAAAGCGGAATAGTATCGGAATCAACTGCATCCAAATAGGTATTGTAAACATCTAAAACATTACCGCTAAGCCCGCCCATTAAGGAAAATATTTCGCACTCTTTTCTTCCTACGGTCTCTACACCTTCTGTCGCGTCATCCACAACCTTTGAAAAGTTTTCTCTCACTTCATCGGACATGATACAGTTTCCGTAATCGTCCAAAAAAGAATAGAAGGTAAACTCATAGGGATATAATGCCTTTATGGATTTGTTCTTTCCAAAGAACAAAGAACCTGCAGAAGCAATCATAACAAGTATCATAGTGGAAAGAATACAGATTGATGCAAGTCCGGCTCCGTTTCTTTTCATACGATAAGCCATTCCGGAAAGAGATACAAAATGCTTCTTGGTGTAGTAATAGTTCTTTTTCTTTTTCAAAACAGAGCAAATGAATACAGAGCCTGCAATAAAAAGCATGTATGTAGCTATGATTACCATTATTACAGCCACAAAAAATTCCGAAACCACTTCTCCCACAGACTTACAGTTAAGAGCCATAACGTAAGCAATTATAAGAATAACTGCTCCCAGAACAGCCAGAACCCAGTTGCTCTTCAAGGCCTTCTCACCGTAGTTTTTGCTCTTTAAAAGGTCAATAGGTTTGTTTCTTAAAATTCTTATGGCAGCAAGAATATAAAGGAATACCAGAATTATTGTGAAAAACAGTGCCGAAATGACAAGTCCGGATCTAGAAAAATACATAATATATGAAGATTCATAACCGCACATCTTCATAAGAACCAGTTCAAAAAGTTTGGAAAGCAAAACTCCCATTCCAAGACCGCATACAATACTGAAAGCACCGATATATACATACTCTCTGGCGAGAATTCTTAAAACATTTCTCTTGTTCATACCTAAAACGTTATAAAGGGCGAACTCCGAATTACGTCTTTTGGTAAGAAATGAATTTGTGTAAATCAAAAAGATTGCGGAGAAATTCATTATTACAAAAACGCCTACGCCCATGATAGGACGCATACTTTCTCCCGCCTTCATATCCGTAAGTGCAGGGGCCTCTGAAAGATACCTGAGAATATACAAAAGTGCCACCATAAAAACAATGGAAATAATATAGGGAATGTAAAGCTTCCTGTTCTTCTTGATACCGTCAAAGGCAAGTTTTGAATAAAGTCCCTTATTCACGATTACTTACCTCCCTTTGAAAGCATGGTAAGTGTATCGGAAATGTTTTTGTACATTTCTTCAAAGGACTTGTCTCCTCTGTAGATTTCGTGGAATACCACTCCGTCTTTTATAAAAAGAACTCTCTTGGCATGGCTTGCTGCTTTTGTGGAGTGAGTAACCATTAGAATAGTCTGGCCGGACTCGTTAACCTTTTCGAACACATTTAAAAGTTCGTCGGTGGACTTGGAATCAAGTGCACCGGTAGGCTCATCGGCCAGTAAAAGCTTAGGGTCTGTAATAAGTGCTCTTGCTACCGCTGCACGCTGCTTCTGTCCTCCGGATACTTCATAGGGATATTTATTAAGTATTTCCTTAATTCCGAGAGTTTCAGCAAGAGGCATAAGCTTTGCCTTCATAGTGTCGTATTTCTCTCCCTTTAAAACCAGGGGAAGATAAATATTATCTTCAAGAGTGAATGTATCCAAAAGATTGAAATCCTGGAAAACATATCCCAGGTTGTCACGTCTGAATACAGCCATGTCGCTTTCTTTGATCTTTGTAATGTCTTTTCCGTCCAGAAGAACCGAACCGTTTGTAGGCTTATCAAGTGCGGCAACAATATTTAAAAGGGTAGTTTTTCCGGAACCGGATTCACCCATTATAGCAACGTATTCACCCTCTTCCACAGAGAAGAATACACCCTTTAGTGCGTCAACTCTGTTGGTGCCCATACGACTTACATATGTTTTTTTCAAATCATCAACTTTTAAAAGATTCATAAATTCATATCCTCCTTGTTTACAATAAGATTCTACAAAAGAATCCCGGGCCGCTCTATCGAATCTGCTTACAAACAAGGGTTTACTTCTTACGTTTTTGTAAGTTTTTAATCTCCAAAAAATTTCTTTACCGGGAAAGTTAAAAACATGGAAGTACCCACACCCGGCTCAGATTCACATTTTATATCAATGTGAAGGTTGTCACAAACGGATTTACAAATATACAAGCCTATTCCGCTTGAATGCGCCTCTCCTCTTCCGTTAAAGCCTGTGTACCCTCGCTCGAATATTCTGGGAAGGTTGGTCTTGTCTATTCCTATACCGGTATCGGATATTTTAAGAGTATGGCTTTCTTTGTCAAAGGATATGGTGATACCGCCGTCTTTGGTATATTTAAGGCAGTTTGAAAGAAGCTGGTCTATTACAAGAGTTATCCACTTTTTATCCGTAAGCACCATATCATCTTCCATGTTCAGTGAAAGCGAAAGCTTCTTTTCGATAAAGTCCGTGGAACATTTTCTGGCGCAGTCTTTTACAATCTGCTTTAAGGGCTGCTCTTCTATGATATAGTCCGTATGTTCAGACTGAAGCCGTAAGTAGGACATTACCATGTCAACGTAATCTTCTATACTCTTCAGGTCTCTCATTAACTTTCTTGAGTCCTTTGAATCTATTGCCTGAAGAGTCAGCTTCATGGATGCAATGGGTGTCTTTATCTGATGAACCCAGGTGGAATAATAATCATTCATATCGTATGCTTTTGTTTCATACTTCTGAATTTCTTCTCCCAGGTCGTCAATGATTCTTCTTACCAGCTCCTGATAATCGTTTTCCTGTAAAGACTCAGGTTCCGGAAGTTTTTCTTTGACCACGGGAATGGGCTGACGTATAAGCTGCTGGAGCTTTTCATGCTTTGACTTTCTTTTGGTAAGTGAAATACAGAATATAAACAAAAGATATACAAGACTTAATAAAAGCGGGTAAAACACTGCCTCCATAGGAAGATTGTAAAGATAAAAAACTGCAGAAAAAATCAAGGTCACGCCCACAAAGGACGCAATCCCCGACATATGACTTTTGACTTTTAACGAAAATTTCTCCATTCCCCTACTCCACTATGTATCCTACGCCGAATTTTGTAGCAATAAAGTTTTCCAGTCCCGCTGCATCCAGCTTTTTACGCAGTCTGTTAACGTTCACGGTAAGTGTGTTCTCATCCACAAAGCTGTCCGTCTCCCACAAAGCTTCCATAAGCTTTTCGCGGCTTACCACAACTCCCTTGTTCTTCATCAGGGTAAGAAGAATTTTAAATTCGTTGCCGGAAAGGTCGATTCTTTCACCATTAAAAGTAAGTGTGTTGTCTCCCAGGTTAAGAATTGCTCCCTTGTGCTCCATTACGGAAACATTTTCGCCAAAATCGTAGGTTCTTCTTAACAGAGCCTGTATTTTGGCCACCAGAACGTTTCCGTCAAAGGGCTTCGCAATAAAGTCATCAGCCCCCATGTTCATGGCCATTACTATATTCATATTCTCTGACGCACTTGAAAGGAAAATAATCGGAACCTTTGACTGCTTTCTGATTTCGGTACACCAATAGTAACCGTCATAAGCAGGAAGTGAAATATCCATAAGAACCAATGAAGGATTGTACTGTGCAAACTCCGCCATTACATTTCGAAAATCCGTAATACCCTTTACCTCAAGATCCCAACCTGAAGCGATTCTCTGAACCCCTTCAAGAATACCCTGTTCATCTTCTACCATCAATATTTTGTGCATTATATGTTCCCTCAAATTTTTTTCTTATATTGTAGATGATTTTTTCCCATTTATCAATAAACTAGGACCTTCTATTACATTACAACCCGAGAATGGTTTTTACCTGCTTTTCTATCACTTTAAGATTCACCGGATAATCCGAAGATTCAAAACTGTACAGAAGATTCTCCCCCGGTATATAACCGTTTTTTATATAACAGTTTGACCGGAACACAAAATCATTATAGTACCCCCTGTCATCCGACATACCACAGTGCTCATAACAGATTTCCTTTTTCTCCTTTACATTCAAAAGGTAAAAATCCACATACGCCACTCCGTCATAATAGCCCTTTAACTGTATCGGATATTCGTATCGGTAATAAACTCCCATATCGATTAAAAGGTCCGCTATCAGTTTCTCGGACTTTGACCGGACCTTTTCGTTACGTTTCGAATAGTATTCCGTTTCCGGTTTCTTTTGCCCATACTCGTTATAGTAAATCTTTTCAGGCTTTCTCCTGTATTCCACAGCCATCCATCTTCTTGCGTATTCCTCATCGTCAAGTACTATGGGTGTAATGAGTTCCTTTCTCTGCACTGAAAGATTTGAATAGACCTTGCCCAATTCATCTTCTTCATAAGACATAAGGAAATTGTTTGCCTGCCTTACTCTTTCATCGGTGATTTTTAAAAGATTTTTGGCATATTCTTTTTGTGCCAGGGCCTTTGCTATCTGTATCTCGTCTTTTCGAAGATACTTACCATTGTAATATTTACCTGAATTATCGCTATTGACCTGGTAATACTGTTTTCTGCTGTTACATTCAGAAATACGGAGATAGCCTTCGGGACTTTTCTCTATATATTCAGCTGCTTTTCGGCCTACTCCCTCATATTCTTCCCTAAATTTCCTCAATTCGTCTTCTAATCTTGTCATTTTATCCCTTTCGTTTATTGTTAGCGGACTAGCAGAATCAGATATTCGAATTAGTCCGTATAGCTTTTGCTGATTTACGGATGAAACTCCCTCTTTTTGTCATCCAGTCCGCCAAATAAACCTGCGATTACGGACTAATAGTTCGCAAGTATTCCTATTAGTCTGCTCACCGCTTCTTATTTTACGGACTAAGAACAGCATGTCTTTTTGTTAGTCCGCTATTTACTTTTTTAGCTACCTAAAAAAGCGGACTAACAGCCGACATAAAGCAATCCAGTCCGTAAAAGGCATTATTTCCGGCGGACTAATTATTGAAAAAAGGGAATTCCATCCGATAATCACGGCTTTTGAACCGCGGATAGAATTGAATGTAGATTAAATGTATCATAAAAGGCATTAAAAAGCAAGAAAAAGTGCCCTGACAGGGTCAGGGCACAAAACAGCTTTATAAAATATCGAAAATACTTATCTGATCGGATTCCGGAATCTGACCGAGTATTCCAAGTTCGCCCATTTTATCGGCAACCGTTCCGGATACATGGGAACGGGACTTGAAATCTTCCTTGGAAGTAAAGGGTCCCTTTTTGCAGGCCTCCACTATGGAGTCTGCCGCGTTTTCACCAAGCCCGTCAATGCTGGTGAAGGAAGGCATAATCTTATCGTCCACTATAGAGAAAAGTCTGGACTTTGCCTTGAAAAGATCTATCGGAGCAAACTCAAACCCTCGTGCATACATTTCCTGCACAATCTTCATATCACTTAAGGAATCCTCGTCCTTCGGGGAAGGATTCTCCAAAGCCTTAAGTCTCTTCATTTCATCCTCAAGACGCTCTTTTCCAAAACACATTGTCTCGTAATTAAATGCCTTTGCACGAATGCTGAAGTAAGCAGCGTAATATGCAAGAGGATAATACAGCTTACAATATGCTATTCGCCATGCCATCATAACGTAGGCAGCCGCATGGGCTCTGGGGAACATGTATTTAATCTTCTGACAGGATTCAATGTACCATTCAGGAACGTTGCAGGCACGCATGTCCGCCTTCCACTGTTCCCATTTATCGCACTTTCCGGCTGCAACCTTTCCCTTACGGACCATTTCCATAATCTTGAAGGATTCCTCGGATTCTACACCCATATTAATAAGGTAAGTCATAATATCGTCTCGGGTACAGATTGCCGTGGAAATGGTAGCCACACCATCACGGATAAGGTCCTGGGCATTGTTAAGCCATACGTCGGTACCATGGGAAAGGCCTGATATTCTGACAAGGTCCGAAAGATACTTGGGTTTTGCTTCCTGAACCATTCCTATTGAAAAGCTTGTTCCGAACTCAGGAACACCAAGACAGCCAAGTTCTACTCCGCCTATATCGGAAGGCTTAATTCCCAAAGCCTCGGTAGATTCAAACAAGGACATAACCTTAGGATCGTCAAGAGGTATGGTCAAAGGATCGATACCCGTCAAATCCTGAAGCATACGAATCATGGTAGGATCATCGTGTCCCAGTATATCAAGCTTCAAAAGGTTGTGGTCGATTGAATGGTAATCAAAATGGGTTGTAATAATATCCGTTTCAGTATCATTTGCAGGATGCTGCACAGGAGTAAAGGAGTTTATATCTTCTCCCACAGGAAGTACGATAATACCGCCGGGATGCTGTCCGGTACTGCGTCGTACCCCAACGCATCCCGAAACGATTCTGTCAATTTCGCAGTTCCGTTTGTGCATGCCCTTCTCTTCGTAGTACTTTTTAACGTAACCGAATGCGGTTTTATCCGCCAGGGTAGCTATGGTTCCCGCACGGAATGTCTGACCGGCTCCGAAAATAACTTCGGTATATTTATGAGCCTTTGACTGATATTCACCTGAGAAGTTAAGGTCAATATCCGGTTCCTTATCACCCTTAAAGCCCAAGAACGTTTCAAAAGGAATGTCAAATCCGTCCTTTTTAAGCTTTGCACCGCACTTGGGGCACATTCTGTCAGGCATGTCCACGCCCGCCATTCCCCTGAATTTCTTTACTTCCTCAGAATCGAAATCATAAAAATGGCACTCAGAACAGTAATAATGGGGCACAAGAGGATTAACCTCCGTAATACCTGCCATGGTAGCAACGAAGCTTGAACCGACAGAGCCTCGGGAGCCTACCAGATAACCGTCCTCAACAGACTTCCAAACAAGCTTCTGGGCTATAATATACATAACGGCAAATCCGTTTTTAATTATGGAATTTAATTCTTTTTCAAGTCTCTCCGACACCTGAACAGGTAGATCCTCGCCATATATTTCATGTGCACGCCTGTAGCAGATTTCACGCAAAGTAACATCGGAGTTTTCAATTAGCGGAGGACATTTGTCCGGTCTTACAGGCTCGATATAATCAATCATATCAGCAATCATACGGGTATTTGTTACCACTACTTCGTATGCCTTTTCATATCCGAGATATTCGAACTCTTTTAACATTTCTTCCGTGGTACGTAAATATAACGGTGCC
>JAZLJG010000039.1:0-48658 GCA_045617745.1 Lachnospiraceae bacterium | reverse complement strand
ATTTTATCATCTGGCCACATAAAAGTAAACTTGTGCAAATCTTAAAAGAATATAACTTTTCTATGACAAATACCCCTTATTTGACAAATGATTTTATTTTTTCTTTTTAATATAATCTTGTATTGTATTCGGGGGAATATTTATATAAGGGGATACTATGAGTAATATTAAATATTCATTGGGAATTGATATCGGTTCCACAACCGTTAAAGTTGCTTTAATGGATTCTAAAAAGAATCTTCTTTTTTCCGACTATGAAAGGCACTATGCCAACATCAGGGAAACTCTTAAAACCTTACTTGAAAAAGCATACAAAGAAGTGGGAAATGTAACAGTACATCCCATGATTACAGGCTCCGGCGGACTTACTCTTGCCAATCATCTCGGTGTTCCTTTTACCCAGGAAGTTATTGCTGTTTCTACTTCTCTTGAAGACCTGACAACAGGCTGTGATGTTGCAATCGAGTTAGGCGGTGAAGACGCCAAAATAATATACTTTGAAGACGGAAACGTGGAACAGCGTATGAACGGTATATGCGCAGGCGGAACCGGCTCATTTATAGACCAGATGGCAAGCCTTTTACAGACCGATGCCATGGGTCTTAATGAGTATGCCAAAAACTACAATTCCTTATATACTATAGCCGCCAGATGCGGTGTTTTCGCGAAAACCGATATCCAGCCGCTTATTAATGACGGAGCCACAAAGGAAGATCTTGCGGCTTCCATTTTCCAGGCAGTCGTAAACCAGACCATCTCCGGTCTTGCCTGCGGAAAACCCATAAGAGGACGTGTGGCATTTTTAGGCGGTCCTTTACATTTCCTTTCAGAGTTAAAAGAAGCTTTCATACGTACCTTAAAGCTTGACGAAGAACACATTGTAAACACCGACCGTTCACATCTTTTCGCTGCCATGGGCTGCGCCCTTACAGCCAAAGAAGATGTTTTCTTTACCATGGAAGAAATGACCGGCAAGCTTTCCGGTGACATCAAAATGGATTTTGAAGTGGCCAGAATGGAGCCTCTTTTTGAAAACCAGGAGGCTTACGATGAATTCAAGGCCCGCCATGACCTTGCAAAGGTAGGCAAAGGAAAGCTTTCCGAATACCACGGAAACTGCTATCTTGGCATAGACGCAGGCTCTACCACCACTAAAATTGCTGTTGTAAGTGAAGACGGAACTTTACTTCACTCCTTTTATTCCAATAACAACGGTTCACCCTTAAAGACAGCCATTGAGGCCCTTAAGGGAATATACAAAGTTATGCCTTCAGACTGCAAAATCGTCCGTTCCTGCTCTACAGGCTACGGTGAAGAGCTTATGAAAGCTGCATTCTTATTGGATGACGGAGAAGTTGAAACAGTTGCCCACTACTACGCCGCTGCTTTCTTTGCCCCTGATGTGGACTGCATTCTTGACATCGGTGGGCAGGATATGAAGTGCATTAAGATAAAGAACAATACTGTAGACAGCGTTCTTCTTAACGAAGCCTGCTCCTCCGGCTGCGGTTCTTTCATCGAAACCTTCGCCAAGTCCTTAAATTACAGCGTGGAAGACTTTGCAAAATGTGCTCTTTTTGCAAAGCACCCCATAGATCTGGGAACCCGCTGTACCGTATTTATGAATTCAAAGGTTAAGCAGGCTCAGAAGGAAGGTGCAAGTGTTGCGGATATTTCCTCCGGTCTTGCTTATTCCGTAATCAAAAACGCTCTGTTTAAGGTTATAAAAGTTTCCGATGCCTCCAGCCTTGGAGAAAAAATTGTTGTTCAGGGTGGTACCTTCTACAACGACGCAGTTTTAAGAAGCTTTGAAAAGGTTGCAAACTGCAAGGCTGTAAGACCTGATATTGCAGGTATTATGGGCGCATTCGGAGCTGCACTTATCGCAAGGGAAAGATATACCGAAGACTATGAAACGGATATGCTTTCTTATGAAGACATCTGCGAACTAAAATTTGAAACCTCCATGGCAAAGTGCAAAGGTTGTACAAACTCCTGCAGACTTACCATCAACCGTTTCAGCGGTGGTCGTCAGTATATTTCCGGCAACCGTTGTGAAAGAGGTATCGGCCAGAAGAAAAACAAGGACAATGTTCCAAACCTTTTCGAATACAAATTAAAACGTTATTTTAACTACGAACCCTTAAGCGACGAATCCGCCACCCGCGGAACCGTCGGTCTTCCCAGGGTACTTAACATGTACGAAAACTATCCTTTCTGGCATACATTTTTCACCACACTTGGATACAAAGTACTTCTTTCTCCTGTATCAAGTCATAACATTTACCAGCTTGGAATAGAATCCATTCCCAGTGAGTCCGAATGCTACCCTGCAAAGCTTGCACACGGACACATTGAATGGCTTATAGCTCAAAAGCCCGACTTCATCTTCTATCCGGCTGTTTTCTACGAAAGAGATGAAGTACGTGAAACAAATAACCACTATAACTGTCCTATCGTTACCTCATATTCCGAAAACATTAAAAACAACGTGGAAGCCATAAGTAACGGAACAGTTAAGTTCAAAAACCCCTTCATGTCCTTTAAAACAGAGGAAACAATTGCCCATGCACTTATTCCCGAGTTTTCTGATATTCCCGAGAAAGAAATTCGTTATGCGGTAAGGAAAGCCTTCGAAGAACTTAACAACGCTCATAAGGACATGCAGAAAAAGGGCGAAGAAGTTATTGCCTACCTTAATGAGACCGGCAGAAAAGGAATTGTTCTTGCGGGCCGTCCTTACCATGTGGACCCTGAAATCAACCACGGAATTCCTGAGCTTATTACCTCATACGGAATAGCCGTTTTAACGGAAGACAGTGTTTCACATCTTGGTAAACCCGAAAGACCTTTAATAGTATCCGACCAGTGGATGTACCACTCAAGACTTTATGCAGCGGCCGCATATGTAAGAACCGTCGATAATCTTGAAATGATACAGCTTAACTCCTTCGGCTGCGGTCTTGACGCCGTAACAACAGATCAGGTTAACGATATTCTTTCAGGTTCGGACAAAATATATACTTGCTTAAAGATTGATGAAGTTAATAATCTTGGAGCCGCAAGAATACGTATCAGAAGCCTTCTTAGTGCCATCCGTGTACGTGAAATGCGTAAATATCAGAGAACCCTTCGCTCAAGTGCCATTTTAAAAGAGCCCTTTACCGAAGATATGCGTGAAAACTACACTATTCTCTGTCCTCAGATGTCACCTATCCATTTTGACCTTTTAGAGCCTGTATTCAGACGTTCGGGATATAATCTTGTGGTACTTGATAATGACAACCGTTCTTCAATAGACACAGGACTTAAGTATGTAAACAATGATGCCTGCTACCCTTCACTTCTTGTGGTGGGTCAGATGATGTCAGCCCTTGAATCAGGGAAATACGATCTCAACAGAACCGCTCTCATCATTACCCAGACGGGTGGCGGATGTCGTGCCACAAACTACATAGGCTTCATAAGAAGAGCCCTTAAAAAGGCAGGTCTTGAACACATTCCGGTTATTTCCCTCAACCTTTCAGGTCTTGAGAAACAGCCCGGATTTAACCTGACCCTTCCGCTTATTACAAGAGGCGTATATGCTGTGTTCTTTGGAGATATATTCCAGCGCTGTGTTTACAGAATGCGTCCTTATGAGAAGGTACCCGGCTCAACCGAAGAGGTTCATAAAAAATGGCTTAACATCTGCAATGATTTCCTTTCGAAAAAGCACGTAAGCTACTTTAAATTCCAGAAAATGTGCCGGGATATGGTTAAGGATTTTGATGCCATAGAAATAAACGATACTATTAAACCCCGTGTAGGAGTTGTAGGTGAAATACTGGTTAAGTTCTCTCCTACCGCCAACAATCATGTTGTGGACCTTTTGGAAAAAGAAGGTGCAGAAGCTGTGGTTCCGGACCTTATGGACTTCCTTCTTTACTGCTTCAAAAATCAGGAATTCAAATCAGAACACCTGGGAACCTCCAAAAAGTCGGCTACAGTTGCCAAACTTGGTATAAGAGCGGTTGAATTTGCAAGACACGGTTATTCAAGCGCCTGTAAAAAATCAAAGCACTTTATCGCACCCGCCAATATAGATGAAACCGCAAAATATGCGGAGGAAATCGTTTCCATCGGAAACCAGACAGGTGAAGGCTGGTTCTTAACAGGTGAAATGATAGAGCTCATTCATAACGGTGCCAAAAATATTGTATGTGCCCAGCCCTTCGGCTGCCTTCCAAACCACGTTGTGGGTAAAGGAGTAATTAAGCAGTTAAGGAAGCATTTCCCCGGGGCAAACATCGTAGCAATCGACTACGATCCCGGTGCCAGCGAAGTAAACCAGTTAAACAGAATCAAACTGATGCTGGCTTCTGCCCACAAAAATGTGGAAAAAAACCAAAAAAATAAGAATTAACAAATCTGTTAATTCTCTGTTAATGGTTAAAGGGTATATATTAATCATACCCCATAACCCCAATGTACCATTCTCAATAACAGAAGAGTTGGCGATAATCGCCAACTCTTTTGTTATCTTTATTTATTCATCCGAAACGGTAATTGATTCGTAAAGCTCCCACATTTTTTCAACAGTAATTGTTTTTCCTGTCTTGGTAAGTCTGTGTTCTGCCGCAAGCTCCTCAGTGTAATCCTTAAGCATATATGTGGTGGCAGATTTGCAGTCAGAAGTAATATGGGTAACTATAGGCTCCATATCACAGCTTACAAGATGAGCTCTCTCATCTCCTTCAGTCATTTCGATAGTAACCTTAGCCATTGCGCCTAACATTCTGGGTATCTCGTTCTGGGAAGAAACATAGTTACCAAGTGACCAGTAACAGGGAATCTCGTTTCCTTCTTCGTCAAACAATATTTCCAAAGGCTCCACAACATGAGGATGTGCACCGATAATAAGGTCCGCTCCGTTATCCACAAAAATCTGTGCTTCGCTTCTCTGATAATTTGTAGCCTCATAAACATACTCTGTTCCCCAATGAGGGCATACTATTACAAAGTCAGAGATTTCTCTTGCCTTTTGAATATCTGAAGCAATCTTATCGTCGTCGTATAAAGTATTAACGTAGTACTGTTTATCCGAAGGAAGCGAAAGTCCGTTAAGTGAATAAGTATAGTTCAAAAAAGCTATCCTGATATTATTGAATGTTCCGACTGAAATATTATTATAATCCTCTTCATTGTCATACATTCCGGTCATAAGTACTTCCGGATGTTCCTTCCAGAAAGCAACGGTGGACAACACACCCTTTTCACCCTTGTCATATGAATGGTTAGTGGCATGTGTTACTACATTAAAGCCTGCCTTTACAACCGCTTCACCTATTTCATAAGGGCTTCCGAATCTGGGATATCCGCTGTATTCAGAAGGCTCATCTATAAGTATGGTCTCCTGATTAATCATTTTTACGTCAAAAGTTGCTATCTCATCCAAAATGTGTTCATAAAGATGATCGTAGTTTCTTGTGCCGTCTTCTTTCTTACCGGAAGATATAAGGTTATCGTGAATAAGATCGTCTCCCACTGCACACAAAGTTACAGTGTAAACCTCCGGTTCGGGTTCAGGTTCAGGTTCAGGCTCAGGCTCAGGAATCGGTTCAGGAATCGGTTCAGGCTCAGACTCTGACACTACAAAAGTTTCAATATTTTCCTCCTTTTCAGGTTCTTCGACAATCTTAGTACAACCCGAAAACTGCAAAAGTGAAACAGATATTATTAATGCAAAAGAAAGGTTTTTAAGTAACTTCTTCATTTCTACTCTCCTCAATTATTTTCCAAAATGGAAATTACTTTATCAATATAATTAAACATTCTGTAATCGTACCTCTCAACACAACCCATAATCAGTATGTTTCCGCTTATTATATCATCGGAAATTTCATCAATACTATCCCCATGAGCAAGGGTGGTATATGAAAAATCCTTAACGATATATGAAGACATGGCTTCTCTGAAAGAATCACTGATAAATACCAGTTTCTTCTGATTGGTTGACTGGGAATGAACCCTTGAAACCGGTGCAATCTCGTCAAAGGGATCATATTGAATGTCCGGTTTGTAATTCACAACATAATCAGGATCTTCAGGATAATTTTCCGGACTTAGGCCCGCTAACATCATAAGATCGTTTCTTTCATTTTCCTGTTTATAAATCATTTGATAAATAGGATTGGTAAGTTCCATACCCATCACTTTATAAAGGGCCTGCATACCGTAAAATGCCCCAAAGTGATTCCAGTGGGTATCATACATGCAATAGGAAGGCCAGTAAATATCAGCAGTCTTTAACTCATTCAATGGATAAACAACAGGAACCGAAGTATTCTCATTTAAATAATCCACAAGTCTCTGGGTACGCTTATACTCGTCCACAACCTCATATGTAGGCATATATTCGCTGTAAACCTGCTCTTTATTGGGATAGAAAATCATATAAAAAGAAATACCTCTTGCATCACACAGCTCCTTAAGTCTGTTGACCTTATCTGCATAACTTTGAAGAGTTTCGTCGCTAAGAAGATTTGTTCCCTTATAGTAGCTTTCGCTGTCGTCACCTGCAAAAAAGAGCCACCAGCTTCTTCCCAGAATAGTACTTCCGTTTACAATCTGAGGAGCCATGTAGTTAGTATCTACAAGTTTCGGCGAATAATCCTTCAGGTATATTTTTTCACACTCTGTACATTTACACAGTTTATATCCATGTTCCGTATAGGAAGCATATGTTTCTTTTAAAACCAAATCACTATGTCCCTTAGCCGGAACAACCTTAGTTACTTCTTCACCACACAAATCGCAAATAAACCGTATATAGCCCTCTTTTTCACATTCAGGTTCAACCTGTTCAAGAGCCACTGTGCACTCATGATCGTGATCCACATTTTCGTATTCATAATGTGGAGTAACAGGTTGAGCATCCACAGAAACAACAGATTCCCCATTTTCCGAGAACATATCCTCGTAAGGAGTATCTACCACCTGAACCTCATTACTGCTTTTACCGAAGAAATTCATGATACCATTGGAAGCGTTACGATAAACTGCATCAGCCTTTCCCTGCCATCTTTGATAGGTATCGATAACATACTTTCTAAAAGGAACTCTGTCATCAATATAATCCGAAAGTTCCTGCCCTGATTCGTAAAGTGAGGATATTTCAAATGTGTTCCTGTTACGGTTTTCATCGGAAATATTGCTGAACTTTTCAAAAGCTTCCTTGTCAAAAAAAGCCAAAAGGCCCCAGATTACCCATGGAAGCGCTATTATCGCAAAGAATCCCGCTATATAAAGTTTTGAGAAAACACGCCTGAGTTTTTTCATCAAAGACCTCTAAAACTGGAAATAAATAAACGGATTATAAGTACCGTTAACTAACATAAACATTCCTACCAGCAAAAGAACAATCGCAAATGCATAACTGAAGAAACGATATATAAGATTTCTCTTGTTGATATTGATTTTCTGAAGTATTCCGCCGCACAAAACAGCAAAAATGAAACATATAAAGGATTTCGCGGAAAGGTACGTAAAAATATTGTACTCACCCTTTCCTCCGATAAACATTCTTGAAATAAAGGCTCCCGCATCAAGAATATTGTCTGCCCTGAATACTACCCAGAGAATGGTAACTACCACAAACACCAATATTCTTCTGATGCTCTTCCATTTAATCTTCTCAAGTTTTTCACCTAAGAAAGCTCTTTCAAGTATCAAAAGAATACCATATGACACACCCCAGACCACAAAAGTCCAGTTTGCACCATGCCATATACCCGTTAATAAAAATACCAAAAACAGGTTCCGATATGTTTTACCTGTACCGTTTCTGCTTCCGCCTAGGGGAATATACACGTAATCCCTGAACCAGGAAGACAAAGAAATGTGCCATCTTCTCCAGAATTCTTTTATACTTTCAGCCTGGTAAGGATAATTAAAGTTTTCCTTCAACTCAAAACCAAACATTCCGGCAAGACCTATTGCCATATCTGAATAACCGCTGAAATCGTAATAAATCTGGAATGAATAACATATTGCTCCAAACCACGCAAGAAGCGCACCCATGTTTTCAAAATCAAGTGCCCAGACAGAATCCACAATCTCAGCCATGGTATTTGCGATAATAACCTTCTTTGCGAAGCCGTAGCAAAACCTTTTTATGCCTGCAGCAACCTTATTAACATTCTCTTCCCTGTTAATAATCTGGTCTTCAATATCCTTGTACTGAACTATAGGTCCTGCTATAAGCTGAGGGAAGAAAGAAATATACAAAGCAAAATAAAAAGGATTACTTTGAAGCTTAACTTTATCTCTATAAACATCGATTACATATGAGAGAGCCTGGAAGGTATAGAAAGAAATACCTATGGGGAGCACAATCTCCGGGAAACCAAGATGCCCATTGCCCTTTGCCATAAGAATATTCTGAAGGGCCACCAGCTTTCTTTCTTCGTTAAAAAAGACATTTTCAATTATACTTACAACAAAATTTGAATATTTAAAGAATAACAGAATCAAAAGATTAATCTGAATTATCAAAACAAGGAAGACCGTTCTGGCGGCATCACTGTGACGACCTTTGCAGCATAAAAATCCACCTGCATAGTTTATTAAAACAATCAACAACATTAAGGCGAGATACTTTACCCCGCCCAATGAATAAAACAATATACTGAATATTAATAAAATTATATTCTGAACTGTACGTCTGTCTGTTCTTTTGCCAAAAACCTTAGGAACAACTTCATAAGCAAAAAGGCATATAGGCAGGAAACAGATAAGAAATATCGATGAACTGAATACCATTTATCAACTCTCCTAAATTGCACCGAATCATTATCTCACATAAATGACAATTTGGCTATGGATTTAAGAGAAAACTAATAAATAAAAGGGCCTTTTTAGAGGCCCTTTTACTGCTATTCTATCGGATCTGTCCAATAGTACTGTTCATATATATCGGTAAATCTGTATGTGGCAACTGTTTTGCCGTCTCCCACATATGCATTACCAATTGTAATGGTATCTCCAAGGGTCATCTGTTCGCCGAGAAGATATGAATCCACGTATTCACCCTCATAGGTGTAATAATCGCAGATAAAATCAAGTTTGTCTCCCTTAACAAGTCCGATAAGTGACTTTGCAACAGTCTCAGTCTCTCCGTTTGAATATACAGGCTTTGCTCCGGTAATGTAGCCGTAGGGATTTTCATTGTCAAACACAAGCTGGAGCTCTACTCGCTCGCCGTTTAAGAAGGCGGGAACATATCCGAAAATAGAATAGTTTGTTCCGTCATCAACAGTATCGGTATGATAATACGGAACTATCTGTCCGTTAATGGAAAGCCATGTCTTGTCGTACTCTCCTATAAGGCTGTCTCCGTCAAAAGAATAGATATTGTCAAGACCAAGGTCTACATAGCCTTCTCCGTCATCATAGAACACGTTAAGGTCAAGTCCGGTAACCAGATCCCACTGGTCCTTGGGAAGGGTGATAACCTTTCCGTTTTCTCCTGAAACCCAGGTAAGCATGGTGTCATCGAAATAATTATCTGCAAGGTACTGTGCAGCTTTTTCTGTAGGCATGCTTCTGTTGGAAAGGAAGCTCATAAGAAGAGTCTCTATTCCTTCTGAGCCTGTTACAGAGCCGGAAGAAGAATCTGAAGTCATACTTCCCAACAATCCTAAAATTGATTCAAGACCGCCACCGGAAGAAGAACTGGAATCAGAAAATCCGGGAAGAAGTGACGACAAAGGTGAATTGGAACCACCCTGTGAAACCTGACCGGATACTTCAAGACTTGCAAATTCCTGAATGCAACGGGCATATTCTTCGTCCATTCCGATATCTGAATAGGTCTGTACTACAGAGTCAACCTTTGAAGCCTTTTTCAAAGGGAAGTAAATTGAAAGTCCGTAAGCGTCCTTAACGCAGGATGCTGTTCTGTTGTATTTAACAGCGCCTGTCAAAACGCTGGCAAGCTTCTTGCCTTCATCAATATTAAGGTTCTTCGCGAAATGTACAAAGTCAATCTGGTCGATTTTTGATGATTGCGCAAATTCCTTTGTATTGTTTCTTGCAACAGAAACAACATCGTATTCATTATTTTGGATCAGTTCATTTGTAGCCTTTGCGAACTCGGTAAGCTCTGAAGGTACGGTATGTGAAATTTCAGCAAGGTCAGTAACTGAAAGAGTTGTTTTCTGACCGTTACATTTCTGGTCGCAAACATCCACAAAATCGTCAACAATCATTTTGCCGATTTCAAGTGTGGACATGGAAGTGTTCTTGGAAAGCTCGGTAAGCCAGTTTGTGTAATACCAGCCTACACCAGGTTCGGTTTCTTCTGAAGCGATAAGATAATCAGCGTAATTTGAAAGCATTAACGCATTTTCAACTGTAGCCATAAGGCATGCGTCAAAGCCGATAAAGTCATACTTAATTCCCGCATCCTTTAAAGCTCTGTTGATGCCCGAAAGTGACATGGAACCTGCATTTGAATGCTTTTCATCATATCCGTAACCACTTATGGAGCCTGAGCCGTGATCCCAGAAAATCAAATCCATACGATTTGCAGGATAATTATTGTTACAATACTTAATAAACTCAGTAAGTGTTTCCGGCTTAGTCATGGCTTTGTCGCCCATATCTTCCTCCAGAAGATAAAGGCCCCCGTCTTTAACCTGATAAATCTGGTTTTTGGAGCTTGAAACAATCTTGTTCTGCCAGCTTTTACATCCGCCGGTATAAACAATAAGATTTATATTATCAGAAATATCGGCACGGGTCATTTCGGAAAGGTCTGATGTACCCATTCCATGACCTGACTCAAGGTCTGTTCCGCACATATATACCATAATGGTAACTTTATCTTTACCGTTACCCTTTATATCTGTGTACTTTCCTCTGGAACCCTTTGCAACAGTTTCATCAACCTTACCCTTTTTATTGGCAGAATGAGAAGTGGCTGCAGAAGTAAAATCAGATACAGTTGTGGAATAATCAAAATTTTGGGCCAATGTACTTAAGATACTTGAGTTACCTGATGACTGAGACTGGCTCTGGGTCTGAACAGCGGGTATGGAAACAGGCAGATTTTCAATAGTTGAATTGCCCGAACCACCACTAAACTTTGAAAACAAAAGATAACCTACAACAAGCAAAATGCCTGCACCAAGGCCGCCTCTTGTAACACCCTTTGCCGTGCTTGAACGATGTGAACCATGGGAATTACCTGTTCCAACAGGACCGGTTCCCAGACCGGAGCCGCGTTTATTAACATTTCCGCCTCCGGACACTATATTTTTCTCTCTTGAACGAGGTTTATTATTATCCATTTTCTTCTCTCCATTCCGTGTCTCTTTTCACACGATAAATATTATCGACAAAAAGAAGTAATCTGTCTACCTTTTAAACATAATTTTATAAAAGTTTTTCCCCTCAAAAAAAGCCGGTACCTATATAGTACCGACTTCTTTAAATCATCTGTCCGTATATTTTTCCAAAGCCATAACCACTATCGGAATCAAAACTATCTGAAGAATAATTCCGGGAATCGCATTAACAAAAGCTCCGGCCAAAAAAGCTGCCCAACCGAATTCATACTGTCCCACTCCGAAAAGAACAACTCTTGCTATTCCCCATATCACACGTCCCAACACCATTGCGCCGATAAGTGAAACATAGACACTGAAACGCCTCTTGGGAAGCCATTTGTACAAAAGACCGGCTGTAAGCCCGTAAGCTCCCAGTTCAAAGCACATGGCAATTCCTATAGGCATAAGCTGTGGCATTCCGAACAGGGCAAATCTCAAAATCGGAGCAATCACTCCTACCAAAAGACCAAACCATGGCCCACAGAAAAAGCCGCACAAAAGAACAGGAATATGCATAGGACACAACGCATTTCCTATCTGCTGAATCTGGCCCGTAAGGAAAGGAAGTACCATTGCCAAAGCCAAAAACATTGCAGCAAGAATCATTTTATATAATTTGCTTTTTTTACCCGCATTACTTTCTGTAACCATTTTATCAATCATCTTTCATTTACTTAAAAACAAGTAAAACATAACACACTTGTTCATAATATCATTTTTTCGAACAAATTAATACTAATCGGGTAAATTTTTCCGAAACAATTTATGCTGCGAACAAACCGCGTTCCCATTTGCTGACCGCTTTGTCAGTCACCTGGAATTTTGCGGTCAATTCTTTTTGTGTTATTTTCAGTTCTTTTCTTCTTAAAGCCACAAAGCAACCGAATTTTTCTGCATCCATTTATTACACCTCCGATTGCAATCCTATCTGCCCGATCGCCCGGTCAACGTTGCCCGGTCCAAAAGAATTTATTCACGATTCTTTAGTGCATCTGTCATCGGAATCTTATTTACCGAGTAAACATGGAGCCTGTTGATGCCAAAATAAGCAACAATTCCCACAGCCACTATTTCTATGTATACCCATGCAGGCAAATAGAACGATATATACCCCTCTATCATACTCGAAAGGAACACCAGAATCCATTTAAATATCTGGATTTCAAGCGGAATACATACTACCAAAGAAACCAGAACTACTATTGCTGCAGTGGTCAGATACAGTGTACGTATTTCCTTTGCCTTATATCCGAATACCTTCATATATGAAATGGAAATGGCATTTTTCTCAATAACTACCTTGGTAATAATGTAAAGAACTACCATATAAACAATTACCGAAAAGATTTTCACAAAATCAATTACAGTAGAAAAAGAATTTATCATCTGGCCGGATGCTCCCAGCAGATCTTCTCTCACAATTACTTTGCTTATAAAACCCTCGTCTATATCAAGCTTTTCGGTAGAAAGAATACAGTTAAATGTATCAGCATCCATATCAAGATAATCTGTCAGCTCGGATTTATCTATAAATATAGCCATGGCCGCTTCGTAGGGGTAAATCTTACTTACCTCAAAGCTGTATTCTTTATCCGTATTTTTGTCGGTAAGGCTAAGGATATCTCCCTCTTTAAGATTCATTTTATTCGCATAAGCAGATGATACAGCTACCCGAGTAGTCTCACTTGAAGCCTTTCCCTCAGCAGATATGTAAGCTTCCCCAAAGAATCTGCTGTCTTCTTCTATGCCGTATAAAGTAATCCCAATGTCCTTTTTGCCAAGCTTAAACCAGTCATCCATTTCATACAAAAACACCTTTTCACCTTTGTCGGTTTGTACAGGCGCCTTCAAAAGATACTGGTAATCATAAGGAAGTGAATTATCTATATCTTCCGTATAATGATCCATCAAAGGTTTCAGTCCGATACCAAACATCAGCATGAAACTTGCGAAAAATATTCCGAAGAAAAGCATTAAGAAACTGCCCTTGTTACGGATTATTACCCTTAATCGGAATCTGTTAATGAAACTAAAATTGGGAAGCTTAACGTTCTTTCTGTTTCTATTTTTCTTAAGTTCTCGTCTTAAAAATTTAAGAGGCGAAAGGGAAAGCTTCTTTGCAAGCATCCAGCAGTTTATGACTACCATAATTATTACCGGTAAAACTGTCGTAATAATAAACATAGGAACATCAAACTCAACTTTTAAAGGACCGATACTATAGGTAGTGTAATAAATATCCAGAAAAGGCTTTATCATAACAGTATAGCCCAGAGTATTACCCACTACACAACCGATAAACGCGACTATTATGGTAGGTTGCAGATAATGGCATACTATTTCCCATTTTTTGTAACCCATAGACCTTAAGGTTCCGATAATAACAGATTCCCGCTCAATAGTATTGTTGGTAAGAATTGCAAAGATAAACGCAATCATCGCAACCAGAATATATACGAAAACCGTCATAATCGGGCCATCGGTTCCGATATCCATTTCCAAAAATGTAATGCTCTGATTCTGATTACGGTCCAGCATATTATCAATAACAACACCGTTCATAAAAAG
This sequence comes from Lachnospiraceae bacterium, assembly GCA_045617745.1. Taxonomy (GTDB): domain Bacteria; phylum Bacillota; class Clostridia; order Lachnospirales; family Lachnospiraceae; genus UBA1258. Next base: position 34,718 of record JAZLJG010000039.1, on the reverse strand, counting down.
ATATTTGTAAGCCTCTTCGTCCTTTTCATTCTTTTCAGGTGTAGTCAACTCTCTGTCCGTATATCTGTAGCTGTATCGATATGTGACATTGTCTTTGCTTATCTTTTCAAATCCGGATTCATCAAGAACAGAAACACAGAAATGCTGTGTGTTCATAACAAGGTCGGAATTATTCAAAAAAAGCGAAGAATAATCGGGCAAAGATACAGTTCCGCAAACAGAATAATCCTTATTCAAAAGCGAAATGGTATCTCCTATTTTTATGTTTCTGTTTCTGGAAAACACATGATCAAGAGCTATTTCACTGTCATTTTCAGGCATTCTGCCTTCAAACAATGTGGGAATATCCATTTTTGTCCGCTCGTTAAACATATAAACTTTTGTGGAATCGGGGAACTCTCTTTCAGTTGCATAGAAATTCTCTTCTATCCAAAAGCCATCATCCTCAAGATGGGAAATCATTTCAGCTGTTAGTGGTTCTCTGACTTCTATTTGCCCGTCTTCCTGGAAATTGCCGTCCTTTATATCTTCAAGATAGGCAGACGCCGCATTCATAGTGGACTGGAACGAAGAACCGATGCAAATGGTAACGACCAGAATAATCATCATACCGAAGTATTTCAAGAAATTTTTCTTAAAATCACGGGGAACTCTTTTGTTCAGAGGATTACGCATATATATCGCCCCCTTTACCATTCAAGATCTTTTGCTGCAATCTTTTCGTTATTGAGCTTATTAGAAACAATCTTACCGTCATGCAGCTTAAGAATACGATCAGCCATAAGGCTTATGGCCTGGTTATGGGTAACGATAATCATTGTATTGTGATATTGCTTGTTGATTTTCTCAATCAGCGCCAGAATTTCTTTTGAAGTAGAATAATCAAGAGCACCTGTAGGTTCGTCAAAAAGAATCAAAGGGGGATTCTTTATAAGTGCTCTTCCGATAGCACATCTTTGCTGTTGTCCGCCGGAGAGCTGATTCGGGAATTTGTTCTGATGCTCGGTCAATCCGAGAGTCTCAAGAAGTTCATCCATATCAAGAGGTTTTTCCGTAAGATATGCACATACTTCAATGTTTTCCCTGATAGTAAGATCTGGTATCAGGTTATAGAACTGGAACACAAAGCCAAGATTGTTTCGTCTGTAATTTGCCAGATCTTTTTCTTTCATGTCGTCTGTACAGAAATCACCGATATCGATGCAGCCTTCATCTGCGTTCTCAAGACCGCCGATAATGTTAAGAAGTGTGGATTTACCCGATCCTGGAGGACCAAGTAATACACAGATTTCTCCATCACTTATTTCGCAGTCGATTCCTTTAAGTACCTGTACCCGTGATTCGTTGTCACCATAGAATTTTTTCACGTTGTTGATTTTAACATTCATGATAATCTCCTTTCCCTTCACAGATACTCACTTTATTTAATTACGGCCGTTTAAATAAAAAAAGCGAGTACAACATGCTGTACTCGCTTAATATTTGAATTTAACTCAGGGCGTGCACAGCATAATTATCTGTGCCTCAGTCTCATCAATTAAGGTAAACCAGATGCTAACACACCATGATGTTGATTTACCGCACATTGCTGCGCCGATTACTCCCTAAAGCTTATTGTTACCTTAACAGACGAAAAGGAATAAGTCAATAAAAAAATCATTTAAACAATACCGGATAGTATTTGTTTATTGCATTCCAATATACAAAGAATACAGCAACACAGCCCCAGGCATTTCCGGTTACTTTTCTGACAACAAGCATTCCATAAATTAAAAACATCGTTGTAAACATTTCAATTAAGCCACTTGGTGTTACCCCGACGCAACCATGAATAACTACACAGAATATGGCCATAATCAATGCTCCCCAGTCTAAATACTTATATTTAGACGGTAATAACTCATTTAACTTATCAGCCATAACTACATAATTAAAGCCTTCAAAGAATCCCCAAAACAGAGCAATCAATAAATACGAAATGACTGCTGTAATGACAGGTTCACCAAAAAGCTTTCCTGTAAAATTAACTCCTATAAAAGGAAACCATCCGTATATGGTTTGCGTTGATAAACTATATATGAGATCCGGCACACAACAAAGTAAACTAAGCACTATAGAAATCAAAAGATTCTTCTTTTGAAGTCCATGATTAAAGAAGCTGTCTTTTCTGTACAGGCATACAATTGAAATGCCCATTCCCGCCAAACCAAACTGAGCCAGGAAACCAACCAGCAAAACACGCAAAATGATATTTATAGACTCGTTTTTCTCAAATCCGGGGAAAAGCACTTGTGAACAAATAGTATACCCTGTTAAAGCCACTCCTGAAATAAGCATTATCACAAGTAAATCGATTATTTTTTTCTTTTTGTTCATACTCTCACCCTCAAACCCTTCCATTTATTTTCCTGTTTATCATAAACCATAAAATGAAAATGGTGAATACTTTGTAGCGGTATATTCTTTCTTTTCCAACCCATCTTTATTCGAAACAGCCGATTGTATGAGCTTTTTCGTTAGATCCGGAACATCATCCCTCGACAAAGCCTGTTCAACATCAACCCATATAACTTCACTGTTTTCATCTCCATCAGAACGCGGAATTCCGGAAACATAATCCGCTCTAAACGCCACATACCAGTCATGCGTATTAAAACGAATTCCGATAATGTTTCGAGGCACAACCGTTACCCCTGTTTCTTCCTGATATTCCCTCACTAATGCATCCTGAGGCGATTCATTGTATTCCACATAGCCACCGGGAACAATAAGCTTTCCCGCACCACCACCATAGGTATGGCGGGCCAGCAAAACTTTACCCTCATAAATGACGACTCCGGTCACACTCTGCCCATAATTTGTATTGTTATTCTCCATAACATCCTCCAGCTTTTCATTCTCGATTTGTATAGAAAAGACTCAAAATATTGCTTTCTTTACTAATACATGTTCTATTTCAATATGAATGCACCAGTATTCATGACCATAACTGCAAAAAACATTATACACGTAATCGAATACCTTGACTTATATAAAAACGGCTTCGCTTAAAATTCGCGAAGCCGCATCTTTTTCCGACTTTTCTTTAAGATTTACTACCAATCGAATCCACATCATACGGCGTAGCCTGATATACGTAATAATTCAGCCAGTTAGTATAAAGAAGCTGCCCCGTAGATCTCCAGTTTACTATGGGAGCCTTTGTAGGATCGTCATCCGGGAAATAGTTACAGGGAATCTTCGGGTTCATTCCCTTGTTTAAATCCCTGAAATACTCATTGGAAAGTGTATCTGCGTCATATTCTGCATGAAGGCCCACAAAAAACTTTCTGGAATCTTCTGTTTTGACAATAGCAACACCAGCCTCGTCTGAGTAAGCCATAAGTTCAAGGCCTTTGGTGTTTTCGATTTTTTCTTTGGCTATTCCCATGGCTCTTGAGTGGGGAGCCCAGAATTCGTCGTCAAATCCTCTGAATAAAGGAGAAGTAGGCTTGCATACATGATGCTTATAAACACCGGAAAGCTTCTCTTCTCTGTCGTAACGCTCCAGGCCGTAATAATAGTACAAAGCGGCAAAACAGGCCCAGCAAAGGAAAAATGTGCAGTGAACATGGGTCTCACACCAGTCAAAGATTTCGGTCATCTCTTTCCAGTATGCCACATCTTCAAATTTAACGTAATCAAGAGGAGCACCGGTAATAATCATACCGTCGAACTTTCTGTCTTTTACTTTATCAAAAGTGGTATAGAAAGATTCCAGATGACTTGCGTCCACGTGGGTGGGTGTATAACTCTGAGTCTGTAAAAGTTCAACATTTACCTGCAGAGGGCTGTTTGAAAGCTTACGAAGAAGCTGAGTTTCAGTTACTTCTTTATTAGGCATAAGATTCATAATAAGCACATTAAGAGGACGAATATCCTGGTGCATGGCACGAAACTCCGTCATTACGAATATATTCTCGTTTTCAAGTATTGCCTGTGCAGGCAACGAATCCTGAATCTTGATGGGCATAGTATAATCTCACTTTCTACTTCAAATATTTTTCTACAAAATCCGCTTCGGAAATAATGGGTACCCCAAGCTCCTTCGCGGTTTTATTCTTGGAAGAATTACTGGTAATATCATTGTTTACAAGAACAAATGTGTTTTTGGAAACGCTTCCCGAAAGCTTGGCTCCGCGTTTCTCGATTTCATCCTGCAGCTCTTTTCTGGAGCCGTAAAGGTTAAGGCTTCCGGTTACCACTACAGTTTTTCCGCTTAATTCGCTTTCAACATTTACTGCTTCTTCTGCCTTTATTCTTAAAACCGAAAGAAGTTCTTTAAAAACAGAAAGATTCTTCCCGTCTGCAAAGTAGGAAACGTAGGAATCCGCAATTACTTCTCCTATCGTATCCACCGAAGTCAGTTCCTCCTTCGAAAGAGACAAAAGCTTTTGAGTATCGTTATCGAAAGCTCTGCAAATTACTTTAGCATTTGCAAGGCCAACATTCAAGATTCCCAAAGAATATATTAGGTTGGGAAGACTTACATCTTTTGCCTTCTCTATGCTTTCAAGAAGATTTGCAAAAGACTTTTCCCCGAAGCCTTCCATTGTGACAATCGTGTCATGATATTTCTCAAGCCTGAACAGGTCTGTATAATCCTTTATAAATCCTTCGTCCACAAACTTCTCAAGAGTAGCTTCGGAAAGGCCATCCACATTTAAAGCATCGCGGCTTACAAAATGGGAAAACTTCTTTATCTGCTTCGCTGGGCAATCCGGATTGGAACAGTATAGGCTTCTGGCTTCTTTGACCACACGTTCAACAGTAGGTCCCCCACAGCAGGGGCACTCTTTCGGAATGGTCAGATTACTGCTTTCAGTAAGGTTTTTTGCGATCTGGGGAATAATCATATTGGCTTTATAAACCAGAATTTCGTCGCCAATGCCAAGCTTCAAATCTTCCAAAACGGAAAGATTGTGAACGCTTGCCCTGCTGACGCTTGTGCCCTCTAACTCTACTGAATCAAACACAGCCACAGGGTTAATAAGCCCTGTACGGGAAGGGCTCCATTCTATCATACGTAAAACCGTTTTTGCTGTTTCGTCCTGCCACTTGAAAGCAATGGCATCTCTCGGAAACTTCGCGGTCATACCAAGACTCTTACCGTAAGCAATATCGTCAAGGCAAAGAACAAGTCCGTCGGAAGGTATTTCATAATCCTCTATGGCCTTTGCAAACCATTTAACCTGTTCTGCCATATTATCTTTATTAACTTTAAAATGCTGCACCACTTCAAACCCGAGCTCTGAAAGGAAGTCAAACTCCTCACATCTTGTTTCAAACTCTTTTCCTTCAGCCATAACAAGTGAAAAAGCCACAAGCCTTACGTGTCTTTGTTTTGTCACTTCGCTGTTTAACTGCCTTACGGAACCGGAGCAGAGATTTCGTGGATTTTTATACTTGTCCTCTTCGTTTTCGATTAAGGAATTTACAAGTTCAAAATCCGGGTAAGAAATAACGGCTTCCCCCCTTAAAACCAGTTTTTCCTTAAAAGCAATTCTCAATGGTATATTGGTAAAGGTCTTTGCATTTGCGGTAATAACTTCTCCCACTTCTCCGTTTCCGCGGGTAACAGCCTTTGTAAGTTCACCATTTTCGTATGTAAGTACAATAGTAAGGCCGTCAAGTTTCCAGCTGAGTACTCCGTCTCTTTCAGAAACAAATGCTTCCAAATCCTCCACCGATTTTGTTTTGTTCAAAGAAAGCATCGGTTTATCATGTGTTTCCTTCGGAAGAAAATCTACGGACTCATATCCAACCTTCTGAGTCGGGGAATTTGAAAGGATAACACCCGTTTCATTCTCAAGAGCCACTAATTCATCATAGAGGGCATCATATTCGTAGTTGGACATGATTTCCTCGTCTTTTGCGTAGTAACTCTCACTTGCCCTGTTTAAAACCTGAATGAGCTCTGTCATTCTCCCCATAACGTCTGCCATTTTGCCGTCAATTTCCTTTACATTTTTTTATCTGACACTGCTTTTTTGAGTTTGCTTATTTCTTCATTGCTTAATTTTCTGTAATCACCCGGATTTAAACCGGAAAGCGTTATATTTACCACTCTGATACGCTTAAGTGTTATAACTTTTGCATCAAATGTGGCAACCATTCTGCGAATTTGCCGATTTAATCCCTGGGTTAACACAATTGAGAAAGTGTCCTTTGAAATCTTTTTTACCACACAAGGACGGGTAGTCTGATGCAAATCATGCAAATAAATACCGGCCGCCATTTTATCAAGCATCTCTTTATATACCGGTTTATTGATTTTCACGATGTATTCTTTCTCGTGATAATTCTCGCCCTTCATCATCTGCTGGATAAGGTCACCGTCATTGGACATCAGAAGAAGGCCTTCCGAATCCTTATCAAGTCTTCCTGCATAGGTTACTCTGCCACCCTTGTATTTTAAAGCCTCTTTAACGGTTATCTCAGCATGTGCATCTCTTTCGGTACATGTAACACCTACGGGCTTGTAATAAGCCAGTACAACGGTTTCCTCCGAAGGCTTAACCAGCTTTGAACCTACCTTTACGCTGTCTCCTTCGAAAACTCTGACACCAACGTCAGCAGGTTTGCCGTTAATGGTAACCTTTCCGGATTCAATAAGCTTATCAGCATCTCTTCTGGAGCACACTCCGCACTCAGCAAGATATTTATTTAATCTTATACCTTGATTTTCTTCCATAAATCTCCTAATAGTATTCCAATCTTTCGCCGAACACATCCTCATAACAATCCAGGATGTCTTCCAAAGACACTCCATAATATTCCCTTTTTCCATTATGATCCCAGTAAAATGCTGCCATGCACAAAAGATTTCCATGGGAATCTATAATGGCAGATCCCGAAACACCGGGAGTAAGTTTTACCGAAATTTCCATAACAGGATAATCAAAATTTTCAAAATACTCCGCTAACACTCCGCTCTTTCTAACAATGTATCCGGTTCTGGTGAGCCACTCAGAACCGTTTTTGTTTATACAGTACATTCCCATGGCAAACCTGGGCTTCGAGGAAATGCTCTTATAATAATCAAGATTAATATGAACAGTTTTAAGATTCTCAAATACATCCAAAGGAATCTCCGAAACAGGAACCCGCACAAACGCAACATCAGGTGTTCTCACTCCTCCGACCACTTCACCGGTCACTTCTGTTCCATCGTAAAAATCAACCTGAATCTTCGACACGTCTCCCACAACATGCTTATTGGTTCCTATTATGACAGAGTCGTCAGTTATCTTTGCAATGTAACCGCTACCGGATGTTATGGTGTACTGGGTTTCATAATACAAATGAACTATGGCATTCTTTATGTTACTTATTGCTTTATCAACATCCTCTTCATAAATATATCCGCTGTCATAAGGATTAATTACGCCGAATACATGGTCTGAAAAAGGATTCAATTTTCCGGTATTTACCATATCCTGAAGCACATAAGGATCTAAGCTGTGAACTGTCCCTTTTAATGTGCCCGTAAGTCCAAGGGTGTCCGTTGCCCTGTAGACTATGGAATAATCACCGGGGATTTCATCATACGGCCCGTTTACAACATATTCCAGGTCTTCTGTAAGAACTCCGTCCATGGCATCAAAAGCACTGATACCGGTTGCAAAGTCCGCTTCTTCTCCCACAGCCACATAAAACTCTGAAGCACCATACACCATGGGTGAAGAATCCACCACCATGGACATATAATAATTGCTGTTATTTCCGGAATCATCGGTTGCAATCAGGGTTATGGGATGTACTCCGCCTTCTTTGAAGGATGCGTTTGAGCCATCCTCTCCAACCTTTATGGTGGAATCATTTTCCGTATTCAAAAAGCGCAAAGAAACATTGTCGCTGCAATCCGTAACCATTGAAACGAAATCGGAAGGAGTAACCGTTCTGCCGGTTTCGCAGACATAGTTTTCAGACTTAAACTCCACCTTCGGAGCCGTAGTGTCCTTAACATTAATATTTACGCTATAGTCTTCCAGTACATGGTGAATATTCAGAACATACTCACCGTTTTTCTCTATATCAACGTTTGAAAAATCGCACTTTGAAAGGTTCACCGACCATTCTTTGCCCTCAAGGTAAAAAGAAGGATCCACCTCCAAAGCATCCCCCAATTCTACCGTTACAACCTCTTTTGCAAGGGTAACCCGATAAAAGGTAAGGTAGAAAAAAAATAAGCAAAAAAACACACCTATAGCCACTAATATAAGTCTAAGGATGTGTCTTTTTCTGTTATTAGGTTGATTATCATTTTCAACGTTTAAATTTTCTTCCGGATTTCCAGCATTTGTGGCACATTGCAACATAACTGTCGTTTCCTCCGAGCACAACCTGTGCTCCCTCGTATATTATATTACCTTCAGCATCAAGTCTGGCATTTACTGTAGCCTTTCTGCCGCAGGCGCATACTGTCTTAATTTCAGTCATGGAATCAGCAAGTTCCATAAGTCTTTTGGAACCGGGGAAGAAATGCGTCTGGAAATCAGTTCTCAATCCGAAACAAAGAACAGGGATATCCTCCTCGTCCACCAAAGTTCTAAATTCATCTATCTGTTCAGGGGTAAAGAACTGGGCCTCATCTGTAATGATTACATCATGCTTTCCGGCCTTTCTGTACTCCTCTATTACGCTGTGCTCCGGCTTAATTATCTGGGCATGGGCACTAAGGCCTATTCTGGATTTAATTATGTCTGCTCCGTCTCTGTCATCTACGCTGGGCTTAATAAGCCATACGGACATACCAAGTTCCTCGTAATTAAATTTTGTAATAAGTGCCTGTGCTGATTTACTGGAACCCATTGCTCCGAATTTGAAATATAACTTTGCCATACTTCCCCCAAATATTTTAAATATGTTTTCCCGTAAGGTGAGCGTTTACTCTGTCCATAACCATGTCCAGAGCCACAATATTATGTCCGCCCTCAGGAATAATAATGTCAGCGTTCTTCTTGGAAGGCTCTACAAACTGTTCATGCATAGGCTTTACAGTGGTAAGATACTGGTCTACTACACTGTCAAGATTTCGTCCACGTTTCTTAACGTCCCTGATAATACGCCTTAAAATCCTGACATCTGCGTCAGTATCCACGAATATTTTAATATCCATTTCCTTGCAAAGACGCTTGTCCGCAAAAATAAGGATACCTTCAATAATCAGAACCTTTGTAGGCTTTATTATCTCTGTGTCGTCACTTCGGTCATGAATGGTGAAATCATAAACCGGACACTTAACCTCTTTACCGTCCTTTAAAGCCTTGATATCCTCAATCATCAAATCAGTATCAAGTGAATTAGGGTGGTCGTAATTCAACTGTGAACGCTCTTCATAAGTCATATCATGATGAGCCTTGTAGTAGTTATCATGCTTGATAACCGATACATCGTCGCCGAATCTTTCCACAAGTTTTCTGGTAATAGTGGTTTTTCCGCTACCAGTTCCCCCTGCAATTCCTATTACTAAAACATCTCCTGCCATAAGAAAACCTCTCTAAACTATTCTCTAAATAATAGTACCATAACAGCCGGACTTATGCCATAAAAAAAGGACTCTTAGAAAAACTTTCTAAGAGTCCCCATAAGGATTAGTCTATTAAACAATACCCTGAGCTGTCATAGCATCAGCAACCTTCAAGAAGCCTGCGATGTTAGCGCCTGCAACATAGTTACCTGCCATACCGTACTTCTTGGAAGCGTCGTCAAGATTATGGAAGATGTTAACCATAATTCCGTGAAGCTTTTCATCAACTTCTTCAAAGCTCCATGAAAGTCTTTCGGAGTTCTGGCTCATCTCAAGTGCTGATGTAGCAACACCACCTGCGTTAGCAGCCTTACCGGGAACAAAGAACACACCATTGTTCTGGAAGTATTCTGTTGCTTCAAGTGTAGTAGGCATATTAGCACCTTCACAAACAGCGATAACACCGTTTGCAACAAGGTTCTTGGCATCTTCAAGATTCAATTCGTTCTGTGTTGCGCAAGGAAGAGCAATATCAACCTTTACAATCCACTGGTTGTTCTTCTCTGTAGCCTTGTCATGATACTGAGCTGAAGGTCTCTTTGCAGCGTACTCAGTAAGTCTTGCACGTCTGCCTTCTTTGACCTCCTTAAGTAATGCAACATCAATACCTTCGGGATCGTAAACCCAACCTGTGGAATCGGAACATGTAACAGGCTTTGCACCAAGCTGCCATGCCTTTTCGATAGCATAAATAGCAACGTTACCGGAACCGGATACTGCACATGTCTTGTCCTTTAACATAATACCGTTGGATTTAAGCATTTCTTCTGTCATATAAAGAAGTCCGTAACCGGTAGCCTGTGTTCTTGCAAGAGATCCGCCGTAGCTTAAGCCCTTACCTGTAAGAACGCCTTCGTAAAGACCTGTAAGTCTCTTGTACTGGCCGTACATATAACCGATTTCACGGGCGCCTGTTCCGATATCGCCTGCAGGTACGTCTGTATCCGCTCCGATGTATTTATAAAGCTCTGTAATAAAGCTCTGACAAAATGCCATAACTTCTCTGTCTGATTTGCCCTTGGGATCGAAGTCTGAACCACCCTTACCACCGCCAATGGGAAGACCTGTTAAAGAGTTTTTGAAAATCTGTTCAAAACCAAGGAATTTAATAATACCAAGGTTTACTGAAGGGTGAAGTCTTAAACCTCCCTTGTAAGGTCCGATAGCACTGTTGTACTGAACACGGAAACCGTTATTTACCTGAACCTGACCATTGTCATCAACCCAGGGTACTCTGAAAAGAATCTGTCTTTCGGGAGTAACAAGTCTCTCCAGTAAAGCGTCCTTTTTGTACTTTTCTTCGTTTGCCTCAATAACAACTCTTAATGATTCAAGAACCTCTTTAACTGCCTGATGGAACTCGGGCTGTGCGGGATTCTTCTCAACCACCATTTTGTAGACATCATCAACGTATGACATAATAAATCCTCCTAAGAAAAACAATGTATTTTCCTTTTTTACTTTTCTGATTATATGTCAAAAAAAGCCCTATACACAATAACTTTATTACATTAAATAAGTAAAATTTTTGTATAGGTTTTTGTTCACTTTGTACAATCATACTTGTATACAATTATCCAATGTGAATTGAGGTACCAAAAAAGGACTCTCGCGAGTCCTTTTTTTTATCTTACATATTCTGCTTTAATATATCCGATCTGGCCGTTGAACTTAATCTTGCACCATTCACCGTCATTGACGTATTCCACAAGTTCCACAATCTGATCCTTGACAAGTACTCCGAGTTTTGCAGATGTCTGGGATGCCTCCGCACGCACATTAAGGGTTTCCGTATTAACAGAAACTGTACCCTGGGTAGCAACCTTTGAAATATCCTCAACCTTCACAAGGTATTCGGATTTAATAAAGGCATCCTTGCCTTCGTAATTTATCTTGGACCAGCCGTTAGCCATCTCTTCAATAAGAACATAAACAGAACCTGCTTCTGCACTTCCAAGCTTGTCTGCTGTTGCGCTGGCTGACTTTCTAACATTTACACGGTCGGTAGTTTTAACCTTGATAACAACGGGTTCCTCAGGCACATCGGGTTCTTCGGGCTCCGAAACAGGTTCTCCTGCATCAGCACTCTCCTCCAGCTGTTTAAGCTTTGCATCAAGAGCAAGCTTCTCTCCTACAGCAAGGTCAATTTCTACCGAAAGCTTTGCCCAGTAATCACGAAGTTCCTCATTCTCTTCCATAATCCGTGCATAGTTAACATTAACGGAATTCTTTAAATCCAGAACATCACTCTGGTTGGAAACATCCCTTATATAGTACTCTTCTTCAGGAGTCAGTTCGTTGTTATTAATATAATAGTTTCCAAACTCATCCATGCAGACAAAGAACGCATGCAATCCAGGGAAACATTCTTCCCTGTCCTTAAGGTAAACATCGCTGGTAACGTAAGCAATATATGTATCAATATAAGGACCTGGTTTGGTATAAACGTGAATATTCTCGTAGCGGTCTATATACTCGCTCATTTTCTCAAGCCTTATGGACTCGGTCTGGGTTACTGCGCTCTGAAGGTCTATAAGAACGTCAATATCAGCCATTTCCAAGGCTTCATAATATGAAAGAATCATCTTGTTGATTTCAGGATGAGCATCTTCTTCAAAAACGGTTTCCTTTACTTCCTGAACATCAGCCTTGGTCTCTTCCAAAACCTCCAAAGCTTTTTGGGTATCCAGTTCAACACGTTCTCTGGCGTTCAAAGAAATAACCACCGTAACAGACACAAGTATAAGCAAAAGAATGGGAAGAATAATCTTTCCGTAATCTGTTATCCATTCTTTAAAAAACAAAAGATAGTCCTTTATCGTGCCTGTAACCTGATGAAATGCTTCCTTAAAGGAAAGGTGATCTCTTAAGTTTTTCTTGTTCATAGTATCTTTTCTCATATTTTTCATAATGCATCCGACAGGAATCGAACCTGCATCAAAGGCGTCGGAGGCCTCCGTTCTATCCATTATACTACGGATGCGAGTCGTTATGTCATGTAAAAATCAACTTCTACATGATACCATAACGACAAAAATCGTGCAACTTAAGTGATTATTAAATTGCTTTATCTATATGCATTCCACAGCACATTTTTCTCTGGAAAAGCGGTAAACATGATCGGACAAAACGTCGGTCACTCCCACCTCTGAAATATTTACCTCCTTAACCATTCTTTCAAGACAATACGGGTCCTCCACGCCCCTTTGGGGAATAAGAATCAGTTCATGTACGGAGCTTGGAAGAATGTAAAAATCCGAATCCATATCCTCCGCAAAAGAACGAAGCAGATTCATATCAAGCATACATGCTGCACCGTTGATTCTAAGCTGATTCGAAAGAACATACATGGGTATTATACGTCCGGCTTTCTTCTGGGCTTCTATCTCTTTCTCTATTTCGTCAAATTCCGACTCGTTTCTTTGCCTAATCATTTCCAGAAGAACGTCTTCTATGGAGGTTATTGAGGAACCGAGGCGTTTAATCGTATTAACCTTGGCTGCTTCGAAAAGCTCCTCTAATGAAATGTTCCACCTTTCAAACTGTGTATTCTGAATCATTATGGAACCGCTTCCGAAAGTCTTGTCAGTCACGATAACATAAAAGACAATGGAAAGGTCCAGAAAGTCCATATGCGGAACATCAGAAAGAAGCTTCAGGTTTTTCTCAGTGTTAATAAGTTTGTAAACAACCCGTTCCTTAATAAGTTCGTAGTCTTCAAAAAAAGATACGTCTACAAAGCCCTCAATTCTTGACTTTTCCAAAATATTTACAAGTTCCTCCATAACTTCTTCAAATGTCTTTCCTTTGCAGAAGTCCTTATACAAATCCTCAAGGTACACTGTGGGACATGCATTTGCATCGTCAAACACCACAGTAACTCCTCTTAAAACCAGCCCGTTATTCTTATAAACATCCTTCACAATAATCTCTGTGTCAAAACCGTACTGTTCTTTCAAGTACTTAACAGTCATTTCTTCAAATTTTTCAATACTCATGATTATCCTTTCTGCGATACGCAATGAACGGCCGGTAAACGGCCCTTAAGTCTCTTTTCAGAAATTTTGAGAAAAAGAAAAGAGACAACAATAAATGTTGTCTCTCAGCAATTCAATAATCGCAGCTTATACTCTGGATAAGTACTCACCTGTACGTGTATCAATCTTGATAACGTCACCCTGGTTAACAAAAAGCGGAACTGCAACCTGTGCACCTGTCTCTACGATAGCAGGCTTTGTAGCACCTGTAGCTGTATCGCCCTTGAAGCCGGGCTCTGTTTCGGTAATCTCAAGCTCTACGAAAAGAGGGGGCTCAACCATGAATACTGAGCCTGCATGAGAACATACCTTACACATTTCGTTTTCCTTAACGAACTTTAATGCATCGCCGATTGTATCGGTATTAATAGCAATCTGTTCATAGTTCTCTACGTTCATGAAGTAGAACAAATCTCCATCATTGTAAAGATACTGCATATCAAATCTGTCAATACGTGCCTGAGGGAACTTTTCAGTAGGTCTGAAAGTACGTTCTACTACACCACCGTTGATGATGTTTTTAAGTTTTGTACGTACGAAAGCAGCTCCCTTACCGGGTTTAACGTGCTGGAATTCAATAATCTGAAAAATGGCACCATCAATATCGATGGTAACACCATTTCTGAAATCACCTGCAGAAATCATTTTATATCCTCCTAAAAATATGAAACCAAATAATTCCTAATTAGTTTATACTAAGTCTTTTGATTTTTCAACTGTTTTTTTATCATATCAAAGACAAATTAACCGCGTAACATTTCTTTCACCATATCCATGGCATGAAGATATCCCTCAAACCCTTCTCCCACTATCTGCTTATCGCAGGCAGGAGCCGTTACGGACACTTTCCTGAACTCATCACGGTTGTTGATATCGGAAATGTGAACCTCTATTTTAGGCATTTTTAGTATTTCCAATGCATCATGAATAGCGTAACTGTAATGGGTGTAAGCTCCGGGATTTATAATAAGCCCCTCTGTTCCATCACTGCAGGCATCCTGTATGCGGTCTATGAGCGCACCTTCGTGGTTACTCTGAAAAACCTCCACTTCAAAATTAAGGGCCTGTGCCTTTTCCCCGATCATATCCAGAAGGTCTTCGTAGGTTTTGTCGGAATAAAACTCAGGATCTCTTTTGCCAAGCATATTAAGATTTGGTCCGTTAACTATAAGAATCTTCATAGTGCCTCCTTAATCTTTTCGACTATTGTTTCCACACGGCTCATTCCCGATTCCACAATAATATCTGCCCAGTCCTCGTACTTTTTTTTGCGGGCATCGTAGCGGGCCCGGAATGTAGCTAAATCTGTAGCAAGCGGACGTTGCGGGTCCTTTGCCACCCGGGTCCAGAGCTTGTCGATTGTACCGTGAAGATAAATAACAGTTCCGGCCTTGTGCATAATATCGAAGTTTTCATCCCTCTCCACAATGCCTCCTCCGGTAGCAATAACACGATTGTCTCCGTCGCAAAGCCCTTCTAAAGTCATGGTCTCCTGATCCCTGAACCAGGATTCCCCTGCCATGGTAAACATGTCCTTTATACTTCTTCCCGAAGTCTTTTCTATAAAAGTATCCACGTCAAAGAACTGATAACCAAGTTCATGAGCAAGTATTTCACCGACAGTGGTTTTCCCGGCTCCCATAAATCCTATAAGAATAATATTAGCCATTTAAAACTTTACCTCTGACCTTCTCTATATCCTCAGGCGCAAGAACACAGTTGTTCCAGAATTCATAAGAATCCACCGCCTGGTTTACAAGCATCTCAAAGCCGTTTATACACTTAACTCCGGCTTTTTTACATCTCTTTGTAAAATCCGTGGAATCAAGGGGCACGATTTCCATGGCAACACTGAGTTTATTATAGAACTCTTCCTCCAGAATTAACGCCTGTTCCCCTTTAAGGCCCAAAGAAGATGCCTGGATACATATAAGTCCGTCATTAAGCTCCACAAAATTCGACAAAGGATATGCTTTGAAAACATCCGTTTCAAAAGCTTTATTCAAGGTGTCGCAAAGGTCTATCGCTTTTTCATAGGTTCTGTTCAAAATGCTGACGTTTTTTGCACCTTCCATATAAAGTGCGGCGGCTGCGCCCTTCGCCGCTCCGCCGGCACCCAGTATAACACAGTCGGCCTTCGCCACTGCCATCTGCTGCTCCTTAAAGGTCCTTCTTAAACCGGTCACGTCAGTATTCATACCGAAATATCCGTTCTTGGTAAGTTTCAGCGTATTTACGGCCCCTATACGCTTCGCTGTGTCGCTCATGGCGCAAAGATAGGGAATTACCTTTTCTTTGTACGGAACGGTCACATTGAGGCCCTTAATGCCCTTTTTACGTGCCTTCTTTAAAAAGCCTTCCACCTTGTTTTCCTCAAGAGGATACAAGTTGTAACAAAGGTTGTCTCCACGTAATGCGGCAAATGTGTTGTGAATCAACGGCGACCTGGAATGGGACACCGGATTTCCGATAAGTCCGTAGGTTGCTGTCTTTTTCAGTTTACGCTTGTATGCTGCCAGAACGAAAAATTCGAAGCGTCTTTTTATAATAATCTGTATCTCCTCGTGCTTATCAATAGGCTTTACCAGGATAGAGGAAATGCCCGCTCTGTTGGCTCCCCAAACGTCGGTAAAGAGTTGGTCACCGATAAATACAGTATTGTTAACGGTTCCCCCCATCATCTCAACTGCCTTAAGGTAGTTTTTCGGATTGGGTTTGCCGGCCCTGTAAATGTACATGGCTCCCAGAGGATCATTAAAGGATTTAACCCTGGGTTCTTTGTTATTCGAAAGAAACACAATCTTAAAACCAATCTCCATAAGGCCCTTCAGAAAAGGAAGGGATTTCTCGTTCTGAGGAGCGCCGTGGCACACAAGTGTATTGTCTATATCAAATATAAGGTTTCTGTAGCCTCTCTTATAAAGGTTTTCAAAATCAATATCATAAGTGGAATCTTCCCACCTTGAAGGAAAAAAGCATTCAAACATGTATATTCTCCCGTTAAACAAATAAAGGCGACCCATCAGGGTCGCCTAATTATATCATATTTTAAAGTTTTAAAAATACCTTTCCGTCTTCATTGGCAAAAGTATTTGCAAGATCTGTCTGTGCGCCTACAAAGTACTGATAATCCTCAAGTATCTTGTCCTTACGCATATCATCAATGGCTTTGTTAATATCAAGCTTTTCAATTTCGAAATCCGATCCCAGATACGAGAAATCATCACTTGAATTAAAGGTAAGAGAAATGTTATCAAGATCAGCTGTCTTGGTACGTAAATCAGGTGTTTCGGCCTTGATTTCGTCCACAACCGGAATCTGGGGTAAAGCCGTTTCAGCAGCCTTAATCTCAGCGTCCTGCTTCTTAACATCCTCAACACCGACCTGAGGAATGTCCATTACCTTATAACTGTTGTAAAACCCGCCGTAATCGGAAAAAATGTTAATTGCCATCAGAAACTACCCTCCATGGTAATACCAACCACCTTGTATATATTATATCGGATAAAGTAGCCAAATGTTAACACTTATTTTACATATTTTGTTTTTGCAGCATCCATCAATGACTTTGTATAAGGATGTGTGGGATTAAAGTACAAATCATCCTTCTCTCCCATCTCCACAATCTTTCCGTCCTTCATAACCATAACCCTGTCGCAAAGGTTATAAATAACCCTTAAATCATGGGATATAAAAAGAATGGCTATGTTAAGTTCCTTGTGAAGTTTTCGAAGAAGGTCCAGTATCTGGCTTTGAACGGTTACGTCAAGAGCCGAAACCGGCTCATCCGCTATCAAAAACCTGGGCTCCTGCATTAAAGCGGCGGCTATGCATACGCGCTGGCGCTGGCCGCCGGAAAGCTCATCCGGATACCTTGTAAGTATTTCTTCCTCAAGGTCAACCTTCTTAAGCATATCGTGCACACGACGGTTTCTTTCTTCTTTGTCAAAATTACCCTTAACCCTTATAGGCTCCTCTAAAATAAAACCTATGGTCTTGGAAGGATTAAGACTTCCCGCCGGGTCCTGGAAGACCATCTGGGGGCGCTTGGCAAAGTGCTTTACGGTTCCCGTTACACCCTTCTTCTGGATTCCGAGAATGGCTCTTGACAGAGTAGACTTTCCACAGCCTGACTCTCCTGCAAGGCCTAATATCTCGCCCTCCCTTACATCAAAGGATACATCGTTTACGGCAAAAAAAGGCTTCTTGTCCTTGGTAAACTCCACTGTTAAGTTTTTAACCTCTAAAATGTTTGCCATTAACGCTCCTTAATATTGTCAAAAGGGTTTTTGGGAATTGCACTGATAAGTTTTTTCGTATATTCCTTCTGGGGATTGTGGAAAATATCATCACAGTTACCGCTTTCCACCACATAACCGTTTTGCATAACAAGAACTCTTTCACAAAGGGAGTTCACAAGGCTTAAGTCGTGGGAAATGAACAAAATGGCGGTTCCCCGTTCTTTGTTAATACGTTTAAGAAGTTCCACAATTTCTGCCTGAATGGTTACATCCAGTGCGGTTGTGGGTTCATCCGCAATAAGAAGCTTCGGCTGGATAATCATTGCGGCGGCAATCATGGCACGCTGACGCATGCCACCGGATAACTCGTGAGGATAGCTGTTATAAACAGCCTCCGGATTATCAAGCTCCACTTCCCTAAGAGCCTGGATGGCACGTTCTTTCATCTCGTCTTTGCCCATCATGGTGTGGACCCGGAGACTCTCTTCCACCTGCCAGCCAACCTTCTTTAAAGGATTTAATGAGTTTAAGGGCTCCTGGAAAATCATACTGATTTCATTGCCCTGGATTTTTCTTAAAACAATACGGGGAACATCCAGAAGGTTGATGCCCTCGAAGGTTACATGACCGCTCTTCTCCATATCATGGCGGCTGAGTAAGCCGGCAATTGTAAGAGCCGTCAAAGTCTTTCCTGAGCCGGATTCGCCCACAATACCCAGAATGTCGCCCTTTTCCATAGTAAGGTCCACATCGTACACCAGGGTATCCGTAGTCTTCTTATCATGAACTTTTATACATAAATCTTCTACCACCAACATGCTCATGACTTTTTCTCCAATGCATCAGAAAGAAGGGAAAATCCCAGAATCATCATCACAATAACCAATCCCGGGAAAATAGCGTTCAAAGGATTTGAGAAAATATATGCCTGGGACTCAGAAAGCATACGTCCAAGGCTGGGATTAGGGGGCTGTACACCCATTCCAAGATAACTCATACCTGCCTCAGCCAGTACAGCATTATTAAACCCTATGATAATACTGGACAAAAGAACAGTCTTCAGGTTAGGAAGTATATGAACCACGATAATTCTGAAATGGCTTGCTCCGTATAACCTTACACACTGTATATAATCAAGGTTTCTGATTCTTAAAACCTCGCCCCTTACAATACGGGCAAAGCTGGGTACAAAAGCTATACCAAGGGCAATAACAAGTGTCTTCTTTCCGCCTCCGATAAGGCCGATTATAAGAAGCGCAAGAAGTACAGACGGGAACGCAAGAACAGCGTCGTTAAAACGCATAATAATCTCGTCTACCCATCCTCCGAAATAGCCTGTAACTGTACCTACCACAATACCTACAACCGTTCCTATCAGGACAACAGCCGCAGCTATTAACATGGTCTCTCTTACACCCACCAAAACTCTTGAAAAAATGTCGCGTCCGAAGTTGTCGCATCCCATAATATGCTTAAAGGATACGCCCGAAAGCTTTGCTGCCCCGTCCATGGCCATGGGATCGTAGGGCGTGCAAAAAATACCGGCAAGCATCATCAAAACAACAATGCCGGTCAATACGCAGCCTATTATGAACTTTGTACGTTTGTTTCTGTCCATAAAAGTCACCTACACATGAATTCTGGGGTCAAATATTTTGTAAAGTAAATCCACTACAAGATTGCTCACCACAACAGCGGTAGCCAAAAGAAGAATTATGGCTTCCACCACCGGATAGTCTCTTCCGGAAATTGATGTAAGCAAAATTCTTCCAAGTCCCGGTACTCCGAAAACCTGCTCCACTATAATGGAGCCTGCAATAATATCCGCAAATGTCATGCCCAGGAAAGTAATAACCGGAATCATGGCATTCTTCAAAACATGCTTATAGAAAACAGCCTTTGTACGGTTACCTCTTGAATACGCGGTACGTACATAGTCCTTATCAGCCTCTTTAATGGCTGTATCCTTCAAAAGCTTAACAACCATTGATATTTTCGGTAAAGCAATGGCTAACGCAGGGAAAAGAAGGTATCCCACGCATCCGAAAAAGCTTACCTTATAGGACACAAACTTACCCGGTGTAAACACATGCAAAATAACACCGAACACAAGGGTAATAAGTATTCCTGAGAAGAATGAAGGCACACTCATCACTATCTGATTAATGGTAGTGAGCACCACATCAAGCTTCGAATCGCTTTTTCTGGCTGTATAAATTCCCAGAGGGAAAGCAAGAATACAGGTAATAAGAATAGCCATCACAGACAAAAGAAGCGTTATACCGATCTTTTCGGCCAAAAGCTTCGTAACCGGCTGATTATAGCTGTAGGAGGTTCCGAAATCCCCCTTGAAAATTCCGCCTACCCATTCCACATATCTTTCGATAACAGGCCTGTCCAGACCCATCTCATGGGTAAGCTTTTCAATGCTTTCCGCCGTAGCTTCCGTTCCTAGCTTTGTAACAGCCGGATTGGAAGGAATCAGTGAAAAGGCGAAAAAAACGAGAGCAGAAACAGCCAAAAGAGTAAGTACCAAAGTACCCAGTTTCTTTAAAACGTATTTCATGCTCTCACCTTCTTTCATAAATTAGTTCGCAGGTTTTAACTTTGCGATATCAAGTACGTAAATAGGATAGAATTCATATCCTGTATAATTTTTGTTTACTGCCACCATTTCAGCAAGGTCCTGAATGTAAACGTTTGCGGCTTCCTTTGCAAGAACCCATTCACATTCTTTGTAATGCTCTGTGGCTTCTGCATCGTCTGTTGTGGCAACAGCCTTTGCATATGCCTCATCGTAGGCAGCACTGTTGAAGTTTATAAAGTTCTTCTTGTGGTCTGAAGTATATCTTTCAAGCATTGCATTTGCAGTCATCTGTGAAGCGTCAAGACCTACAACCGTAGCCTGGAAATCTCTTCCCGCATAAACATCGGAAAGCCATGTATCCCACTCCACAAGCTTAATCTCTGCATTTACACCGATTCTCTTTAACTGCTCCACAATAACCTGTGCGGTATCAATGTGGGGTTGATAGTTTGAGGGAACCTTGATTTCAAAAGATAATCCGTTTGCATATCCTGCCTCAGCAAGTAAAGCTTTTGCCTTATCAAGGTCAGGTGTATATACATCATTGATTTCCTTTACGAAATACTTTCCAAATGCAGGGAACATGGAAGAACCAAGTTCTGTTCCTTTGCCGTCAAAAGAAAGGTCAATGATTTCCTTAGGGTCTACCGCATAGCAAAGTGCCTGACGAACTCTCATATCATCAAAAGGAGCAACTGCGTTGTTTAAATACATAGCCTGAACAAGGTTCATGGTTCCTTCTTCAATATTGAAGTCAGAGTTCTGAAGCTGTAATGCCTGGGCTGATGTAATACGTGCAAATACGTCTACGGAGCCTCCGATAAGGTCCATTACGATTGAATCTGCGTTGGCACAAATCTTCAAGGTAACGTTTTCGATGTAGGCCTTCTCTCCCCAGTATTCATCAAATCTCTTGAGAATGATGTTTTCCTGAGGTGAACGGGACACATAAGTGTAAGGGCCTGTACCTATGGGATTTGAGTCGGGATTTTCGTTGTCCTTGGGAATGATGGCCATTGTCATATACTGTAAAAAATCAGTGTTCTTGGTCTCAAGGGTAATAACAATGTTATCTCCTTCGGCCTTATATTCCTTAATATTAGAAAAAGCCGACACGTAAGCGGAAGCGCTTTCGGGGTCGGCATTCTTTGCGATACAATATAAAACGTCGTCCACCGTTACTTCTTTGCCATTATGGAACTTAATACCTTCTCTTAAATGGAAAGTATATGTAAGTCCGTCATCTGATATAGAGTAGCTGTCTGCCACGGCGGGGAATAATTCACCATTGGAAGCAGGCTTCATTAAGCCTTCGAAAATATTAAACAATACCTCTTTAGTTCCTGCCGCCACCATTTTGTGAGGGTCAAGACTGTCCTCTAAGTCCTGAGGAATACCAATGGTAATATGTGAAGAAACGTCTCCCGCCTTATCGCCTTTGCATCCGCAAAGTGCAATAGAAAGAGTGGCAGATAAAAAAATCAGCCCCCATAATTTTCTAAAAGACTTCATTTCTTATCTCCTTTGTCTTCGATATTTATTTAACAATATATTTGTAATATATTTATCACTCTTCGTCAATAAAAAAAGGTACAAAGTTTGTTCTTTGTACCCCTGATTTTTTATTTATTTAAGCATTTTCTTTAACTCGTCCATAAAGGTATTTACATCCTTAAATTCTCTGTAAACAGATGCAAATCTTACGTAGGCAACTGCGTCCACATCTTTAAGCTTTTCCATTATAAGCTCACCGAGAACGTTGGACTCGATTTCCTTCTCTTCTCTTGAAAAGATTTCTGTTTCAATATCGTCCACAATCTTGCTGATCTGTGCAGCTGAAACTGGACGCTTATGGCATGCTCTCAAAATACCGCTTTCAAGCTTCTGGCGGTTATAGGTTTCACGGTTCTTATCCTTCTTAACAATAATCAAAGGAATGGTTTCAACCTTTTCATATGTTGTAAATCTCTTATCACATGCGCTGCAGACTCTTCTTCTTCTGATGGAGTTATTATCCTCAGCAGGTCTTGAATCGATAACGCTGGTATCCGGATGACCACAGAATGGACATTTCATAATGTTTTACCTCATAAATTGCTAATACAAGATATAGTTAAATTAGGTTACATAAGTTATTATATAGTGTTTTTTGTATTATGTCAATAAGTTATGGTAACCAGTTTTTCCCGGGCATGCAGAAACCCGATTCCGGGAAGAATCGGGCTTCTAAGAGGGGTATACATATATTATTCCTTTAGGGGAAGGGAATACTTTATTAATAATGGATGTAAGTAATCGTCGTTTCTAAATTAGAAGTTAACTGCGTTAATTCTGTAAGACCAAAGGCTTGATAACCAGTCAGACTTTTCATCTGCTACTGATACTAATATAGCGTGTTCTGCTGTAAGGTTTCCGTAAATATCTCTTACGAATCCGCCATTGTGGTTCTTAACGTGACCTGTTGTTTCTCCGCCGATTCTTGTAACAAGTTCCCATGTTCCGTTTGCGTAAGAATTAACATCACCACGATTTGAAACTGCCATCTTAAAGATAGATTCCTGATTTGAAATGTTTCCTAAGATACCTGCTGCAAAAGGATGTGTATCACATGCTACGTATAAATAGTCACCGTCAAATGCGAAGTCGCCGTTTGAAAGAAAATCACCTAAACCGTTGTTTGAAACCTTAGCTGTTGCGTTTCTCTGGATATTGCTTAAATCTGATACGTTCATGGAAACAACGTATGTACATGTTTCGTAACAAGTTCCTGATGTATAGAATAAAAGGATATTTCCGTTACCGTCTAAGTTAATTAATGAAGGCTGTCCAACTCCCCACTGGAAGAGGTTTGACTGTGATGCGTCGTAAGAATGACTTACTACGGGGTTAATAGCGTCACATTTAATCCAACCGGATGTAAGGCTGTTAGATACTGCAAAACCGATCTGGTTTTTCTGACAATCTGTTGTATCACATCCTAAGAAAGCCATTAAGTAAGAATAAGTAGTTCCAAGGTAGTTAAAAGAACCTGCGATGATTGAAGGATCACAAACATCTGTTGAATCCCAAGCGTTGTTTGTAGGGGAAGCGATGAGCTTTTCTTTTCCTACGTTACCGTTTGAATCCATAACTCTCATTCCGATGTTATCGTAAATAACGTTTGATTTGCTGTTGGTGCAATATGCAATGTAAAGATCTGAACCTGCCTGAATACCTACGGGACAATAATTGTATTTGCCCTTTGAAGGATTGAAAAGTGTGCTTGATCCTGTGTAAGCGAATGCTGATGTTGCTGTAGAAATAAAAATAACAACTGCAAAGAAAACTGATAAAAGACTTCTTGTAGCTGTTTTAGTGTTTGTAGTATTTGTGTTCTTCATTTGTATTCCCTCCGTTTTGTTTCCCTAAAGTTTTTTGTTTCTGAAGCGTTTCCCGCCGCTTCGTTTGTTTGTAACTTAAGGATACGGTTTTGCCCCTGACACCACCCTGACACCAGCGGGGGAGGGAATATGTGAATTTTTCACAAATCGGTTTGTTAAAAATGCACAAAAAAAGGGCATCAACTAACGTTGATGCCCTGAAAACAGGAATTAATACTTATTTACAAGAGTAAGGAGCTGAATATACGTTGTAAGAACTTACATTTCTTAAATCAAGCTGCCTATCCCAGTTTATTTTGCAAAGACCCTTATAATTAGCTTCAGCAATCGTAACAACGCTGCCTTTTACATCTAAAACAAACACCCAATGACCATCTTTAGCATCAGAATCATAACCGTAATAATGAATAACATCCCCTGGTTTAATAGAACTATACGATAATTTGCCTGAGCCGGCTACACCTGTTAAGCGTCTGCCATATACTTCATAGAAAAGTTTCCTTGCAAAACCGCAACACTGCCAACCACCATCAAAATAATTACATTCGCCTAAACCTACAGGAGCAGGAACACCCTCTTGATGATGAGGACAAGGCGAAGAAGTAACCATATCAGAATGTGCTTCATTATAACAACTTGTTCCCGCTTCGGATGCAGGTTTTACATGATTCCAATATTTTCCGCTGGGGAACTTCTTTCTTAAAGCTACAAGTTTTGATTCTGTATAATCATATTTAACTGCAACTCCATCCTTATCATAACTGCTTATATATTCTCCATTTGCGCTAACACAAACTACTGAATAATAATATGTATTTCCATTAACAACATCTGAATCAACATAAGAAGTCTCTGCTAATTCTTTTATGGCCTTCCATGTACCGTTTGAATCCTTTTTCAAAACTTTATATTTTGCAGCACCGGAAACTTTGCCCCATGAGATTTTCACGCCATCACTTATACAAGATGTGGAGCTAATCACAGGCTGGGTACACTCCGAAACCAGTTCATAAGGAGCAGGGTAAATATTGTAACTGGTTGTTTTTTTCAAATCTACTTTTCTGCCCCATCCAATAATACAATTCCTGCTTGGATCATTAGCACTTCCCCAGTTGCATTCTCCAACCGTTACTACACTGCCATTTACTCCAGTTACGAAAACCCAAGCTCCATATCCTGTAGCACCATCTCCAAAATACTGAATAACATCTCCCGGCTTAACCTTCGAGATATCAGTATGATAACCGCTATATCTTTCAAAATACATATAGCCATATGCTTCTTGAGCAAGTTTAGCTGCAAAACCGCATCCCTGAACTCCGTTTGCATAACAGTTACAAGCGTAATCTCCGACTTTATCAGGGCAATTATGACCTGCACAAGGATGATCCGAAACAACATTTTCTATATCACCACAGCTGTCACCAACATGAATAACTCCGTTTACATACTGATGATTATTGGGGCCTGTAACGTGATTCCAGTATTTTCCATCAGGGAATTTAGCCTTTAAAAGATCAATTACCGAGTTGACTTTTAAATAAGTTAATGAGATACCCACAGGATCGTTTTCACTTAAATATTTACTTCCATCAGCTGAAGTAACTCTTACAGTATAATAATAAGTTTCACCAGAAACTGCTGTCGTATCTACATACGAATTCGTGCTGGTATTGGCAATACCTTTGAATGAGCCTCCCTCTGTCTTTCTAAAAACACGATATTTGGGTGCGCCGGGAACAGCCTCCCAATCTACTTTTACACCACTCGACGTTGCAGTCACACTTGTCATTTTAGGTCTGCTAATATATGTAAGAGACAACTCTTTGGACAAAGGACTCGTATAAGTCTTTCCGTCTGCAGTAGTACATCTGACTGCATAAAAATATTTAACTCCTGATTCAGCCGTTGAATCTACAGTTCCAGTTGAGTATGTATTTATTATTCCCTTCCATGCTTCGCCTTCAGTTTTTCTAAATACACGATATCTGGCCGCACCCGCTACAGGATTCCACTTTACTGAAACTCCGGATGCTCCGGATGCTGTACTGATAAGTACAGGCTGTGCCAGCTGCCCATTATCATACGTTATTGATAAACCATTATTATCAATAGCACTAGTATATGCTTTGCCATCTGCAGTAGTACAACGTACAGTATACCAGTATTTAACTCCCTTTAATGCAGTGGTATCTACATAAGACGAAGAAGTCGTATTAACGATTCCACTATACGCGCCCCCTTCAGTCTTCCTAAACACACGATATTTTGCCGCACCGGGAATAGCATCCCATTTTACAAGAACACCATTTGACTGAGAAGTCAAACTGTTAACCTTCGGCATGCGAATATAGGTTACACTAAGGCTGTTTGACAAAGCACTCGTATAACCACTTCCGTCAGCGGTTGTACATCTTACAGCATAGTAATACTTTACTCCTGACTCTGCAGTTGTATCTACAGTAGATATTGTGTATGTATTCAGAATGCCCTTCCATGTTCCGCCTTCAGTTCTTCTGAATACTCGATATCTTTCTGCGCCCGGTACAGCTTCCCATTTAACAGAAACTCCTGTTGTTCCCGAAGCCGCAGTTGTAAGTTTTGGTGCCGCAATGCTTGCTGACGAACCACCATTAATTGAAACAGAATTATCAAAAGAAAAATGCTCTGCTTCAATAGCTGTCTTTGCATCATTAATGCCCATAGCATTCCCAGTACATTTAGGCATTAAAATAAATGCAAGCAAAAAAGTTAAAAAACATATTGCTTTTTTCATTATTCCACCCCTTTCCCAAGTGTATATATCAAGGATATTTCATAAAAAAAGCCTTTTCAAGTAATTAAGCTGCCCATTCAGGAAAACCACTTGTTATTTTTTGTAACAATATACAGCGAATGCACAAAAAAGGAACAGCTTCATGATATAAAGCTGTTCCTTCTATAAAATCAAATCATTTTCTGTTGTTTATCAATGCCGGCCTTTCCATATGGTATACTCTGGGTTTACTATCCTCAGTCAATGAGAATCCATCCTTTTCTTCCCGGACATTAAAGCCATACTTTTTATAAAGATTAACAGCAGCTGAATTGTCCTTAAGAACATCCAATTCCATCTTTTCTCCAAGATATATACTGGAGATATATGACATCAAATGATACCCATTATGACATCTTCTTTCCTCTTCATCTATTGCAAAAGCAACCACTAAAGCACTATCTTCTTCATGCTTTAGTTTAGAAAAATATTCGTCAAAAACTATAGAAAACATTTCCCTGTCATATAGAGCATCACCCATTATCTCAATACAACTTTCTTTATTGCTTTCGCACTGTTCAAACAAGACAAAAGCCATTCCAACAATTCTCAAATTCTTGGTAACAACCGAAAAATTGTTATAGCTAAAGATGCCATCCTCTTGCTCCACAAGTTTTGCTATAGCTTTTGAAGCTTCGAGTTTGTTCTTTCCAAAAGCCGCAGGATATATATATGAGTCAGTCTGATACAAAATATCAGCGATTAATAAAGAATCCTGTTTTTTTGCTTGTCTAACATTAACCGATTCGCCAGGCTTTTTACCCTTTTTTAGCATAAACTGTTTCATAGGAATGGTCATCGAGAATTTAGTATCTTTCTTTTCGCATATAGAAGCCCAATAATCCGACAGGAAAAAAATGCCCTGATAATATTCTGCATAAGGATAAATCTCAAACATTTGAACAACAGGATTATTAACTGCTATAAAAAACCTATATGCAAAAAGATTATGAATAGATTCTATATGCATAACCCCTTGTTGTATAACAGAAGCAAGGCTCTCCAAATAGACCAAATAATTTATCAGGCATTGGCAGTCATCGCTTTCACGATTAAGGTTCAACTGTAAAATAGGATTTTCCACCCCTGAAATCATTTGATTGTAATACAACTCCAGTGCATGCTCAACCTTTGTCATATCCTTATTAGTAATAAATTGATTGTTAAAATCTTTGATATACGCCGATTCATTCAATCTTTCAGTCCGTTTTAATTGAAGCCAAACCATAACAGCCGCAATAAGTCCGGTCGATGTTGAAATAATGTCCTTCAGCGGACTTACTCCTACAAAAAGAAATGCAACCAAAAAGGCTATAACAAAAAATACCATAAGAAAATAAAAAACAAATTCCTTATCGGCCGGTTTATCTACCTTATCTGTTTTTTTCATGATTCTCCTTTCCTATCAATACAAAATTGATAATCCATTTCCATCGCATGAACTGGTATATGTCTTTCCATCGGCGCTCGTACACCGTACAGTATACCAATATTTCACACCTTTCTTGGCATTAGTATCAATATATGTTGTCGAAGAAGTATTTGCTATTCCACTCCAGCTTCCGCCTTCCGTTTTTCTAAACACCCTATACTTTGCTGCTCCGGAAACTGAATTCCATTCTACCTTTACACCCGTTGCAGTCGCTGTCACACTGTCCAGTTTAGGCTGACTTATATAAACAACTGATAACTCTTTAGACAACAAGCTTGTATAAGCACTTCCGTCTGCATTCGTGCATCTTACAGCATAAAAATACTTTATGCCGGATTCGGCTGTTTTATCAACTATCTCCGTTGCAGTAGTATTTAAAATGCCCTTCCATGTTCCGCCTTCTGTTCTTCTGAAAACTCTATATTTAGCGGCTCCCGACACAGGATTCCATTTTAGTGACACACCTGTTGCTCCTGAAGCTACACTTGAAAGGACAGGTATATTCTCTTGAGAAATAGTACAAGTAATTGACATACCGGTTCCATCGCAAGTGCTAATATAAGCGCTTCCATCTGCATTCGTTACTCTTACCGTATACCAATACTTAACCCCGTTTTGAGCTTTTGTATCTACATATGTTGTTGCAGTAGTATTTGCTATGCCGCTCCAGTTTCCGTTTTCAGTTTTTCTGAATACACGATAATTAGGAGCCCCTTCAACCTTGTTCCACTTAATCTGCACTCCGTTTTGCAAATTACTTACACTAACCAACTTTGGCTGGCTAATATATACTACAGACATTTCTTTAGACAGCAGGCTGGTATAAGCGCTTCCATTTGCATTCGTACATCTTACCGAGTAATAATACTTCTCTCCGGATTTAACCGTTGAATCTATACATGACGTTGACGTGGTATTCTTTATACCAGTCCAAGTTCCTCCCTCTGTTTTCCTGAATACTCGATAATTTGCTGCTCCAGCAACCTTATCCCATTTAATCTGCACTCCGTTTGATACACTGCATACACTTATGAGATTAGGCTGACTTATATACGTTATAGAAACTGAATTAGACAATAAACTATTATAATTGCTTCCGTTTGAATCAGTAATTCTTACAGCATAATAATACTTCGTGCCAGACTTTGCTTTAGTATCTACATACGAATTAGCTGTTGTATTTGCGATTCCACTCCAGGTTCCGCCTTCCGTTTTTCTAAACACACGGTAATTTGCTGCTCCTTCGACTTTGTTCCACTTTACCTGAACCCCTGAAGAAACTGCTGAAACGCTGTTAACATAGGGTTGATTATAGAATGTCAATTTTGCCGAATGTTTCGAAGCTTCTTTGAAAAGCTCCTCAACCTCTGAATAAGGCCCTTTCTGATCATATGCTATTAATGCAAACTCATATTCCTTACCGCTTTTTAGTGACCTAAACTCACAAGCTGCAAACCCCGCACCATTATACGTTGTAAACCATCCAGATGAAGAACTATTCATTATAATTAAATATTGAAAATGCTCATCATCACATTTATCGGAGCATAATCTAATGCCGTCTAAGGTTAATTCAAGGCGAAAATCGTCTATAAAAAATGGCTTATCATACGCAAAGCTCTGAACATTAAGAGTAAAAGTTGAAAAGCTCCATGAAATGAATTCTAAAAAATACTTCTTTCCACCTTCCAAATAAACTTTCAAAGAAAAATTTCTGTTATCTCCGGAATCATCATCTTGCCACTTCAACACCCCATTGCTGTCATAAATATTGATAGCAACATCACTGTCTCCCTCACTGAAAAACAAGTACTCACCGCTTTTTTCAGGGGTGAATTCATATTTAACTGTGGCATACGGGTTTACCGAAATCTCATATTGTTCAGGAAAATCATTTCTGATAACACAACAAAACTCTTTCGGGGTACCTTCCTTATAAAATGGATACAAGGAATCATTTTCATGACATTGGCCTGCATTTATATGTTTTTTCGCCATGCTTTCTGCCTTCGAGCCGGGCAAATAATAAACTGTCAGTGAAGGTGCGTCAAGGAAAGTATATGTTCCCCAGGTGCAATTGGGGTTTCCGAAAAATAAGTATTTCAAGTAGTACTGTCTTGCAAAAGAAGTACAACAAAGAAATGTTGTTTCCGGCAATGTTATAAACTGAATATCCTTCTTTGCACAAGGATAATTATATAAAGTCTTTTTATCCTTTGAGTACAAAATCCCATCGCATGAACAATAATTGGGATTGTATTCATCTACAATTATTTCCCTCAGGTCCGTACAAAAAGAAAATAAGTAATCATATAAATCAATTTCCCCAACAGTCGCAGGTATAGAGACCGATGTAATGAAACTTTTATTATAAAAAAGTTCTTCCTGCAAAGAAGTAACAATGTAACCATCGATTTTTTGAGGAATGACAATATCACCCGTAAGCGAGCAGGAAGTGATTTTTATTTCATTCCCTTTTGTAATAATATATTTATAACCAGTCCCACTGCTATATTCTGTTGCTGGGTATCTGGTAACCACATAATCTGAAGCGGCCACTTGTGCTGCGGACATGATTCTTCCCCAGTGAATAGAAGAATTATAATTTCCCTCAGCCAGAACGACGTAATCATCGTGAACTTCGGTAATTATTACACTGTGTGAATCGTTATTAACCCTTAATATGTCGCCCACCCTAACATCGGCAATTGTTATATTGTAAATTCGACGTGCCGGCAGATATCCAAAGGCTGCATCGCTAAGAATGAACGCGAATCCGGCACAGCCATAACCCATTGACCATATACCGCCATTCCATTCATATCCGTCATCATTCGTCCACCTCATCCCCTCCGGGTATGAAGGTTTCAAGGCCATCATTCTTTGATACACTTCTTCCTCTGTAGGGCCTTGCTGAACATCGTTTATTTCAGCAGAATTTAAACCTGAATCAGAAGCTTTATTTGATATTTCTGCCTGATAAGCCGCCATCTCCTCAGCTGTAAAAGGCACGGCATATCCTGTTACCCCATTCATCGGAACAAATGCTTCTTCCGCCTGCAATTCGGATACTATCTCAGTATCAAGTTCTGTCTCGACCTGCCTATCTTCGGTCAAAACATCTGCTATTTCTTCCTCCGCAAAAACATTTACTTCCAAAGAAAAAATCATTGCAAAACACAAAATTCCCGAAAGAAAGCGCTTCAACTTACCAAACTTCATAATCTACTCCAAAATTGAATCACAACATTTTAATCAAACGTGATGGGAGATTACAAATACCTGCTAATCTCCCACCATAAATGCTTATTTATTAATAACTAACTCATTGCTCATTAGCTGCTTCAATAATCGCTTTAAAAACGTATCTGCAATCATCAATCACTTCTGAAACAGGCGGCATGCCCGGATAAATTTTATATAAGAAAAGCGGTCCAAAATTGGCATCTAAATCCGGGATAACTACTCTATAGTCATTCACATATCTTGTACTCATTAAAGGAATTGTTTCCTCAATTGCCCTCTCATCAAAGTTTCCTTCGTAAGCACTTTCCGCATATTCGTTATAATCATCATATCCTGGAACGGTGTCGTAATAAAGGCTGTAAGCAAATGCACATTTCCATGCCTGTTCTTCGGAATATGTTGAAGGAATAACATAGAAATTAGCATAGGAAGATTGCACCAGTTCACCTTTAGGCCCCTTCGGGAACATTACAAATCCCAATTCATCATCCATATCATAGAAAAGATTACCCGGAGTAGCACAATATTCTGAATCACAGCAGAATACACATTCACCTTTTCTAAACTGGCTCTGATAATAATCCCATGAAGCAAACCCATATTCATCTACAGGACCGTCCCAGTCGTACTTATCAAAAATATCCTTTACCCATTCAAGTGCCTGAATAGTTTCTTCTGACTCTAAATCGTAGGTATATTTTCCATCAGCATCTTTTCCAACATATCGCCCATTATTTGAGAACACCGCAGCATTTATCATTACTCCTTCATTGACTCCAAGTCCCCATATGTCAGTGACGCCATCATGATTAGTATCCCTTTGAACCTTTTTAAGAATGTCTTCAAAAGCATCCCATGTCCATGTATCATTAGCCTGCATGTCATAAATTGAATCAGGGTCAACTCCGGCTTCTTCCAGCAATCGTTTATTAAAGAACAAACCGGTTCCGGGTTCAATAATCCCGGAATTCATTCCATAAACACTATCATTTATCGAAAACAACTCATGAACCTTGTTCGACCATTTTGTATCGGAAAAATCCAGGCAATCCAGAGTTGATAAATCATATACCAGCCCTTCCTTAGCAGCCCTAGCGATTATTTCTGAAAAACCACCTGGAATACAGAAAACATAATTCTCTTCCGTGGAGCCTGACGCACAATAATCAACAAAACCCTGTGTAACGGTTCCCCAGTCGCCAATGGCAACATTCTTCACAGTAAAATTGTATGTCTCCTGAATCCATTCCCTGTATTCTTCTCTTGCCAATTCGTATTCATTCGAAGGTTCGTCTTCATAGTAAGGAGCAAACCAGTCGCGAATAATGATTTCAGCCCCGCCAAGGTCGTAAACGTTTCCGTTTTCATCCCTAAGCACTGTGTAATCGGGTGTTTCTCCCGATTCACCGTTTTCTGACTTAATCTCAATTTCCAGTCCATTACTGTCATAAGTACTAAGTTGTTTCTTGCCATCCGGACTTACACAGGCCACGGAATATTTATATTTTTTCTTTTTTCTGACGGTTGTATCAACATATTCCAATGAAGATGTAGTACAAAGTTTTTTCCACACTCCTCCGGAAACCTTTCTGAAGACAGCGTAGTTAGTGACTCCGTCAACCTTTTTCCAGGTAATCTTAGCTCCGTCGCTTTCTTCTGAAATACTTTCAAGTTCAGGCTGTTTATACATGGTAAACGCCCAGCCGTCTTTATCAAAATCACTTAAAAAAGTCTCGCCATCATTTCCCAGTACTCTTACAGTATAAAAATATTGAACACCATAACGGGTATTTATATCCAGGAAAGAGCTATTTCTGGTGGTAGCTATTTTAGTCCAGCTTTCTCCCTGAGTCTTTCTATACAATACATATTGGGGCGCCCCATAAATATTATCCCAGGTAATTAAAATGCCTGAATTAGTAGGTACGAAAGAAGTAATTTGGGGCACTTCTGTTTCCCTGTCCTCTCCGAAAAGATTGAAATTATACTCATCTATGATGGTCATCCAGTAAATTCTGCCATAATCCATCACTGAAGATACAGTTCCCATTCCGGGGTAAAAACTATATGTAAGCATAGTCATGTCAAGATTAGGAATCACGCTTGAATAATCTATAACACTGTTTTCAGACATTAGCCTTAATGTCTCTTCGCATGCCCTTTTATCAAGGCCTGACTGACGTGATGTTTCAACATAAGCATTGTAATTCTCAAATCCCGGAATTTCCGCCGTATAAAGGTTGTATGCGAAAGCACACTTCCATGCTTTATCCGGTGAATAGCAACTGGGAATCATGTATATACTGTCTTGAGAAGATTGAACCAAACTGCCCTTAGGTCCTTTAGGAAACATAACAAACCCTATATCGTCTGACATATTTCCAAAAACATTTCCTAAGATTCCACAGTATTCCTGATCGCAACAGAACGCACATCCGCCATTCAGAAACTGCTTCTGATAATAATCCCAAGACGGAGGGTTGCCATTTATATCGCTCGGACCATCCCAGTCATAATTATCGAAAATATATTTTACCCATTCAAGCGCCTGCAAAGCCTCCGGTGACTCAATTTCATAAGTATATCTTCCGTCTTTATCCTTCCCGACAAATTCACCGCCGTTTGAGAATACAGCCGCTTTAACCATTACGCCTTCATTGAGTCCGATACCCCAGACATCAACTAAACCATCTTTATTAGTATCTCTCTGAACTTTCTTAAGAATGTCTTCAAACGCATCCCATGTCCAGGTTCCTTTCAACTGCATATCATAAATTGAATCAGGGTCAACTCCTGCCTCTTTAAGGAGGCGTTTATTAAAGAACATACCGGTTCTGGGTTCCGCCATATCGGCATTCATTCCATATATTTCGTTACGTATCTCAAATAATTTGTGAACGTTACTGCCCCACTTTTTCTCCGAAAAATCAAGGCAATCCAACGTTGAAAGATCATAAACGAGTCCCGCTTCAGCTGCTTGAACAGCCGTACCCGAATAACCATCTGGAATCACAAAAATATAATTGTTTTCATCGCCGCCACCGACCGCATAATCAATAAAGTTCTGTGCGGAAGTTCCCCAATCATCCAGCCCTTTTCTCTTTATAGTAAAGTTATAGGTTTCCTGAATCCATTCAAGATATTCTTCTCTTGCAACGTCATACTCACTTACAGGGTAATACTCACCATCGTACGAATACCAGTCACGAATGATTATTTCCGCTCCGCCAAGGTCGTAAATCTGACCGTTCTCGTCATACAAAACCTTATATGGATATTCTTCTGTCTTCAAAATTTCTATAGACAAACCGTTTCCATCACATGTGCTTAAGTAAGTTTTTCCGTCTTCGCTGGTAACCCTGACAGTATACCAATACTTTGTTCCGGACTGTACTTTTGTATCAACGTA
>JAZLJG010000038.1:0-55778 GCA_045617745.1 Lachnospiraceae bacterium | reverse complement strand
CCGTCAAACTGATGGGCAATAGCCATACATTCTGTCGAATCGGCTATAAGATCTCTTGTAACAAGAGAATATTTCATTCCGATGTGTCCCATTGCTATACCATCGCAGACAGCAATTGCGGGGAATACAACAGGCATACCGCCTGCCATGGCAACACCCATTTTTACGGCTTCCACAACCTTGTCAAGGTTCATGTGACCGGGTACGATTTCATTGTAAGAAGAAACAATACCAATCATAGGGCGCTTTCTTTCTTCTTCGGTAAATCCTAATGCATTAAACAAACTTCTGTGGGGCGCCTGGGCGTTACCACATTTTACGTTATCACTCTTCATGGTATTATCCTTTCTATATTCTTTCTGCTATAAGTCTGCCCATTTCGGTACAGCCGACTTTTTTCATGCCTTCAGTATATATATCACCGGTTCTGAAACCTTCAGAAAGTACTTTCGCAACAGCTTCTTCTACAGCATCCGCTTCAGCCTGTAAATCGAGGCTGAATCTGAGCATCATTGCAGCGCTTAAAATCGTTGCTATGGGATTTGCAATATCTTTACCCGCAATATCGGGTGCGGAGCCGTGACTGGGCTCGTAGAGACCGAATTTGGTTTCATTAAGACTTGCACTTGCCAACATTCCGATGGAACCTGTAATCATACTGGCTTCATCGGATAAAATATCGCCAAACATATTCTCTGTAAGAATAACATCAAACTGGGAAGGATCCTTTACAAGCTGCATAGCACAGTTATCAACAAGCATATGCTCTACTGTAATATCAGGATAATCCTTAGCCACTTCATTAACAACAGCTCTCCAAAGTCTTGAAGAATCAAGAACATTGGCTTTATCAACACTGGTGACTTTTTTACGACGTTTGCCTGCAATCTCAAAAGCTTTAATAGCTATTCTTCTGATTTCTTCTTCACTATATGTAAGAGTATCGGTTGCTACTCTCATACCGTTTTCTACAACAGTCTGTCTTTTACCGAAATATAAACCGCCTGTAAGCTCTCTTACAATAATCAGGTCAAATCCGTTGTCCGATGTTTCTTTTTTAAGAACACATGCATCGGATAGTTCTTTGTATAAAAGAGCAGGTCTTAAATTTGCAAACAAACCAAGCTCCTTACGTATCTTAAGAAGGCCTGCTTCAGGACGTTTCGAAGGCTCAAGCTTATACCATGGAGAAGTATTGGTATCTCCGCCGATAGAACCCATCAAAACAGCGTCAGCCGCTTTCGCATCCTTAATAGCCTCATCTGTCAGGGGAATTCCGTGGACATCGATTGATGCACCACCCATCAGAATATCTTTAAAGTTAAATTTGTGATTGAATTTGCCGGCAACCGCATCAAGTACTGTTTTTGCCTGGGCCACTATTTCAGGTCCGATACCATCACCGGGAATACATGTAATGTTATAGTTC
Organism: Lachnospiraceae bacterium; assembly: GCA_045617745.1. Lineage (GTDB taxonomy): Bacteria > Bacillota > Clostridia > Lachnospirales > Lachnospiraceae > UBA1258. The sequence continues at coordinate 54,349 of JAZLJG010000038.1, read as the reverse complement.
ATACTCACCTCAATATGCCTTTTACGAATTTAACGTAGTACAGTATGAAATTAATCTTATTACATATTATTTCAAATTTCAACCAAAAAATTACACATAAATATATGAAAAAGCCCCTGCACTATTGTGCAGGGGTTAAAATTTTACTGTTCAGCTTTTTCGACCTGTGCAATTGCGGACTTCTGCATGGGAATTCGGCAATTTTTGTTGTTACCAAACTCAACAATAACGTCTTCATCTGTAATATCAATTACAACACCGTAGAAACCACCGCGGGTAAGTACGCTGTCACCGATTTCCATAGAAGAAATCATTGCATTCAAACGCTTCTCTTCCTTTTTCTGGGGTCTTATCAAAATAAAATAAAACAAAGGAATAACTATTATAAAAGGAATAAGCATCGAAAGAAGGCCAGCTGTTCCTTGTGCTGCAGCAGCATCAGCCGTTAATAATAAGCTCATAACATACCTCCATATTAATATCAGGAAAAACCTGCAAAGACTATTCTACAAAACCTTCACTCATACTGTCAAGTTTATGTTTCTTATAAGCGGAAAATTCACCCTTATCAAGAGCATCCCTTATCTCAGCCATCATGGTATTGTAAAAATACAGGTTATGAAGAACGCAAAGTCTCATACCCAGCATTTCTTTTGCCTTAAGAAGATGTCTTATATAGGCTCTTGAATACTTCTGGCATGCAGGACACATACAGCCTTCTTCTATCGGTCTCATATCCTTTTCGTATTTCACATTGAAAAGGTTTATTTTACCGTGGTTCGTGTACAAATGTCCGTGTCTTCCGTTTCTGGAGGGGTATACACAGTCAAAGAAATCGATTCCCCTCTCCACACCTTCAAGAATATTTGCCGGAGTACCTACACCCATTAGATAAGTGGGTTTGTTCTGGGGCAAATGAGGCACTGTAACATCGAGAATATGATACATCTGCTCATGGGTTTCACCTACGGCAAGACCTCCGACCGCATAACCGTCCAAATCCATTTCACTTATTCTCTTGGCATGATCGATACGGATATCATCAAAAACGGCGCCCTGATTTATTCCAAAGAGCATCTGTTCTTTGTTCACGGTATCCTCAAGGGAATTAAGTCTGGCCATTTCGGTTTTACAGCGTTCAAGCCACCTTGTGGTACGGGCAACGCTGTCTTCGACATATTTTCTCTCTGCAACACTTGAAGGGCATTCGTCAAAAGCCATGGCAATTGTGGAACCAAGGTTAGATTGTATTCTCATACTTTCCTCGGGACCCATAAAAATAATCCTTCCATCCACATGGGAATGGAAAGTTACGCCTTCTTCTTTAATCTTTCGAAGTCCCGCAAGAGAAAATACCTGAAACCCGCCGGAATCCGTAAGAATGGGTCTGTCCCAGTTCATAAATTTATGAAGACCGCCCACTTCTTTGATAAGTCCGTCACCGGGTCTTACATGTAAATGATAGGTATTTGAAAGTTCCACCTGACAACCGATTTCTTTTAAATCCATAGTGGAAACAGCCCCTTTAATGGCAGCCACGGTTCCCACATTCATAAACACGGGAGTCTGAATATCACCGTGTACCGTATGGAAAACAGCACGCTTTGCATTGCCTTCCGTCTTTAATAATTCGTACTTAGACATAACTTAATCCTTCACATAAATATCCACCAGATTACTGAACCTGTTAATATCAACAGGTTTCGCAATATGGTCGTTCATGCCTGCAACCTTACATTTCAAAACATCTTCTTCAAATGCATTTGCAGACATGGCAATAATAGGAATATTCTTCAGATACTCACGTTCCGAAGCCCTGATCTTTCTGGTGGCTTCATAACCGTTCATAACAGGCATCTGAATATCCATCAGTACTATACTATAATACCCATCCTCGGAATTCTCAAGTTTTTCCACGGCAACTTTACCGTTTTCGGCTATATCACAGGTAAATCCCTTCATCTGTGCAATAGCCTCCGAGAACATAGCGTTAATCTCCACGTCTTCCACAATAAGTGCCTTCTTTCCTACAGCCGTTACGGAAATAGGCTTCTTAACGTGCTTTTTACTTTTTTCCAGTTCGTTTTCAACAATTCTTATTACATTGCTTCTGTATACGGGCATGCTTACAAAGCCGTTAAACTTAATTTCCTGCAAAGAAGCGGACATTCCTGAATAATCCTCCGCAGTAATATCCATAAGAATCGGATCGTTTCCGAAAATCTCCCTGATACGTTTGATATATGTCAGTTCCACAGACAAAGGCTGCATAAGCGCAAGAACAATAACCTTGTATTCCGGCTTCTCTTCGTTCTTATTAAGCGCCTCGGAAAACGAAACAAAATCAGGATACGAAACCACTTCCATCGCACCTTCTGTAAGAAGCGAAGTAACAAGGCCCTTAATACCCATATCGGAAGTTATTAACAAAGCTTTTTGATTCTCAAGTTCCGGGAATTCAGAAAGGGAATTCTTAACGTTATCCGAGAAGGCAAAAGAAATATTAACTGTAGTTCCAACGCCTTCTTTGGATGAAACCTTAATAATTCCGCCCAAAGCATCCACAATATTTTTGGTAATAGCCATACCAAGGCCGGTACCCTCTACAAACTCTACCTCTCTTGCACGCTCGAAAGGATTAAAGAGCTTACTCAGGGTAGCCTCACTCATTCCTATACCGGTATCTTTTACCTCGAATTCATAGAAGAAAGTTTCATCACTGGTGGACTCATTCTCCTTAAGGACAATATCAATATGCCCTCCGGGATTAGTGTATTTCACCGCATTGGAAATAATGTTTGAGAAAACCTGTTCCATACGTGTAGGGTCACTTACGATAAATTCATGCTCAATGTGATCCTTGTCAACGTTGTAGCTTATATTGCTTCTATGCATTCTCACAATCTGCATGGAAACGGATTTTTCCAAAGAATCTTTAATGGAAAATCTGGTATTACTGAAGGAAAGCTTACCGCTTTCAATTCTTGTCATATCAAGAATATCGTTAATAAGTGAAAGAAGATGATCCGAAGAATCATTGATAATATCAAGACATTCCTTAACCTTTTCATGATTGTCCATATTGTTTTGCGCAATATTTGCCATACCGACTATAGCATTCAAAGGTGTTCTAATGTCATGGGACATCTGTGAAAGAAATCTTGTCTTACTTTCACTGTAGTTTTTAGCGGTTTCCAGAGCCAAAGAAAGGGTATTTCTCTTCTCTTCCTCCTCCCTTTTACTCTTATCTATATCCTTAACGCATATAAGGAATCTTTCCGCAGATGTGATTTTAGGCATAACCTGCATGGTAACAGCCACATAAATATACTTGCCGCTAGGATCCATTACACGGAGTTCGTCGTAAGAAGATTTACCGGTTTTAATAATCTCCTGAATATTATCGTCTGAATACACATGGTCATATTTCGAAACATCTTCAAAATAAACCTTTTTACGATAATCAGCTATTTCGTCCAAAGAAATATCCGTCACCGTAATTCCCATACCGTTTTTAGTGGACTTATCGGAAAGATACAGGCGAAACTCACTGTTTTTATCCTTCGAAACATCAAGCCTTATAGCAAAAATATTGGAATCCAGTACGGTCCTGAAGAATGAAAGGTTCTCCAGACCCATAATGCTTAGTTTCTTGGAAGCATAAGCCTTTATAGCCAGAATAATAATGACGGCAGCCACAACAAGAAGCACTATTGTGGCACCCCAGGCAAGATAAGGATGCCTGTCCAACATTCTCTTTAAAGAAATTTCATCCTTTTCAATGTTACCTACATTCTGGGCAATAACCCTCTGAACATCTGTATCATTAACGTATGTAACGGCCTTCGATAAAATATTGCAAAGAATATCGTCAGAACTATCATAAACCCCGAAACATATCTCAAAGAATTTATCCGGAAAAGTCTGTACATAATAATTATTTCCCGGGTCTTTGTCAGCTATATACTGAGCCACATAAGAAGGAAGATAAAGCGCATCAATGCTTCTTTGATTAAGATTATTAATACCTTCATTAATATTCACATAGTGTAAATTATTTCCTTCGATGACAGAATCATCCATCAGTTCCACATCGTTGCCCGATAATATATATCCGATTCTTTGAGGTTCTTTGGTGTTGTTAATCATCAAAAAAGAAAGAGGAAGCTTCAAATAGGGCGTAGAAAGCTTATAACCATAATATCGTGAAAGCCCATAATCGTTAATAACATCCAGCCTCACGTCATAATCGCCTTTTTCTTTAAATGAAATGATATCCGCAGAAGGACCAACTCCATCCACCTCAAAAGAAAGGCCGGTTATATCCGAAATAAGCAAAAGGTAATCGGTTAAAATACCGCAAATCTTACCATCGTCTGAATATGCTATAGGCTCAATTCCATCAACCACCAATGCCCTTATCGGTACATCCTTGTGCTTTTCAAGATATTCTCTTTCTTCTCTCGAGAAAGAATAATGCTTCTCTTCTTCTATTCCGAAATATTTCTTCTTAAGGTCACTGAATACATTGGGTTCCACAAGAAGAAGATTATCGATTGCCTTATCAATCTCCCGCATCAAGGACCTATTTGTTTTGGATGTAGCAATATAGCAATAATCATCCGCAAAAGAATCCAGAATCCTCTCATCCTCATAAACTTTTCTAAAGCAGGAAGATGCTGTAATGTCAACTTCTTTATTCAAAAGAGCCGAATGAATCTCGTCAAAAGTATCAAAGGTTTTTAACGTATATTCAAATCCATGGGAACGTGCATATTCTTCCACATAATTATTTGCAGTATCTCCGGCAAGAATACCGATACAAGCTCCGTTAAAGGTACTATAATTTTTGACGCTGAACCTGTCGTCATCAATTCTTTCGGTAAGAATAATATTTGCAACACCTATATCCGTCTCTGAATAATTGAAAATTTCATCTCTTTGAGGAGTTCTGCTGACATTTAAAAGCATATCAATATCACCCCGTTCAAGCATCTCAAGCATTTCGGGCCAGCTGCAATCATATCCGACATATTCCACGTTCCACCCAGCGTATGAACGAAGTTTCTCCGTGATTTCAAAGCCAAAGCCGGAATATTTGCCGTTTTCTTTTATTTCGTTATAACAGGGATAGTAAAAGAAGCCGACTTTTACGGTTTTTTCCATACTGTCGGCAAAAGAATCTGTAACATCATGAAATAAAAATATTGTCAAAAAGGTAAAAGAAAGAACTAGTAAAACAAGAAGTTTATTTATCTTTTTCATGGGACTCTCCGTTTAAAGATCCTCAATAAATTCTTCAAGTGTTATTTCATTTTCCATAATATAAGTAGCTGCCTCAACACCTACATATCTGAAATGCCATGGCTCATAAACAATACCGGTAATGTTTTCCTTACCCTTCGGGTAACGAAGAATAAAGCCGTATTCGGCACAGTGTTCTTTGAGCCACAAACCTGCCTTTGTGTCTCCGAATTCATAATCAAGTGTAGTATGGTAATCAACCACAATATCAAAAGCAATACCAAGCTGATGCTCGCTGCAACCGGGCACAATAACATCTCTCGAAGCCTTTTTGTAGGATTCAAGATAGGACTTTCCGGCTGCCATATATGCGTCAATTCTTCTTGAAAAAAGCATTTCCTGTCTCTTCTGGTCTCTGTAAGGGGAACACACAAAGAGATTAACCCCTTCGGATTTTGCGGCATTCAACATCTCACAAAGAGGCTCCAGAACTCTTTCATCGCACTTCATGGAGCCTGACAAAGAAGTAAGTTTTACTTCATAGTCATCAGGAACAGGGTGTGTTTTATTTACAAGCAAAAGATACCACTGAGTCTTGTCAAATCCGGAAATATCGGAATCAACTCCATCAGAATCTCCTACCAAAGCGTTTAATGTATAGAAGTCATCAAGAGTGAATTTATCAACATTTTCAGTACTTTCAAGTTCCTTCTCCTCTTCATCGGACAAGGTTTCAACAGCTGAAAATTCTACGTTTTCAGCCAAATCGCCATCATTTTCTTCAATTACATAATCTGAAGGGAACAAAGAAACAGCGTCATCATAGATTGTGATTTCGCCGGTATTGGAAAGATAAATTTCCTCTTCTTTAACCTGATCGGGGGTTGCGAAGCTGGAACTCATCAAAAAGAACAACAAAACCAGGCCAACAGATACGTACTTCTTTCCATTGCCCATGATATGTTTCCCTATATTAACTGCACAAAGTACTACTCCCAGTACTAACAGAATTGCAGGTTTTAAGAACCTGTGTTTTTTAGTCATTTTAGCAGCAGTTGTCACTGCGCTCTCCTTAAATGTCCGTTTCACCCTACTCTATCTCCGAGAAAAAACGTCCAAAACCCCTTGTACCTTTACTTAGTAAATATACATATATATAGTATCATAAACTCAAAAAAAGTACACGTTTTTTTTGCTTTTTCTTTGTAGAAAAAACTAATTATGTTATTATTAATTGGTAACTGGTACAAATAATATATCGAAAGGATTAATGAAAAATATGAGCGGTTCTTCCTTTGGCAAGATATTAACTGTAACAACATGGGGCGAATCTCACGGACCTGCAATAGGAGTTGTTGTTGACGGGGTACCCGCAGGCATACCTCTATGCAGTGAAGATTTCGATTTCGATATGTCACGCCGTAAGCCTTCAAACGCTTCCACTTCCACCAAACGTAAGGAATCAGATTCGGTCAAAATTCTTTCCGGAGTATTTGAAGGAAAAACACTTGGCACTCCCATATCCTTATTAATTGAAAACAGCGATCAGCATTCATCTGATTATGAAGATATAAAGAACATATACAGACCCGGACATGCGGATTTTACATATGATGCAAAATACGGCTTCAGGGATTACAGAGGCGGCGGACGTTCCTCCGGCCGTGAAACGGCCTGCCGAGTAGCCGCCGGGGTAATTGCCAAGAAAATACTAAGTGCTGTCAACATGACCGTTTCCAGCACAGTAATATATCCAGAAAACATACCTGCAGGTGACTCGGCAGGCGGCAAAGTAACGGTTACGATTGAAAACTGTGTTAAAGGGCTTGGTGAGCCGGTTTTTGATAAACTGGATGCTCTTTTATCCCACGCTGTAATGTCCGTAGGAGCTGTAAAAGCTGTGGAAATCGGTGATGGTGTATCTTCCGCCGAAAGTCTCGGAAGCGAGTTTAACGATGAGTTTACTGTTAAAGAGGATAATATAGTTAAAGCTACGAATCATAGCGGAGGTATTCTCGGAGGAATGTCCGATGGAAGCCCTATAATTGTGACCGCATATATCAAGCCTACTCCTTCCATCTCTTTGGAGCAGTTTACCGTCACAAAGGCCAAAGAGCCTGTAAGCATAAGCATCAAAGGACGTCACGACAGCTGCATAGTTCCCAGGGTTGCACCCGTTTTGGAAGCAATGTGCGCACTTGTTCTTGCGGATGAACTTCTTTTGAATATGTCATCAAAGATAGACAATATAATTTCTTTTTATAAAGGAGAAACAAATGAGTAAATACGTAGCTTATGTATCAAGCTATACCCAGAAAGACAAATACGGAATTTCCATCTATGATGTGGATATGAAAAAGGGAAGATTCACCGAAAAAGACAGAGTTGAAGTATCAAACTCCTCTTACATCACCATTTCCCATAATCAGAAATACCTTTATTCCATCACAGACCTTGGCGTAGAAAGCTATAAGATTCTTCCCGATGGTAAATTGAAGAAAATAAACACCGCATCCATAAACGGAATGCGCGGTTGCTATATCTCTACTGATTATGAAGACAAGTTTCTTTTTGTGGCAGGCTATCACGATGGAAAAATCACAGCCCTTAAGTTAAAATCAAACGGCTCCATAGACTGTATTACCGAAGAAATCTATTTAAAGGGTATGGGAACAGTTTCCGAAAGAAACTTCTTTCCCCATGTAAATTGTGTAAAGATGACCCGTGACAACAGGTTTTTGCTTGCAGCCGACCTTGGAATGGACCATGTTAACGTATATTCACTGGATCACAAGACCGGAAAACTCAAACTTTACGACATCATCCGTTCCGAGCAGGAATCCGCACCCAGACATTTCAAGTTTTCCAAAAACGGAAAGTACCTTTATATCATTCACGAATTAAAGAACTATATTGATGTATATAAGATTACCGAAAATGCAGCCGGAAATCCTGAATACGAAAAGATCCAGAACATTTCCACCCTGAATGATTATCATGCATCCGGTAACGCCGCAAGTTCCATCAACATTTCATACGACTATAAATACATTACCGCTTCCAATGCGGGTGATAACAGCGCAGTAATATTCAAGATTCTTTCAGATGGAACACTTGAGAAGCTCTTCTGCTTACCTGTAAGCGGTGAATACCCTAAGGACGTTTCCCTTTTTCCTGACGGGAAACATCTTGTTTCCTGTAACAACGAATCCGATACGCTTACCTTCTTTAACGTAGACATGGAAAACAGAACACTTATTATGAACGGTCCTGAGATTAAGGTTGAGAAACCAAACTGTATTATATTTAAAAAACTCGAAGATCCCGAATAAAAAATTGTGCCAAAGGGGACGGGGGAAAGTGTCATCAAGGAGTGTCCCTAGTGTCCACAGGGGGCCGTTGTATAATGTGTATTTTCGCAGGGTCGTACGGAAGCAATAAAAAAGCGATAAACTAAGCGCCACGAGAGCTGAGTGGTAACGGGCCCCCGCAGACGGCTTGCTTTCACAAAGCCGCAAGGGGGACAGCCGAAGTGGCTCGTAATTGTTCTTTGCGTGAGTAGACCAAGAAAAACGCATTATACAACGGCCCCCTGTGGACACTATGGACACTCCTTGATGACGATTTCCCCCGTCCCCTTTGGCACAAAAAAGCCACGACCCAATGGCCGTGGCAATTTTTGCAATTATTTAGTTTGAAGCCTTAACCTTAATCCAAAGTTCGGAAAGTTTCTTTCTTAAGAATTCATCGTCTTTGAAGACTTCATCCTTTTCATATCCTGTTCTGGGAATATAAGCTTCATTTCCTTCGTAAATTCCGCCGGCAGCTGTTACGTCATTGATAACATTCTGGTTAGCTGAAGCATAACCAACAGCTTCTGTGTTGTCCATAGAAGCATTGTAGCTGATTACGTAATCCATAAACTTATAAGCAAGTTCGGGATTCTCAGCGTTTTTAGGAATAACCATTGCATCAACCCATACGTTTGTACCACACTTAGGTGTGTAATATCTCATGTCGGGGTTTTCGGAAAGAATATAAACAGCATCTCCGCTGTACACAATTGCAATATCCTTTCTGCCCTGAGCCATTCCGTCTATAACTTCATCGGTTACGGTAATAGGGTTCATGGTGGTATTTACATCCACAAGCCAGTCAAAAGCATCCATGATTTCGTCTTCATTATTTGTGTTCATGGAGTATCCAAGAGACTTGAAAGCTATCATAAAGCTGTCTCTTTCGCTGTCGTACATATAAATCTTGCCTGCATACTTTGTATCACGCATGATTTCAAATTCTTTTGCTTCAACCTCCTCAGTAGGAACATTTTTACTGTTGTAAACAATACCTACAGAGCCCCAGAAATAGGGAACCGAATAAGTGTTGTCGGGGTCGAATCCGTTGTAAGGTTCAGCTTTTAAAGCCTGTGTAACATCGTTAAAATTGCTTATTTTACTGATATCAAGCTCCTGAAGATAATCTTCTTTAATAAGTCTTTCAATCATGTAATCGGAAGGAATAAGAACATCGTAGCTCTCTCCTGCCATAACTTTTGTGTACATCATTTCGTTTGAATCGAAAAGTTCCACATTAACCTTACAGTCGTACATCTTTTCAAAATTAGGAATAAGATCGTCGCTCATATATTCACCGGGAAGGAAAATGGAGAGTTTTTCTTTTGATCCGCATCCTGCAAAGAGGCAAACGGCCATTACCATAAATGCCCCTAATAATAAACCTTTCTTTTTCATTTGTATCATCCTCCTATTTGATTTTCTCTTCTTCTATTCCTGCCTTCATGTGCTTTTTATTGGCCAAAGAAGGAATCAGATTCACAAGTAATAAAGTAATAGTAATAATCACAACAATCAGTGTAGACATTGCATTGATTGAAGGAGTAACACGTTTTGTAGCGGAATAAACAAGAATTGAAATATTACTTACACCGTTACCCGTTACAAAGTATGAAATAACAAAGTCATCAAAGGACATTGTAAAAGCTATCAAAGCTCCGGAAATAATACCCGGCATACATTGTGGAACAATAACCTTCACCAAAGCCTGCCAGGGAGTACAGCCAAGGTCCATGGCCGCTTCCGCAAGGTTCGGATTAAGGCTTCGAAGCTTAGGCATTACGCTAAGTATTACATAAGGAATACAAAACATAATATGCGCTAAAAGCATTGTGAAAAATCCCTTTTCAATATGCGCAAAGCTAAATAACATCAAAAGTCCGATGGCTGTAACGATTTCGGGGTTCATGATGGGGAGTTGGTTAATCTGCTCCACAACATTTTTTACGGCTTTTCTTGACTTTGAAAGACCGATGGCCGTAATGGTACCTACAATCGTGGAAATAATCGTAGCAATTACAGCACAAAGGATTGTATAAAGAAGAGCCTCCATCATGGTTCTGTCCGAAAACATATCCTCATACCACTTTAATGAGAATCCCGTAAACTTCGTCAAAGATCTTCCTTTGTTAAAAGAAAAAACTATAGTGTATAGAATAGGCGAATACAGGAAAATCAACATCAAAGTCATAAATATGGAAGAGCCGATTTTTTTCTTTTTCTTTATCATACCGATGCTGCCTCCATTTTTTCTCCCTTATCAACCAGTTTGGTAATGTACATGGAAATCATAATAATAACTGCCATTACAAGGGAAATGGCGCTACCAAAGTTCCAGTCTCCCGAAGTAATAAACTGATTTTCAATAAGTGTTCCCACCATTACATACTGTCCGCCGCCAAGCATTTTAGGAATACAGAAACTTGATACAGCAGGCAAGAACACAAGGGTAATACCGCTTATGACACCGGGCATTGAAAGAGGAAGTGTTACCTTCAAAAAACTCTTTCGGGGATTTGCTCCAAGGTCGCTTGCGGCTTCCAAAAGGCTGTTATCCATTTTGGTAAGTGATGTATAAATCTGAATAATCATAAAGGGCAAAAAGTTATAAACCATTCCGAGGATAACTGCAAAATCGCTATGTAAAAGCTGAAGTCTCTCGCCTCCGAAAAACTCAATTATTGTATTGATTATTCCGTCATCCTCTAAAATACCCGTCCATGCATAAGTTCTTACAAGCATGTTAATCCAGGTAGGAAGGGTAATAACAAGAACCCATTTCATTTTTACCTTTTCGGAGTATCTTGCAATAATATAAGCTGCAGGGTAACCCAGAAGAAGGCATACCACAGTAGTCTCAACCGCTATTCTCAAAGAAAGAACAAGGGTACCTCTGAAAGTCTCATCAGTAAGAAACTTCTTGAAATTGACAAGACTGAATATGTACTTGGATACCGAATTCCCGTCTTTTGTAAATGCATAAAGCAAAATCAAAAGCATGGGAATCGCAATCATTATGGTGCTCCATACTAAGTAAGGATAAACCATTTTACGAAATTGTTTCATATTGGTCCTCCCCTTAGAATTGTTGTTTGCTCATAATGTGAATGGCATCGGGAGTAAATTTGAGGCCAACGGAATCACCGACCTTGGTCTCTTTAGTGGTATCAACTTTATACTCATAACCTTCTGTTCTGAAGGTTACATTGTAAACACCTGGTGTAATGGTCTGGGGATCAAAATCATAAACCACTTCTGTAATAGTAACGGGTGAACCGTCTTCCATACTCCATGCAGAAGCATTTGCCCAGGTCTTAAGGTCCGTAACAAGAGCTATACTTTCCTGAATTTCATCGGATTTTTTGAAGAAATTAACGGCGTAAATCTCTTCTTCGTACTCTTCTTTAACTACACGGTTTTCTTTTTCGATAATCATGTTTACGGTAACGGATGTACCTGCCTGTGTGGTAAAGGTTACAGGGTATTTTCCGTACTCGGGAAGCGCTTCATATTCAACGTTGTGAATTGAAATACGTTCCTCCGTTGCAGGATTCCATGCCTGCGCATCTGCTCTTGCGATAATAAAATCATCATTAATATCTTCCAGGTCAGCAAGGTCAATATAGAAATCATTGGCACTCATCATTTCCCCTGCGATTTCATTAACAACAGGCTTATCTTCGGAAACGTTCATCTTAACAGTAATTTCCGTACCGGACTTAGTCTCTACGATTGTTTCGTAATGAACGCCTTTAAAAAGAACAGACTTAACGATACCTTTAAGGTTTCCGCTTCTGGGACCTACAATTTCCAGGTCTTCAGGTCTTATAACAACATCAACCGGCTCATTCTTTGCAAAGCCTGCGTCAACACATTCAAAAGCCTTATCTTCAAACATTACCTTGTGGTCTTCTAACATTATGCCGTCAACGATGTTACTTTCACCGATAAAGTTTGCTACATAACGGTTTACAGGCTCGTTATAGATATCCATGGGAGTACCGATCTGCTGGATTTCTCCCGCTTTCATAACCACAATCTTATCAGACATTGTAAGTGCCTCTTCCTGATCATGGGTTACGAAAATAAAGGTAATACCTACTTCACGCTGGATTTTCTTTAATTCATGCTGCATTTCCTTACGAAGCTTTAAATCAAGTGCTCCAAGGGGCTCATCAAGAAGAAGAACTTTGGGCTCGTTAACAAGTGCACGGGCAATGGCTACACGCTGCTGCTGACCACCGGACATTTCATTTACGCCACGTTTACCATACTCTTCAAGGCCCACAAGTTTAAGCATACGGGCAACCTTTTGCGCAATAATGTCTTCAGGCTCCTTTTTGATACGAAGGCCGAAAGCAATATTGTCATAAACATTCATATGAGGAAACAATGCATATTTCTGGAATACAGTGTTTAAGTCTCTTTTGTAAGGAGGCAAATAAGTAATATCCGTATCCTCAAAAATAACGCTTCCCTGATTAGGTTCCAAAAATCCTGCAAGAATACGTAACAATGTTGTTTTGCCACAACCGGAAGGACCTAAAAGAGTTACAAATTCGTTCTCGTATATATCAAGGTTGATTCCCTTTAATACGAGCTGGCCGTCAAATTCTTTAATAATGTTCTGAAACTGGATAAGTTTACGCATCATAGTATCCTCTTAACTTAGAATAACGGTGGTGTAGAAACCCACAGTACCTTTGCTTCTTTCTTGTTTTCGTTTTTAATTTTGTGGAATTCTTTTCCGTGAAGGTAAAAGGTCTCACCTTTTTTGACTGTCTGCTTTTTCCCTGCGATTTCAAGAATCACGGTTCCTTCAAGAACTATCCCGAACTCTTCGCCGCTGTGTGGAGCCATTTCAAATGTCTCTCCTCCTTCGGGAATAGTCACAAGAATAGGTTCCATCTCATTCTTCTGAGTATTGGGAACTATCCATGAAACCTGGTAAGAACCTCTGTCATCCTCAAAGAAGTCATCCTTGTGAAACACTGTTTTCTGAGGGTCCTTTGTTTCCGAGAAAAACTCGGGAAGTGAACTTCCAAGGGCTTCAAGAATATCATTCAGTGTTGAAATCGAAGGTGAAGACAAATCATTTTCCAATTGCGACAGGAAACCTTTTGTAAGTTCGCATCTTGAAGCAAGCTCTTCAAGTGTGAGATTTTTCTGCCTTCTTAACTGTTTAATCTTATGACCGATATCCAATTTTCTTACCTCCATCAAATATCAGTTTGCTAATACTAAACTTTTAGATTATTTTTTCTAAACCAAACGATATTTATTATACTAAATTTTTTCCAGAATGCAATAGAAAAATAAAATATTTCTAAACTTTTTGTTTAGTATTCCAAAATCATACAAAAAAAGCCGTGAAAACCTAAGTTTTCACGGCTTTTAAATAACACACATTATCTGATTTTCTCAGGAAAACCTACCTTTTTCTGAACCTTTCTTAAAGTCTTCTGTGCATAATAATTTGCTTTTTCAGCATTGTTCTTGATAATACCGTCAATGTAAGCCTTATCCTTTTCAAGCTCTGCAAATCTTGTCTGAAGAGGACAAAGGATATCTGCTACAGATTCACCAACGGCCAATTTAAAGTCTCCGTATCCCTTACCGTCAAATTCCTTAACGATTTCATCGGGAGTCTTTCCGGTACATGCACCATATATATCTATAAGGTTATGAATACCAAGCTGGGTATCGTTATAAGCAACACAACCCTCGGAATCTGTAACTGCACGCTTAAACTTTCTTATGATAGTATCCTTATCATCCATAAGATAAATACTGGCGTTAATGTTTTCATCGGATTTACTCATCTTCTTTTCGGGATCCTGAAGACTCATAATCTTGGCTCCGGCCTTACCCACAAAAGGTTCGGGAATTGTGAAAACATCTCCGTAAATTGCGTTAAATCTCTGAGCTATGTCTCTTGTAATCTCAAGATGCTGAAGCTGATCCTTACCTACAGGAACCACATCAGCCTGATAAAGAAGAATGTCGGCAGCCATAAGTACAGGGTATGTAAACAAACCTGCGTTAATATTGTCTGCATGCTTTGCAGACTTATCTTTAAACTGGGTCATTCTGTTTAATTCACCCATATATGTAAAGCAGTTAAGAATCCATGAAAGCTCAGCATGGCCGCTTACATGGGACTGATAATATATACAGTTTTTCTCGGGATCAAGTCCTGCAGCAATATAAAGGGTAAGAAGCTTTCTTGCTCTGCTTCTAAGCTCTGCGGGATCCTGTCTAACGGTAATGGAATGTAAATCCACTACAGAATAAAAACATTCATATTCATCAGAAAGTGTAAGCCAGTTCTTTAATGCTCCAAGGTAATTACCAAGTGTCAGGTTACCTGTGGCCTGCATTCCACTGAATAGTACTTTCTTTCCGTCTATCATTGTTTTTTCCTCCAAATTAATATTAGTTTAGTTTACTCTATGAAAATAACAAGGTCAAGACGTCAAAAGAAAAATAGCAATACTTCTTTCGGAAGCGGTATAGCTTTCTTCCCCGTAAACCCTAGCATTCTTTTCATCAAAGGATTCATCCGTGGAACCGTCGGTAGAATAAAGAAGCTTCCATGTTTTTCCCTTAGTTTTTAAGGGAAGCACAAATTCCTTTTTCTCCCAGTGCATATTGTAAACAATATAAACAGATTCTTCCTTACAACCGGTATACTGTTTTGCATAGTCTCCGTAATATAAAACGCCAAACTCCCTTGAAACCGGTGACTGATCGATTCTGAAGGCTTCCTTGGAGTGGAAGGAAACATCAGCTGCTTTGCAGGACATATAGTCAAATAACATCAGTTCTTTTGGCTGATGCAAAATGACATGCCTCATTCTGAAAGCGGCAAGATTTCTTACGAAAGTCAAAAAATCTTTTGCTGTTTTGTCTTTTCTGTATGTTACCCAGCCTGTTTCATTGTCCTGACAATAGGGATTATTGTTACCGTTTTGGGTATTTAAGAACTCATCTCCTCCTAAAATCATGGGAGTACCCTGACAAAGAAGTGTCATAATCATGGCATTTCTAAACTGCTTTTTACGAAGGCTGTTTACGCTTCTTTTCTTCGATGGACCTTCTTCGCCGCAGTTCCAGCTGTAGTTATAATCGGTTCCGTCCGAATTTTCTTCTTTGTTAGCTTCATTGTGCTTAACATTGTAGGAAACCAGATCGTTTAATGTAAAGCCCGCGAAATCAGTTATATTTCTAATTGAAGCAAAATACCTGGAATTTTCCCTTACAGCGTAGCTTAAATAGCCTACCTGGTCCTCATCGGCCTTCAAAAAACGCCTTGCACTGTTTTTAAAGTTATCCTTAACAGAAGCAAGATTTTTATATTTAAAAATGCTTTTAGGCTTATAGCCTTCGAAATCAAAATTGTCAGTTATAATCTTCGTATTTCTGAACATAGGATCATCAAGTATTTCCAAAACAGGAAGATTATCTCCCAAAAGTCTGAAACCGTCCACATGGAAATTGGTAACCCAATACTTTAAGGAATCCACCACATAGCTTTTCAAAACATCCGGCTCATACTGCATCATAACTATGCATTCCATGTTATTCTCATGAAGTTTTTTAACAAAGGATTTAAACTCGTTTTCAGGATTATCCGTTGCAAACAAAGATTTTTTTAAAGCGAAATGATATCCCTTTCCAAAGCCCCACATATTGTCCTTCGGCTCTTCCTCAGGGTTTTCTCTGTAAGAATATCTGGCATTCTTCATCCCTGAAACAGGCTTCTTAGTCTCAACCTCATAACATGGCATAAGAATCAACGAAGTAATATTTAGCGATTTAAAATAAGGGATTCTTGTAATAAGAGCGCTTACGGTGCCCTTTTTGACCTTTAAAGAATCATCGGCCATTGTATAGCCTCTGACATTTAAAAGATACATAATAGAGTCACTGTACGAAATATTGGGGAAACGATCATTTTCGAAGCCCTTAAACGCTGTTTCTTTTCTTATGACACCGTATTCACAGTCCTTAGAAAGTTCCCTTGCATAGGGATCCACAAATTCCCTATCATCACAAAAGAATCTGTAAAAAATGCCTTCCAGCTCGGGACACTTAACAAAAACACAGGCCACATCACCGATAAAAAAGTTTTTGGGAAACTCTGCTTTTTTAATAAGCTTACCGAAGGAATCGTAGAAAACAATGCCCGCGGATTTTAAGAAGGGCAAATCCGCGCACACATAAAGAATACCCTTAGAATAGCTTACCCCATAACCCATTAATTCAGCTTTTCCAAACTCAACATTCATATAAAAACCCCTCTTATATCTTTAATCAATAATATACCACAAATACGGTTTCCCTTGCGATATTTTTGAAATTAGAATAAAATAACTTTAAATTTACAAAAGGAGTTTACCATTAGCTATGAGCGATAACTTTGATGAAGAATTTGAGCAGGAACTTGATGAAGAAATGACCGTTTCCCTGGAACTGGAGGAAGGTACCGTAGTATGTTCCATCGTAACCATCTTCGAAATGAACGGTAAAGATTATATAGCATTAATGCCCCTTGATGAGGAAGGAAATGCAAAAGGCGAAGAAGTCTGGATTTACGGATACAAAGAAAATCCCGACGACCCTAACGAAGAGCCCGAATTAATCTACATAGACGATGACGAAGAATACGAAGCTGCATCCGATAAATTCGACGAATACCTTGATTCTTTGGAATTTGAAGATCAGTAAATAAATTCATCAATAAATCTTGAGGGAAGCATTCCACCGCTTTCCTCATTTTTTATTGTGTAAATATAAAGATAATCCTTTGCCCTTGTCATAGCCACATAAAAGAGTCTTCTCTCTTCATCCACACTGCATCCTGCCACCGAAAGTCCTGAGGGAATCTTTCCCTCCACCACATCCGGTAAAAATACGCATTCGAACTCCAGCCCTTTTGACTGATGAAAGGTTGTTACAAAAAGATTCTCAATCCTTTCAGGCTTATTTACCGAAACTGATGAGTTATTCATCGAAACAAGACACTCCTCAAAGGACTTTAAATCATTACTCTGTTTGGAGCATTCTACAATTTTATCAAACACAGCTTCTATTTGCGGTTTGTGCTTCGCGGAATACTTTTCCACATAATAATCCTGCAGTCCGCAGACATTTCTTAAATACATGGCAAAAGAAAAACTGTTAAATTTTTCCATTAATGAAAGCTGTCTTGAAAATACATACAGAGAGTCTCCCTTTCTGGTTCCTGTAAAGCGACGGGCAAGCTCCTCTAAGCTTTCTCTTGTGGTAATAAGGCTTAAAGGGATGTATCTCTGAGGATGGTTAACTATGCCTCGGAGGCTCTCCGTATTTCTTGAAATGCAGTATTGGGCATATCTTATATAGTCCTGCGTTATCTCCCTATTAATGAGTGTCGAAACTTCTTCCTCCTTACGGTCCGTAAAAAGCTTCGTAAATTCCACCACCTCTTTATTGGTTCTAAACAAAACAGCGCATTTTCTGCCTTCTGAAAGATTCTTGTTTATGTCTTCTCGTAAAAGTTCGAAAGAATCTCCCTTTTCTTTGGAAACCTTAATAAAAACGTGCCTGTCACCAGATTTCCTTAATGCTGTCTGTATCTCATCACGAAGTCTTCCTCTGTTTTTGGAGATTACATGATATGAATAGTTTATAATCTCTTCGAAAGACCTGTAGTTCGCGTTAAGATTGATGACCCTTGCGCCAAATTCTTCTTTGAATCTTTTCATAAGCTCCGGATTTGAGCCTCTGAAACCGTAAATGGACTGGTCCTCGTCACCTACGCAGAAGAACACGGAAGACCCCTTTCCCATCAGTTTAAGAACAGAATACTGAATATCATTGATATCCTGGAATTCGTCAACGCAAATATACTTAAACTGATTTCTTAGGTAATCCAAAGCCTTCGAGTCCGTTTCAAGAAGTGTTTTACAGCGGACAAGAATATCATCAAAATCCATTAAAAGCATCTGATTTAAAAGCTCTTCATACTGGTTAAAATAGTTAAAGAACTCTTCTTTCTCCGTTTCACTTTCAAATTTGAAATCGTCCTTATTCTCCACAGATTTATACAAAGAAAATCTGCTTTCATAATAATCTCTTTTGTCACTGTCTCCGGTAATATTACCGATAATTTCATTACGTTTTTCTTCTGTAATAATGTTGGGAATATCTTTTTGGAAAATCTTCAGGATTCTTATAAAAACCGAATGGAATGTTCCGAAAACTACCCGATTTGCCGCATACGGCAAAAGCTTTGAAAACCGGTCCTTCATTTCACGGGCCGCTCGTCTGGTAAAGGTTATAACCAGAATATTTTCGGGAGGTACCTTGCTCCCTATCAAAAATTTAATGTGATGTGTAAGTACATGGGTTTTTCCTGACCCGGGCCCTGCAAGAATAAGTGCAGAGCCCTTGTCAAGATTAATTGCTTCTAATTGTTTTTTATCTTCCAAGAGCCTTCTTTAAAAGTTCAACTCCTGTTTTTAAACGTGCAACGGATTCGTCTTTTCCAAGTACTTCCAAAATTTCGGTTGCACCTGCGGGAGTCATCTGTTTGCCGGATAATGCTGTACGAATAGGCCACATCACATAACCGTTCTTAACTTCCTTCTTAGCAACGTAATCGGAAAGCATTGCGTACAAAGCATCATTTGTGTAATCATCAAAATTCTCAAGAAGAGGAATAACGTCCTCAAGCACCTCAAGGGAAGACTCAAGATTTGTCTTCATCTTCTTGTGCTCATACATTGCCACATCATACTCGGGAAGAGTTTCGAAGAAATCAATGTGCTCCTTAATATCAGGGAACACTTCGATACGGCTCTTGGTCATCATGGCAATCTTCTTCTTGTCGTAAGGCTTTGTAATAACCTCATCAACAACAGGCATAGCCATCTTGAGGAATGCATCATCTTCCATCTTCTTGATGTATTCGCCGTTCATCCAGCGAAGCTTCTGAATGTCGAATACGGAAGGGGATTTATTAATCTTGGTGTAGTCAAATTTCTCTACAAGCTCCTCAAGTGTAAAGAACTCGTTATTGTCTTCCGGAGACCAGCCCAAAAGAGCAATGTAGTTCATAATGGCTTCTGTTAAAAATCCCTGGTCCAGAAGATCTTCAAATGAGCTGTGTCCGCTTCTTTTTGAAAGCTTTTTATGAGTCTCATCGGTAATAAGTCCAAGGTGAACATACTTAGGTGATTCCCATCCGAATGCATCATAAAGTCTTTGATACTTAGGGGATGAAGAAATATACTCATTACCTCTTACTACGTGGGTGATACCCATAAGATGGTCATCAATAACGTTTGCAAAGTTATATGTGGGATAACCGTCGGACTTAATAAGAATCATGTCATCAAGTTCTGAGTTATCTACCGTAATATCTCCGTAAAGCTCATCATGGAATGTTGTGGTTCCTTCATTAGGAACATTCTGCCTGATTACGTAAGGCTTGCCGGCTTTAAGGTTTGCTTCGATTTCTTCCTTGGGAAGGTGGAGGCAGTGCTTGTCGTATACTACGATTTCCTTACCGTCTATCTCCTGCTTTAAGGATTCAAGTCTTTCCTTGTCGCAGAAGCAGTAATAAGCATCACCCTGCTCTATAAGCTTTTTAGCATACTCAAGGTATACACCTGTTTTCATACGCTCACTCTGAACGTAAGGTCCAAAGCCTTTGTCCTTATCAGGACCTTCATCATGACGAAGACCGGTCTTATCAAGAGTTCTGTAGATTATATCAATAGCTCCTTCCACAAAACGTTCCTGGTCCGTGTCCTCTATTCTTAAAATGAAATCACCGCCCTCATGCTTGGCGATAAGATACTCATATAATGCAGTTCTCAAGTTTCCTACATGCATTCTTCCTGTAGGGCTTGGTGCAAATCTGGTTCTAACTTTTCCCATATCAAGTCTCCTAAAATATAATCTTTAGTTATTTTAGTCTTATTTGTCACATTTTACAAGTTTATTCTCCAAAAGAAAACATAGGCCATGGTATAAACCTTCTTTAGAATTCATTCCGAATCATAACTACCAGCTGAGCTGGTAGTTTGCTCTGCGGCTATAAGCCGCCATTACCTGCTTGCCTCTAAAGAGGCTCTGAAGAGTTCGCCTTCCGCATTGCGTTCACTGGCTGGCTCTGAAGAGCCTTTTATTATGCCTTCTTTACCGGCTCACCCGTGAACGGGTCGATGTACTCTTTTAGTGATATTTGATCGTATTCTTCATCCTCTTTCATTTGGTTTCGGATATACTCTTCGATTTTCTTCGCATTTTTACCTACTGTATCGACAAAATATCCTCTACACCAAAGTGGCGATTTCCATATTTGTACTTCAGACTTGCATGCCTTTCAAATATCATTAGTGAACTTTTTCCCTTTAAATATCCCATTACTTCCGAAACACTGTATTTGGGCGGTATACTTACCAACATATGTATGTGATCCGGACATGCTTCCCCTTCTATTATTTCGATTCCTTTTCTTTTGCATAATTCCGTAAGAATATGTATTATGTCTTGACGAATCTGTTGATATATAACCTTTCGCCTAAACTTTGGTGCAAACACAATGTGATACTTACATGTCCACGTTGTGTGTGCTAAACTACTATTATCCACATTGGATACCTCCTTGATTTTATTTGTGCGGTTGGCGAACCTGCACATATATTATCACAGGAGGTTTATTTATGCTTAAAGCTAAAGCTATCTGGGGACACACCTGCATAGCAGGTGGTTTATTTGTATGGGATACAAGAAAAAACAACCGGCGCCGTGCGCCGGTTGCTAAACATTTATCTTTGCTTGTTCGCAGGCAGATACTTTCTTAGTATTGCATTAAGCCATATCATATCGATAGGTTTGGGAACGTAATCGTCAAAGCCTTCCGAAATAAACATTTCCCGGACACCGCTTACCACATTGGCTGTAAGAGCTATAAGCGGAACCTTCTGCATATACTCACTGGAATCAGCACGTATCATATTGAGTGTATCAATACCATCAAGTTCCGGCATCATATGGTCAATAAAGATAATATCGTAATCCCTTGTGGTATTTAATATCTCAAGACACTGTCTGCCGCTTGTGGCCGTATCAACGTTTATACCGAAGGTTCTTATGAGTCCCTGCGCAACCTTAAGGTTAACGGCATTATCATCCACTACAAGGACCTTTGCATCAGGTGCAAGAACCTTTTCTTCGTTCTTTTTACTTTCCGCTTCAACATTCACAAAGTTCTTGTCTTCCGAAATCTTCTGGCTGATGTGAATGGTAAACTTTGAGCCGACTCCGTAAGTACTTTCAACTTCTATGCTTCCGCCCATAAGGGTAAGAAGCTGCTTACAAATTGCAAGGCCAAGGCCTGTACCTTCGTGGTTTTTCTTCTTACGGGAATCCAGTTGCTGGAAACCGTTAAAGAGTTTGCCCAAATCTTCTTTCTTGATACCGATACCGCTGTCGGTGATGGAAATGGACAAATCCGCAAAGCCGCCGTCTTCCACACATTTTGCATCAAGAATAACGTAACCCTTTTCAGTATACTTTATGGCATTCGACATAAGATTGAAAAGAATCTGACGTATTCTTACTTCATCACCTATCAAAACATCCGGAATATCGTTCTGAATGTCCGCTCTGATTTCCACGTCCTTATCGTCTATACGAATTTCCATCATATTTAGGACATCATTAATCAGTTTGGAGAAAGAATAAGTAACCGGAATTATCTCAAGATTACCGCTTTCCATCTTACTGTAATCAAGAATATCATTAACAACGGAAATCAAAACCTTGCCGGCATTCTGGATGCTTTCCGTATTTTCCCTTACATCATCGGGAAGAGAGTTGTTTCTCAAAGTAAGCTCTGCCATTCCGCAGATGGCGTTCATGGGAGTACGTATTTCATGGGACATATTAGCCAGAAAACGCATCTTTGACTCGTTGGCCCGTTCTGCCTCCTCTGTTTTCTCTTCCATTCCCTTCATATACTTCTTTGCGGTAGAAACAATGATATAAAGGTTAATAACAACAATCAGATAGACCGCAATGTATATGGCATACATCATTAATGATTCAACGTTCTTTAATATTGCTTCCGGAATAAAAACAATATAAGAAACGAGAGTCACCACTGAAATGACAGCGGAATAAAGGATATATCTTGTTTCCATAAAAAGCGCAACAACAACAGTAATAGCCGCATACATCAAAACAGAATACGCAAGAGTTTCCACAAGGTACCCGATTACAGATGAGGAAACAACCATAAACAGGCAATCAATAAAGACCACAACCCCTTCTTTTTTGATTGCGAAAGTTAAAATAAAGGAAATTGTGAACATTATCACGGAAACCAAAAGAACAATTCTGCCGGTTTCCGTCCCGCAATGATAAAATGCGTAAACCACATGGAGTACAAGGGAAATCAAATACTCCAAAAGGCAAAGCCTTACTGTTTTAGCATATCCGTACATAATTCCTCCGTGAATCTATGATTTATCTTAAATCACCCATAAAGAACAGTGCTACTGTTCCGGGGCCTGAATGTGCACCTATAGTAGGCCCAATTGTATTAATAATATAGCTCTTAATACCAAACCGTGAATTAATCTCATCCCTTACAAACTCGGCGTCCTCCAAAGCATCGCCATGGCTTATAAACACTTTGTCATTTTTATCCTTATAGGACCCCATCTGCTCTTCCATTAAATCCACAAGCTTTAAAAGGGATTTTTTACGGCCTCTTTCCTTGCCGATGGCAACAAGTCTTCCTTCGTTGTCCACATGAAGTATAGGCTTTATATTTAAAACTGTTCCGATAAGGGCAGCACTTTTTGAAACTCTGCCTCCTCTGTAAAGATGATTCAAATCATCAACCGTAAACAAATGAACGAAATTTCCGGCATGTAAAGAAAGATACTCAAAGGTTTCATCCAATGACTTGCCTTCTTCTCTCATGGAAACTGCTTTATCTACCATAAGTCCTTCACCCAAAGAAGCCGATTTGGAATCAAGAACCATAATCTTAACCGAAGGGTCTTCTTCCATTAACTCTTCGGCTGCTAATCTTACACTGTTAAAGGTTCCGCTTAGAGCAGATGAAAAAGCAATATAAAGTATTTCTTTGGACTTAGCTATGAGTTTGGAGAAGATTTCTTTGGCCTCATCAGGATTTACCTGACTTGTTCTGGGAAGTTCTCCGCCTCTCATCAGATTGTAAAACACGCCTACGGGAAGTTCTTTGTGACTGCCGTAATCTTCTCCACCGATGGAATAGGACAAATGAAAAACACTGATTTCATTTGAAGCAAGGTAATCATCCGGAATATCCGCTGTGGAATCCGTTGCAATAATAAATTTACCCAATGTATTTCCTCCCTGAAAAACTACTTACCTGTTGTACTGCCAAGTCCGCCGTTTCTAAGGGTTTCCACATCATCATCCTCTGTAATGCCGTATTGCATGAAAATCCCCTGTGAAAAAGCAGTCCCGGCTTCCATGGTCACTGTTTTGTTCTCATTGGTATCGTTAGTAATTTTAATAAATATATGACCTTCATTATCCGAATCATAATAATCCGCATCAATAACACCAACAGTATTATTAAGCTGTAGTCTGTACTTAAAGCCAAGCCCGGATCTGGGATAAACCATAAACACATAGTCATCACGCATTTTCACTCTGATAGCCGTGGGAATCTTAGCGGTTTTACCGGGTTCAAGGGTAACGGTTATGGGCATGTATATGTCGTAGCCCGCACTCTTTTTGGTAGCTCTTGCGGGAAGCTTTATGGAATCATAAACCTTCTTAACTTTATCCATGTTGTCATATTCGGGAAAGGTATCCTTAAAGTCCTCGAAAAATCTATCAAAAGAAACCTTTTCAAATTTAGCTATTCTTTCCATAATCAGTCTCCGCATCCTTTGCAAGGTGTAACGTTAGTAACGGGGCTTGAGAAATAGTCACCGCAATGAAGAACAGGTACCTGGGGATCAGTTCCCTCTAAGGTTTTACGAACATTAATAACTCTCTGGTTCGAGCTTCCCTTCCACATAAGGGTAACGTCCCTTTTATCAATCATAAATTCCCCGTCGACACACACATCCACAAATTCCATAATAGGATAATTAAATATGTTCTCCCAGGAATCTCCCGTATAAAGCCAGATTGTTTTATCAGGAAAACGATTCCTGATTTCTTCGCACAAATCACGGACCTCAGGCCTGTTCGCAGGATGTAAGGGATCTCCTCCGGAGAAAGTAATTCCGCTTATATAGGGCTTTTCAAGCTGCTCGAAAATCTCTTCCCTGGCGCTTTCATCAAACAAAAGTCCGTTATCGGGGTCCCAGGTTATGGGATTCTGGCACTCCTTACAATGATGTGAACATCCGGCAACCCATAAAACCACACGAAGGCCATCGCCGTTTTTCATATCATCCTTGGTTATATTATGATATCGCATAATTACATTGACTTCCTTTCGGCAATTTCAGCCATCTTGGCATCGTTAAGTCTTGTGTCACCGTGAACACGTGAGTAGGAAAGATATCCGTTCATACGGTCAATCTTGGTAAGGTTTCTGGAGCCGCATTTAGGGCATACATCCATCTCAAGTTCCTGATGTCCGCAGTCATCACAGTAAGCCAAAGAAAGGTTAACGCCTTCATAGAAGCCCATATCCATAGCTCTGTGGATAAGTGTCTTTACAGCGTCAATATTATAGTCAATGGGATACTTAACATACTGAATTTTTCCGCCGTTTGAAAGATCCCAGAAACGGTTTTCAAGGTCCTGTTTCTGAATAGGGGTAATATCCTCTGTTACGTGACAGTGGAAGGAATTGGAAACGTATTCTTTGTCGCTTACGCCTTCAATAATTCCGTATTTCTTTCTAAACTGCTGAACCTGAAGTCCGCAAAGGTTTTCTGCGGGAGTTCCATAGATGGCATAGAGATTGCCGTCCTCTTCCTTGAACTCGCCAATCTTTTTGTTGATATATTCCAAAACCTCAACGGCAAAAGCTCCGTCCTCTACAAGAGACTTTCCGTTATAAAGTTCCTGAAGCTCATTAAGTGCTGTAATACCAAAGCTTGCTGTAGCAGATTTAAGCAAGGGCTTAATCTTGTCTGTAAGTTTAAGACGTCCACCTAAAAATCCGCCTTCACAATAAGCAAGAGGGTTTGTGGAAGCACGAAGTTCACCAAGATATGCATATGTACGAATGTGAAGCTGACGAATAAGATTCAGATAATAATCAAGAACCTCATAAAAATCCTTGGATTCTTTTCTGGATTTGGCAAGAATCATGGGAAGGTGAAGTGAAACCGCACCGATATTGAAACGTCCTACAAATACAGGAACATCATTTTCATCTGCGGGATGCATTCCTCCTCTTTCATACCAGGGACTTAAGAAAGCTCTGCAGCCCATGGGAGAAATGATTTTGCCGTACTGTTTATATATACCTGCAACATAGCCCTTACCGGTAAGTGAAAGCCAGTCGGGGTACATTGTCTTGGCAGAGCATCTTACACCTGCTTCGAAAACATCCTCCAGTTCCTTTCCGGGGCCGTGAAGGTTTTCATCATAAAGGAATACAATCTTAGGGAAAAGAACAGGCTTCTTGCATTCAGCCTTACCCTGACCTCTTCTTCTGACATTAAGCATGGAAATGGTAGCAAGCTTCGCAAAACGTCCGGTACCGGTTCCTGCTGTTACGGTAATGAAAGGATAGTCACCTCTTGAGGAAGCAACAGTGTTGAATTTATATTCCCAGCCCTGGAAGCCCTGCTCGAATTCTCTTGTAACATCAGCAAGTGCTTCAGCTTCTGCCGTAATATCATCAATACCCAGTCTTCTGTACTTTTCAATACATTTGTCGTAGGACTTCTCTGCGTAAGGCTCAAGAATAAGGTCCACGCTGGGAACTGTAAATCCGCCGTACTGCTGGCTGGCAGCACTCAAAACGATATCACCGATAACGTCAAAGGCCACATCAAGGGACTTGGGCTCGTTGTACCAGATGTTACCCATTTCAAAACCGCCTCTTAAAACGGTTTCCACATCAAAAAGACAGCAGTTCATGGTATCACGTCTTGCTGACATATCATGTACATAAATATATCCATCTCTGCAGGCCTGGATTTCTTCGGTAGTCATGAAGAACTTCTGATAAAGCTCCTTATTGAGCTGGTTAAAGATAAGGCTTCTCTTGGTAGAAACAAGAGCGGAGTCTGTGTTGGAATTTTCTTTGTCGCCCACATACATAATGGACTGACTCTTTTTATAAACATCATCAAGCATGCGGACAAAGTCCTGCTTGTAGTTTCTGTAATCTCTGTAGCTTTTGGCAACAATGGGTTTAACGTCTTCCAAAGCGCTTTCTACAATGTTATGCATAACGGGAATGGGAATCTCGTTAGTATCCATTTCATCCACACGGTTTATAACAAATCTGCAGATTTTCTCATTGTCTTCAGGAGTAAATTTGGTCAATGCTCTGTATGCACTTTTTGCAACGGCATTTATAACCTTCTGGACATTAAAAAGCTCTTTGCTTCCGTCCTTTTTAATAACATATATTTCTCCAACCGGTTTAAAACGTTCGCCGTAATCGATTTCTTCTTCTTTGTTGGAATTCCAGTTCTGTGTGCCCATAAAGACGCCCCCTCATTAGTATTGTTACATATCATTTATCGGAAAATTTTATACAATCTTTAGATAAAAAAGGAAAAAGAGACACAATATCTTGTGTCTCTTCTAGTATAATTTTTCCAAATCTTGTTGTCAATAAATTAAAGCCCTAATTTGGTGAAAAACCTTCGTCAATTAAAAGATTTTCACCCATTGCGGAACCGGTTGCCAGCTCATCACATCTTTCGTTCTCAGGATGACCTGCATGACCCTTTACCCACTCAAAAGAAACCTTATGGGGCTTCATGGCTTCAAGAAGGCGTTTCCACAAATCTACGTTTAAAACCGCTCCGCCTTTTCTTTTCCAGCCGCTCTTCTGCCAGTTATCAACCCAGTGTTCGGTAAAGGCTTTAATAACGTACTGGGAATCGGAAACAACCTTAACCTCGCAGGGCCTGTTAAGGGCCTCAAAGCCTGAAATAACGCCCAAAAGTTCCATACGGTTATTGGTGGTCATTTCATAGCCTTTGGTAATTTCCATTGTATGAATTTTTCCGTTTGGATCCTCGTAATGAAGAATGGTTC
The DNA here is from genome assembly GCA_045617745.1 of Lachnospiraceae bacterium. Taxonomy (GTDB): domain Bacteria; phylum Bacillota; class Clostridia; order Lachnospirales; family Lachnospiraceae; genus UBA1258. The sequence continues at coordinate 26,507 of JAZLJG010000038.1, read as the reverse complement.
CGAAGCCTCCGGGCCCCGGATTTCCCCTTGAGGAACCGTCAGAATAAATAATAACCTGCATTTATCCTCTCCATATACCGTTTTCGGTAAAGTCTTCAGCCATACTCTGAGCTTTTGAAACAATATCCTCGGAAAATCCCATAATTGATAAAAGCCTGATGGCGTTTTTGGAAGTGGCTTTTCCGGGTTTAATCAAATAATTGAACAGGACATCGTTATCCTTTATTTCTTCGTCAAAATGATAATTATCATAATCACCGGCAAGAAGCTCGGTAAGCTCTATATCATGGGTAGCCGCAAATGTAAGAATTCCGATGGATTTAAGGTTCTTTAGAATCTGGGTTACCGCTGCTATTCTTTCAACCGTATTGGTGCCTCTCAAAACTTCATCCACAAAGCAGATAATGTTTTTATCCGGATACTGTTTCTTGTAATCAAAAACTCGCTTTAAAGCCTTGATTTCCACCATAAAATAGCTGTCTTTATTAAGGATGTCATCTCTTAAAGACATGGAAGAAAACAGTCTGTAATCATCCACTGTAAAGCTGTCGGCTGTACATGTATGAATTGTTCCGGAAAACAGTACATTCAAAGCAACCGTTTTTAAGAAAGTGGACTTACCAGATGCATTCGAACCGGTTATCAGTACCCCTTCCTTTGTGTAAATACTGTTTTTAACAGGGTTTGAAATAAGTGGATGATAAAGATTATCTCCCTTTAATCCCTTACCCCTTGACGGGATACAATACGTAGGAAGCGCCATACGGACAGAAGCAAGGGTAATGTAAGTCTCGATCTTACCAAGAACAATGTATAATTCTTCGATTCTTTCCCTCTTTTCCTTAATAAGCCTTAACATTTTGTAAAACTTAATAATATCAAAATGGAAAATCATTCTTCCGTAATCCGCAAATATTTCCAAAGGATTTCCGGTACCGGTTGAAGAATTACCTGCCCCCAGAATCGAAGCACCCTTTTCAAGTGCTTTTATTTCCTCGCAGATATCTTTCAAAGTCTCCAGTTCGGGCTTTATTACCTCAACATCTTCACTGCAGATCTTCTTACTGTTTTTTATAAAATTCACGATATATCTGAAGCATATAATATATGCTTCTATGGTTCCTCTTTCGGAATAATAGCTTAAAATACCGTAAATAATGGATGCTATCAATGCCACTACACCCCATGTCGGGAAGAAGAAAATCAACCCGATACTGCAGAGGGACAAAATAATGCAAAGATAATCCTTAAAAAGCTTTTTATCCGCTATGGTATCAAAATAATCAAGGCAGTCAAAGAAATTCGCTCTCTTCATATCTCCTATCATAAAGAAATATGGGCGAATCCGGTTTCTTAAGGCTTCATTTTCATAAAAAACGGAAATCTTTTTTTCAAGACTGTTAAGAGCATCCTCGGAATATTCCGGACTTCTCATAAGATAATAAAGATAGTCCCTTCCGGGTGCGCTCAAAGACACGTTGAATCGATTGTAAATCTCATCAAGTTCAATATCCGAGGCTGTAATATCATCAATTGCATCCTCGTTTTTGTATCTTAAGAAAAGCTTTTTAATATTATTCATTTCATCAGCCGTAAAGCGTTTGGAAGAAAAACTTCCAAACGCCTTGTTGGCATCATCATAAAGCTTTTTTACCCTTCTTTTTGCATCAAAATACTCTTTGAGGAAAAAGAATAAAAACAGGGCGACAACAACTACACCGATAATCGCATAACTATTCATTGAAGATTTTCCGGTCCGAACCCATAGGGAAGGATTTCCTTTAAAAGATTTTTCTGGTACTTGTCCTCGCTTACGGCAACAATAATTTCAAAAGTCTCTGGATCGCAGAATTCTCTCATAACCTGTCTGCAGACTCCGCAGGGATATGCGTAATCATCAACGGGTTTATTAATGCTTCCGCCCACAATGGCTATCCTTTCAAACTCCATGTCGCCTTCACTTACGGCTTTAAAAAACGCAGTACGCTCCGCACAGTTTGTGGGAGTATAAGAAGCATTTTCAATATTGCAGCCTCTGTAAACTCTTCCGTCTTTGGTGAGCAAAGCCGCACCAACCGCAAACTCCGAATAAGGACAATAAGACATTTCACGTGCCTTAAACGCTTCCATTATAAGTTCTCTGTCAGTCATTTCAACCACCCCTCATGTGATTTAATATTTATTTAACGACTATTTTACGGAAATTTTTCTTTCCTCTACTAATTATAAAATCAGAAGCAGCAATTTCGTCAAGTGTATATGCTTTTTTAATGTCTGTAACCTTTTCTCCGTTAACGGTTACACCGCCCTGCTCAATTGCTCTGCGGCCTTCGGATCTTGTGGGAACAAGACCTGCCTTAACAAGAATAGCGATTGTATCAATCGTTCCGTTGAAAAGATCCTCTGCAGAAACCTCTGTGGTAGGCATATTCTCTGTTGAACCGCCGCCGAATACTCCTTTGGCTGCTTCCAGAGCCTTCTTTGCTTCCTCTTCGCCGTGAACAAGATTGGTTAATTCATATGCAAGAATTTCTTTGGCCTTGTTAAGCTCTGCGCCTTCCCATTTCTCCATCTCCTCAATCTGTTCCAAAGGAAGGAATGTAAGCATCTTCAGACACTTAATAACGTCAGCATCTTCAACGTTTCTCCAGTACTGGAAGAATTCGTAAGGAGTTGTCTTTTCGGGATCAAGCCATACAGCACCCTTCTGTGTCTTACCCATCTTCTTGCCTTCTGAGTTAAGAAGAAGTGTAATAGTCATTGCGTAAGCGTCCTTACCAAGCTTTCTTCTTATGAGTTCTGTACCGCCTAACATGTTGCTCCACTGGTCGTCTCCGCCAAACTGCATGTTACAGCCGTATCTTTCGTATAAGCTCAAGAAGTCGTAAGACTGCATAATCATGTAGTTAAATTCAAGGAAACTTAAACCTTTTTCCATTCTCTGCTTGTAGCATTCAGCGGTAAGCATTCTGTTTACGGAGAAGTGTGCACCTATGTCACGTATGAATTCAATGTAGTTAAGGTCACGAAGCCAGTCTGCATTGTTAACCATCATGGCTTTGCCTTCACCGAATTCAATAAAACGGCTCATCTGCTTTTTAAAGCATTCGCAGTTATGGTCGATTGTTTCCTTTGTCATCATGGTACGCATATCGGAACGGCCTGAAGGGTCACCGATCATAGCTGTACCGCCGCCTATCAAAGCGATAGGTCTGTTGCCTGCCATCTGAAGTCTCTTCATAAGGCAAAGAGCCATAAAGTGACCTACATGAAGGCTGTCTGCGGTAGGGTCAAAACCAATATAAAATGTTGCCTTACCGTTGTTGATAAGTTCCTTAATTTCTTCTTCGTCTGTTAATTGTGCAAGTAATCCTCTTGCTTTCAGTTCGTCAAAAACTGTCATAATAAATCCTTTCCGGCTCCCTTTGAGCCATACCAACTTCCCGGGAAATATAAAAAAACCCCATCCACGAAGGACGGGGTTAACCGTGTTACCACCTTACATTCACATACGCCTCACGACGCATATCTCACCGGGTACTATCATACCTTTACGCTTAACGCGCGCTCCACGTTGCAGCCTACTTGATTCGGTGCACAGCTCCAAGATGTATTCCCTTAATAAATTTGTCCTAAGCCTCTCATCAACCGGCATCTTTCTGTAGGAACTCTAAAAAGGTACTTGTTCTTTTCACAGCCTTTATCTTACTGAATACTAACAAAGTAATTAACTGTTGTCAATATACCTGTGGTTTACTGTTTTGAAATCATAGAAGAAACATCATTAAGCTTTTTGAAATCGAAAAGCTCAAATGCTTCTCTTACATCCTTAAGGCTCTCATCAATAGGATTTCCAAAGGATTTTCCTTCAATCGAAGCCAGTAACGAGGTACAAAGCTCAATATTCATAGTCTCAACCGCTTCTTTAAAAGGTAAAGCAAAATCATTTCTGAATGCTTCTATTTCAGCGTCTTTCGAGTTATCGGAAGCTTCTTCTTTAACCTTTTTGTCGTCCAAAGAAACCTCGCTCTTTACGGGAACTTCTTCAGAAGCATTTTCATTAGCAGGTTCTTCTTGCTTGGCAGAATCTTCCTTTCCGAGATGCTTGCGGATTTCGTCCAGGACATCCGCCATAACATGCTTCGCGTTTTCAAGTCTTGTATCTATTACATCACGCTTATTGTCTTTTCCGGCAAATTCAAGTTCTTTGAAAAGCTCCGAAGATTCCTTTGCTCCGATACTTGCAAGTGAAGACTTCATACCATGAACGGTTGTGGTAAACAGATTAAGATCCTCTGCTTTTGCCATTTCATCAAGTCTTTCAAGCTTTGCGGAATTTTCCGTCACAAAAGTATTAAGGACAAGGTTATAAGTCTCTTCACTTCCGCCCATTGCTTCCAAGCCGGCCTTGTAATCCACAAGAATCTTTTTGGGCTTTTCAACAGGCTTTTTCTTATCCTGTTTGTTATCCGCAGATTTCTGTTTTAACATTCCGGGAGGAAGGAACGCAAGAAGGCACTGGGTAAGATAACGTAATTTAATGGGCTTTGAAAGGTATTCCTGGAAGCCCTTCTCGAGAATTTCTTCCCTGATGTTTGCTCCTGTATTTGCGGTAAGGGCCACAACAGCAACCTCTCTTGTGGAAGCCTTAACGGACATACGCATCCTCTTTAAGGTTTCTTCACCGCTCATTTCAGGCATTACCATATCCATAAGTACCATATGGTAATCGTTTGCTTCCAGCTTCTTTAAGGCCTCTTCACCGCTCTTGGCCATATCAATATCAATATTGTAAGCCTTAAATATTCCCGCAGCCACCTTAAGATTGACACCATTATCATCAACCACAAGAATCTTTGCGCCGCTTCCATCATAGTCAACGGTTTCTCTGTTGAGAATATAGTCTTCAGCCTTCCACTGGTTATTCAAAACATCCACGATACTAAGACTGGAGACAGGATGTCTTACAATCCTGCACTTACCGAAATCACCAAAGGACTGGTTGGAATTTGCAACAATATAAGTATATTCGTATGTATTGTAAGAACTTATGATATTTTCCACAGAAACAAAGGTTTCATTGGGAATAAATATATAATCATATTTCTTGTTCTTAACTGCTTTATCAAATGAGAAATAGGAATTAACGTAGTCAGGCCTGATTTTAAAGCCTTCCATAATTCCCTTCCAGGTATTGTACTCACGATTATCGTTAATATAGATTAAGACGTTCTTCTTTTCGCCTTCTTCTACGGAAATCATGGGTTCGGGATTTGTTATGTCACAGTCAAAGTGGAATTCAGATTCAAGTCCCACACCATCTATAGAACGGATTTCCATTGTTCCGCCCATAAGGTCCAAAAGCTCTCTGCATATACAGAACTTAAGTCCTATACCCTTAAGGTTAGAGTTCTGTCTTGAATCATATGTATCATATGCTCCGTAAATAGCGTCCAGATCGTACTGGCTAAGACCGCATCCCGTATCGGAAACACGACAGGTAAAAGAAGCCTTCTCGTTTTTAACATCCCTTTTACAGTCAATGGAAATCATCAGACGACCGTTATCGGTAAGGCTTAAGGAAATGAAAACAAGACGCATAAAAATCTGTTTTATACGCATGTCATCTCCGTTAAGAACCTTGGGAATGTTATGGTCTATTTTTACACGTACCTTCAGGTCCTTTTTGCCCATATTACTGCTGATACTGTTAAGAACCTGCTTTAAAAGCTCATCAAAACGGAAATCCACATTAACAAGCTTCACCTTGCCGGAATCCAGTTTCGAATACATCAAAACATCGTCGATAATCTCAAGAAGGTCAAAGGCTGAATTTTTAATAACATTCAGTTCGTTTCTTGTTATATCATCCATTTCCTCCTTCAAAACCAGTTCGGAAAGACCGATTATGGAGTTCATGGGTGTTCTTATTTCATGGGACATATTGGCCAAAAATCTGGCCTTTGCAAGACCTGCGTTTTTCTCGGTTTCATGGCTTGCATCTATTTCTTTTTCCGCAATGGTAAAATCCTTCTCTATCATCAGAAGAACAAAATTCAAAGCCACAGCAACAGCCACAAAGGAAATGGCATATCCCCAGAAATAGGAAACTCTGTTTTCTATAACAGCAGATTTATTCGACCACAAATAGGTTTTGGTATATAAAAACGTGTTCCAGTAGAATACGAGAATAAAGGTCCACCAGAAATCCTTCATTCTTAAAACAGCCATCATTACCATTATTCCTGCAGCAAAGAACACCGGCGTACTGGCTGCCGCTTCCGCACCATACAAAATGATTATGGGAAGAAACAAAAACTCCAGATACAGTACCAACAGAATAGACAACAGTCTGTGATTATCGATTCTGTTTACCGTAAACATAATCATTAAGCAAATACAGCAGCACAAAACAAGATTTCCGTAAATAATGGTATCAGTGAATTTAAGTAAGAAAGCATAAACAAAAATCGCAGCAAAAGAAAGAACCGCAATCATACCCGAAACGATACGCAACGTGTCCTTCTTTAAATTATATATTGTCTTTTTGTCACCCTTACTTAGAAATTCAAATCTCATGTTTACCTCGTAAGATCATACTTTATAAGTCTTGAAGGAAGTTCATCATTCAAAACTTTCTCAAGGCTCTCAATTTCAAGAGGCTTGGAAAGGTATCCGTTAAACCCTTCATTTAAGAACATCTCTCTTGCACCGCTAACAACATTTGCCGTAAGTGCCACAACCGGAAGTTCCTTAAACAAAGAACCCTCCAGTTTTCTTATTTCCTTAAGAGTATCTATACCGTCCATCTCAGGCATCATATAGTCAAGGAACACAATATCCACGTGTTCGTCCTGAAGGCAGATAAGGCATTCTTTTCCGCTGGAGGCCGTAAGTACCTTCGGGTGGTATCTTTCAAGAATTCCGGCAGCAACCTCAAGGTTAAGAAGGTTATCGTCCACCACAAGAACCGTAGCTTCAGGAATGGAAAATCCACCTTCAAAGCGCTGTTTTCTGATGGTATAGTTTTTGGTATGGTTAACAAGATCCGCAATATTCAGGCAGCTTATGGGCCTTGTAAGTACAAATTCAAAAGGTTCGCTGGAATAAGAATAGTTGCAGTCGCTTACTACAACAATCTTCTTCCAGTCAATATCATGGTCTAATAACCTGTCTTTTATACGTTCATAGCTTGTGGAATCAAGAAGATAATAAGAACACTTGTCCATAATGCAGCATTCCACAAACTCATCTTCCGACTTCACATCAATATTGTTTAGTTTCATACCTGCAAAGATTGAAGATAAATCTTCCATCTCCTTAATACCGTCCACAAAGCATGCCAAAGAAGTTTTTTCGTTCTTCACATATCCGACTGTTCCTTCTTTTAACATTGTATCTGCCTTCTGAGGAACCTCGAAAATGAATGTAGAGCCTTCTCCGTATATACTGTCTGCCACAATATCTCCGCCCATTGCTTTGGCAAGCTTTTTACACAAAGCAAGGCCGAGACCGTTGCCTTCAATAAGGCGGTCGGTTTCTTCTCCCGAACGGTTATAGGGCTCAAAAATCTTCTGAAGGTTCTCAGCCCTGATTCCGATACCGGTATCTTCCACCTTTATCTTTAGCTTTATGGAATATCTCTCCAGTTCCGTAAAGTCTACATATAAAGTCATATGGCCTTCTTTTGTATACTTGATGGCGTTGGAAAGCATATTGATGATTATCTGTCTGATTTTTCCGCTGTCTCCGATAAGTGTCTTGGGAAGATTCGGATTAATCTTTACAAAGAAATCCACGTTGGAATCCAAAAGCCTTACCGACATAAGGTTAACGATGTCGTTAAGCATGAAGGCCACATCGTATTTCTCCTCTTCGGGAACTATGGAATCAATGTTCATACGTGAAAAGTCAAGAAGGTCAGTAGTAATGGACAGTAATGCATGGCTGGAATTTGAAATATTAAAGGTAGTTTCCTTAATACGGTTGTTGGCATCCGAATCCATTAAAAGCTCGGTTGTACCTATAATCGCATTTAAAGGAGTTCTGATTTCGTGGGATACGTTAACAAGGAACATATCCATGGCGAAGCTCACCTTTTCAGCCTTTAGGGTTGCATCTTCACGTGCCTTGATTTCTTTTTCCAACTGGTAATTTCTGAAGTGTACTATAAATCCGCACAAAAGGCCGGTTATAACAATAGCTACTTCAATTCTGAAAAAGTCGCTGTTGGTGGTAGCTACATAATGAACCGCGTTCGGATCTTTTATCACATAACAATAGTAGGCCATGGAAAGATCCACCACCATCTGAATCATGAAAAAGAAAGCCCTGAGTTTTCCATCCAGAAGGGCAATTGCAAGAACAAGACCCACAATTGAATACAAAGGGATTTCCATTAAATCCTTATTTGAATTAATCATTATTACGGGAAAAGCAAAAAGATTTACATATGTAAGATAAATAACAGAATATAAAGTAACACGGCTTTTCTTTATATTTAAGAAAAACAAAACAGTGCCCAATACACCTATGGAAAAGTATAAGGACACTGAAATAATATCAATACGCAAAAGTATGGCGACAGCAACAAACAGCAGAGCAAATACACTGCTTAAAAAAGTAGCGGCATTAAATAATCTTTCCTTAACAGGTACTCCTTCACCTAAGTATCTACCTAAAAGTTCTCGCATAAAACTCCTAAAAATAACACTATTTTAGTACCACCATACCAACAATATTCTATTTTTTATGAATTAACTCTGCATTAATGCAGTAAAGCAAAAAGAACTATTCCGTAAAGCCTTCCCTTATTTCAATCTTCTTCTCTCTGATCATCAAATCCTTAACTGCATCTGCTGCGGATTTGTTCTCAAAAAGAATAAGATTTACCTGTTCGATAATGGGAAGCTCCACATTGTACTTTTTTGAAAGCTGCATAGCCGCTTTTGCGGAATAAACTCCTTCCACCACCATCTGCACTTCGTCCATGGCTTCTTTCATGGTCTTTCCCTGACCGATAAGTATGCCTGCACGTCTGTTTCTGGAGTGCATGCTGGCACAGGTAACAATAAGGTCTCCGATACCTGTAAGTCCTGCAAAGGTTTCGAACTTTCCGCCCATCTTCATTCCCAGGCGGGCAATTTCTGCAATACCTCTGGTAATAAGTGCTGCTTTGGTATTGTCTCCGTAGCCCAAGCCGTCGGCAATACCTGCGGCAAGAGCTACAACATTTTTAAGTGAAGAGCCTATTTCCATTCCCAGAACATCGGGAGAAATATATACTCTGAAGGTTTCGTTCATGAAAAGGTCCTGCAAGGTTTCAGCGACCTTCTGTTCTTTGGCTCCCACTACAATAGAAGTGGGAATTCCGCGACCCACTTCCTCTGCGTGGGTAGGTCCGCACATAACGGCTACCTTTGCCTGAGGAATCTCCTCCTCGATAATCTCGGAAAGAGTCATTAATGTATTTTCTTCAATACCCTTTGCAACGTTAACAATAACCTGTCCGTCCTTAACAAAGGGCTTCATTTTCTGTGAAGTGGAACGGATAAAGGGAGACGGAACTGCCATAATAAGCACTTCATTCTCTTTGATGGTTTTTTCAAGATCTGTGGTGAAATTGATGGTGTCGGGAAGCTTGACCCCGGGAAGCTTTGAAACATGCTCGTGCTTTTCCTTAAGCATGTTGATCTCATCCTCAAGAATGCTCCAGACAGTAACTTCGGAACCGTTTTTATTAAGCAAAACCGAAAGTGCGATTCCCCAGGAACCTGCACCGATAATACCTACTTTCATTATTTTCTGCTCTCCTCATCGGGTGCGGAGGCATTTGTCTCCGAATCCATTTTATTTTTCTTAAAAAGATATGTTTTGCGTTCGTTGCCCTGGGCAAGTCTTTTGATGTTACCCTTATGCTTCCAGAAAGCCATAATGGTAAGCAAAGCAACCAGCATATACATTTCCTGTAAAACAGGCTGTGAAACATTGAAAACGCCCATCTGACCCATAATAACGGTCTGAACGAAAAATCCCAGGTACATAAGAAGTGAACCAAGGGAAACAAGATGGGTTGTAAAGAAATTACCAAAGAACAATAAAAGGCCCACGGGAATATAAGCCCAGTGTGCGGCAATCATCATACCGCCTGTGGTTGCTATTCCCTTACCGCCTCTGAAATTCATATAAAACGGGAAGTTATGACCCAGAACACAGCCTGCACCTGTGTAAAGCACCAGTAAAGGCTCCAGCTCGGGGAATTTAGGAACGAGTAAAAGTCTGATGAGGCTTATAGCTATAATCGACTTAAGCATATCCCCTGCGAAAACAATAATGCCTGCCTTTGTGCCAAGTACTCTTAAAGTATTTGTAGTGCCTGCATTACCGCTTCCATGCTCTCTTATGTCTATTCCATGCATTTTTCCATAGAAAAATGCTGTCTGAAATGCGCCGAACAAATAACCCACTGCCAAACTTATTAAACGTGCCATTACTCATCTTCCTTTCGCTCACGAATTATGAAATGTAACGGTGTACCCTTAAATCCGAAGGTTTCCCTTATCTGATTCTCAATATATCTGGTATAAGAAAAGTGCATCATTTCTTTGTCATTTACAAATATTACAAATGTAGGAGGCTTAACCGAAACCTGTGTAATATAGAAAAGCTTAAGTCTCTTACCTTTGTCTGTGGGAGGCTGCTGCATGGCAACGGCTCTTGTCATGATTTCGTTAAGAACGCCTGTGCCCACTCTCATACAATGATTAGCATAAACCATATCTATTGTTTCGAAAAGCTTGGGAACTCTCTGACCTGTTTTGGCAGAAATGAATACCATCTCCGCATAGGTCATAAAGGACAGAACATTCTGAACCTCTTCCGTAAATTTATATATGGTCTTGTCGTCTTTTTCTTTCGCATCCCATTTGTTAACGACTACTATTATAGCTTTGCCGTTATCATGGGCAATACCTGCGATTTTGGCATCCTGCTCCGTAACACCTTCCGTAGCATCTATCAAAAGAAGAACAACGTCCGCTCTCTCCACAGCACTTACAGTTCTTACTATCATATAATGCTCAAGATCTTCGTGAATACGGCTCTTACGTCTGACGCCGGCTGTATCGATGAATACATATTCTTTGCCGCCGTAGGTTACGTCAGTATCCACAGCATCACGAGTGGTTCCGGCTATATCCGAAACAATCAGTCTGTTTTCGCCGAGAATGTAGTTAATAAGTGAGCTCTTACCTACATTGGGTTTACCCACAACCGCAACCTTAATACGGTCATCTTCCTCGTTATCATAAGGAATATCCTCAAAATGCTTAACAACCTCGTCAAGAAGATCGCCAAAGCCCAGCCTGTTAACACTTGAAACCGGATAAGGATCGCCGATACCAAGATTATAGAATTCATAGGTATCTGCCATATATTTATTGAAATCATCCACCTTGTTAACCACAAGAAGAACAGGCTTGCGAGAACGTCTTAACATATCGCAAACCTTACCGTCTGCGTCCACAAGGCCCTGCTTAACATCCACCATAAAAAGGATTACATCGGCTGTTTCAATTGCAAGCTCCGCCTGCTCTCTCATCTGCTTTAAGATAACGTCTGAGGAATCAGGTTCAATACCACCTGTATCAACAAGTGTAAAAGAATAGTTCAACCAAGTGACATCTACGTAAATACGGTCTCTTGTAACACCGGGAGTATCCTTAACTATTGAAATTTTCTCACCCGCAAGAGCGTTGAAAAATGTGGACTTTCCAACGTTCGGACGTCCCACAACCGCTACTATGGGTTTTCTTTTCTTACTTTTCTCCATTTATATCTCCTATTTGTTTCATCCCATCATGGAAAGGAACATTTCGCGACCGCTTGATTTTACAACCTTACAGCGTACTTGTAAAGCGTCTTCCATTTCCCTTAAGGTTACATCATCCAGGAAAATGTCCTCATCAGCCTTGAGAACACACTGTGGCAAAAGAACGTTTTTGCTGTGTCCGTGTTCCTTAAGCTGTGCGATTATATCCTGACCAGTCAAAAGACCGGCTACCGTAATACGTTCTCCGAAAAAATCGTTTCTTATGGCAACAACGTCCACCTTAACCTTCGGATATTCGCGCATAACCCTGTCGGCAAATTTCTTTATATAAGGAAATGCAAGTCTTCCGGTAACAAGTGTACATTCAGAAGGCTTCATAAGGGCCTTTTTAAGCCCCGTTAACCGGCATTCCTCAAAGGCTTCATCAAATTCATCCTCCATAAGGCGGATCATTCCTACGCCGTTTTCGTACTGAAGATATCCGTCGTATCTTTTCTCCTCAGGCATGTCTCTTCCCGCAAGAATATACCATTCATCGCTTGCATGGATAAAATGAAGTCCAAACTTTTCAAAGCATTTCTTCTGATAGCTTTCGATAAGGTCTATTACGGCTATGGCATCCTCTTTGGTAAAGGGTTCAAGAGGGTAAAGCCCTTCCCTGAACTTTGTAAGGCCCACAGGAACTACAGAAACACTCTCAAGAACCGGCAGATACTTCATCAGGTCTTCAATGGTACGTTTCAGCTCTTCGCCGTCGTTAACGCCCTTACAGAGCACTACCTGACCATTCATGGTAATATTATTTTCATAGAACCGGTCGGTAATCTTTAAGGAATCTCCCGCAAACCGGTTATTTAGCATTTTACAGCGAAGCTCGGGATTTGTGGTCTGGAACGAAATGTTGATGGGTTCCATTTTATATTTAATGATTTTGTCTACATCTTTATCACTAAGATTTGTAAGTGTAACGTAATTTCCCTGCAAAAAGGAAAGTCTCTGGTCGTCGTCCTTAAAATACAGAGTTTCACGCATGCCCTTGGGCATCTGGTCGATAAAGCAGAAAATACAGTTGTTTTTGCATCTTCTGTATTCGTCCATAAGTCCGCTTTCGAACTCCAGACCCGGATCCTCATCCTCTTCTTTGGCCAAAGAAAAATTCATTCTTTCGCCGTCTCTTAAAACGCAGATGTCCAGGTTTTCGGAAAGAATGTTATAGCGGTAATCAAAAATATCCTCTATTTCTTCACCGTTAATCTCAAGAATCACATCTCCGGGTTTAAGGCCCGATTTCTCGGCCGGGGATTTATGTATAATGCTTTTTATTACATGGGCTTCGTTAGTTTTCATATATTCTCCGCTATCCTTAGCATACTTAATTTATTTTAAACGAATTTCCTTGACGTGTCACTATCTGAATGCTATAAAATAAACGAAGATAAACTTGTCGAAAGGAAATCAAAATGCCCAATTTACGAGTTCTCGAAACAGCACTTCCCGTTGCTCCTCTAAAGATTTGTGCCCTTGATTCGGCCGCAAAGCTTGGAAAGAGTGTCAATAACTATCTTGTAGACTTCAGAAAAAATCTCAACACAGGACTTAAGAAAGATCCCGCATTCCACGGTTACATGGAACCCAATTACCTTATCGATGCAGAATGTCCCAGATTCGGAACAGGCGAAGGAAAAGGTGTGTTTAATGAATCTGTTCGTGGTAAGGATCTTTTTATTTTGGTGGATGTCTGCAACTCCAGTATTACCTACAAAATAAACGGTTACATCAATCACAAATCCCCCGACGATCACTATCAGGATCTGAAACGTGTCATTCAGGCCGCAACCGGTAAAGCCAAAAGAATAAATGTAATCATGCCCTATCTTTACGAAGGACGCCAGCACAAAAGAAGCGGACGTGAATCCCTTGACTGTGCTTACGCACTTGAGGAGCTTTACTCCATGGGTGTTGAAAACATCATAACCTTTGATGCCCACGACCCGAGAGTTCAGAACGCCTCTCCTTTGGACGGCTTCGATAACTTCAGCGCTTACTACCAGTTCTTAAAAACCCTTCTTGAGGGCGAAGAAGACATGATTATCGATAAAGACCATACAGTAGTCATCTCTCCCGATGAAGGCGCTCTTGACAGAGCCGTATATTTCGCAAGTGTTTTAGGGGTAGATGCAGGCATGTTCTATAAGCGCCGTGATTACAGCAAAATGGTTAACGGCAAAAACCCCATTGTCGCTCATGAATTTTTGGGTGATAACATAGACGGAAAGGATGTCATTATCGTAGACGATATCATCTCCTCAGGTGAAAGCATTCTTGATACCGCAAGACAGATTAAGGAAAAGAACGCAAAGCGAATTTTCATACTGGCAACATTCGGCCAGTTCACAAGCGGTCTTGATTCCTTCGATAAAGCTTACGAACAGTGTATCTTCGATAAAATCATTACCACAAACCTTATCTACACTCGTCCTGAATTAAAGACCAAGCCCTACTACCTTGAGGCCGACGTAAGCAAATTCATCGCCCAGATAATTGACTTTATGAACCACGACATTTCCGTAGGAAACGTAATAACCTCCACAGAAAAGATTCACGAAGTACTTGATAAATACAACGAACGCCAGCGTTTCGAATTAATATAACAAAAACCGGGTCCTTGACCCGGTTTTTATTTGGCGAATCGGGGACGGGTTCCTATTCGCCTTTTGGCGAAAAAGGGACGGACCTATAGCCAATGAGCCAAAGAACCCATCCCCTGAAAATTAAAATAATCATTTCTCACAATCATACACGCATATATAGATTTTGTGAGGAGATTCCTCACAAAACCACAAAAGAAACAATTAATTGTGAGGACACACGCGAACTTTCCTCACAATCTTCCATTTAACACGCACTATTGTGAGGAATTTGTCCTATATTCCTCACAGTTATCTTCATTATCTGTTGAATTGTGAGGAAAACTCTTTTCCCTTCTCACAATTCTTACCATTTTTCGTAATTCTGTGAGGATATGAAAAAATTCCCAAGAAAGTGGGCACGAAGTTTTGAAAACTAAAAAAACAAGGCACAAAGTCCTTAAGGACTTCGTGCCATTTTAAGATTATATTATCAAAACGAAAACTTATTTAGTAAATATACAATCGAATATATAAAGTAAATACTAAGCAACATTTATCATGAAAAAATCTTACTTTTTAAGAAATATTATAGATTCACATTATTCAGTAATATCCAAACTGATAGTAACCTTAAACAAATCCCCGTCCAGGTAAATATCAAATTCACCGTTCTGGGCTATTGTAAGGTTCTTGGCGATGGAAAGACCCAGGCCCGAGCCTTCTGTGCTTCGGGATACATCGCCTCTAATAAATCTTTCCGTCAGCTCGTCTGCCGGAATGTTTAACTGCTGCTTTGAAATATTCTTCAGAGAAAGAACCAGTTTCTCCGCTTCTGCACCCTCATCCTTAATATTAAAAAGGTCAAGATAAACTCTTGAATTCTCCAGGGCATATTTATAAACATTATTAAGAATATTCTCTACAACTCGCCACATGTGTCTGGGGTCAACCATAGCGAAAACAGGTTCCGAAGGAACATTCATAACAAGATCCAGTCCTCGTTCGGTAAACTTATCCTCAAATTCCCCTGCGGCCTGCTTCAAAAATTCCACGAAATCTATTTTGATAAGGTCTATGGAAATGTTGCCTGAAGCAACCTTTGAAGCCTCCAGGAGGTCGTAAGTAAGCTGTTTTAAGCGCTGGGACTTTTCATCCAACACGTTAATGTACTTCTGTACTCTCTCATCCTCTATGTTTTCACGTTTTAAAAGGTCCACATAGTTAATAATGGATGTAAGAGGTGTTTTTATATCATGAGAAACATTGGTAATAAGGTCTGCCTTCAGTTTTTCGTCCTTAGTACTTATCTCCAAAGCCTTGCTAAGGCCCAGTCCTATATCGTTTACCGCATTGGCAAGCTCTTTGTTATCGCCATGGGTCTTGCTTACATCCAGCTTGTAATCGTAGTCTCCCTCGCTTATGCGGCGGATGCCGTCCACAATATTCTTTCTTTCGTAATTTCTGTTGAAAAGATAAGCACCCACTCCTGTATCAAACACAAACAACACCAGGAAAGAAATAACCTTATACTTACTAAAGAACATCAGGCAGGCAAAAAAGCAGTTAAATAAAAGGAACAACACGTAAACAGTCCAGGTTCTAATAGCAACACCGGAGCTGTCAAACATGTTACTAAACCATTTGTGAAGGCCTTTGCCCTTTTGGGCAAACTTCGGGGCAAGCATCGAGAAAATGCTGCCATCCAAGAGGTTTTTACAAATAAATCTTCTTTCAAATCCGTATATAAACAACAACGCCAGATACAAATCCACGAAAAGGAAGCTTATGGCAGCTGCGAAAAAGCCTGCAAGATTCATCTGGGGATCGGCAAACAATCTTCCGAACAGTTGCGTTTCACCGATATAAAAAATCAGACCCAGAAGGATTATAAAAAGAACAGAAATTTCTATAGGAAGTCTGTCGAATCTTCCCAGTTCTTCTTTCGTAGCGTGGTTTGAATAATAGTCCTTTTCTTTTAACCAGATATAGACAAAATTTCCGGTAAAAATAATCAATGAAAGAGCGCCCAAAGAAACAATCCAGGGAATAACCTTTGCGGTTTTTTCAAAGGCTTCTTTGTTGTCCCTGAATATATCATCAACAGGATATGTGGTATCAAATCCTATTAAAATCTTCGTATCGGGCTCATAAGCGTAGGAATAGTCCTCCAAAACCGATTTCCCGATGCCATCGTATAAAACCTTTGTGTTAGTGATATATTCCATTTTGCCCGGGCAGACGGATATGAACTTTCCATAAGCCTTGAATCTTTCATCAAGCTCTTTTTCAGTCAGCATACCGCTTGCGAATTCAGAAACATTTGTATAAACATATTTCCTGTTGTTGCGGGAAAAAGTAATGTAATAACGTACATTGGTTTTATCAAAAGCGAAACGGTCCTCATAAACCATTCCGTTATTTTCAATATACTCATCCGTATAGAAATCTACTGTCTGGGTATCATCTGAAATATTGTTCTGCTGAAGATAGTACTGCACATAATTTCTGGTACTTTCCCTGTATGTTTCATAGTAACCCAAATAAGCTGTATAGATACAGGAAATTGATTTTGTAAGGCAATCTACAATCTCCTTGTATTCCTTCTCATCCTTAGCAAGGGACTGAACAGTATACCCCTCGACAGTAAAATACTGTTCCTTCAATGTTTCAAAAGAAATATATGCCTTTGAATCGTCATAGTTTTCGGGAAGTTCAAGTGAATTGTAATCAATACCGAAAAAATCGCAATATTCGCTTGCGGTATAGAATTCATAAGTACAGAAGCTGAATGCATCGGCGGTGGAAAGCTTTCCCCATTCCACCAGGTCCTCAAGATAGTATTTAACCGAAGGACCGGTATATCCGTCCTTTGAAAAACGTCTGCCAAGTTCTGCCACATCTATAATCTTATTAGGGTTAAAGATACCGTTTTCTTCGACTATTTCCTTAAAAGCAACCTGCTTTATTATGTCCTGTGTAACATAATCCAGGTTTTCGGTAAAATAATCGGATTCAATGTAATCTCTGCTGGCCTCGCCAAAGGAAACATTCTGTGTTTTTTCGGTACCGAGAATACGGATTACAGATGAAGTATTATAAACAAAAAAGCACACGCCAATAAGGGCTCCGCAGAAAGCCTGCAAAGCCACCAGAAAGAATCTGGAAGCGCTGTAAGAAGCACCTTTCCTCCTAGGAACGGTGCCCTTCTCTTCTTTTGCTTTATAAACCTTTACTTTTTTCTCTTTGGAAGCCATACGTACTCCGATTACATTTTGTCTACTTTATAGCCAACACCCCATACAACCTTTAAATATCTGGGCTCTCTGGGATTTATCTCAATTTTTTCACGTATATGTCTTATATGAACTGCAACAGTGTTGTCGGCTCCGATAGCCTGTTCATTCCAGATTTTTTCGTAAATCTGGTCAATGGAAAATACTCTTCCCTGGTTCTTTACAAGCAAAAGAAGAATATTATATTCAATAGGAGTAAGCTTTACGGGAACATCATCCACGATAACTTCCTTGGTGTCGTCGTTCATAACAAGGCCGCCAACGGAAAAGATTGCCTGTGACTGCTGGGGCATGTTTCCAAGCTTTGTATATCTTCGAAGCTGGGATTTTACTCTGGCAACAAGTTCAAGGGGATTGAAGGGCTTGGGAAGATAATCGTCAGCACCCACATTAAGACCGAGAATCTTATCGGGATCCTCAGTTTTTGCTGAAAGAATAATAATCGGAATACTTGAAGATTCACGGATTTTCATGATTGCGTGAATACCGTCAAGTCTGGGCATCATAATGTCGATAATTAAAAGCTGGATTTCGTTCTTTTTCAAGATTTCCAAAGCTTCTATTCCGTCATATGCCTTAAAAACCTGATAACCTTCCTGAATAAGATATATCTCTATTGCGTCAACTATTTCGTGATCATCATCACATACCAAAATATTAGCCATACTTAATCCTCCGTACCATAATAAAATAACATCTAAATTTTAAAGCCTGTAATATAAATTATTAATATTTTTTAAAATGCGTCGAATGCCTGCTTTATCCAGGTAATCTCCCCATCCAGAACGCCCACAACGTCGTAACGAATAAATGTATTCTCCGGATAATGGTTCTTATAAAGATAAACCCTGGAAGCGTTTACAATGCGCCTTCTTTTCGAATAATTAACCATTTCAAAGGGATTTCCGTATCCTTTGTTTTTCTTGTACTTTACCTCAAAGAACACCAGATATTCTCCATCCATTCCCACAATGTCCAGTTCACCGTGGTCCGTATAGAAATTCCTGTCTATAATTTTAATATTGTTCTTTTCAAGAAAGATTGATACTATATCTTCCTTGTCATTTCCCACATTCCTTTTATTCATACTAGGAAGACATCTTACCTTTCAGTTTGTCCATTGCGTCCACAAAAACAAGTACTTCCGCCACAACCTCGTAAAGCTCCGCCGGAATCGCATCACCCACATCCAAAGAAGCTAAGGATTTGGCAAGCTTCTCGTCTTCGTGGATGGGAACATCCGCTTTTATGGCTTCTTCCACGATTTTTTCTGCAAGATGCCCGCCACCTGTGGCAACTACCCTGGGCGCCACATCATCGGGGTCGTATTCTAAGGCTATGGCCTGTTTAACTTTTTTCTTTTTCGTATCGTCCATTTTTATACCCTGGCATCAAAAGAAGTTTTCGATACCATTACTTTAACAAGATTATTGTCCAAGGCTTCTTCTATGGGAGCCTTTTTCCCATCTGAAACCGTTGTTTTGGTACTGAGATTGTAACCTTTATCGGAAAGTCTTTTAGTAAGAATATCCAGATGGTCTTCCACAAAAAGAAGGTTTTCTTCGCTTGATAGCGTAAAGTGGGTGGACACGTTATTGTCCTTCATCTTAACGTATACATCCGCAGGACCCAGATTCACCGTATCAAGGTGCAGGAAAGCACTAACCTCTTCCCCTTCAGTTCCCTTGGAGTGTTTATTCCTGAACACATAAAGTTCAGCGGAATTTGCTCCGTTTTCTCCTCTGAAGGGAATCTGTACAAAGGGAATAAAGTTATTTAAAGCATTCATAAAATCAATGTTATTGCTTATGGAAGATAAAACCGATGATGCAGGATTATCCTTGGGAAGAACATTTTCCAGGGCTTTGGACAAATCCCCGGTTTCCTGCAAAAGCTTTCTGTAAAGATCCTTGATCTCGGTCTTTTTGGAAACATCGGAAACCGAAAGGGTCCATTCATTAATCAGGGCTTTTTCAAGGCCTCCCTTAAAGGTTTCATGAATATCTTTATAAAGCGAAGAAAGCTTACCGGCAAAATCTGTCTCTGCTTTTTCGGCTGTACCTAAAATATCCTTTGAGCCTGCCTGGCTAATAAGATTTTTCAGGTTATTGATGAGATCTTCCTTGCTGTCACCTTCGGGGATTTTCGCCTGAAGTTCCCGTGAAAGATTTTCAAAAGATGCTTTGAGATTCGAAAGGGGTTCCTCATCGGGAAGATTCTTTACAAATTCATCAAAGGATTTCAACCCTTCTTCAAGGGTCTTAAGGCCTGCTTCATAGGCTTCTTTTGTATTTACGTTTGCTTCCGGAAAGTCGGGTATAAAAGACTTTATCATTCCGTCGGAAACTTCTATGAAATCTCCGGTCAGGGAATTTTCCATATTCAGGTAGCTTTCGTACTGCTCAAGATTCTCCGAGGTAACCGGAATACCCATTGTCTGAAGGTCCACAATATATTTTACGGGTGTCTGAGGGAAAGCGTTTATATCCTTATAGCTTTCGGACAAGGATGCGATATCTATAGGATTTGCGTACTCCATATTTCTTACAGCCATTTCAAGAGTACGGTCGTCCACAGGAATTCCTGCGGCCTTCAGGGCGCTTTCAGCCGTAACATTGGTATTTACATTTACATTAAGGGGTCTTAAAGAAATTCGTGAATCGGAAAGCTTGTTAACTTCGAACATAACAACACTTCCCGTATCAAGAACCACTCCGTTTTCCGCTTTTGCATTAACGGTTACATTTGAATCAAGAGCAAGAAAGGAAAAAGAATCATTTGAAGAAGACAATACTTTTCCAAGAATTGTCTCACCGTTTGAAAGCCCCGACAAAAGATCCATTAAAGCTTTTGTATTGGCCTCGTTTAAGTTATTCAGATTTCCGTTGTCGGAATCGATTTTTATGAATCTGTCCGACAAAAAAGAAAGAGGAAACCCACTCATATTCTTTTCTCCATTTTACATGAAGTTCTTTATAAAAGATTCCCTGTGAATCGGGGTTTTTCCGAATTTTTTAAGGGCTGTGATATGCTCCGCACTGCCATAGCCCTTGTTTGACTTAAAGTTATACTCGGGATATATGCTGTCATATTCCACCATCAGCCTGTCTCTTGTAACCTTGGCCACTATGCTGGCCGCAGCTATGGAAACACTCTTGGCATCACCTTTTATGATGGGCACCTGCTTCATGGTTAGCTTTGGAATGGTAACGGCGTCGTTAAGAAGCACATCCGGAACAACGCTTAACTTGAAAACCGCTTCCTGCATGGCTTCATATGTGGCATTAAGAATATTGATTTCGTCAATTCTTTCGGGACTTTTAAATCCAAGGCCCACGCTTACAGCCTCGGACATGATGACGTCATAGAGCTCCTCACGCTTTTTTTCGGAAAGCTGTTTGGAATCATTAAGATAAAGGATATGTGAATCCTTCGGCAAAATAACGGCACCCGCAACCACGGGGCCCGCCAACGGGCCTCTGCCAACCTCATCTATACCGCACACATATCCAAGATGTTCATACTGCTTTTCATAGTACTTAAGCTTTTCAGTACGCTCCACTTCCAGCTTGTAAGCTTCGATTTTCTTTCTGCCGGAAGCAACGATTTTCTGAACGCTTTCCCGTTCATCAACCGAGTACGCTTCAATAAGTTCTCCGAGAATTCTTATATCATCAGTCTTAAAAAGAAGCTTTATATCGTTAAGGCTTTTCCCCATACATCCCACTCACTTTTACTTATTTACACGTCCGAAATCTTTAAAGGGCCAGATTCTTACCCAGGCTCTTCCGAGAATTTCCGATCTTTTTACCTTACCAACGGAAAATCTTGAATCCTCCGAATCGTTTCTGTTATCGCCCATTACAAAGTATTCCCCTTCTCCCAGGGTAACTCCTTCAAGAGCAGAACCGGGTCTCTCTATAACGGCATTTCCGTAAGATTCGTAAAGTATTTCCTCATTGATGTAGATATTTCCGTCAAGATCGATTCTAATGGTTTCGCCGGGAAGGGCTATAACTCTTTTGATATAATTCTTACCGGAACCGTCTCTGAAAGGAAATACCACCACATCATAACGTTCGGGATCATGAAGCTTATAGCTGATCTTGTCAAGAATCAGATTGTCGCCGTCATTAAGGGTAGGGTTCATGGAACGTCCGATAACCTCGGTTCTCTGTCCTACAAATTTAACGATAAGAAATGATAATACTACTACGATTAATAAATAAAGGGTTGTTCCCAAAACATCCTTAAGTTTTTGGTTTTTCATGGTTCCTCCAATGTTATTGATCCTATTTTTCCGCTACGGAAATCTTCAAGTATTACTCCTGCTGTTTTAAAATAATCGGTTTCTGCTCCTGCCTTAAGGCATCCTCTCTGCTTTGCGATGTAATCCATCATCAAAGACTGGGGAGTCGAAAAACCGTTCTGATCCTCTGTATCTAACGGACAGGTCTCATCCGAAAGATTGTACCTTGCCTCCAAAAGCTTTGGATACTTTTCTTTAAGAAAAAGAAGAAGCTCTCCCGCAAGTTCCTCGGTAACAAGTATTTCATCATTAATGGAACCAAGAAATGCCAGTTTTTTACCAACATTCTGGTCCTCAAACTTAGGCCACAATATACCGGGAGTATCCAAAAGCTGTAATTCGTTATTAAGCTTTATCCACTGCTCGCCTTTTGTAACGCCGGGCTTATTACCGGTTTTGGCCATATTCTTGCCGCTTATGGCATTAATAAACGTGGATTTACCCACATTGGGAATACCTGCCACCATGGCCCTTATAGGCTGGTTTTTAATACCTTTTTCTGCATTGCGGCGGATTTTTGCCTCGCAGGCTTTCTTAACGGCCGGCATTACAAGCCGGAGGCCTTCTTTGTTTTTGGAATTAACGAAGGCTACCTGGAATCCCTTTTTCTCGAAATGTTTTTTCCACTCTTCACTTATATTTTTATCGGCCAGATCGCACTTATTCATAATAATAAGCCGCGCCTTTGAACCGGCCATTTTGTCTATGTCGGGATTACGACTGGAAAGAGGCGCCCTTGCATCAAGTATCTCGATAACAAGGTCCACAAGCTTCATGTCGTTTTCCATCATCTTGCGGGCTTTATTCATGTGCCCGGGGTACCATTGAACTATCATTTTACAAATCCTATATATTCAAGATTTTTGGAAAGCTTAAACCAAACTTTTCCGATTATGTATTCGGTTTTCACATTTCCTATGTTACCTGAACGGGAATCTTCACTGAAGTTTCTGTTGTCCCCCATAACAAAATATTCGCCGGGTCCTAAATATATTTCAGTCTCTGCAACACCCGGATCCCTTATTTTGTCGAAGGTATCCTTCTCTTCAAGTTTTTCACCGTTAATGTAAGTATAGCCGTCCTTTATTAACACTGTATCTCCCGGACAGCCTATTACCCTTTTAATATAATAGTGGGCGTTTTCGTTACCGTTTGGCTGGAAAGCAATTACATCACCGTATTTAGGGTCACCTATCTGGAAAATCAGTCTGTCGATAAGTATCTGCTGGCCTGCATAGAGATCGGGCTCCATTGAGTTTCCGATAACATTTGTACGAAGGCCGAAAACATACATAAGTACTACAGCCGTAATAGCGGAAATACCTATCCAGAAAAGCCAGCTGAACAGCTCTTTAAAGGCCTTTATATCAACTTTTTTTCTTCTTTTACGGTTGAAGTCCAGACCGTGGTTTCTTCTTCTCATATCAAGTTATTATATCATTTTTCTTCGCAACAAAAAAGGAACATTTCTAAAAATGTTCCTTTTTCTAACGAATTATTATTTAACGATTTCTTTAACCTTAGCAGCTTTACCAACACGGCTTCTTAAGTAGTTAAGTTTAGCTCTTCTTACTTTACCCTTACGAACTACTTCAATCTTCTCTACGTTAGGGCTGTGTAAAGGCCATGTCTTTTCAACGCCAACACCGTTTGATGACTTTCTAACTGTGAAGGTTTCACGAGCGCCGCCGCCCTGTCTCTTTAATACGGTACCTTCGAATACCTGAGTTCTTTCCTTTTCGCCTTCTTTAATCTTGTTGTAAACCCTAACGGTATCACCAACGTTAAATTCAGCAACGGATTCTTTCATCTGAGCAGCTTCAATGTTCTTAATAATGTCGTTCATTTTGTTCCTCCTTATATAGCAGATGTTCTTAATACACTTCGTAACAGAGGACCATCCGTATTGACAACGCTTGAATTTTAGCACATATTCCCATCAATTGCAACTGTTTTCTTTGGGGACTTTCTGCGCTTTTTCTTAATTACCGGAGGATGCTCCTCCATATATTTATCATAAAGTTCCGGTCTTACGTTTTTAGTTCTCTCCAAAGACTGTTCAAGTCTCCATTTATCAACGTTTGCGTGGTGACCGCTTAAAAGGATTTCCGGAACCTTTTTACCATGCCATTCCTCCGGTCTTGTGTACTGGGGATACTCCAGAAGACCGTTTGAAAAGGATTCTGTCTTTGCTGACTCGCTGTTACTTAAAACTCCCGGGACAAGTCTTGAAATACAATCAATCATTACCATTGCAGGCAGCTCTCCCCCCGTAAGGACAAAGTCGCCCAAAGAAACATTATCGGTCACTATCTCCTCAAGCACACGCTCGTCTATTCCTTCGTAGTGACCGCAAAGGAAAATCAAGTCCTCTTCTTTGGAAAATTCTTCGGCCAGCTTCTGGTCGAAGGTCTTTCCCACGGGAGTCATGAAAATGACTCTGGCGGGCTTTCTGCCGGCGTCGGTGATGCGTTTTTGAACTGCTTCAAAGCAGTCAAAAACCGGCTGGGCCTGCATGAGCATGCCCGCTCCGCCGCCGTAAGGATAATCATCCACCTTATTATGCTTATCAAGTGTATAGTCCCTTATCTGGACTGCCTCGATACTTATTGTTTCTTTGTCAATCGCTCTTCCCAGAATACTGGTATTAAGGCCTTCCATAACCATTTCGGGAAAGAGAGTCAATACATGAAAATTCATTAAAAGAGTCCTTCCATTACGTGAATCATCATAGTACCATTCTTAACATCCACATTTTTGACACATTCCTTAATGGCGGGAATCAAAACTGTGGTTTCGTCTTCTCTTTTTATTTCATATACATCGTTGGCTCCGGTCTGGTAAACCTCGGAGATTTCCCCGATGTAGTTTTTTTCCTCATCATAAACCTTCAGGCCGTACAAATCCGCTATAAAGTACTCATCTTCCTCGCACTTTACAGCATTTGCACGTGTAACAAGAAGGTTTGCCTGCTTAAGTAATAAGGCATCATCCATAGTATCAATGCCTTCAAACTTAATAATTACAAACTGTTTAAAAAACTTAACGCCTAAAACCTTAAGGGTCTTTCTTTCCTTTTTGGTTTCCACAATAAGTTCTTTGCACTTTTTAAAACGCCTCACGTCATCGGTTGTGGGAAAAACCTTTACCTCGCCGTGTACTCCGTGGGCTGTGGTAATAATACCAACTGTCAGAAAATCTTCCATACTTTTTTCTCTTGAAAAATTAGGGGTACCTTAAAGGTACCCCTATAGATTTGAACTAAACAATTTCTACGTCAACTCTTGTATTATCTTTCGAGCTAGCCGCTTTAACGACTGCACGAATTGCCTTTGCAATTCGTCCCTGCTTTCCGATAACTTTACCCATATCAGACTGCGCAACATGTAATTCGATCACAATGTTCTTGCCTTCTGTACGTTCTGTCACTACAACTTCATCGGGGTTTTCCACAAGAGCCTTTGCGATTACTTCCACCAGTTCTCTCATATCTACCTCCATAAGTTTTTAGCGTTACCTGATTATCGAAAAAAACTATTTCGTAATTCCGGCGTTCTTGAAGATTCTGCTAACAACTTCTGTAGGCTGAGCACCGTTAGCAAGCCATTTCTTTGCTTCTTCTTCGTTAACTGAAACAGCGCTGGGTTCTACGTTGGGATCGTATGTACCGATCTCTGCGATGAAACGTCCGTCTCTGGGGGATCTTGAATCTGCTACAATAATTCTATAGAAAGGAGCTTTCTTCTGACCCATTCTTCTTAATCTGATTTTAACTGCCATTTTATTCACCTCCGTCTAAATATATGTGTTTATTAAAAGGGGAATTTCCCTCTTTTGCCACCAAATTTTCCCATCATTCCGGGAAGCTGCTTCATCATCTTCTGAGACTGCTCAAACTGTTTGATAAAGCGGTTAACCTCTGCAATATCAACGCCTGCGCCCTTTGCGATTCTGAACTTACGCTTAGGATTCATAAGCTTGGGATTGGCTCTCTCTGCGGGAGTCATGCTTAGTACTATTGCTTCGGTCTGTTTTAATTTTCTCTCGGATTCATCACTGTCAATATCGGGCATTTTACCCATACCGAGTCCCGGCATCATTGACATGATAGATGATAGACCACCCATCTTTCTCATTGCTGTCATGCTTTCAAGGTAGTCATTGAAATCAAACTTACCCTTTTTAAGACGCTTGGCCATCTCCATGTCTTTTTTGGCATCTCTGTCCTGATTGGCAGCTTCAGCCTTTTCAATAAGAGAAAGCACATCACCCATACCAAGAATTCGATTAGCCATTCTGTCGGGGTAAAAGGGCTCGATCTGATCTAATTTTTCACCGTTTGATACAAAAAGAATCGGCTTACCGGTAACTGCCTTAACAGATAAAGCGGCACCACCTCTTGTATCACCGTCGGCCTTTGAAAGAATAACTCCGTCAAGACCGAT
>JAZLJG010000037.1:0-5942 GCA_045617745.1 Lachnospiraceae bacterium | reverse complement strand
GGTAGCAGTAGTTAAGCCCGGACGTGTAATGTTTGAAATCGCTGGCGTACCTGAAGAGACAGCCAGAGAAGCATTACGTCTGGCATCACACAAGCTTCCTTGCAAATGTAAGATCGTTTCTAAAGCGGACTTGGAAGGCGGTGCATCTAATGAAAACTAATAAGTATGTTGATAGCTTAAATGCAAAGACAACTGCAGAATTAGCTAAGGAATTAACCGATGCTAAGAAGGAACTTTTCAACTTAAGATTCCAGAATGCCACTAACCAGTTAGACAACACAGCAAGAATTAAAGAAGTTAGAAAGAACATTGCAAGAATTCAGACCGTTTTGACTTCTAAGTCAAAGGCTGAAGCGTAAGTTCGGCATTGGATGATTAGAAAGGAGACTTAAAATCGTGGAAGAAAGAAATCTTAGAAAAACACGTACCGGTAAGGTTGTCAGCGACAAGATGGACAAGACAATCACGGTTGCAGTTGAAGATCACGTAAAGCATCCTCTTTACGGAAAGATCGTTAAGAAGACCTACAAGTTGAAAGCTCATGATGAGAACAACGAATGTCAGGTTGGCGATACAGTTAAAGTAATGGAAACAAGACCCCTCTCTAAGGACAAGAGATGGAGACTTGTAGAAATTGTAGAAAAAGCTAAGTAAGCATTGGAAGGAGAATAAGCATGATTCAACAGGAAAGCAGATTGAAGGTTGCTGATAACACCGGTGCTAAGGAATTGCTTTGCATCCGTGTTATGGGCGGATCTACAAGAAGATATGCTAACATCGGCGACATTATCGTAGCCAGTGTTAAAGATGCTACACCCGGCGGTATGGTTAAAAAGGGTGATGTAGTAAAGGCTGTTGTTGTTCGTACAGTTAAGGGCGCTCGTCGTAAAGACGGTTCCTATATCAAATTTGACGAAAATGCTGCAGTAATCATTAAAGATGACAAGGAACCCAAGGGAACCCGTATCTTTGGACCTGTAGCACGTGAGCTTCGTGAGAAACAGTTCTCTAAGATCGTTTCTTTAGCTCCCGAAGTACTCTAGGAGGTAGCTAAATGGCAACAATGAAGATTAAGAAAGGTGATACTGTTAAAGTAATCGCCGGCAAGGACAACGGAAAAGAAGGTAAGGTCCTTGTTGTAGACCAGAAGAATGCCAAGGTTGTTGTAGAAGGCATCAACATGGTTACCAAGCATATGAAGCCCTCCCAGGCTAATCAGAACGGTGGCATTGTTCAGAAAGAAGCAGCAATCGATATCTCTAACGTAATGCTCGTATACAAGGGCAAGACTACAAGAGTTGGCTTCAAGATGGACGGTGACAAGAAGGTCCGTTTTGCCAAGGCAACGGGCGACGTTATTGATTAATACGTAAAGGAGGCCAAATAAACGTGAGTAGATATAAGGATTTATACAAAAACGAAATTGTCAAGGCTATGACTGACAAGTTCGGATATAAGAACGTTATGGAAGTTCCCAAGCTCGACAAGATCGTTATCAACATGGGTGTTGGCGAAGCAAAGGAAAACGCTAAGGTTTTAGAGTCTGCAGTTGCTGATATGGAAAAGATTTCCGGTCAGAAGGCAGTTATTACTAAAGCAAAGAAGTCTGTTGCTAACTTCAAGATTCGTGAAGGTCAGGCAATTGGATGTAAGGTTACCCTTCGTGGTGAAAAGATGTACGAGTTCTGCGATCGTCTTGTAAACCTTGCACTTCCTCGAGTTCGTGACTTCAGAGGTGTTAACCCCAACGGATTTGATGGACGTGGAAACTACGCTCTTGGTATTAAGGAGCAGATCATTTTCCCTGAAATCGAATACGATAAGGTAGATAAGGTTCGTGGTATGGACATTATCTTCGTAACTACAGCAAAGACAGATGAAGAGGCACGTGAATTACTTAGATTATTCAACATGCCGTTCGCGAAATAGGAGGAGACAAAACAATGGCTAAAAAAGCAATGAAGCTTAAACAGCAGAAAAAGCCTAAGTTCTCTACAAGAGCTTATACCCGCTGCAAGATTTGTGGACGTCCCCATGCAGTTTTAAGAAAGTATGGTATTTGCAGAGTTTGCTTCCGTGAACTCGCATACAAGGGCGAAATTCCCGGCGTTAAGAAAGCCAGCTGGTAAGAAGAAGGAAGGAGGACAATCAAATGGCATGTAATGATCCCATTGCAGATATGCTTACAAGAATTCGTAATGCAAATACTGCAAAACACGATACAGTAGATGTTCCTGCATCAAAGATGAAGTTAGCTATCGCTCAGATTCTTTTCGATGAAGGTTACATTAAGAAGTTTGATATCATTGAAGAGGGCAGTTTCAAGACTATCCGTATTGCATTAAAGTACGGTGCTGACAAGAACGAAAAGATTATCTCCGGTATCCAGAGAATTTCCAAGCCCGGTCTTCGTGTATATGCAAGCAAGGAAGACCTCCCCAGAGTACTTGGCGGACTTGGTATTGCTATCATCTCCACCAACCAGGGAGTAGTTACCGACAAGAAGGCTCGTGAGCTTGAAGTTGGTGGCGAAGTTCTTGCATTCGTTTGGTAATTTTTTGATACAGATTAACCTAAATTAATTTATAGGAGGTACGGGCATGTCACGTATAGGTAGAATGCCAATCGCGACTCCTGCAGGCGTTACTGTTGAAGTCGCAGAAAATAACAAAGTGACTGTAAAAGGTCCCAAGGGTACTCTTGAGAGAGTTTTACCCAAGGAAATGGAAATCAAGGTTGAAGGAGCAGAAATAGTTGTTTCAAGACCTAACGATTTAAAGAAGATGAAATCTCTTCACGGTTTAACAAGAACACTTATTAACAACATGGTTGTTGGTGTTACTTCCGGTTACGAGAAGAAGCTTGAAGTTAACGGTGTAGGTTACAAGGCAGCTAAGGCTGGCAAGAAGTTAACCTTATCCTTAGGCTATTCTCATCCGGTAGAAATGGTAGATCCTGAAGGTATCGAGACCACAGTTGATGGTAACAACATCATCGTTAAGGGTATCGACAAAGAAAAAGTTGGCCAGTTTGCAGCTGAGATCAGAGACAAGAGAAGACCTGAACCTTACAAGGGCAAGGGTATCAAGTATGCTGATGAAGTTATCAGACGTAAAGTTGGTAAGACCGGTAAGAAATAATAGATAAGGAGAGTGTAAAAATGGTTTCAAAAGAATCAAGACAGGAAGTACGTGTTAAGAAACACATCAAAATCCGTAACCGTTTTGCAGGTACTGCTGAAAGACCTCGTCTTGCAGTATTCCGCAGCAACAACCATATGTATGCTCAAATTATCGATGATACAGTTGGTAAGACATTAGTTTCTGCATCCACAGTTGAAAAGGATGTAAAGGCTGAGTTAAAGAAGACCAATGACGTCGAAGCAGCAGCATATTTAGGAACTGTTATTGCAAAGCGTGCAATCGAAAAAGGTATTAAGACAGTTGTCTTTGACAGAGGCGGCTTTATATACCAGGGTAAAGTAGCAGCATTAGCTGACGCAGCAAGAGAAGCTGGGTTAGAATTCTAGGAAGGAGAACACATCACATGAAACGCACTATGATAGATACAACTAACATGGAGTTTAGTGAAAAGGTAGTTACCATCAAGCGTGTTACAAAGGTTGTTAAGGGCGGACGTAACATGCGTTTCACAGCTTTGGTAGTTGTAGGTGACGGTAATGGTCACGTAGGCGCCGGCCTTGGAAAAGCTGCTGAAATTCCCGAAGCTATTCGTAAAGGTAAAGAAGACGCAATGAAGAATCTCGTAAGCGTTGCACTTGACGAGAACAATTCCATTTCACATGATTATTTAGGTAAGTTCGGATCTGCATCCGTATTACTTAAGAAAGCCCCCGAAGGTACCGGTGTTATCGCCGGCGGTCCCGCTCGTTCCGTATGTGAACTTGCTGGTATCAAGAATATCCGTACTAAGTCACTCGGATCCAACAATAAGCAGAACGTAGTTCTTGCTACTATCGCTGGTCTTGCTGAACTCAAGACTCCCGAAGAAGTAGCTGCTAAGCGTGGTAAGTCCGTTGATGAAGTCAGAGCATAAGGAGGACTGTAATCATGGCAACAAAGAAAGTTAAAAAGATTAAAGTTACTTTAGTGAAATCTACTATCGGAGCTGTTCCGAAGCATAGAGCTACTGTTGAAGCATTAGGTCTTCACAAGCTCCATCAGACAGTTGAGCTTCCTGATAACGATGCTGTTAAGGGAATGATTCAGCAGGTTAGACACTTAGTTAAAGTAGAAGAAGCTTAAGAAGGAGGTGTCACAGATGGAATTATCAAACTTACAGCCCGCAGAAGGCTCTAAACACAGCGATAATTTTAGAAGAGGTCGTGGACACGGTTCAGGAAACGGCAAGACAGCAGGTAAGGGACACAAGGGTCAGAAGGCTCGTTCAGGTCAGCCCAGAATCGGTTTCGAAGGTGGTCAGATGCCTTTATACAGACGTCTTCCTAAGAGAGGTTTCAAGAACAGAAACCACAAGGAAATCGTAGCTATTAATGTTAGCGCATTAGAAGTATTCGAAAACGGCGCAACCGTTGATGTAGAAGCTCTTATGGCTAAGGGAATTATCAACAATCCTGCAGATGGTGTAAAGATTCTTGGCAACGGAGAACTTACCAAAAAGCTCAATGTTAAGGTTAACGCATTTAGCGAATCCGCTAAAGAGATGATTGAGAAACTTGGTGGAACTGCAGAGGTGATCTAATGTTTAAAAAACTTAGAGATGCATTTAAAGTTAAAGACATCAGAACAAAGGTACTTTTCACCTTGCTGATGATTATCATCATCCGAATCGGCTGTCAGATGCCGGTTCCGGGTGTAGATAGAAACTACTTTGCACAGTGGTTTGCTTCACAGACAAGTGATGCATTCAATTTCCTCGATGCATTTACAGGCGGTTCATTCCTTAATATGTCATTGTTGGCATTGAACATTACACCCTACATTACGTCATCCATTATTATGCAGCTTCTTACCATCGCGATTCCTGCGCTCGAAGAGATGCAGAAAGAAGGCGGTGAAGGAAGAAAGAAAATCGCTTCAATCACCCGTTACGTAACCGTAGCACTTGCATTGATCGAATCTGCTGCAATGACCATTTCTTTTGGTCAGGGTGGTTTACTCCAGGAGTACAATGCACTTAACGTTATTACAGCAATTGCTGCATTAACAGCAGGTAGTGCATTTGTAATGTGGATTGGCGAAAGAATTACAGAAAAGGGTATCGGAAACGGTATTTCCATTATCCTCCTTGTAAACATCATCGCAAGAATTCCTCAGGATATGACAAACCTTATTTCTCAGTTTGTTACCGGCAAGCGTATCGCTCAGCAGGTACTTGCTGTAGTTATTATCTTTGCTATCCTGGTACTTATGGTTATGCTTGTAGTACTTCTTAATGCAGGTATCAGAAAGATTCCTGTACAGTACGCTCGTCGTTCACAGGGTTCTAAGATTGGCGGCCCTTCAGCTTCCAATATTCCTCTTAGAATCAACACCGCAGGTGTTATCCCGATTATCTTTGCTTCTTCATTGATGCAGACACCCGGAATTGTTTCATCACTTTGCGGATACAACGGAACAGGTACATGGAGCAAGGTTCTTATGTTCTTAAGCTCCAGATACTGGGTAAACAAAGCATATCCTGTTTATTCAATCGGTTTATTGGTTTACTGCATTCTTGTTATTTTGTTTGCATACTTCTACACATCGATTACATTCAATCCTGTAGAACTTGCTGACAACTTAAAGAAATCAAACGGCTTTATCCCCGGCATTCGTCCCGGTAAGCCTACCAGTGAATATATTACAAACATTTTAAATGCTATCATCTTTATCGGAGCTGTAGGCCTTACCATTATCGGTGTACTGCCTTACATCTTCTACGGCGTATTCAAAGCTGAAGTAAGCTTTTTGGGTACCAGC
>JAZLJG010000036.1:0-1603 GCA_045617745.1 Lachnospiraceae bacterium | reverse complement strand
GAAATCAGTTGTTACCGGTGTTGAAATGTTCCGTAAGATTTTGGACGAAGGTGAAGCTGGCGATAATGCTGGTCTGCTGCTCCGCGGTATCGACAAGGACGAAATCCGTCGTGGTATGGTTATCGCAAAGCCAGGTTCAGTGAAGCCTTACAGCCACTTCAAGGGTCAGGTCTACGTTCTGTCAAAAGAAGAAGGTGGCCGTCACACCCCATTCCGTAACAAGTATCGTCCTCAGTTCTACTTCAGAACAACTGACGTTACCGGTGAAATCACGCTCCCAGAAGGAATGGAAATGGTTATGCCAGGTGACCACGTCACTATCGATGTTAAGCTGATTGCTGAAATCGCAATGGATAAAGGTCTGCGTTTCGCTATCCGTGAAGGTGGCCGCACCGTTGGTTCAGGTCAGGTTATAGAAATCATTGACGATTAATTTATAAATCAATAACACAAGGGAGGTGACTAACCTCACCTCCCTTTTAAACGGGCGTAGCTCAGTTGGTAGAGCATCGGTCTCCAAAACCGAGTGTCGAGAGTTCGAGCCTTTCCGCCCGTGCTTTTTTAATAAGATTCAATAATAGATGAAACTGGTAAACTACATTAAAGAGTGCTACACCGAGTTAAAGGAAAAGGTTACTTGGCCTACTTGGAAAGAGTTACAAAGTAGCGTTATTGTTGTGTCCATTGCTTCCCTGATTATCGCCCTCGTGGTGTTCTTGATGGACTTTTCTTTTCAACACTTGTTGGAAGCTTTCTATAAGTTCTTATAAGTGTTAGTTGAATCTTGGTGTATCTATAATTTACATTTTAACCTCGCAAGACGATGAGCAACACTTCAGAAAAGAAATGGTATGTTGTTAGGGCGATGGGTGGAAAGGAGAAAAAGGTAAAAGAATACCTTGAATCCGAAATCAAGCGCCTTAACTATCAGGATCGTATCTTTAATGTGTTGATTCCAACCGAAAAGTATATCGACGTAAAGAATGGTAAACGCGTGACGAAGGAACGCATCCTTTTCACTGGTTATGTTTATGTTGAAGCTATTTTGGATGGTGAAGTCACTCATGTTATTAAGGATGTTCCTAATGTCCTTGGTTTCTTGGGTGATGGAAAAGGCTCTGAACCTGCCCCTGTCCGTACCGAAGAGATGAATCGTATTCTCGGAAGAATGGATGAGATGCAGAATCTTGGTGCTGAAAACAGTATTCCATTTAAGGTTGGCCTGTCGGTAATTGTCACTGATGGTCCGTTCAATACCTTCAGTGGAAATATTGAAGAAGTCAATACCGAACGTCAGACTCTTAGAGTTTCTATTAAGTTGTTCGGTAGGGTTACTCCGTTGGAATTGAGTTATACTCAAGTGAAGTTGGAGTGCTAAGTTGTGGATTGTATTAAATGTTGGCTAACAATTAAAAAGGAAGAATTTAAAAATGGCAAAAGAAGTAAGCGGATTAATTAAACTGCAAATTAAAGGAGGAGCCGCGAATCCCGCTCCACCGGTTGGACCTGCTTTGGGTTCAAAGGGTGTGAATATTATGGAATTCTGCAAGCAGTTCAATGCCCGTACACAGGATCAAGCTGGTAAGGTTTTACCAGTTATTAT
>JAZLJG010000035.1:0-1153 GCA_045617745.1 Lachnospiraceae bacterium | reverse complement strand
ATTTTGATTTTTTTGGTATTCCTTATATAAATAAGGGAGGCTTTTTGCTTTAGCTTTCCTCTTTTGGAAGGAAAATATCCCGAAAAAAGCTGTATATTTATATTGAATTATACAGTGAGTTTTTAAAAAAGCGGAAAATCAACAAAAAACAACTTTTTAAAACTTTTTTAAAAAAAGAGCTTGACAAAAGGGGGTGGATTTGGTATTATAGTCAAGCGCCCTGAGAAACGGCGCCGAAAACGGCTTGCAAAAGCGGTTTTTTGAGCAGGACCTTGAAAATTAAACAACGAAAGACAAGAAGAACAAGGACCCGTAATTCAAGAGTTAAAGAACTCGAAAAGATTACGAGAAATACACGTTAGTGTATCGTACAAAGATAAGAGCTAGAAAAATGCTCTGAGAATTTGATTAGAACGCGAAAGCGTCTTAATACAATTTTTAGAGAGTTTGATCCTGGCTCAGGACGAACGCTGGCGGCGTGCCTAACACATGCAAGTCGAACGGAGTTAAGGAAGCTTGCTTTTTTAACTTAGTGGCGGACGGGTGAGTAACACGTGAGCAACCTGCCTTTCAGAGAGGGATAACGTTTGGAAACGAACGCTAATACCGCATAACATCTTCATCTCGCATGGGATGAAGATCAAAGGAGCAATCCGCTGAAAGATGGGCTCGCGTCCGATTAGATAGTTGGTGGGGTAATGGCCTACCAAGTCGACGATCGGAAGCCGGACTGAGAGGTTGAACGGCCACATTGGGAATGAGACACGGCCCAGACTCCTACGGGAGGCAGCAGTGGGGGATATTGCACAATGGGGGAAACCCTGATGCAGCAACGCCGCGTGAAGGAAGAAGGTCTTCGGATTGTAAACTTTTGTCCTCAGGGAAGATAATGACGGTACCTGAGGAGGAAGCTCCGGCTAACTACGTGCCAGCAGCCGCGGTAATACGTAGGGAGCGAGCGTTGTCCGGATTTACTGGGTGTAAAGGGTGCGTAGGCGGATTGGCAAGTCAGTGGTGAAATCTATGGGCTTAACCCATAAACTGCCATTGAAACTGCGGATCTTGAGTGGAGTAGAGGCAGGCGGAATTCCCGGTGTAGCGGTGAAATGCGTAGATATCGGGAGGAACACCAGTGGCGAAGGCGGCTTACTGG
>JAZLJG010000034.1:0-2438 GCA_045617745.1 Lachnospiraceae bacterium | reverse complement strand
GCGAAGAGGTTACGCTTATCAATCCCGGTGTGGTAATAGATGTTGATGGTAGTGAAGTATCAGATATGATGGAGTATAGCCTGAAGGAGAATGAAGCTTATTCAAGCGACGACCTTCCCAAGTCAACGGATCCGGGAACTTATAAGGTTTATTACAGGGTTAAGGGTGACGAAAACCACTATAAATATGAAGCACAATTTGTAACAGCCGGAATTATTCCGACAGCAGGCATATGGTGCGCCGATATTCCGGATCAGGTATATACCGGTAAAGCAATCAAACCTGAGATAAAGGTTTATAGTGACGGAACACTTCTTGAAGCAGGTAAGGATTATACGATTACGTATAAGAATAATACAAAGGCTGCGAAATCCGATGCTACCAATGCCAAGGGTGCAAGTATAGCTCCTACCGTAATCATAACCGGTAAGGGAAATTACGCTACACAGAAGATAACCAGAACATTCACAATTGCTCAATATAACTTAAGCGGTGAAGGGTGCGAAGAAGAAGCGAAGGTTGAACCAACAACGGTAGCATATACGAAAAAGCCTATCAAACTTTCGCCTGTTGTAACCTTAAGCGGAAAGAAACTTAAGCTCGGAACGGACTATGTGGTATCGACCACACCGGATGAGGCAGGTGTTATTTCTTCTCTTACTGATGTAGGTAAAAAGACGCTTTACATCGTTGGTAAGGGTAACTACACGGGAGCAGTAGAGTATCTCTTTACCATAACTGATTCGGTACTTGCAAGTAAGGTAAGCATCGGGAAAATAGCAAATCAGACATATACCGGAGAAGAAATAAAGCCTGAAATATCTGTTACCTATAATAAAGCAGACGTGACGGATGACTTTGTTGTTGAGTATCAAAACAATACGGAAGTAGGAACCGCAACGGTTACTGTCACTGCGAAGGAAGGAAGCGGATTTTCGGGAAGTAAGAGTGCGACCTTCAAGATTACGGGTGCTAACATCTCTTCAGTGAAACTCGGTGCTGACGGAAAAGGAAAGCTGCCTTCATATACATACTCAGGGGCAGCGAATGAGCCGGAACCGGAGTTGTATGTCGGGACGGAGAAATTAGTTAAGGATAAGGATTACACACTTAGTTATCTTAAGAATATCAATGTTGGAACCGCAACGGCAGTCGTTACAGGTAAGGGTCTGTATACAGGAAGTAAGAAGTTTGCCTTTAAGATTAATAAGTATGATGCGGAAGTTGATTCGGATGCACATATTAAGATTAATAACGATGAACCGATTAGTGTTCCTTATGAAAAGGGCGGAGTAATGCCTAAACCGGTTATCACGATGCTTGTAGGCGGCGAAGAGAAGGAACTCAAGGAAAAGACCGATTATACTCTTGGATATTCAAACAATAAGGAAGTGGCCGATGTTGATGCGGTTAATCCAAAGGGCAAAACTGTTCCGCCGACAATAACGATTACTTTTAAGGGTAATCTGTCCGGAAAGAAGACGGTTCTTTTCGAGATAACAAAGAAGGATATATCCAACAAGGACGATGAAAAGGATAGCGGCTGCACTCTGACAGCGCCTGATGTTGCAAGTTCGACGAAGGCATTTGCTTGGAAACAGACAAAGATAACCGTAACCGACAAGAACGGAAAGAAACTTGCCGCAGGAACGGATTATGATAAGAGTATCAGGTATTATTCTGATGAATCCTGTGGAGAGGAATATGAACTTACCGAAGCAACGCTTCCTACGGATAAATATCCTAACGGAAAGGGCTGGGTATATGTTAAGGCAACAGCTGCCGAAACATCGAAAAACTATACAGGATCTGTTGTAGGACAATACTACATTTCGGGAATCAATATTTCTTCTGCCAAGGCGGTAATAGCAGACCAGAAATTCACCGGAAGTGAAATCAAACTTGGGGATATTGCAGAAGAAGATATTAATATAACCATAAAGGTAGGAAAAGAAACCAGGACTCTTAAACTGAAAAAGGACGGAGTTGAAGGAGAAGGGTATGATTGTTCTGTTGTTCTCGGAAGTTACACCAAGAACACCGACAAAGGAACCGCAAGTGTAACCATCAGAGGAGAAGGAGAATACTTCGGAACAAAGGTTGTGAAGTTTAAGATTGTTAATAAATCTTTCGAATGGTGGGAAAAGTTGAAATAGGAATAATGAAATGCCCCGGCAGAAAATAAATATTCTGTCGGGGCATTACAGACTGTAGACAAAGTCCCTATGACCGTAAAGGTTGTAGGGATTTTTCTTTTGTAGGATTTGTGTGAAACACAATTATTCATTTCTGCTTGATAAATAATAATCATGTAGCGGCTGTGCTCTGTCAAGAGCAGGCCGCTTTTGCGGTGCGAAGCACTCTTGACAGGCACGCCGCACATGATTTAATCGTAAACAAGCAGCAATGAATCAATGTGCCATTCGGCGGATTTATAC
>JAZLJG010000033.1:0-14678 GCA_045617745.1 Lachnospiraceae bacterium | reverse complement strand
TTATCTTTTCAAAGGGCGGATTTGTAAGCGTTCCCATTGTAAGAGCAGCAAATTCCTTAAAGATTCCGGTTATTATCCATGAATCAGACATTACCCCGGGCCTTGCAAACAAGCTTTGCATCCCTGTAGCCGAGAAAATCTTCTGTAACCTCCCCGAAACCATGCAGTATGTTCCGGAGGATAAGGCAGTTCTTACAGGCACTCCCATTCGTGAAGAATTAAGTGAGGGTGTCCGCAGACGAGGCTTAGAGCTTTGCGGTTTTAATGAGAACAAACCCGTTCTTCTGGTAATAGGAGGAAGCCAGGGCTCCGTAATCGTTAACAACTGTGTACGCGAAAGTCTTCCCGAACTTTTGAAGGATTTCCAGGTTGTTCACCTTTGCGGTAAAGGAAATCTTGACGAAAGCCTTCTTAACACACCGGGCTATAAGCAGTTCGAATATCTTAAAGAAGATTTGAAGGATGCTTTTGCTGCAACAGATATAGTAATTTCCAGAGCCGGCGCAAATGCAATTTGCGAGCTTCTGGCACTTAAAAAACCCAACCTTTTAATACCCCTTCAGGCAGGAAGCCGTGGAGACCAGGTTCTGAATGCCGCTTCCTTTGAAGCTCAGGGCTTTTCAATGGTTCTTCCGGAGGAAGGCATCACTTCAGAGGCTCTGGTATCAGCTGTTTTGGAGCTTTTCTGTAACAGGCAGTCCTATATGGAGGCCATGACCAAGTCAAACCAGATGCATCCTATTCTGACAATCGTAAGTTTAATTGAAAAATACAGAAAAAAGACAGAGGAATAATCCTCTGTTTTTTTCACCCGTTTATGCTATACTACAAGCGATAGAAAACCATGGAGAAAAACATGAAAAACATAGCAATTATTACAGCCCGCGGAGGTAGCAAAAGAATCCCCCGCAAAAACATTAAAGGATTTCTGGGAAAGCCCATACTTGCCTACTCTATCGAAGCCGCTCTCGCATCAGGTTCTTTTGACGAAGTAATGGTTTCTACAGATGATAAGGAAATTGCTGATGTTGCCGTAAAATACGGTGCGAACGTACCTTTTTTCAGAAGTCCCGAAACCAGCAATGATTTCGCCACCTCTGCCGACGTTATTAATGAAGTTTTGGATAAGTATGCTTCTATGGGAAAGCAATATGACAACTTTGTCTGCATTTATCCCACCGCTCCATTTATTACCGGCGAAAAGCTTTCAAAGGCCATCGAAATGTTGTGTGAAGCAAAAGCAGATACAGTAATGCCTGTTGTGCCCTTTTCCTTCCCTCCCCAGAGGGGCCTTATCATAAAGGATGGTTCCCTTGCTTTCAGAGAGCCTCAATATGCTCTCACCAGAAGCCAGGATTTGGAACCCATGTATCACGACTGCGGCCAGTTCTATGCCTGCAGCTGTGCATCTTTCGAAAAGCATCACGCACTTGTGATGCCCCACACAGTACCCTTCATAATGCCTGAAGAAGAAGTTCAGGACATAGATAACTTTTCGGACTGGAATCTTGCCGAACTGAAATACAAAATGTTTCTGGAAAACAAATAAGCCTATGATAATGTTTCGTGCTGACGGCAACAGTTCCATCGGAAGCGGCCACATAATGCGCTGCCTTTCCATTGCTGATGCCCTCAAAAAGAAAAGCAAAAATTCCATATTTATTGTTTCCGATGAGTCCATGAAGAACACCATTACTTCAAGAGGATATGAGTGTATCGTTCTTGGCACGGATTATAAGAACATGGAAAGCGAACTTGATTCCCTTCCCCTTCTTATAAAGGATTACTCCTGTGAAACCGTTGTTGTAGACAGCTACTATATCACAAGGAACTATCTGAAATCATTGAGAGAATTGGCCAAAACCGTTTATATTGACGATGTTTTTTCATTTGCCTATCCTTGTGATATCTTAATAAACTACAACATTTACGCAGACAAGGCTCTTTACGAAGATCTGTATGCCAAAGAAAGAATGACAGCTCCTCAAATGCTTTTGGGCCCTTCATATGCACCTCTTCGTGAAATTTTTTCAGATATTAAGCCCTCAAAAATACATAAAGAAGTAAATGAGGTATTAGTTCTTACCGGAGGAAGTGATCCGTTACACATTGCGGTTTCTCTCCTGAAGGAAATCCCGGACACTCCTCATTTTACCTTTGTGGTGGGCCCTCTTTCAGCAGACTATTCTGAAATAACTGCTCTTGCATCGAAGAAGAAAAATGTAACCATTCAAGGGCCCGTAGAAAATCTCAAGGGGCTCATGGAAAAAGCCGATGTAGCCATATCTGCTGCAGGCAGCACTCAATATGAATTATGTGCCATGGGAGTTCCCTGCGTTAATTACGCATTTGCAGATAACCAGCTTCCCGGTGCTTACGGATTTTCCTCCCGAAATCTCATGCTTTACTCCGGAGATTTCCGCGAAAAAGACAATCCCTCTCGGGAAGTAGTCCGCAACCTGTTAACATTAATATCAGACTACGACTTGCGTTCGGATTTTTCCGCCAATATGCAAAAAGTGGTAGACGGAAAAGGCGCTTCGAGAATAGCAGATAACCTGTAACAGAAAAGCCGGAAGCTTAAGCTTCCGGCCTTTTCAAATATCTTTTTCAATATATTTTCATGCTTTTCCGTACAATTTATCCGCAGAAAATACTTTAACCTTTGAATAATATATTGTAAAGAATATTGAGCTAAGCGACCATGTAATCGGGTAAGCCCAGAAGATAGTCTGGATTACCGGGAATATCTTTACCGCGATGGTAATATAAGTAATTCTGAAAAGACACCAGCAGCCTAACATTACAAACATGGGAATTGTTGTTCTTCCGGCTCCCCTTAATATGGATGCCATACAGTGGGAATATGCCAGAAGACAGAAGAACAGGGCCTCTGTACGAACCTGTAACGCACCGTAAGCAATAACCTCCGCATCCTGGCTGAATGCTCTCAGAAAAACAGGTGCAAACAAAAACAGAATAACTCCCGTAAACTCCGAAAGAAGGACTCCGGAGGTTATTCCGAAAACTCCTCCCTTTTTAGCTCTTTCAAAATTGCCGGCGCCTAAATTCTGGCTGGTAAATGTGGTAAGTGCTGAGCAGAAACTGTTTATGGGAAGGAACGCAAAGCCTTCAAGTCTTGCATAGCTTCCGCAGCCTGCCATGGCTATTGAACCGAAAGAGTTGATATTCGACTGGACAATAACATTGGCAATGGCTATAACCGAATTCTGTATTCCCGTAGGAACACCCAGTTTCAACTCATTAATCAATGTAGCCTTATCTATCTTTATTTCTTTGATTTCTATTCTGTGAGGTCCATCCACATGAAGAAGCTTGGTAAATGCAAGTATGGCGGAAATACCCTGGGCCATAACCGTTGCAATAGCCGCGCCCGCAATTCCCAGTTTAAGAACCACTACAAAGAAAAGGTCCAAAACCGTATTTACACAGGCACTTGTAATCAGGTAATACAAAGGATGTTTGCTGTCTCCCATTGCATTGAAAATACCGCAACAGGTATTGTACATAACATTAAACAGGCCACCCATAAAAAAGATTCTAAGGTAAAGGACGGAATTGGGGAAAACATCCATGGGTGTTCCCATCCACCTAAGAATAACCGGTGCTCCGAACACTCCCGCAACCGTCAGGACCAAACCCATTATCAGTCCGAATCCCACTGCTGTATGAGCCGCAACGTGCACTGCATCATAGTCCTTCGCTCCGTATCTGTTGCCTACTATAACTCCTGCACCTGTAAACATACCGTTTATAAAGCCCACAAGGAGAAATATCAGGCTTCCCGAGGAGCTGACAGCCGCCAGAGCCTCTTTACCTAAAAAATTACCTACTACAACCGAGTCAACAACACTGTATAACTGTTGTAAAAGCATTCCCAAAAACACAGGCAATGCAAAAAGCAGTATTTTCTTACTAATGGAACCTTCTGTCATTATCAATCCTTCTTACAAATATATAAAAGATGGTTTGAGCAACCCAAAAGCTCACGCTTCTCGCTGAAAGAAAGATACCATTTTGCGAAAGCCTCAAAGTCCTCATCCTTTATTTCAAAATCGCCTCTGGGCTCTATAGCCTCAAGAATGCCATCCACTCCGGCCGTTGTAATCGCAGATACTTTCTTAGATGCAAAGAGGTTCTCAAATTCCTCTATATCGTATCCTGTAAACAGCTGCTCCTTGAAATGCTTGAATTTATAGTCGGAAGTAAAGTTTTCCTCTTCTCCCGCTGCCCAGTTTCCCTGCATATAGTTCGCATACATTATGCCATAGACCGAGATAAAAGCAAACAGCAAAATGCCACCTTTTTTGGTAATCCTTATGGCCTCATCAATAGCCTTGTTTATCTCTTCTTCCTCATAAAGATGATACATCGGCCCAAATACCAATGTTACGTCAAAAGAACCATCCATAAACCTTGAAAGATCCGTAGCATCTCCCTGATAGGAGCAGATGTTTTCAATTCCCTTACTGTTTTCTTTCAGAACACTCAGGTTTTTTTCCACCAATTCTACTGCAGTAACATCCATACCTTCTTTTGCCAAAGAAATGGAATATCTTCCGGTTCCCGCTCCGATTTCAATAATCCTGTCTCCGGGCTTTGCATAGCGATGAATATATGCCATGGTAGTAGCAAATTCAAGTTGCCCGTGTCTGGATTTGGTAAGTCTTTTTTCTTCTTCTATCTCACCGTAAAAACCTTTTACGATTTCTTCCCTTGTGCTCATAAGTCACCCCCTACATTTTCTTAACATAATCAATAATAGTCATTCTATCGTTTATTACGTGCTCCTCTCCCGTACGCGCAAACCCGCATTTTTCGTACAAATGGCAGTTTCCCTTTTCCTGGAGAATGGTATCAAGCCTCCATTCTGTGGCCTCCGGATGCATCTCAAATGCTTTCTGAATTGCCACATATCCGTAGCCCTTATTCCAATACTTCGGAAGAATAAACAGAGGGCTGATATGCAAAATCGATTTATCCTCTTCCCAAGGTTTATAACCTATATTAATGGCTCCGACTCTGGCTCCGTCCTTTACGACAAAGTAGTATTTCCTACAATCCTGCAATGCCCTGTCCCGGACCTTTTCAAAAGGCTCTATAGCCGGAGAGCCTTCGTCATGATACTTTTCATACAAAGGCATAAAGCTCTCTACCTGCATGTCATGCATA
Source organism: Lachnospiraceae bacterium (assembly GCA_045617745.1). Taxonomy (GTDB): domain Bacteria; phylum Bacillota; class Clostridia; order Lachnospirales; family Lachnospiraceae; genus UBA1258. The sequence goes on along the minus strand of JAZLJG010000033.1, from coordinate 9,485 downwards.
AGTTTCAATTCTTCCGGTTTGACTTCCTCCAGTCTGATTTTTATCATCAGTTCCCTGTTTACCGAGTCTGCAAGATTGAAGCGCTCTTTTATCATTTTAGCAACTTCACCCGGCTCAAGATTTGTATTGTCTATTCTGATATAGTTTTTAAAGGGGAGCTCTCCCTCGTTACTTACCAGACGATACTTTGTCTCTTCCCTTAACATACGGTCCTCGGAAAGAGCAACATCTCTCTTTGAAGCTTTTTGTGAAAGCCTGTTCTCTGTTTTGTTTCTTTCGATTCGTACTTCTTTGTCCGCTACAAGTTCCACGTAATATACATTTCCGCCGGAAGCCTCAAATCTATCTGTAACCGTCTTTATATAGTCCCAGTCGCTTTGCTGGTCAAATGCCCACATATAGGTAAAAATCATTCCTGAATAATCGGTTTTCAGAAAATGGTCAATCACGTCTTCTCTCAATTTATTAACCACATCATGCTGATATCTTCCGAAAACTTCTATAACGGGCTCAATCATCATGTGGTTATGAAAAAGTCTGTAATCCGTTATTTTCATTAACTGCTGGCCTACTGTCATTTTTCCTACAGCGCCGCTTCCTATCAAAAGAACAAGATTCATTTTTTCTCCTTTTTAAACATCATCCTTCAGCACTGCACGAACTACCACATCACACAAGCCCTGATTATTTCTGCTTCCCTGTCTCAGGGTTCCTTCATACTTCATTCCGGCCTTTTCCATTACCCTTCCGGATTTCGGGTTATTTACATCATGGAAAGCCTCAACACGGTTAAACTCTGCCTCGTCAAACAGAAACGCTATTACTTCTCCCAAAGCTTCAGGCATTATGCCCTTTCCCCACAAAAATCTGCTCATACAATAGCCTATCTCAGCACATTCTGTTCTCTCTTTTAGTTCTACTACACTGATATTACCGATTACTTTACCGCTTTCTTTTAGCTCAATGGCCCAGTTATAAAAATTATCGTTTTCATATCTGGAAACCCATCCTTCCAAAATATGCTTCGTAACTTCAATACTGCTGTGTGTGGGCCATGTCAGAAACTTTGTTACCTCATCATCGCTTGCCCAGTTTTCAAACATGTCTTTTGCATCTTCCATCGTAAATCTTCTCAAAATAAGTCTGTCTGTCTCAAGTCTTTTTGTTCCTACGTTTTTCATATCCATTTATCTCCCTTTTACTAATTATTCTCTCTTTGGAAAGCGACCTTCAAAATCATATCCGACAAAATGACATTTCTGCCATAATCGTATTTTTCCTGTTCCTCATCCGTTCTTCCTACCAAAGCTGCTCCCGAAGCGGAATTATCTGATACAACCAAAAGTGCAACAGCCGGTTTTTCCATAAGGTCAGCCACCTGATAAAAGACCGCCGTCTCCATTTCAATAAGGTCGGTATCAAATTCTTTTATCTCTTCCAGATGGAAATATTCCGTCGAAACGGAAGGAGTACAGAAAACCGATCCCTTCTTGAGCTCGTATCCGCTTTCTTTCGCGATTTTCACAACACTGTCAATATATTCCATATCCGGTTCCACCCGTTCGAATGGCACATAGTCCCTTATGGAGTCCTTCAAGTAAGTATGGGCAAAACCACCGGTAATGGAATAGGACGGAGTACACAAATCTCCCAACTCAAATTCCGGTTTTAATGCTCCTACCGCTCCTATAAATATAACCTTGTCAAAAGAAAGCTCTGCGCATATTGCCAAATGATCCATCAGGTTACTGTCTGATGATGCTGTTTTTACCCATGCTATCAAATGATTGTCCTTTTCCACAAGATATCCTGCAATATAAGCCCCTTCTCGTAACGTATAGACCTTGCAATACTTATCCATCTTCAGTTTATAAGGAGAAAAACTCGGCGCCACTACCAGTGCGTCATAATGAAGGCTTGTATCAAACCCAAAGGCAAGATAAGCCATATTTTCAGTATTGTACTTATGGAACTTTTCCATGATTTCCAGCATTCGTTTTTTCATCTTTTCTCCTCTCCTGGTACAAAAAAACCACTTACCTGTAAAAGATAAGTGGTTAATTTTGTCTTTAAAAAGTATTTTTCTTTCTTAAAAATTATATCTTCTTATAACCACTATCATATGTACGCAAACAATTCCATCCATTAATATTATGCATGGGTTCCACGTTTCTATATGAATTAGCGGTTAAAAACTGACTCATTTTTAAAATTCCTTTCCAAAAATATTGTGTTAAGATTACTCCTACCTCTAACTGATGTCAAGACATTTTCAAACACTTTTCTTAATGTGAAAAAACTTATTTAAAAATTTTAGCTTTTCCGATAACAGGAAGTTCCTTTGCTTTTCCGTTAGCGGCATTTATTATACCAATAACAGCAACAAGGAAACATACAAAACTGATTATGCCTTCTGCAAGTCCGAAAATCCATCCGATCAAAGGAAGCTTTCTGAGAATACCAAAAGCAACCCAGCAGATGATTTCTACAATTGCAAGAACAAGGCCCTGGTTTACATGGAATTTCGCAAACTTTGAATCCTTTGCAACAAAAATGGGAACCAATACAAGCCATGATATGTATGCAAGAATTGCAAATATTTTGTTCTGTTCAATATCCTGAGGATCGTATTCTGCTGTTGTATCAGCAGTGTTGTTTAATTCGTTAAGTTTTTCTTCAAATTCTGACATTTAAATTTATCTCCTTTATTTTTTTCTGTATCAGTTTTGTTAGTACCTGCACCACTCCTCTGTTAATAAACCTGAATATTGCAAAGGAATGTATTCTCTTGAGAACCTGCAGAACTCAAAGTTACATATACAACCTTGCTTGAAGTTCTGTATATGAACTGAACCATATTGATGGCATATGAATCATCAATGTCAAAAGAAGTCATTGCTTCTTCTGAAAATTCAGATTCATAAATGTTTCCATCCTTCGAAGCCTTTCTGCAGCTTTCAGCAACAGCTTCTACCCATTCATCGAAGGAATCCAATGAATCATAGGCTACGGAACCCATGTACTGGGCATCTGCCTCGGAAGTTGTCCCAAGTTCAAATCCAAGTGAAGACTTAATATCTGCTTCGGATAAACCGATAGATGCTAAAACTTTGCTTTCTGCATCGGACGTATTGTCTTTATCGTACTTCTCGGTTGTTACCGTACAAAAACTGGACAAAGCTTCATCGCCGTTAGCCCAATTGTCCGTGAGTTTTAATGTCTCATCCTTATTCACAATACAACCGTCTGCTGTCTTATGCCAACCGTTCCAGTTAAAAGGATTGCTAATCCAGCAAAGCATTGTGCCATCCCAACCGTCAAGACCGGAAACCCAGTAATAACTGTTTTCTATTCCGTTTTCCTCGATATAGAACGGGCAGATATTCTCACCCGGGTATTTTGCTTCCCAATATTCACTGCTGTATTCAGCAGGATCGTCCTTAGGGAATTCTGCATCTGAAGGAGCACCATCTGCATACTTGCTCTCAAGTGCAGGGCACTTTGCATTAGAGAAATCCATCTTCCAATTGGTAGGACCATTCTTTTCAGCAGTAAACTGTACTTCAACATTTCCACCCATCTTGGCAAGGGCAATTGTGTATTTGCCATTTTCAATTCCGTACTGTTCAATTGCGAAACGATAAGGACACTTCGCGTATTCCAAACCACCTATAACGCTATATGTTAAATCAACTGCGTCGGCATCCTCATACGTGATATAGTCACCCTCAGGGCAAACCATCAGGTAGTAGCTGTCATATCCCTGTGGATCGGTCTCTTCAAGATAATATCCGTCAAAATTGAACACAGCCCATTCGTCATAGCTTTCATCTGCCTTAAATGAGAACCAGGACTCAACTTCATCCTGTAAACTGTCAAATTCCTTGACCTTTCTGTCTTCACCAGCACCGAAAAGGAAAGAATCGCTGTATTCAAAGTGATACTTCCCACCGCCCTCAAGAACAATGAGCCACTGTCCGAGAACAAGTCTGGTATCTTGGTTAAACAAAAGCACTGACCAGGTTCCGGGAGCCCATTCGGATTCGTCAGAAGCAAGGCCGGTAATCGTGGTGTTATCAACCCAGAATACATATTCCCCGTCATAATATTCCTTATCAAAGTCTTCGGCAAAGGCCCGGGCATTATCATATATCCCCTGATTGATAAACTCAGAATCACGTGTCAGATAGATTCCGGGATTTACAATGTCAATACCATATTTGTGGGCATCAATCTCGGCTGAGGTTTTAATCTTAAAATATAAGTAATCGCCATCAACCCAATATGTGATGGCCTCACCGAGCTTCTCCGGATCCGTTACCTTGCCGTCGGATGTATCAACTGCTGTACCTTCCGTGTTAGCCGATTCATTGTTACTGTTGGTGTTTGTCTGCTGTGTTGCTGTCTGGCCATTTGCCGGGTTGTTCTCTTCTCCTGCTGCCGGCTTTTTACCGCATGCGGCCAAAGAAAGAACCATGGCAACAACCAAAAGAATTCCTAAAAACTTTTTCATTAATTTATACTCCTCTCTAAAACTTAAATCTGATTCAAATCCTTTGTTCTTCCAAGTGCTATGCACATTACATCCAAATCATTGAATGCTTCGGTAGAACCAAAACCAAGGTATTCATCGCCAACCTGCTTATAAAGCGTTGAATCCTCACCCTTATACTTCTGAACAAAGCCTTCTTTTTTAAGAAGCTGAGCATATGCAGCCATTTCCTCATATGTAGCACCTTCTGCGCTGAAATCATAGAATAATGAACCGGTAGGTTCATCAACATAACGAACTTCTATAGAGAATTTCTTTCCGCCGAAAGGCCAAACGGGGAATCCGGGAAGTAATTCTTCCCATTTATCCAATCCTGCCGTTTTTTCATCGTATTCAATTCCGGCTGCTTTAGCATATCTTTCTGCCGACTGAGCCAACCTGTTAATGGACTGCTCCAAAGAAGAGGTTCCTGCCTGTCCGCTTTCTTTCTGCGCCTGTGTTGCCTCATCAAGTGATTTTGATGCTTCATCCAAAGAATTTGCAACACTGTTTGCATATGCATCAACCTTCGGTGCCACTATCTTCTCTGCTGCAGAAGAAACTGCTTTGTTAATACCTTCGCTGATACCCTTGTTAATACCATTGCTGATGCCTGTACCGACTGCATTCTTAATAAGACTTCCTAATAAACCCATTTTTTCCTCCCTTTTTTACTGTTCCTGTTCATAATTATTGATAGCATTGTAAGCGGGACCATACGTGATAATCATTTCAACTATTGACCGAACATCCAGTTTCCTGTATATGGTCTTCAAGTACGAATCCACAGTTGTCTTTTTCAAGCTCAAACATTTTGCAGCTTCCGATGCCCGATAGCCTTTTATCATCACTTCATACAATCGATACTCGGAAGGAGTCAGCGTTTCAATAATGTCAGCATACTCTTTGTTAGTTATTTTTCGCTTTCTAAAAAAAGCTGTCATATGTGTCCCCCTTTCAAGCAAAATATATGTATTATTATGTGTTTTTTTCAATACCCTAAATATGGGGTATGCCGTTTTTTCCCCTTTTTACGGCAAAAAAAGAGATACCCTTTTTTAATAGGTATCTCTTTTGGGCACTTACGAATTTTCATTAATTTTGTTAACCAACTCATCTTTTGTGGTAACATCCAGTTTTTTGTACAGGGTCTTCTTATATGAGTTGATGGTATTTTCCGTTAAATCAAGTGCAACCGCAATCTGTTTTGCGGAAAGATTTTCCAGCAAAAGATTGCAAACGTCAATTTCTCTTTCGGTCAAACTATACTGAACAAGCTTGCGTCGATTGCAGTTATCAATCTCCGTCATCGTGGAATCTTCTTCCCAGCTTTCCTGATAATAGGTCACCGCCAGCTTCGAACTCAGCGACATAAGAATGATAATAATCAGAACCGCACTTACCATAATAACCTTAGCAAGCATTATGTTGTTTGAAGTGGAGAAGAATTTTCCAAGTGCTATTCCTCCAAGACCACCCGCCAGTCCGATAATCGTAATCGAAGCCTTTACATACGTCTGGTCCCAGTACTTTTTTGCAATGACACATAGGATATAATACATATTTATCATACCCATTGTGGAACCTATCCCGATGACAAAAGAAAAAAGCGCCCGCATCGGTTCGGTTTCAAATGTAATATACAAAACCATCGCAAATACAAAAGTGGAAAACGTAACATTCCAGGTAACATCATTACACTTTTTAAACAACTTATATATTAAGAAATAAATAATACAGCCGGCCACTCCGCCAAGGTAATAGTATACAAAAAGATGTGACTGAGTAAATCCATCTGCATGAGTAACAAACACACGGCTTCCGCTCTTGCAAAAGCACGCATAAAGCATATTTAAAGCAATAGTAAAATATATGCTCTTCGGTTTTTGGGGGATATGCTTTTCACAGCGGATCTTTTCTTCGTCATAGTGATCTTTTCTAAACCAGTAAATCGGAACTATGGAACCTATAAGAACCGCAAATGAGATAGGAAAAACAATTCTTTCCGTAATAACATTTGTTTCCTGCAAAATGGCAAGAATAACAATTAAAAAATTGGTTCCGATAATCGCGTAAAACTTTTCCGTGTTGTTTAGCACATAGCAAAGCGGAATAAACACACTGATATTTACAATACCAAGTGACAACGCCAGAATAACCGTTGCAACCGAATGCACAACCGGCGCCACATTAGCCAAATAAGTAATATAGAACAGTAAGGAATTAACAACGATGACTACCGCTCCGATTCGGGAATATTTCTCGAATGTAGGAGGTTTAAAAAAAAGAACAACTACTGCTGAAGAAAGCAACAATAAAGAATGGAGCAGCACTCTGCTGTCTGTTCCATAAATCTGATCTGTCATCGGAGAAGCCGTCCACCATGTCATGAATGCGCCAATCCAGGCATAATACAAAATCCATGTAATGATGTAAGGAAGATTTCTTCGCCGAATATTCTTTAAAGAAGTAACTTTATCATCTATCATACCGCGTCACCCAATGCGAAGTTGCTACACCAAATTATATTTCCTTTTTTTTAATAAAGTCAATAATTTCTCTCGTTCGACGACGCGATTCACAAAAAATGACATGGACCATATTCCGGCCCATGCCATTTTACTTTTAACATCAATTAAGTGACTTCAACTGCTGTCTTATAGATTCAGAAGCTTCAGAGATATTCTTCATGGAGGATGTAATATCCTGGGATGAAGTAGTAAGGTTCTCTGTACGCTCTGTAACCTTTGTAACTATAGCGGTAAGACTTTCGGCTTCTTTGACAATCTGTTCAATCAGGCCGGTAATCTTCTCCTGGGACTGGTCACTCTTCTTGGTGGCTTCTGCGGAATTTGAAGCCAGCTGGTTGATCTCTTCTGCAACAACAGCAAATCCTCTTCCTGCATCACCGGCTCTGGCTGCTTCAATGGAAGCATTGAGGGCAAGGAGGTTTGTCTGGGTTGAAATAGCGGATATTTCAGCGTTGTTGTTGCTGATTTCATTAAGTACTTCACGAATCTTATCCATTGAAGTAACAAGGTTACTGCAGAAGCTGGATACCTCGGAAATATCATTTGAAATGGCAGCTGTGTCATTTGCGTTTGTAGAATTGCTTAATGCCATGCCTTCAAGCGCTTCTTTTAATCCGTCAAAATCCTTATTGATAGTATCGATTGCATCAAGAACCTGAGCTCTGTTTGTTTCGATACTGGACTTATCGTTTTCAAGTTCTTCTGCCATACGTGTTGCTTCATCACGTTCTGTTGTGGCAATTGAACGCAGGTAGTAAATACAGTTTTCTTTTCTGTTAAAGCCGTTGTGAATGGCTTCAGCCATCTGCTTACATCCGGAGTAACCACAGCAGGAACAGTTAATGCTTCTGTCTTCCTTAGTAAACTTGTTCATGCTCTTAAAGATAGCATCTTCTTCGGAAGGAGAAGGCTTAGATATCTTGCATTTCTGTGACTTATCGGTGTACTTACGGATGTAATCGTTAAGATCAAGATTTGCAAACTGCTTATTCAAAAGCTTAAGTCTCTGGGCAGGTGTTTTTGCTTTGCTCCAAGGGCTCTTTCCTGCGCTCTTCTTGGATGCCTCACGAATTCGCATCATATCTACAAGCAAATCATCATTTTCTCCCTTTTCAGGTTCACATGCTGTTCCGTAAAGACATCCTGCAGAACAGTTGAGTGCATCCACAAAGAGGTAGGGAAGCTGTCCCTTCTGGAGCTTTTCTTTGTTCTGCTCAAGATAATGATACATATGCTTTTCGCCTTCCATCTGGCGGATAAATACCGACTCACCCAAGAACCAGTAAACATTTTCCTTAAGTCCTCCGGGTGTAGGATAGTATGAACCAAGACCATATTCGATTTCATCAGAAACGGGTGAACCGCTTAAGTGATGTTCCTTGATGTAATCAACAAGGTGATCGAATGTAACATTATATGAAATGTACCCATTACAGTTGGGATCGTGGATTTCATTGTATTTTGCAATACAAGGGCTGATAAAAGCAAGCTTATCGTTCACGCCAAGAACTTTCTTGGTATAAATGGCGCCACACATTGTGGGGGAATGAACAGGGAAAAGCTTTGGTAAAAGTTCGGGTATATATTTCTCAATGTATCCGACTACTGCGGGACAAGGCTGGGAAATACCACCGAGATAATTGTACTTCGTAATGTAATTAATATATGCCCAAGTAGTGATATCAGCACCAAAACTGATGCTTACGATTCTGTTAACACCTGCTTTCTTTAGGGCACCAAGATAGTTTTCATAATCCCTGGGATAGTTTGCCTTGAATGCAGGAGCAAGAAGAATACTGATTTTTTCACCCTTTGCAAGATCTTTAAAGAACCGTTCGGTGTCATCGTTGTAGTCACGTGCACCATGCTGACATACATCGAAACATGCGCCGCATGCTATACATCTGTCACCGTCAACGATGATTCGGTTGTTACCCGCTTCATCAACAACACTCTGACATGCTCCTTCACAGGAACAAGCACCGATACACTTATTACAACCTATACAGCCGTCATTAGTGTAAACCAAAGAATTAAAATCCATATCTTTTCCCTCCATTCATGGTATTCATACTCACCATAGAATAATATCATGTACATATTTGCGATTTATTACATAAAAAAAGCGCAATACTATCGCGTATTTGCGCTTTAAATGGCTAAACAAATATTACAACTATCTTATTTATCTGTTTAATATCACTAAAGCCATCCTGGGAAAAATCAGCACCGTATGCTTCGTTGCAAAATTCTTTAAATGCTTCTGACTCTTCAGCAAACCAATAAAACTGTTCGTATTCGTTGTAAAACAGCAAATCCTTTTTCATAATAATATACCTATAAACAAAGTGAGTCTGAATTTAAAAGGAATTCCTCTAAAGAGATAAATAGAATACCATCTCCATTTACATATGACTTAAATT
>JAZLJG010000032.1:0-1107 GCA_045617745.1 Lachnospiraceae bacterium | reverse complement strand
ACTCCATGAAGTTGGAATCGCTAGTAATCGCATATCAGCACGATGCGGTGAATACGTTCCCGGGCCTTGTACACACCGCCCGTCACACCATCCGAGTGGAGGATACCCGAAGCAGGTAGGTTAACCGAAAGGAGGCCGCTTTCGAAGGTATGCTTCGTGAGGGGGGTGAAGTCGTAACAAGGTAGTCGTACCGGAAGGTGCGGCTGGATCACCTCCTTTTAAGAAAAGGAAAAGAAAGTGTTTTGTGTACACACAGAAGTCTGTAAGATGTTCAATTGTTTCTTTCTCCAGTCTGTTGAAGACTGGAAAATAAAAATGCTGTTTGAAATGAATAAGGAAGGAAGACGGAAGGAGTAATGACCGGAAAGGTTGTGAAACGGAAGTGAAGGTAATAGAAGGAATCCCGAGTGGAACATTGCCGGGCTTGAATGAAAAGGTGATGGAGAGCGGAAAAGGGGTTTCGAAGAAGGATTAAGTAAAATTAATAATATGGTCAAGCGAATATAGGTTTATGGTGGATGCCTTGGAGCTGTAAGGCGAAGAAGGACGTGATAAGCTGCGAAAAGCCGGGGTCAGGAGCACATATCCGTATACCCCCGGATGTCCGAATGGAGTAATCCGGCATTAAATGCCATCTCAACAGCTGAATATATAGGCTGGAGAAGTCACACTGTATGAAGTGAACCATCTAAGTAATACGGGAATAGAAATCAATAGAGATTCCCTTAGTAGCGGCGAGCGAAGGGGGAAGAGCCCAAACCACTTTTAGTGGGGTTGTAGGACTGCGACATGGAGTAGGCAGTAAATCAGTTTGTAGGAGAATCTTCTGGGAAGGAGAGTCAAAGAGAGTGAAAGCCTCGTATCCGAAACGAACTGACTCCTAGCAGGATCCTGAGTATGGCGGGGCACGAGAAACCCTGTCAGAATCTAGGTCGACCACGATCTAAGGCTAAATACTAGACAGCTACCGATAGCGAAGAAGTACCGTGAGGGAAAAGTGAAAAGAACCCCGGTAAGGGGAGTGAAATAGAACCTGAAACCATAAACTGACAAGATGTCACAGCCCGCAAGGGTAGTGGCGTGTCTTTTGTAGAATAAACCTGCGAG
>JAZLJG010000031.1:0-2962 GCA_045617745.1 Lachnospiraceae bacterium | reverse complement strand
CTCATCGCCGCCGGCCCTGTAGACCTTACCATTGTCCCCGAAGGCCTCACGCATAATCTTGGCAGCCTCAGACAAAAGAACATTTCCTTCGCTGTGTCCATAGTGGTCATTTACGTACTTCAGGGCATTAACATCCAGCATGAAAACAATCATCCTGCTGTCGGTCTGGGAGTTATGGGCAAGACGCTTCTGTTCAAAGGCAAGCCTTGTACCAAATCCCGTCAATGTATCAATAAGAACTCTGTCCTTAAAATCCTTGTTAAGTTTCTTACGGGTCTGGTAATTCGTAAGAGAATTTCCGGAACTCTTGTCTGAATTCACGCAGCATTTTCGCAAGCCCTTCAAAAAGCTTCCAAAAAGCTTCGAATACTTCTCCTCGGATATACCCAGCTCATCAAAAAGAAAACTGTATATACGCATTGTCTCGACCGAATAATTCTCCGCCGGGAGTAGCTTCTCTACGCACTTTACAATATCCTCTTCAGATGCATAATCCTTTATCCTTCTGATTACAGGCAGGAAATCCAGGTCCTTTTGCGAAACCTCTTCCTCTTCCGATTTGAATTCATCAATAAAGCCAAAGAACCTTGAAACGATTTCTTCACTAACCGGAGCAAGACACACCTCCGCCAAAAGAAGATCCTTATCGATGGTTTTCTTCTCATCTTCAGAAACGTTTTCTCGAATTTTCTTTAATATATTCACGTATCCGGAAGCCTTCTTAGCCTTTCCGGTTGCAATATAAAACTTCAAAAGCGCTTCGGAAATGTACAGAGTCTGACCGTCTGTGAGCGGAAGTCTCTTGTATATTTCCTTTGTTCTTTTAATCATATCCTCAGCTGTAGAAACATATTCCTTCGCCTCCTCATAGAGACCTGCCCGAAGGAACATGTTTATAGCGTAGCAAACAGCAAGGTAATTGTATGAAGAGTAATAGAACTCATACCCTAAAAGTTCATCAACACAATAAAGTGCCTCTGAAGAAAAACCATAGCTGTACAGGTAAATCATCTCCACAAAAAGAGAATAGGGATACCCAACCTTCTTGGTCTTTTCAGGGGCATTAAAAAAGCACTTAATATAATTCTGAAAACAATAATTCAATTTCTCGGAATACTCATTTAAAGTACGCTCGAAAGCATACATAATCATCCCTAAATATTTGAAAAGTTCAAGCTTCCCGTTTGCATCCTTAATGAGAATCCTGCATACTTCATCAAGTTCCTGCGGGTTCCACTTGTATTCTGTATTTTCAATCAATTCAACCAGCTGCTTTTTAGTCATCCATTTTCTCCATAGGAAGAGAGATTTTACACTATGGAAAAATTGTAATATAAGCTAGTTAACAAAGAATCAAATCTTTTCAAAAAGCCTATAGGCATTTCCCGAAATCCAGCAAAGAGCTAAATCTGCCACGGCCATCGCCGGAGAAACAAGAAAATACTTTGGAAGAAACATTCCCTTAGTCTTTAAAGCAAAGCACCAGATAATCTCTACCACTATAAGCAAAATCTCTATAACAAGAACAACCAAAATATAGTTTAGGCCATCAACACCTTTCGGGCGATGCTTCTCAAAAAAGTTGCAGAAAGGTCGCACAATCTCAACCGCCATCATGCAGGCATACGTAAGCATTACCGTATGTCCCAGTATTCCCGCTGCGCAGATGCTGCTCACTTTAATATCTGCTTTATGTGTCGCAAACAGACAAATAAAAACAACGAACAGGGCAAAATAACCTATTTCCCAAAGTAAAGCAAGAACATTACTCAAATCAGTCTTTTCCCGTCTCATATTATCAGCACATAACCCTGTATTCGCCGCCTGCCGGAGCGCAGGGCTTGTCGTTATAGCGCACCCAGTCGATATCCTTTGTCTCCTCGTTCCAGTGGTTGTTTACCTTGTTGTCGTATACGCCGTACATTGTAAAGCGGTCATTGATCTTTTCAACTTTACCATCTGCCAAAAGGGCGTCCAGTTCGCTTTCTTTTGCCTTCAAATCAACCTTCTCATAGCTTTCTGCACCCAAACGCACAAAGTAGTTTAACTTCATGAAGCCCCGGTCTTCCACTGCGGGCTCCTCGGTTGTAAAGAATTCGTGATATGAAGTAAAGCGCTTGCTTACGAAGTTTCTCTCGAAGTGCTCGAACTCCTTTTCATCCTCGTAAAAGAACTTGTGGGAACCGTCCTCGTAAACCACTTCAATGTAATCAAATATGCAGCCGTTAACGTATGTATGGTGACAACACCCCAGGTTTGACTCTACTTCCTTTAAAAGATGTCCCAGACGATAATATTTTTCTTTCATATCCCGCTCCTTAAAACTAAAAACATTTTGATATTTCTTCCAACATTAATCCATTACAATGGTAGCTTACTGATAAGCAATGTCGTGTATGTTGCTGCACTCATAGATGCATATTTATGCCAACCCACACACTCTATTCTATCAATTCACAAGTTCAAAAGGAACAGATTTCTTCAAAATCTCGCTCATTTTTACTATTTTGTCCCTGCTTCGAGAATGGAGAATTTATTGCTACTGCAATCTATTTCGCACAGTGCGCCGGTGGGAAGGACAGTCATAGGAGTACGATGAACAAAGTCAACGTTTTCCAGAATAACCATGTCTTCCCTGTGAACTTCTTCATTAATAACCTTACGCAGATAATATCTTGAGGTATCATCCATCTTGCCGGTCATAATAGCGGCAGCCTTGTCAAATACACCCGCTGCGGCAAGAGTTCTCAGTTGGTGAAAGCCCGCTAATGCACTGTCATAAGGATTGCCATGCTCAATTGCCAATATTGCACCAACCGGGGTTTTCTTAACCAGTAATAATAAGCATGTCTGGATATATCATTTGCAGTGCACCAGTCGTCAACACGCATACCGCTTGACTGGCATTCTTTAATCAGCTGAATCCACTGCTCAGCGTGAAATTGATTTTTGACTCGAGTAA
>JAZLJG010000030.1:0-4634 GCA_045617745.1 Lachnospiraceae bacterium | reverse complement strand
GGACCCGGTGGTCCTGACGGAATGATGGATTATTCTTATATGGATTATCTTCTTGATGATTATACATATATCACGTGGGATCAGCGCGGATGCGGAAGAACATATTACAAGAACAAGAACCTTGATGCTAACGGTAAAACGGCTACGGTAGAACAGCTTCTGGAGGATATTGATGCGCTGGCAGACTACGCATGTGACCGGTTCGGCAAGGAAAAAGTTACTGTTCTCGGCCATTCATGGGGAACGGTATTGGCGGTAAGATATTCACTTCTTCATCCTGAGAAAATAGAAAAGGCAATCTGTATCGGACAGGTTGCGAATTTCGTTCCGGCAGAAGAAGAGGGGTATAAACACGCAAGGAGCGAGGCTTTAAAGGCCGGTGATGATGTGACGGCTTTGGATGCCGCATTTGAAGCCTTTCAGGCAGACCCCGGATTCACAATATCAGAACTGCGTTCGCTTACAGCACCTTATAATGCCCCTGATGTACCGCAAAGAGCATTTATTCACGGAGCATTTTCTCCATATCTTGGTATTGATGATATGAGATGGATGTTTATTGACAATTCGAGCTCTGAGAAAATGTATGAACGCTATCCTGCTTTGCTGGAATACTTTTTCTGGGGAGAAGTGGCAAATGATATCAGAATATACGGAACTGATTTTGAAGTACCGGTTTATTTCATAAGCGGCGAGCAGGATTTTACCTGTGCAACGTCTTATGCCAAGAAATACTATGAAGACATAACGGCACCCGATAAGGCATTCTTTGAAATCAAGGGATGCGGTCATACTCCTCAGGCGGATAAACCCGAGGAAGTAGCAAATATCATAGCAGAATTGAATCAGTAGATCTGAACCTTGGGGACGGGGATAGGGGTTCATTGGGAAAATGGAGGTGCTGGCATGGAATACAGATTTGCTAACGCAGAGGATGCTTCGTTAATCTTATGGTTTATAAAGGAACTGGCCGGGTATGAGAAAATGCTCGATGAAGTGGTGGCCGATGAGGATTCATTAAGGGAGTGGATTTTTGAGAAGAATAAAGCAGAGGTTATTTTTGCATTGGAGAATGGCAAAGAAGTGGGATTTGCTTTGTTTTTCCACAATTTTTCAACCTTTCTGGGCAGAGCCGGCATTTACCTGGAGGATTTGTATGTAATACCTCAGTACAGAGGGAAAGGCTATGGAAAGGGACTCCTGAAAAAACTGGCTGAGATAGCAGTTGAGCGTGGTTGCGGAAGACTTGAGTGGTGGTGTCTGGATTGGAACAAACCAAGCATTGATTTTTACCTTTCGCTCGGGGCTGAGCCTATGAATGAATGGACCGTATACCGAATTGCGGGAGAAACATTGACTGAATTGGCACGCAAACAGAAATTAGCTTATGCGGGAAACGGGAAGCCCTTATAGGAAACTATCCGGAATATGGACTGAGCATTTTGGGCAAGACGAAAAGAAAGAGTTAATAGAAATTTTCGTAGTGATTGCGCCGGGAGAAAGATATAATAAGTGGCAAGAAATTCCTATTTTGCTTTGAAAGAGGTAATTAAGATGTGGATTGTTTTTGCAATTCTCTCAGCAGTATTTGCTGCTATAACTTCAATACTTGCAAAGATAGGTATTGATGGAGTTAACTCAAATCTGGCAACTGCCATTCGTACAATTGTTGTAGTGGTATTTGCATGGGTAATGGTTTTTTTGACTCATGCAGAGAGCGGAATAAACGAAATAAGCAGAAAGAGCTGGCTGTTTTTGATTTTGTCAGGCTTGGCAACGGGAGCTTCCTGGTTATGCTATTACAAGGCCTTGCAGATGGGCGAAGCATCAAAGGTTGTGCCAATAGATAAGCTAAGTGTGGTAATAACTCTCATTTTGGCATTTGTATTTTTGCATGAGGAGTTTACGGTAAGGTCGGCTATAGGGTGTGTGCTTATTGCGGCTGGGACACTTGTGATGGTTTTATAGAAATTCTGGGTTCCCGGGTGACTGGAACTTTGAATGGTATAGCATAGAAAACTATTTTGGAGGGGAAAATGAGTCTTTTGGGATTATTGCGTGGAAAACACAAGGGAGAAAAAATGGATATTCCAAGCTTTAAGTATCATCCCGATCCAATTGGTACGGGAGCATTTATTCAAGGTGAAGAAAGAACGTGCGACTGTTGTAAAAAGAAAACAGATATATGGTATGAGGCGCCGTTCTATAGCGTTGAAGAAGTTGAATGTTTATGCCCGATGTGTATCTCTTCGGGTGCGGCAGCAGAAAAATTTGACGGAGAATTTCAAGACGCTGCAGCTGTTGACGATGTTTCGGATGAAAAGAAGTTAGAGGAACTGACTCGACGTACACCGGGATATACAGGCTGGCAGCAGGAATACTGGATAGCTCATTGTGACGATTATTGTGCATTCATTAAATATGTCGGCTGGGCTGACCTTGTTGAGATGGGTTTGGATGGCATGATTGAAAAGAATTACAATCAGGAACTTAACGGATTTGATATAGAGGATGTAAAAGAAAACATGACTAACGGAGGCGGCATGCAGGGATATCTATTTATGTGTTTGCATTGCGGCGAGTTCTTTTTGTATGTTGATTGTAATTAATATGGACTATTAATATACTTTTTTGAATAAATAAGAAGGTACTTATAAATCCAGTATAAAAGACAATAGGGAGGACCGCAGCGTAGCGGATGAGGGACCCCGTTGTATATGGCCTCCGAGGTTCTCAGAGGTCTTTTACTTGCTCCAGCGGATTTGGAATAGATGTATTTAGCGGGATATGTTCAAGTATGAACATATCCCGTTTGAATTCTTTATATACAACAATTCATTTAGTTTTCCCTTCAAAAATAATAACTGTATAGGGACCGCCCTCTTTGTTCATAAAATAGAATTCCTGTACAGTTGGACCGAAAGCAGATTTGCTGGCGCCAATTTGGTTAAAATAAGCCAAATCCAAAGATAAAACTTCTACGCTTCCGTTTTGATGCTTGTCTTCGTAGACGTATACAACATGTTTTACTAGTATGTATATGTAGAGTTTGTTGTTTTCGAGCTTGGCAGATATCGGTATACCGTATATTTCATCTGCAAAATTGGTATACTTTTTTTCTTCTATTGCTGAGATAAGACAACTTTTGAACATATTTTCATCCATCGTTTCTGGAATGAAATTATCAATGAATGATCCTATATCTGTGTTTCCACTCAAATGTGATAGAAGTACAGAAGCTTCAGGCTTGATGAAATCAATGCCTCTTCTTAAATCAGGTTCTCTGTTGTTAGCTAAAGTGTTGTTTGGGGTTAACATATTTACCTCCTATTAAAGTGTTATTTTTAACACAGTTTAACACAAACGGAGTTAAAATGCAATAAAAATAAGATTCAACTTTACAAATAGAAACTCGATGGTATACTATTACGTATAAGGAGAAATAGAAAATGAATTCTGTAGTTTATCTGGAACTGTGTCCCGCAAATAGGAATTGTAAAGAGAAGTTTACTGACATTAAGGACGTATTATTTAATGGAAAACCTATATTCGAGTATGCAGCAGACTGGGTTAATGCAAGTGCTGTTTATAAAAGAAGTGGTAGAAAAATGGCCATAGAAGAAATAACTGATTATGGCATAAAAGTTAAGCTCATAAGTAACAACGAACTGGCTATGCCGGCAAAATCTTTGTCTGGATTTACCAGAGCTCTATTGAATGCGGATACAGAAATGAATGGTGAAGTAAAATTATTTAAGAATTTCTGTTATTGTGGATCACTGTTTAAAAATAAGCAGATCAGCGAATCAGAAGCTAAGGTTGAAACTATTGAACTAGCGGATGTTGATGCTCTAAAAATATGTGTTGATTTATTTTGCGATTCAATAGGTACGGGAAAAGCCTCAAATTCATTGCGAAAAGAAGCTAAGAGTTCTATAAAAAAAATACTTAAAGACTATTTATTTCAAAACAGAATGCTTGCCTATGTTGAAAGGTATTACGGAAAGTTTTAGGTAAGCATGTTATTGGAGGGTGATATGACGGGAAAGTATAATAGAGACATTTTGGAAGAAACTGAAAATTCAAATAACGAAAATTTGATTGAAGAAGTTAGGCGAAGTAGTAGAAAGATTACGAACGTATCAAATGTGGTTTTACTTGTTTTGTACTTTACAGGGATAATTATTACTACTTTGCTACAGAATACGTAAATACGTATAGTGAGAAATAGTGAAAGGAGAAGGATAATGAATTATTCAAACACCCAGCTTAGAAGGTTCTTACGCAGGTATGAGAATGCGTATCCAGGTGCGGATACAAGGCACGTCACTCTGGTATTCCACAATGCCTTTAAGTGCCCTAGGCAGAGGATTGCAGGAAATTTGCGTTGTATGGTTCACGATCAGAAAACCAACAGAATTGAAATTTTGATTCCGATGAAAAAATCGCTTCTATATGGTAAATAGGAATTGAAAAGCATCTCACGTAGAGATGCTTCAGACTGAAGACAAAGTCCAAGGTTTTGAAGCCTTGGGCTTTCTTTTTGCCTCTTGCGGTTTACATAACTATGCTTTTGTGCTATAATAATAGTACGAGGTTATGGCTTATGATGACACAGGAAAACGAAAAAGTTA
>JAZLJG010000029.1:0-11247 GCA_045617745.1 Lachnospiraceae bacterium | reverse complement strand
TAACTTTTTCGTTTTCCTGTGTCATCATAAGCCATAACCTCGTACTATTATTATAGCACAAAAGCATAGTTATGTAAACCGCAAGAGGCAAAAAGAAAGCCCAAGGCTTCAAAACCTTGGACTTTGTCTTCAGTCTGAAGCGATAAGTAAACTTATCGCTTCTTGCTTTTTTGTCTCTATTTTTCGCTTGACCGTATTCTTTCTGCCAGATCCTCCAGATAGAGGTAACGCTCCATTTTTTCGTCCAGAAGGGCTTCGGTTTCTTCTTTTTCTTTGGAAAGAGCGCTCAGCTTGACAAAATCCGAACTGATTTTGGGGTCGTTAAGAGACTTATTAAGATCGGATATTTTGTCTTCAAGTTTGGCTATGTCGTCTTCAATGGTTGCGTATTCTTTCTGCTCATTGAAAGTCATTTTAAGCTTCTGGTTTTGGGCCTTCTGAAGCTTATAAGCCTCTGCACCGGATGTTGAGGCTTTTGCCTCGGAAGGGGCATTGTCCTGTGAGGCTTTCTTTTCAGTGTAGTACTCGGTGTATGAGCCGTTGTAAAGTTTTATTTCCCCATTGTCTTCGAAGGTAAGCATGCGCCTTGCAACTCTGTCCAAAAAGTACCTGTCGTGGGATACCGCTATGAGAATTCCACGGAAGGAATCCAAAAAGTCCTCAAGTATGCAAAGAGTTGAAATGTCCAGGTCGTTTGTGGGCTCGTCCAGAATAAGCACGTTGGGAGCCTCCATCAAGACCTTTGCAAGGTAGAGGCGTCGCTTTTCACCTCCTGAAAGCTTTCCGATGGGCTGATACTGAAGGGAGCCTTCGAACAAAAACTTTTCAAGCATCTGGGCAGCGGTAATGTAACCGTCCTCGGTCTTTATTATTTCTGCCGTATCCTTTATGTAGTCAATAACCTTTTCAGCAGGGTCCATGGATTCGGCTTCCTGAGAGTAATAACCGATTTTAACGGTATCTCCGATTTCAATGGTACCGCTGTCCGGTTTCAATTCGCCGGTTATCAGTTTCATCAGAGTGGTTTTTCCACAGCCGTTGTGGCCCAGAATTCCTACACGGTCGGTTTTTAAAAAGGTGTAGGTGAAATCCTTTATGAGAACATTATCACCATAGGCCTTTGAAAGATTTTTAATCTCTATGGTCTTCTTTCCGAGACGGGAGGAGAGGGCCTCAAGCTCCACGGAACCGTCCAATACGATTTTTTCTTCGTCTCTTAGGGCCTCGTATCTTTGGATGTGGGCTTTTTGCTTGGTGGAGCGGGCTCTGGCACCTCGCTGAATCCATGCTATTTCTTTTCTCAGTATATTTTCGTGCTTCTTCTGGGTGGAGGCTGCCATGGCTTCACGCTCAGCCTTCAGGGAAAGGAAGCCTTCATAGTTTTCTTTGTAGGAATAGAGCTTTGTTTTGTCCAGCTCCACGATTCTGTTGCAGACAAGGTCCAGAAAATATCTGTCGTGGGTAACCATTACAAGGGCTCCCTTGTAGGACTTCAGCCAGTCTTCAAGCCATTCGGTCATGTTGTTGTCCAAATGGTTTGTGGGCTCATCAAGCACAAGAACTTCGCTTTTGGAAAGAAGTGCGGCGGCAAGAGCTACCTTTTTCTTCTGGCCTCCGGATAACTGCCCGATGGGTGTGGAGTAGTCTTCGAAGCCAAGTTTGTTAAGGATGGTTTTGGCATCTCCTTCAATGGACCGGTCCTGATGAATCGAAGCGTTTTCTTTGATTACGTAGTCGTATATGGACATGTCTTTATCGAAATCAGGGTTCTGGGGAAGGTAGTTAATAACTACATTGGTTCCCTTGGTATACTCACCTGAGTCCCCCTCTTCGATACCTGCGATGATTCGTAAAAGGGAGGATTTGCCGGTTCCGTTTATACCGATAACCCCTACCTTTTCGCCTTCTTCAAGGGAAAAGTCCACATCCTTAAAAAGGACTTTGTCAGTATATGCTTTTGTAAGATTTTTGATGGTTATAAGGTTCATATTTTCCTTCCTGTCTTTTTGAAGGATTCGATCATTTCAAGAATTCTGGGAACATGTTCTTCGTAGCCGTTTTCTTTCTCACATTTCTCGTAAGCGGGGAAGTATGAGGATTCAAAACGGTGTTTGTCGTGATTCCTGAAGAAAATGCCGAAGGAATTGTCTTCGTAAATATGTAAGATAACAGAATGGCAGTAGCAGCCTCTGATGTTTTCAAAGCTTGCAACGTCAATCTGGGGAATGTCCTGCCAGTTAACCCAGCCAATCTGGGAGAAGGCCTTTTCTCTGGGCCAGGTGTACTCTCCGATGTGGGAGTGGCCGTATAAATGTAGCCGTACATTCATAGGAAGGGGAAGAATCTGACTTGTTATCTCTGATTCGAAATCCCTGTTTCCGCCGGGAAATGAGGTGTGACCGATGGTTATTACGGGTTTGCCGCATTCCTTCATTTCTTTTCTGATGTTTTCGAAGTATTCCTTTTTGTAGGGGTAAACTTCACGGCCCGACCTTATCATGTTGTGGGTAGAAAGCCATGAAAGGTCCTCTGCTATATGGTCCTGAAAACAGAAAAGCTTAAAATCCTTGAGATCCTGTGTAAAGTAAGGGTCGCTGGGGCTTTTCGCCACGTGCCAGTCTTTGTGGGTCTTTACCATATCGTAAAAAGGAATGTAAAGTCTTTCTTTGCGCCCTTCTCTGATGGCTTTTGCACAGAAGTCGTAATCGTGGTTACCGCATACATAGGTAAGGGGAACATTAAGGGCACTGAATGCTTTCTCCTGGTCATTAACCATTCTTGATATATTGTCGGGATCGGTTCCCTCCACTGCGTCGCCAAGGTACCATATGGCTTCGGCGGGTTTCCCAAGTGATTCGTAGTCCTCCATACAAAGGTCGAGACAACGCTTCATATTGTCGTAAACACTCTGCTGAAGGTCCGAAAGAACCCACACAACGGATTTTGCTTTTTTAGTGCTTATTTCATAGAGCTCATCGGTAATAGTCATGTCATTTCTCCAATCTGAGTTATTATATACTATTTTTTCATTTTTTCCTATAAATACTTGAATTCAAGCCACTTCTGGGTGTACAATATTACCACGACAAAGGCCTTCTAGGCTTTTTTCTGAAGAACGGGCAATAATTCCAGCCCGAAATAATAATATTATTGCCTGTTTTTTTATCTGTTTTCTAAAAGGGCAATAATAGTATGTATCTTCTCAATATTTATTGCCACTTTTAACCCGCATTCGGGTATCGTGACCATAATTATCCCAATGTTATATAAATTTATTGCTGGCACTAAGCAAAAGAACATCAAACGGACCATAATTTGGCGGGGAGTAGGTGGAATTATTGCCTTTTTCCGGAAGGGTTCTTTTGAGCGGCAATAAGCTAAGAAAATTGTTTGATTATTATTGCCAAAAAGGAGGAAAAAGGATGGGCAGTGCGAAATATTACTATTCACAGGAGCAATGGAGCGTTGACTTATATAGTCAAATCCGCAATCGGGCAGAGATGCTGGAGCAGGAAATAGCGAAAAGACAGGCCCTGAATGTAAGAAAGCGGAAAGAAGTGATATTGGAGCACTTTGGAAAGATGGATGACTTCAGATATGTTTCCAAGAATATACCTAAAATAGACATATATCAAAAGAATGGTTTTTTCCCGGGAGACAACTTTATTATGTCTTTTGAAACCTCTCAGTACCCGTTGGATGTACGTACCATAGACATCCTTATAGTAAAATATCTGCTTTAGACAGCTAAAGAGCAAAAAATGATTGAAAAATCCTAAAAACTTGGTATTATAAAACATATTGTTTAAATTATAGGAGGATAAGATGAGAACTAGAATTAAGCAGCTGTTCAGAAACACTTCTGAATATGCTTCCAAAGAAGTGACCATCTGCGCTTGGGTACGTACTAACCGCGCACAGGCACAGTTTGGATTCCTTAACGTAAACGACGGATCGTTTTTTGAAAATTTACAGGTGGTTTACGAGCAGGGACTTAATAATTTCGACGATATCTCCAAAATCAGAGTTGGCGCAAGCGTTGAGGTTGTAGGTACCCTTGTACTTACACCTGAAAATCAGCAGCCCTTTGAGGTAAAGGCTACAAAGGTTACTTTACTGGGTGACTGCCCTGAAAATTACCCTATACAGCCTAAGCGTCACACAAGAGAATATCTTCGTACAGTGGCACATCTTCGTCCCAGAACAAATCTGTTTTCAGCAGTTTTCCGCGTACGTAGCGTAGCTGCTATGGCAGTACATACATATTTCCAGGACAGAGGGTATCTTTACGTTCACACACCCCTTATTACAGGTGCTGACTGTGAAGGTTCCGACCAGATGTTCAAGATTACTACCTTCAACATGAACGAACTTCCCATGACAGAAGAAGGCAAGGTTGATTTCTCAAAGGATTTGTTTGGTAAGCAGTCCTTTATTACAGGTTCCGGACAGCTTCAGGGCGAAACCTTCGCCATGGCTTTCGGCGACATTTATACCTTTGGTCCTACCTTCAGAACCGAAAACTCCAACACCCAGACCCATGCAAACGAGTTCTGGATGATTGAGCCGGAGATGGCATTCTGCGATCTTGAAGGACTTATGGATGTTGAGGAGGAAATGCTTAAATACGTTGTTAAGTATGTCCTTGATAACTGCCCCGAAGAGATTGATTTCTTCGATAAATTTGTGTCCAAGGGACTTAAGGAAAAGCTTACAGGCCTTGTAAATTCCAAGTTTACAAGAATCCCTCACCACGACGTTATCGACATTCTTAAAAAGGCTGACTGCAAGTGGGAATTCGAGCCCGATTACGGTGAAGATATTGCCAAAGAACACGAGAAATATATCGTAGACTATTTCGGAGGCCCTGTATTTGTTACAGACTGGCCCAAGGATATTAAGGCATATTACATGAAGGTTAACCCTGACGGAAAGACCGTTGCTGCAGTAGACCTTCTTGTTCCCCAGGCAGGCGAGCTTATGGGCGGCAGCCAGAGAGAAGAGAACCTGGAGGTTCTTTTGAAGAGAATGGAAGAGATGGGCGTGGACAAAGAACCCATCGACTGGTATCTTGACACCAGAAGATACGGCGGCTGTGTACACTCCGGATTTGGTATGGGATTTGAACGTCTTATCATGTATTTAACAGGCGTTGAAAACATCCGTGACGTAATACCATATCCCAGAACACCCAGATCCTGTGATTTCTAAGATTTTAAAGGCATCCTGAACAAAAAGGATGCCTTTTCTTTTTGCTTTTCAGTATTATCACAATTGACAGTAATTTTTTATTGTGTTTAAAATGTACGGTAGACTTTTTTAGGAGAGAAGAAATTGGAAAACATTCATGAAAACAAGATGGGCGTCATGCCCGTAAACAGATTACTTATTACCATGTCACTTCCCATGATGATTTCAATGCTTGTACAGGCACTTTACAACATCGTGGACAGTATTTTCGTATCAAAAATATGTGAGAACGCCCTTACGGCTGTTTCTCTTGCATTTCCCTTACAGACTTTGATGATCGGTGTTTCAATCGGTACATGTGTCGGTGTAAATGCAATTCTTTCAAAGGCGCTTGGTGCAAAGGACCAAAACAGAGCAAACCAGGCTGCGCTTAACGGTATTTTCCTTGCAGTTCTGAGCTATGTGCTGTTCTTAATATTGGGACTTACAGTTGTAAAGCCTTTTTACACCAGTATTACCAATGACCCCGAGATAGTACAGTATGGTGTTGACTATTTGTCCATCGTAATGACAATGTCCTTCGGTATTTTCATGCAGACAATGTTTGAACGACTTTTGACATCCACAGGTCGGACCACGCTTACCATGATTACCCAGGGAACCGGTGCCATCATCAATATTATTTTAGATCCCATCTTCATTTTCGGTCTTTTCGGTGCTCCTGAAATGGGTGTTAAGGGTGCTGCGGTAGCGACAATTATCGGCCAGATTGTGGCAGCAGTCTTCGCAATTATTCTTAATATGACCAAGAACAAAGAAATACAGCTAAACTTTAAAGGCTTCAGACCGGACCTTGGGATGATAAAGGATATTTACATTATCGCAGTTCCTTCAATCGTTATGCAGTGTATCGGTTCCTTTATGAATTATGCCATGAACAAGATTCTGGTATCATTCTCCACAACCGCTGTGGCTGTATTCGGTGTATATTACAAGCTTCAGAGCTTCATATTCATGCCTATCTTTGGTATGAACGGAGGCGTTGTTCCGATTATTGCCTATAACTACGGTGCAGGAAAGAAGGAGCGTCTTTTGAAGACCTGGAAGCTTGCCTGGTTCTACTCGACTTTGATTATGTCTGTGGGAACACTTCTTTTTGAACTGATTCCCGCAACACTTTTAAGATTTTTCGATGCTTCCGATTACATGCTTGAGATTGGTGTTCCTGCCCTCAGAATAATTGGTGTGCATTTCCCTGTTGCAGCATTCTGTATTATTACCGGTACCCTGTTCCAGTCACTTGGAAAGAGCGTGTACAGTATGGTAACATCCATTATGCGTCAGGTTGTTGTTCTTTTGCCTGCTGCTTATTTGCTGGCTATGCTTGGTAAAGTGGACTATGTGTGGTGGTCATTCCCCATTGCTGAGGTTATGTCAGCAGCAGCCACAATTTTTTATCTTATAAGAATCAATAAGAAAATTATTTCAAAGTTGACAGCAGAATAGTTGTCTGATAATATTCACTCAATAACATAAGAAAAGCGACGACGGAAAAGAGTAGTTTGCATGTGAACATCCAGAGAGAGTAACATTTGGTGGAAGTTACTTATGAAAGCGGCAGACGAAAACCATTCCCGAGCTGTAACGCCGAACCAAGTAAGCGTTATCGTGAGCCTGCGTTAAAGGATAGGACTTGTTAGAGTCTGAAGTGAAAAGTTAAGGTGGAACCGTGCTAAATGCACCCTTAAGATAATCCATAGGATTATCTTTGGGGTGCTTTTCTTATGTTGTTTCAAATAATCGTGTTTGCCTGATGGCAGAAAGGAGAAACAATGAAAGTTATTTTGAGAAACGGAGAAATCAAGGAGTACGGTTTCGAAGACAAAGAAGGGAAGAAGGCATTCTGGCACAGCAGCGCCCATGTGCTGGCACAGGCGGTAAAAAGGCTGTATCCGGATGCAAAGTGCGGTATAGGTCCGGCTATTGAAAACGGATTCTATTATGATTTTGAGTTTTCTTTTGCCTTCTCAGAGGAAAACTTAAAGGCAGTTGAAGAGGAGATGGGAAAGATTGTAAAAGAATCTTTGTCATTTCAGGTGGAGGAAAAATCCAAAGAAGAAGCAATTGCTTACATGGAGAGCATCGGAGAGCCTTACAAGGTGGAACTTATTAAGGAACTTCCGGAAGGGGAAAAAATAAGTTTTTACAGTCAGGGAGATTACAGGGAATTTTGCGCAGGACCTCACATTTCCAATACGTGCCAGATAAAGGCGATAAAGCTTCTTTCCCTAGCAGGAGCTTACTGGAGGGGAAGTGAGAAGAACAAAATGCTTACGAGAATATACGGAATTTCCTTCCCGAAGGCTGCTCAACTGGAGGAGTACCTTCACATGCTGGAGGAGGCAAAGGCCAGAGACCACAGAAAGTTAGGTAAGGAGCTGGAGCTTTTTGCATTGTTCGATGAGGGGCCGGGTCTTCCCTTTTATCTTCCAAAGGGATTGATTTTAAAGAACCTTTTAATCGAATACTGGAGACAAATTCACAGAAGAGAAGGCTACGAAGAGATTTCCACGCCTCCCATGCTTTTAAGGCATCTTTGGGAAACGTCCGGACACTGGGACCATTACAGGGAAAATATGTACACGACGAGTGTGGACGACATGGACTATGCTTTAAAGCCCATGAACTGCCCCGGCGGAATGCTGGTATATAAATCCAAAATGCATTCCTACAGAGAGTTCCCCATGAGGGTTGCTGAACTTGGAAATGTGCACAGAGCGGAAAAGGCAGGTACGCTTCACGGCCTGATGCGTGCCAGATGCTTTACGCAGGATGACGCCCATATATTTATGAGAGAGGACCAGGTGGAGTCCGAGATTCAGGGAGTTATGAGGCTTATCGAAGAATTTTACGGAAGATTCGGATTCCATTATGAAATAGAACTGTCCACGAGGCCCGAAAACTCCATAGGAAGCGATGAGGAGTGGGAGCTTGCTACGAATTCTTTGAAGAAAGCGGTGGAAGGAATGGGCAAGCCTTACGTTATTAACGAAGGAGACGGAGCATTTTACGGTCCGAAGCTTGATTTCCATCTTAAGGACTCCATCGGAAGAACGTGGCAGTGCGGTACGATTCAGCTTGATTTCCAGCTTCCCCAGAGATTTGAGCTGGATTACATAGGAGAAGACGGGGAAAAGCACAGACCCATAATGCTTCACAGAGTAGTGTTCGGCTCCATAGACAGATTTGTAGGTATTCTTATCGAGCACTATGCAGGCAAATTCCCCGCATGGCTTTCTCCTGTACAGGCAAAGGTCTTGCCTGTATCGGATAAGTACCTTGATTATGCTTTGGAGGTGGAGAAAAAGCTTCTTGAGGCAAATGTGAGAGTTGAAGTTGATAAACGTGGCGAGAAACTGGGGCTTAAAATTCGTGAGGCTAGGCTTGAAAAGGTACCTTACATACTTGTAGTAGGTGAAAAAGAACAGGCTGACGGTTCTGTTTCGGTAAGGCTTCGTGATGCAGAAGAAGACAAACAGGATATTGGCGCAATGAGTGTTGAAAGATTCATAGGCTTTATTGAAGAAGAGGTGAAGAAGTAATAAAATAGAAGTGTGTTTTGATAAATAGGGGAGAAAGGGAGGCCTTATGGCTGCAAAAAACTTAACCAAATTAACTATTTTACATTCCAATGACATGCACGGAGATTTCCTTGCAGAGAATGTGGACGAAAAGCTCGTGGGGGGCGTTTCGTACTTGTCAGGCTACATTAACAAGGTACGTGCAGAGGAGGACAATGTTCTTTACTGCGTTGCCGGAGATATGTTCAGAGGTTCAATTATCGATTCTGAGTTTAAGGGCCTTTCAACAGTGGAAATTATGAACATGCTGGCTCCGGACATTGTAACTTTGGGAAATCACGAAACGGACTATGGCGTAACACACCTTCTTTTTATTGAGAAGATGGCCAAGTTCCCCATTATCAATGCCAACCTTCATATAAGTACGAACGGTGCAAGACTTTTTAAGCCTTACGAGATAATAGAAATCGGCGGGATGAAAATACTCTTTATCGGTATCCTTACCGAGGAGGTTATCGCTCAGACCAAGAACATGGACGGAATGATCGGCTCTCTTGTAAACGTGGAAGACGCAGCCGATGAAGTAGGCAAAATCTGTAATGCACACAATGCTATGGATATTGACTTTACCGTTCTTTTGACTCATATAGGTTATGAAAAGGATATTGAGTTAGCACGTCTTCTGGACCCTGCATGGGGTGTTGATGTTATTATCGGAGGACACTCACATACCCTTCCCGAAAAGGCTATTGAAGAGAACGGAGTGGTGATAGTTCAGGCAGGAACAGGCACTGACCAGATCGGTCGATTTGATATTATGATTGATACGGACAGGAATGCGGTAGATTCCTATGAATGGAGAACGGTTCCCGTCAATGCAGAAAACTGTCCTTATGATGAGGAAATTGAGAAGCTTATTAACGGTTTCAAGGACAAGACCGATGCAAAGTATAACAGGGTAATAACAAGGTTTTCCGAAAAGCTAACCCATCCTACAAGATACCGTGAGACTCAGATAGGCGATTTGTTCGCAGATTTGATGAAGGAATCTTTGGGAACGGATGCGTTTCTTATGGGATCGGGAAGCATACGTACCAAGGAACTTGGCCCTATTGTTACTCTTCAGTCACTTATGGAGAATTTCCCTTACGACGATCCTGTTTATATGTTCAGGATTTCCGGAAAGCATTTCAAGGCAATGATGAAATATATGCTTAGGGATGAAGCACTTCTTCCGGGGGCACATACCGAGTTTTATCAGTTATCAAAGGGAATTGAAATAGTGTATAATCAGCAAACCCATTCCTTTGAGAAGTTCAATTTTATGGGTGTTCCCCTTGAGGATGACAAGGTTTTCAGTATCGGAATGCAGAAGTACCATTTTTTAAATTTCACCGAGATTTTCGATCTGGATATTAATGAAGTGGAGAAGGAGTTCGGAAAGGCAAGAGTGATTTCCACATCCTGCTTCCAGATTATTCAGGAGTACCTGGAGAACAACCAGTTATTGTATCAGGCTGTTGAAGGCAGACTGGTGATTAAGTAACAGTAAGAAACATTCTAAAATGCGGAGGTTTTGAAAGAACGGAGGTTGCTATGAACAAGATGAGACTTGCCGGAGACCCAAAATGGTTTTTTCAAAACTATCCGTATTTTCAGATGTGTTATTTATAATTGTTTCTTCAGCATTATTATTTCGTCCGTTCGGTATTCTTCAACAAACCCTAACGACAAAAAAAGAGCAATTGAAGGATTATCAATAGCAATATCATCATATATTGTATTTAAACCATTACTTTTGCCGGCCTGACACAATAATTGTAGTCCTTCGCGTCCATATCCCTTACCACGATATTTGGAATACACAATAATATTTGCTATATATTTGCTTTCTTCTTCATCGAAATGATAAGCAATTTCACCGACAAATTCATTGTTTTCATTAACCAAGTATCTATAAAATCTTTTACTATTTGTTTCAACAATCCAATATTGATACCAGTCCTTCCATTGTTCCTCTGGAAAATCAATTGTTCCACCCCAGGCGTGATTGTACGACATTGTATCTTCGTCTTTCATAAACATTTTTCTAAACCATAGGTCATTGTATTGTGGAATATAAAGTTTTATCATGCGCTTTTTCCTTCTTTTTGCAAATTCATACTTGTAAAATAAGAATCTACTTATTCCATATGATTAAAATAATCTGTCATATCAATTCGACAAGCTGGGATTTGTCTGTGTGCCATAAATCGATAAAAATTTATCTATATCTACCGATTCATTGTACCTCTGTACATTTATTCGCAGTGATATATCAATAAAAGACTTATTTTTCTAATTTAACCGTAATGATTTCTCTAGTCGGCCAAAATGCACATAAATGTAGTTTTACTATTCGCCCACGAAATGGTTCAAATGCCCTTCCTATGATAGGTAATGCATTACCTATTATCTCAGGTTCATCAATTATTAT
>JAZLJG010000028.1:0-75802 GCA_045617745.1 Lachnospiraceae bacterium | reverse complement strand
TTCATACTCTCTTGAAAGCACATCTGGAGTATTCTTGTTTATAAAGGAATCCCGTGCAGACATTAATTCCGAGCTTTCGCTTTTAAGTCCCGGAACAAAAATCATTTTCGGCCTTACGGTAACCCTTAATGTTTCTTTGTTCCTATAGGATATTTTAAAGAGGCGGAAAATGTCGGTAATTTCGGCTCTTTCAATGCCCACCTCATATTCTCCCCTGTATTTGCAGCAAAGTGTGGTGGAAAGCTTAACACCCTCCGAAGGAAACAGCTCGTATTCCCTGTTATCATCAAGCTCCCCTATTTTGGAAAAATCCCCGAAAAACTTAACCCTTATTCCCGCAAAGCTCAAAAAGCCTTCGTTTTGAAGTGTAAAGTAATAAGGAACCGGTTCATTTGCCACAATATCGCTTCCGTCAACACGCTGATAAATTTTGAATGTAAGATACACCAGAAAAATATATAAAAGAGAAAAAACAGGCACCAAAAGAACAGCATAGAAAAAGCAAAAGCTAATGGTTTTGCCGTAAAAAGATATCCCTATTAATGACAATATAAAAAGCCCCAGCCAGACAATTCTGCTTTTCCACATACTTACTCCATGGGAACCTTTGCTTTAAGAATAAGTGCGGTCAACACTCTGTCCACACTTTCCTTACGTATTTTTGCTTCGGAAGAAAGAGCCATTCTGTGATGAAGGACATTCACACTGACTGCTTTCACATCATCGGGTTTAACATAGTTTCTTCCCGCAAGAAAAGCCTTCGCTTTAGAAGCCATCACTAAGGAAAGCATAGCTCTGGGACTTGCACCCAGTACAAACTCGGGAGCCTTTCTTGTCAGATTTACTATCTCATCAATATATTCCAAAACCTTATCGCTTACCTTTACTTCACAGACTTCTTTTTTTAGGGAAATAATGTCCTCCACGTTGCAAACGCACTTAACGCTTTCAAGAGTCTTTCCTTCTAACATATTTCTGGCCATTTTCACTTCAGAGGCCGGATCCGGATACCCGATGGAAAGGCGCATCATAAATCTGTCAAGCTGCGCCTCCGGAAGGGGATATGTTCCTATAAATTCAACCGGGTTCTGGGTTGCGATAACCATAAACTCCTCAGGCAAAAGATGCTTTTCACCATCCACCGTTACCTGTCCTTCCCACATGGCCTCCAGTAAAGCAGCCTGTGTTTTTGGTGAAGTACGGTTTATCTCATCTGCCAGAACAATCTGCTTCATAATAGCGCCCTCACGGTATTCAAAAGTTCCTTTTGCGCTGTTATATACAGATACACCTGTAACATCCGAAGGAAGTGTATCGGGAGTAAACTGAATTCGTCCGAAAGATGCATCTATAGTATTTGCAAGAGTTCTTGCCAACGTGGTTTTTCCAACACCCGGAACATCCTCAAAAAGCACATGTCCCCCTGCAAGAAGACAAATCAGAAGGTTTTCCACAACATCTTCTTTGCCCACAAAAAAACTTTCGATGTTTTCTTTAATTCTTTCAATCATCGATTCTCTCCTTTTACTAAATTGTTTTCCTTTTCCCATTGTATCATTTCTTTTATCTTTAAGGTATCGGTTTTACCGATATTAGCAAAAAGACTCATTTTCGGTATACTTTCACCTCCGAAAAAGGCTTTAAGTATACCGATATCAGTTCTTTGGAAAGAAATCGTTATCGACGCAACCCTAAACCGATTGAAAACGTTACCGATATTGACATATATAACCAGATTCGTTAACCTTACCCGACTTATGTTAACCATTTTTGCCCCATCCGGTTCAAAAACAGTTCAGATTAACCCTATAATATCCTCTATCTCCTTAGCCCCCAGCTGATTTTCATAGAATTCATACGAAAGCAGCAAATCTTTCCCCAGCACAAATCCATATTGCTTATATTCATCAAGCTTTATCAGATTCTTTCTTACATATTCCATATCTCCCATCCTGCCAAGATGTTCCCAAATCTTGATTTTCCTTTCTTTTAGGCTAAGTACAGTGAAATCAGGATATCTGACCACTCCGTTTTTCAATACTATGGGGCATTCATACTTATAGGGGATTCCACGTTTTTCCAGTGCATTGGCAATCAATACTTCTCTTTTGGAACGCATTCTCTCTTTCTTTTCCGAATAATGGGAAGACTTGTCATTCTCTGAAAACGGAAGGCCTTCGTAGGGAATGCTTTCCCACTTTCTTATGAAGGTTTCATCGTCCATAAGGAACGGATTTATTAACTGCCTGACACCCATGGATTGTTTCTCATAAGCATTTAGAATACTGTCGCCTTTTAATCTTGACGCGGCTTTTTCCCAAACAGCCAGTTCATCCCTGGTGTTCTTTAAAAGTTCCTCATAATAACGTTTCCCGGCGTACAATTCTTTCAGCCTTTCACAATTTTTATCCAGGTACTCTCCCGTTTTATCAGAAGGGTCAATTCTTACATAATACCTGAAGTGGTCTTCACTTTTGCCCGGAAGGACATGCAATTTCCCCTCAGGCATTGAGGCATACTGAGCCTCAGCCTGCGCAATAATTCTGCGCAATAGTTCAATTCTTCCATAAATCCGGACCATCAGATCAGAAGGGAGAACATTCAATCTTTCATTTGATTCTTTTCTCATTTTTTCCTTTCTTTTTTTACATTTTCTCGTCAAAAAACAAATTGGGGAATTGCAATATCAACGATATTTGAAGAAACTCCCGATTCCGGTATCAAAAAGCGGCTACTAAACGCCAAAAAGATACCGATATTGATTAGAATTGTTTGAATCGGTAACCGAACCCCTAAAAAGGGGCTTCTACGGTTACCGGAATTACTGAAATTTAAACAAATCGTTCACCTGGGCCAAGTTATGTTAACCCAAAGCACTCTTATACCCATTTACCCTATCAGCCAATCGTACATTTCCTGATACTTCAACGCACTTCTGTGCCATGAGAAATCTGCAGCCATGGCTCTGTCGATGAGTTTGTTCCACTCACGCTTTCTGTCGTAGTAAATCCTCTCGGCATTTCTTACGCAGGCAAGCATTTCATGGGCATTGTAATTTGTAAATGAAAAGCCCGTTCCCTTGCTTTCATACTCGTTGTAAGGCTCTACAGTGTCCTTAAGGCCCCCTGTTTCACGTACAATGGGTAATGTTCCGTATCTAAGGGCAATAAGCTGTGATAAGCCACAGGGCTCGAACAAAGAAGGCATTAAAAACGCATCGCACGCTGCGTACACCTTATGTGCAAGCTCCTCCGAATAATATATATTGGCAGAAACCTTGCTGTTATATTTCCAGTCAAAGTGTCTGAACATGTTCTCGTAACGTTCTTCACCTGTTCCCACCACTACAAACTGAACATTGTCCTGACACATCTCATCCATCATATATGCGATAAGATCAAAACCTTTCTGGTCGGTAAGTCTTGAGACAATACCTATCATCATGGTTTTGGGATTGACCTCAAGACCAAGCTCCGCCTGAAGC
Source organism: Lachnospiraceae bacterium (assembly GCA_045617745.1). Lineage (GTDB taxonomy): Bacteria > Bacillota > Clostridia > Lachnospirales > Lachnospiraceae > UBA1258. The sequence goes on along the minus strand of JAZLJG010000028.1, from coordinate 72,318 downwards.
GCAGTTTTGTTTTTAACCTTCTCTTTTCTGAAGGTAATAGCATCAAAAGGATGCTTAATGGCTTTGTCTGTTGCGGGATTATATTCCTCGTAATCTATACCGTTAACAATGCCTCGTAAATCATTGGCTCTTGCTCCCAAAAGTCCGTTAAGGCCTTCGCCGTAAAAGTCTGTCATAATCTCTTTAGCATATGTGGAGCTTACGGTTGTAATGGCGTCAGCGTACACAAGGCCGCCCTTTAAAAGGTTAGCATCCTTGTACGCTTCAAGCTTGTCAGCCGTAAAGAAATAATCCGAAAGACCGGTAATGCTCTGCACTTCCTTAACACCCCATCTACCCTGGAATTTAAGGTTGTGAATAGTCATTACACTCTTGATTCCCCTGTAAAACTCGGAACCCTGAAAACGCTCCTTAAGATACACAGGAATAAGGCCGGTCTGCCAGTCATGACAATGAATCACATCCGGATGGAAATCCAGTAAAGGAAGGGCCGAAAGAACAGCCTTTGAAAAATATGCATACTTCTCTATTTCAAAAAGTGCATCATTTCCGTAAGGCTTCGGACCGCTGAAATAGAATTCGCTGTCAATAAAATAATAGGTTATATCCTCATCCTTTGCGGTGAGAATTCCCACATACTCATTTTTCCAGTTAAAGTCCATATAGAAATGAGTCACGTATTCCATTTTGGCTTTAACCTCTTCCTTCATACATGCGTACTTAGGAAGAATAACCCGTACATCAAAATACTTTTTGTCTATGCACTTAGGAAGGGAACCCACTACATCAGCCAGTCCGCCGGTTTTAATAAAAGGCACTCCTTCACTTGCAGCAAACAAAATCTTCTTCATAACCTACATCCCCTCAACAATTAAATCTCTGACTATCTCTCCCGCTATCATTAGTCCCGCAACGGAAGGGACAAAAGAAATACTTGCAGGCGTCCTCTCGCCTGTTCTCACTGGTTCTTCCCGTGAGTATAAAACCTTCACATCTATAAAACCTCTGTCCTTACACTCTTTTCTCATAACCTTTGCAAGAGGACAGACACTTGTCTTACTGATATCTGTTATTTCAAACATTTCCGGACGAAGCTTATTTCCCGTTCCCATACTGGAAATAACCTTTACTCCGCAGGACTTTGCCTTACCGATTATCTCAAGCTTAGCGGTAACCGTATCCACACAGTCAGCCACATAATCAAAGCCCTCAAAATCTATCATACTACTGTTTTCAGGTAAAAAGAAACAGTCATATGCCACTATTTCAATATCAGGATTTATATCCTTAAGGCGCAAAGAAAAAGCCTCTGTTTTCTTCATACCCACCGTGGAATGAAGCGCTATCACCTGCCGGTTTATATTAGTTATGTTAACCGTGTCGTGATCAACTATAACAAGCTTTCCCACTCCGGCCCTGGCAAGGGCTTCGGCCACAAATCCGCCTACGCCTCCAAGTCCGAAAACCGCAACCGTCTTGTCTCGAAGGCTGTCGGACTCTTCTTTTCCTATCAACTTTTCCGTTCTGTCAAACTGAGTTTCACACAAAGTATGTTCCCCCCGAAAGAAGCAAAACAAAATACCAGATACCACTTACAACATGCCACAGAAAAACAGCCATCTGCACCGCAAAACCAACTTTGCAAATAATCTTCTCCCTATTCTTAACAAAACTCTTTATCGCCATCAGAAGCGAAACCGCAAAAAGGAAGAAAAGCGCAATGGAATAACCCCACATAAAGTTACCGTCCAAAGCTCTTTCACCGGTTTCAATCAGTAAAAACACTTCCAGAAACGACACTGCCCATAAAGCAATCGTCCAGAAATACATCTTTTCCTTAAATACATTTTTCAGATTGCAGAAAAGAACCATCAAAGGAAACAGCACCGAAACAACAACCGCAACCTTCGGATGGTCTCCTCTCAGGCTGAGAGCTTTAAAAGGTGCAATGACAAATCCGTTCCCTGCTCCTCCCAAAACCATGCTTTGCAAAGCCATTACAGCCAAAGAAGGAATAACCGAAAGTGCCATATAAAAAACCTTCAAAAAAGGAGTTTTCTTACACAAATCCTTTATAAGAAGAATTGCCAGTAAAGGTGCAAATACCGTCAAAAAGGATGCTTTAAAACCGGTGGTAATCATCAAAAGCACCGTAAAAGAAAGCCAGTCCTTTAATTTGAAATCTTCCCTGTATTTTTTATAAAAATCCAAAAATACGATAACCGTAAGAATCGCAAAAAGCCTCATAAAAAGGTATGTGGAATTGTGCCACATATTAGCGCACTGATAACCTATATAATGCTTTCTGTTTACAAAAGACGCATAGAATGCCACATGAAAATTACATGCAAAAGCCAGAAGATAAGCAAGACCCCTGCTAAGTTTGACTTCCAAACCTCCGGCAATCTTCTCCAGAAGCTTCACCGAAAAAACTACCGAAAGAACCGTAGCCACAGTCAGTACAAAGGCTGTTGAATACAGTGAAAACGGAAGGCTGTAAAGAAGAATATAAATAAACGCAGCAAGGCTGTGATAGTAATGCTCCTCCACCGCCAGAAAAACATGGGCAGCCGTATCGGATTCAAATGGCCCCATCACATAGGGCTCAGCCTGAAGCTGCTTAAAATACAGGAAAAACAGTAAACCTCCGTAAACCAAAAGAGCCGCACCAAATAACACGCTATAAAGTTTTTGTCTGTTTACGGTCTTCTCCATCAGTTCTCTTTTTTCCTGTCGTTTGCCTTTTTCTTAAGTTCCCTTGCATTATTAAGGGTTGCCTCATCCGGGGAATCAGATCCTAAAAGTCTTGCTAACTCCCTGATTTCGCCTTCTTTGTCAAGCCATGATATATCAGTAACCGTTGAACCGTCCTCAACGGATTTTTTAATTTCGAAATGCGAATCAGCCATTGAAGCTATCTGTGCAAGATGGGTAATGGCTATTACCTGATGCTGTGTGGAAAGCTTCGAAAGTCTTCCTGCCACTTCCCAGGCGGTACGTCCGCTTATACCGGAATCTATTTCATCAAATATCAGTGCATCCACTTCATCCTTTTTTGCAAGAATGGTTTTGATGGCAAGCATGATTCTTGAAAGTTCACCGCCGCTTGCCACGTTTCTTATGGGTTTAACGGGCTCGCCGGGATTTGTGGAAATCATGAACTCAATCTTATCCATTCCGTTTTTGCTTACAAGTGTTTCGTTCGTATCAAAGTCCACACTGAAACGGGCATCCAAAAAGCTTAATGCCAAAAGCTCCGTTGACAAAAGCTCCGAAAATTCTTTTGCCGCTTTCTTTCTCAAATCACTTAAGCGAAGTGCTGCATCTTTATAATCCTTCAAGGCCTTATCCACATTTTGGGTAAGCTTTCCAAGATACTCATCAAGATTGCTTAGTTTTTCAAGCTCCGAAGATTTCTCTTCGTAGTACTTTAAAACATCCTCTATAGTACGTCCGAACTTTGCCTTCAGTGTATTCACCAGATTCAGTCTTTCTTCAACCGATGCAAATTCTTCCTCCGAAAACTCCAGCCTCTCCATATATCTTGAAGCGTCCAAAGAAAAGTCCCCGAGAATCTCTTCTGCCTGGGAAAGTTTTTCTGCCATAGCATCTGCTTCTTCGTCAAACTGTGAAGCTTTTCTCATGGCACCTATGGCCCTTGACAAAAGACTTCCTGCATCTCCCTCCGCACCTGAGGAAACAAGGCTCATGGCCTCGTTTACAAGAGAAAGAAGCTTTTCCGAAGACTGCATTCTTCTGTAATCTTCTTCAAGAGTTTCGTCTTCCCCCGGTAAAAGATTTGCCTCTTCAATTTCCTTACATTCATAGGAAAGAAGGCTTATTTCCCGTTCTCTTCCCTCGGACATTTTCAAAGCATCCTCAAGCTCTTCCTTTAGAGCTTCGTATTCGGAAGCTTTTCCGGCCACTTCTTCGAGAACAGTTTTAATCTTTTCTGCGCCGAAGGCATCCAGCATGTCGCGCTGTTTTGAATTATTTAAAAGAGACTGATGCTCATGTTGTCCGTGAACATCAAGAAGACCGCCCGCAAGTTCTTTGACCTGTCTGGCCGGTACTATCTCTCCGTTTATTTTAAATACGTTTTTGGTGGGTGAAATTTTCCTTAAGATAACAACGCTGTCATCTTCAGAAGACAGTTCCATGTCCTCAAGCATCTTCCTTGAAGAGTCGTTAAGAGAAAAAACAAGCTCCACAAAAGCTTCCTCTTCCCCTGTCCGAATAATATCCTTATCCGCTTTCGCTCCAAGTGCCAGATTCACGGAACCAAGTAAAACTGACTTTCCGGCACCGGTTTCACCGGTTAATATATTTAACCCCTTTGTAAACTGAATCTCGCACTCTTTTATAAGAGCAAGATTCTTAACATGCATGTACTCTAACATATTGCTCCGCCTTCTCTTCTCTCCCGGAGTTTTTTATAGTACTTATTTTTAGGACTCAATAATGTCCTTAATCTTTGCCATTACCTCTTTTGTTTCTTCAACGGTTCTTATGGCCATCATAATGGTATCGTCTCCGGCAATTGTGCCCACGATTTCGGTGAATTTCAAAGAATCCACAGCAGCAGCCACTGCCATAGCCATACCTGAAACGGTTTTTATAACAAGAATGTTCTGCGCCATATCTATGGAAACAAATCCGTCCGAAAGAACTCTTTTGAACTTCTCGTCAAGAGTGTGATCGGTGTCAGCATCTATTGCATATTTCTGACGTCCGTTTCCAAGATTTTTCTTATAAAGGTGAAGTGTGTTAATGTCTCTGGAAACTGTAGCCTGCGTTACGCTGAAGCCTTCTTCCAAAAGTCTCTGGCACAGTTCTTCCTGGGTTTCCACTTCGAAATTGTCAATGATTTCAAGAATCTTTCTTTGTCTCGAATTTTTCATAGGCCCCTCTCCCTTTATTGTCAGTCGTTCATTTTTTTCTGAAGTATCTCCAAAAAGCTTTCCTTACGAAGCTTTATTATTCTGGTACGCTTATCGCTTCTTGAAAGAACAAAGCGGTCGCCTGTCTTAAGATCAAAGTGTGCAGCACCGTCGCTCATGGCAAATGCTGTCTGCTCGCCGCCGGTCTTTGCTTCTTTGATTTCAATAATGATTTCAGCTTCTCCATCCAGAACAATACTTCTTGAATTGATGGTATGAGGACATACGGGAGTCATAACAAGAAGGTCTGCGCAGGGCTCCACAATAGGGCCGCCTGCGGAAAGGTTGTAGCCTGTTGAACCTGTGGGTGTTGAAATAATAACACCGTCTGCACAGTAGGACTTCAAAAGCTGGTTGTTTACCGTTACATCAAAGTTGATGGCTCTGAAGGGAAGAGATTTCAAAACAGCGATATCATTAAGTGCTATAGTATGTGCCACAGTCTGGCTGTCTCTTAAAATGTAACCCTCAAGCATCATTCTTTCTTCTATGAAAAAGTCACCGTCAATAAGCTTCTTTAAAGCGGCTTCCACATTTGCTGTTTCCACCTCTGCAAGATAACCGAGAGCACCAAGATTTACGCCCAAAAGAGGAGTTTCCTCTTCTCCGAAATCCCTTGCTGCCCTAAGCATGGTTCCGTCTCCGCCAAGAACGATAACCGCATCCGGACGCTTGTCATCGGTGAAGCTGTAGGCTTCTTCTTTGCCGTAAATCTTCTTGTCGTCCATGATTTCCACATCAACGGTTTTTCCGTTCTTTTCCAGATACTCCTTAATAAGGTTTGTAACCTTAAAGCCTTTGTCCTTGGATTCATTGGTGCATACTAAAAAACGGTTCATAATACTCTCCAATCCGGTCACTTATCAAGTGAATCGTGTGCATTATTTACAATACTGTCTATGTCAATATCTATACTCTCTTTATCGCTTTTCTCGATAAAAAGAAGGTATTCTATATTCCCTTCGGGTCCCTTAATAGGTGAATAATCAAGCCCAAGAACGGTAAATCCCACTTCCTTGGCAAACTCGATTATCTTGTTTACCACATCCTTATGGATGCCTTTATCCTTAATAACTCCCTTGTACTTATTAACCTCTTCACGGCCTGCTTCAAACTGGGGTTTGATTAAGCATACCATTTTTGCGCCGTCACGTATAATATTAATTGCAGGTTCCAAAATTTTTGTAAGAGAAATAAAGGAAACGTCACAGGATGCAAAGTCCACCGGTTCTCCGATATTTTCAGGAGTCACATAGCGGAAATTTGTCTTTTCCATGCAGACCACTCTTTCATCGTTTCTAAGGCTCCATGCAAGCTGGCCGTGACCCACATCAATAGAATACACCTTTTTGGCTCCGTTCTGAAGACAACAGTCGGTAAATCCTCCTGTGGATGCTCCTATATCCATACATACGGCGTCCTTAAGGTCCAGAGGGAATACCTCCAAAGCCTTTTCAAGCTTCAGACCACCGCGGCTTACGTACTTAAGCTTCACGCCCTTTACTTCAATCTTAACTTTTGTCGGGTCAAACATGGTTCCTGCCTTGTCTTCCCTCTGTCCGTTTACAAAAACATCACCGCTCATAATAGTGGTTTTTGCTTTCTCTCTTGAGGGGGCAAGACCCTGTTCCACCAAAAGAACATCAAGTCTTTCTTTCATAAATCTCTATTCCCGAATTAATGAACCGTAACAGGAAACAACCTTGTTATAGACAGTTTCCTCATCGATTCCGATTTCTTTTTTCAAAAGATCCACATTACCATGCTCCACATAGGCATCGGGAATATTGATTCCCAAAAGTTTACAGCCTGAGCCTTCTCTGTCCAAAAATTCCCTTACTCTTTCAGAGAATCCGCCGCTTGCCACATTCTCCTCAAGGGTTACTATCAAAGAATGCTTCATGGTAAGTGTGATAATCATTTCTTCGTCCAAAGGCTTAACAAATCTGGCATTTATAAGTGAACAGTTATAGCCTTCAGCCTTTAATCTGTTTCGAACCTTCTCTGCGGTCTTAACCATTGAGCCTACAGCCACAAGAGCAATATCGCTCTCGCTGTAAATCATTTCGCTCTTTCCAAGCTCCATGGGCTCCCTGAATTCCTCCAGACCGTCATAGGCTTCGCCTCTGGGATATCTGATGGCCACAGGACCGTCAAAAGCTACTGCGAATTTAAGCATGTCGGAAAGTTCCCATTTGTTTTTGGGAGCAAGTATTGTCATATTCGGTATTGATGAAAGGAAGGACAAATCAAAAATACCCTGGTGGGTTTCTCCGTCACTTCCTACCACTCCTGCCCTGTCAACCGCAAAGGTTACGGGAAGATTCTGTATACAAACGTCATGAAGGATCTGGTCATATGCTCTTTGTAAGAAGGAAGAGTATATTGCCACAACCGGTCTCATGCCACCTGCAGCAAGACCTGCCGCGAAGGTTACCGCATGTTCCTCGGCTATTCCCACGTCGAAAAATCTCTCAGGATAAGCGTTTCTGAATCTCTTGAGGCCTGTTCCGTCTGCCATGGCAGCCGTAATAGCCACTACCTTCGGATTTCTCTCTCCCATTTTAACCATTACGGTGGAGAAAACGTCGGTGTAATTGCTCTTTGTGCGGGGATTTGAAGGAAGTCCCGTAGCAACATCAAAGGGCTCTGTTCCGTGAAATCTTGAAGGATGTCTCTCTGCCGGAAGATAGCCTTTGCCCTTTTTGGTATTAACATGCACTAAAACCGGACCTTTGCAACGCTTTGCATCCGCCAGAACTTCCATAACAGCTTTCACATTGTGTCCGTCAACAGGACCCAGATATGTAATACCCATGTCCTCAAAAAACATGCCCGGAACAACCATGCTCTTAACCGTTCCCTTGACTTTACGGATTTTCTTAACCATTCCTTCGCCGCCGGGAACATTCATAAGTGTATTGAATACGTTCTCTTTAAGTCCCAGATAACCGTCTGCGGTACGAATAGAATTTAAATACTTGGACATACCGCCTACGTTTTCTGAAATTGACATATTGTTGTCGTTAAGAACGATAATAAAATTCGTATTGATTTTTGAAGCATTGTTTAATGCTTCGTAAGCCATTCCGCCTGTAAGTGAGCCGTCTCCGATTACCGATACAACCGTATAGTCCTCTCCACGCAAATCCCTTGCCTTAACAAGACCCAGGCCTGCGGAAATGGAAGTGGAACTGTGCCCTGTGTTGAAAGCGTCACAAGGGCTTTCCTTACGCTTGGGGAAGCCGGCCATTCCGCCGTACTTTCTAAGGGTATCAAAGCCCTCCCGTCTTCCTGTAAGAAGCTTATGTGTGTAGGACTGATGACCCACATCCCATACAATCTTGTCCTTAGGAAGGTCCAAAGAAAGGTGCAACGCCATGGTAAGCTCCACGGCACCCAGGTTTGACCCAAGATGTCCGCCGGTTACACTTATTTTTTCAATAAGAAACTGCCTGATTTCTCCTGCCAGTACCGGCCAGTCACTTTCAGGTATTTTCTTTATATCGTTTTCACGCAAAATCTTTTCTAACATACCCAATTACCTGTTTCTTGAAATAAGGCTTTCAACAAGCTCCATTAAGAATTCGTTTTTGTTTCCGACTTCATTAAGTATTGATAATGCACGTTCGGAATACATCTTTACATCTTCTTTGGCCTTCTCAAGACCAAAAAGAGTAACGTAGGTGTCTTTCCCGTTTTCCTCATCGGAACCGATGGGTTTTCCCAGTTCCTCGAAAGAACCTTCCACATCAAGAATGTCATCCCTTATCTGGAAGGCAATTCCTATATCCGATGCAGCCTTTTCAAGCTTTTTCACATCCTCATCAGATGCACCTGCAAGAATACCGCCTATCATCATGGAGGCCTCTATCAGGGCTCCTGTCTTGTTTTCGTGTATGTAAAGAAGTTTTTCTTTTGTGAGGGGATTATTGGTCTTCTCACATTCCACATCAACTGCCTGTCCGCCTACCATTCCGAAAATACCGGCCTTTTTGGCAAGAACGGAAAGTGCTTTGGCCGCTCTTACGGGATTTTTCGTAACATCAAAGGAAGCCGATGCGGTTTCATACGCAAAATTCAAAAGTCCGTCTCCGGCTAGTAAAGCCGTAGTCTCGCCATACACTGCGTGGGTAGTCTTCCGTCCTCTTCTGTATTCATCGTTGTCAATGCAGGGCATGTCATCGTGAACCAGCGAATAGGAATGGATAAATTCAATCGCTGCGCAAAAATAAGGAAGCTCAGGAACATCCTCGGAAAACATGCGGGCCGTCTCAGCCATAAGTATCGGACGAAGCCTTTTTCCGGGAGCCATAACACTATATCTCATGGCATCCATAAGATATTGCGCAAGTCCCGTGTCCTTTGAAAGAAAATCTTCAAGTATTTCGTTTATTTTCTCAACTTTCTTAGGAAGCAGATCAAGTGAACTCATAGGTTTCTCCTTTGCTTAAGGCAATAACCTTTTTCTCAACGGTATCTATCTCTTCCTCGCAGGACTTAACAAGCTTCATACCTTCTTCATAAAGAGCAAATGCTCTTTCCAAAGAAACATCGTCCTTTTCAAGTTCCGCTATAGTGTTTTCAAGAGTAGAAAACATTTCTTCTACGGATTTCTTTTCAGAATTTTCCATCTCTTACCTCTTTTGAAACTACGTTTGCTTTAATGAGTCCGTCAGTTACATTTATGGAAAGCATTTCTCCCTCGTTAACATCCTTAACACTCTTTACATTTTTCCCCGAAGCATCGCTTACGTAGGAAAAACCGCTGGAAAGCCTGGTAAGGGGAGATACTCCGTGAAGTCTTCCCGCATCCAAAGCCATCCTGTGCTTCAGATTATTTAACAGAGTTTCCATGGAGTGATTAAGGCCCGTCTTATAAGCCTCAAGCTTTTGCTTTCTTTCAAGAAGTCTTCTCTGGGGACTTAACAAAGAAAGCTTTTCACTGTAATGGATGCTCTCCTGACGATAATTATTAACAAAAGAACTTATATTCTTGGTAAGTCTTTCTTTTTTGTTTCTTAAATCGTTAAGGGTACTTCTAACATCGGTAACGGCTAGTTCTGCCGCTGCGGAAGGTGTGGGAGCCCTTAAATCCGCCACAAAATCCGCTATGGTAAAGTCTGTTTCATGACCTACCGCAGAAATAATGGGAACAGAGCAGTTAAATATTGCTTCAGCCACCATTTCACTGTTAAATCCCCAAAGATCCTCTATCGAACCGCCGCCACGCCCGCAGATAATAACATCCACGCCGTACTCTTCAAGTGCCCTGATACCCTCCACTATGCTTGCGGGTGCTTCATCACCCTGCACAATTGTAGGCACAAGAACAATCTGAATTCCCGGATTACGTCTTTTGGAAACGTCGATAATATCTCTTACCGCAGCTCCCGTGGAAGCCGTAACCACACCGAGAGTCTTTACAAAAGGCGGAATGGGACGCTTGTAGGAAGGGTCAAACATGCCCTGTTCTTCAAGCTTAGCCTTTAATTTTTCAAACTCTTCGAAAAGATTTCCTATGCCCTCTTTTCGAATGGCCTTGGCATATACCTGATATGTTCCGTCTCTTTCAAAAACATCCACGGAACCGGTCACCACTACCTGCATTCCTTCCGTAAGGGTAAACTTCAGTCCTGCCTTATAAGATGCGAACATGACACACTTAATGGCGCCCTTTTCATCTTTAAGGGTAAAGTAAATATGCCCCGAAGAATGATACTTCAAATTGCTTATCTCGCCTTTTATCTCAAGATTTGCAAGAAGGTAATCATTAAGGAACATATTCTTAATGTATTTATTTACCTGTGAAACAGAATAAACACTACTTCGCAAATTTAGCCAACACTCCGTTTATGAAGCTTCCCGATTCGTCTCTTCCGTACTTTTTAGCAAGTTCAACCGCTTCGTTTATGGATACGCCTACGGGAATCTCCTCGTCAAAAAGAATTTCAAATACAGCAAGTCTTATAATGGCAAGGTCAACCTTACCCATTCTGACGATGGTCCAGCCAACGGCCTTTTCAGAGATTTCTTTATCTATTTCGGGAAGCTTTTCAAGAATCTTTCCTTCCCTTTCGATTATATAATCTCTGTCTTTGTCCTTAATATTAGTGTCCTCATCCACATCAACATTAAAGAAAAACTGCATCTGTTCGGGCATTTCCGACACATCATTAAACTCTGCTCTGAATAAGAGTTTAAAAAGTACCTCTCGTACTTCACTTCTTTTCATAAAAAACCTCTACTCTTCCTTTACAAGGTTAATACCTGCAATACGGACATTCACATCCGAAACCTTGAGTCCTGTCATATTTTCCACAGCCTGCTTAACCCTTGCCTGCACCTTCTGGCTAAGACCCGGGATATTCATGCCGTAATCCACGGTAACAGAAAGGTCCAAAGAAACCTCGCCGTTTAAAATGTCTACTTTAACATTTTTCATAAGGTTCTTCATGCCCACCTTACCCATAATTTCCGTGGTAATGTTATTACCCATAGCAGAAACTCCTTCAACTTCAAGGGCTGCGATGGCCGCAATTTTACCCACAACATCATTGGCAATCTTTAAGTGGCTTTCCAATTTTGTTTCCATTGTTTCATTTCCCATAGATAAACCTCCAAAATTAAGTTAGTTTCTGGCAAACTCTGAAAGTTCCAGACCTTTGTTTCTGTCAATGGTCATCTGAATGCTCCAGGGGTTAACAAACAAAAGAAGCGGACGTCCTTTAAGGTCTGTAACCTTTTTCATATCAGATGTGCCTGTAAGTTTAGCAATATCAAGGTCCTTGTTCTCTATCCATCTGATGTGTTCATAAGGAAGAGGCTCAAGTCTGATTTCAACGTTATATTCGTTTTCCAGTCTGTACTTAAGAACATCAAACTGAAGAACACCTACAACACCCACAATAATTTCTTCCATACCGGAATTAAGTTCCTGGAATATCTGGATAGCACCTTCCTGCGCAATCTGGGATACACCCTTTATGAACTGTTTACGCTTCATGGTATCTATCTGGCGTACCCTTGCGAAATGCTCGGGTGCGAATGTGGGAATACCTTCGTACATAATGTTTTTCTTCGGTGCACAAACAGTATCTCCAATGGAGAAAATACCCGGATCGAATACACCGATAATGTCTCCCGCATAGGCCTCACTTAAAATCTTTCTTTCGTCGGCCATAATCTGCTGGGGCTGTGAAAGACGAAGAGTTTTGTTGCCCTGTACGTGCTTAACTTCCTTCTCGGCATCGAATTTTCCCGAGCAGATTCTCATAAATGCGATTCTGTCTCTGTGGGCCTTGTTCATGTTAGCCTGAATCTTAAACACAAATGCCGAAAAATCGTTGCTTGTAGGCTCAATCTCCTCCCCTTCGGAAACTCTTGCAAGAGGAGTTGTGGCCATCTTCAAAAAGTTCTGTAAGAAAATTTCCACTCCAAAGTTTGTAAGGGCAGAGCCAAAGAACACAGGCGTAAGCTTACCGCCCCTTACTCTCTCAATATCAAATTCGGCACTTGCTCCGTCCAAAAGCTCTATTTCCTCGGAAAGCTTATCAAAAGCATCCTGACCGATTGTTTCGATAACCTTCTTCTCATCGGAAAGAGGAATAACTTCTGTTGTTCCTTCCTTGGTACCCTTTTGTGTATCGGCAAAAGTAACTATGGACTGGCTCTCTCTGTCAAACACACCCTTGAAGTTTTTACCGGAGCCTATGGGCCAGTTGCAGGGGCATGTTGCGATTCCGAGTTCGCTTTCCACGTCATCAAGAAGCTCGAATGTGTCTTTTGCATCTCTGTCCATTTTGTTAATGAAGGTAAAAATCGGTATGCCGCGCATTGCACAGACCTTGAAAAGTTTTCTGGTCTGGGGCTCCACACCCTTTGCTCCGTCAATAACCATTACAGCGGAGTCTGCAGCCATAAGTGTTCTGTAGGTATCCTCCGAGAAGTCCTGATGTCCGGGGGTATCAAGAATATTTATGCAGTAGCCATCATAGTTAAACTGAAGTACAGATGAGGTAACGGAAATACCTCTTTCCTTTTCTATTTCCATCCAGTCGGACACAGCGTGCCTTGCGGTTGCCTTACCCTTTACGGAACCGGCCAGATTAATGGCTCCTCCGTAAAGAAGGAACTTCTCGGTAAGTGTTGTCTTACCTGCATCAGGGTGGGAAATAATGGCGAAGGTACGCCTTCTGTTGATTTCTTTGTCAAAACTGCCCATGTAAACCTAAAATATCCTTTCTAAAAAAGGCTTGTTCCCTTGAACTCAGGCTTAATATCAAAGTATTTAAGGACAGTAGCCGCAATATCGCAGAAGGTGTCCCTTGTGCCAAAGTTTTCGGGTTTAATATTCTTTCCATACATCATGAAAGGAATATATTCACGGGTGTGGTCTGTTGTGGCAAGATAGCCCGGATCGCAACCGTGGTCAGCCGTAATCATTAATATGTCGTCATCCTTTAACTTAGCCATAATTTCGGGAAGCTTTTCGTCAAAGTATGAAATTGCCTTAGCGTAGCCGTCAATATCTCTTCTGTGGCCGTAAAGCATATCTGTATCAACAAGGTTTATAAAGCAAAGGCCTTCAAAATCCTTGTCCATCCATTCAATAGTTTTGTCGATACCTTCGGGATTTCCCGAGGTATAAGTAAATTCAGTGATTCCCTTGCCTACAAAAATGTCGTTAATCTTACCGATGGCAAGAACATCCTTACCTGCATCCTTTAACTGGTCAAGCATGGTAACCTTTGGAGGCTCGATTGAGAAATCGTGTCTGTGGGAGGTACGTGTATAATTTCCGCTTTCTCCGACAAAGGGTCTGGCAATAACACGGCCTACGCCATGTCTTCCCTGTAAAATCTTACGGGCCTTTCTGCAGATATCATATAACTCCTCAAGAGGAACCACGTCCTCGTGAGCAGCTACCTGGAATACAGAGTCAGCCGATGTGTAAACAATAAGGTCTCCCGTTTTAACATGCTCATCACCGTACTCATTAATAACTACTGTGCCTGAGTAGGGCTTGTTGCATAAAACGCCGCGTCCGACAGCCTTGGAAAACTCATCAAGAATTTCTTTAGGGAATCCGTCGGGATATGTAGGAAGAGGATATTCTGACTGAATACCTGCGATTTCCCAGTGACCGATTGTGGTGTCCTTACCCCTTGAAACCTCCGACATTCTGCAAAAAGAAGCAATGGGTTTGTCTTCCTTGGGTCCGATGTTAACGCCGTCTATATTGTATAATCCGAATTTCTCTAAATTGGGTGCATTGAAATACTTACTGGATGCCACACTCTTTAAAGTGTTAACTCCTGCATCGCCAAACTCTGCTGCGTCGGGCATTGCTCCGCATCCGAAACTGTCAAGAACAATTAAAAATACTCTCTTCATATTGTAACCTCCTGTTTGTTCCAATACTTATCCCCTTATTATACCATATTCCGTTTATTTTTTCTTAAATTTGAACAAGAATTCCGTGTCTTCTTCTTCCTTGTAAACCCCAAGCATCAGTATAATTAAAAGAACCATCGCAACAGTAACATACACGTCCGCCACATTGAACCTGGGGAAGTTAACGGGCACAAAATAGAAAAAGTCCACAACATATCCCTGTCTTATGCGGTCTATCATGTTTCCTATTGCTCCGGCTATAATAAGCATGAAATCAAGTCTCAACAAGCCGTATTTCTTCTCGTTGGGAATTCTTAAAAACTCCACAATGACAAAAAGAAGAACCAATGAAGTTATAATCAGCAAAAATGTCTGCTTTCCCGCAAAGCTTGAAAAAGCCGCTCCGTCGTTCTCCACATACTGGAGTTCGAACACGTTCTTTATCCAGACAATATTGTCCTCTCTGGGTTTTAAAACTTTCACGATATATGATTTGCTTAGCTGGTCAAGAAATATCAAAAGAGCGCAAACCACAAAATAAATAATGTTTTTTACGGATTTTTTCATAGTTTTTCCTTAAATACAAAAAAGACGGCAGATGCTTTCGCACTTGCCGTCTTCGCTTTTTTACTGTTCTGCGTCCTTAATGGAGAAGCTGATACGTCCCATCTTGTCTTTGCCAAGACACTTAACTGTAACCTTATCTCCTAATGTAAGAACATCTTCCACATGCTCAATTCTTTCCTTTGCAATCTTGGAAATATGAACCATGCCTTCTTTTCCAGGTGCGAATTCGATAAATGCGCCAAACTCCTTGATGCTTACGACTTTACCCTTGTAGATTTCTCCCTCAACAAAGTCGGAAACAATAATCTTAATGAGTTCAATAGCCTTATCAATCATAACAGCATCGGTACCGCATACGGAAACCATACCGTCATCAGTAATGTCAATCTTTACGCCTGTCTGTGCGATTATTGCGTTAATGGTCTTACCCTTCTGACCAACAACATCACCAATCTTCTCAGGATCGATCTGAATGGATACGATCTTGGGAGCGTATTCATTAACTTCCGGTCTGGGCTCAGCAATTGCGGGCTTCATACAGTTGTCCATGATGAAGAGTCTTGCTTCACGACAACGTGCGATAGCGCCTTCAACGATGGGTCTTGTAAGACCGTGAATCTTAATATCCATCTGGATAGCTGTGATACCTTCTGTAGTACCTGTTACCTTAAAGTCCATATCTCCGAAGAAGTCTTCAAGACCCTGGATATCGGTAAGAAGTACGAAGTCATCATCTGTATCGCCTGTAACAAGGCCACAGGAAATACCTGCTACCATAGCCTTAATGGGAACACCGGCAGCCATAAGAGACATACATGATGCACATGTGGAACCCATTGATGTGGAACCGTTGGATTCGAATGTTTCGGATACGCAGCGGATTGCGTAAGGGAATTCTTCTTCTGAAGGAAGTACAGGAAGAAGTGCTCTCTCAGCAAGTGCACCGTGACCGATTTCACGACGTCCGGGTCCTCTGGAAACCTTTGTCTCACCTACAGAGTATGCAGGGAAGTTGTAGTGATGCATATATCTCTTGGCAACTACATTTTCATCAAGGCCGTCAACCTTCTGAACCTCTGAAAGAGGAGCAAGTGTACATACGTCACAAATCTGTGTCTGTCCACGGGTAAACATTGAAGAACCGTGAACTCTGGGAATAATATCTACTTCAGCAGCAAGAGGTCTTATCTGTGTAATCTCACGACCGTCGGGACGCTTGTGGTCCTTAAGAATCATCTTACGTACTGTCTTCTTTTCGTACTGGTAAACTGCTTCACCTAAAATAGCAAGCCACTCTTCGTTCTCGGCAAAAGCTTCTTTGAACTTTTCTGTAATAACGCGAATGTTTTCTTCACGAACCTGCTTTTCGTCTGTGAATACCGCAACTTCCATCTCTGCAGGAGGAACAAGTTCCTTCATTGCTTCGAAAAGTTCTGCGGGAATAGCGCAGCTTTCGTATTCGTGTTTCTTCTTACCAACCTTTGAAACGATATCTTCGATAAATGCGATTACTGTCTGGTTTACATCATGAGCCTTGTAGATTGCTTCAAGAATCTTATCTTCGGGAACAATCTTGGCACCTGCTTCAATCATGATAACCTTCTGCTTTGTGGAAGCAACTGTCATCTGAAGGTCACCTGAGCTCCACTGTTCCTGATTAGGGTTGATAACGAATTCTCCGTTAATCATTCCAACCTGAGTCATAGCACAAGGGCCATCGAAAGGAATGTCTGAAATACATGTTGCGATTGCTGAACCAAGCATTGCAACAAGTTCGGGTCTGCAGTTGGGATCAACTGACATTACCATGTTGTTAAGGGTTACATCGTTTCTGTAATCCTTAGGGAATAAAGGACGCATAGGACGATCGATAACACGGCTTGTTAAAATAGCGTTTTCGGAAGCCTTTCCTTCACGCTTGTTGAATCCGCCGGGAATCTTTCCTACTGCGTATAATTTTTCTTCGTACTCAACTGAAAGAGGGAAGAAGTCGACGCCGTCTCTGGGAGCGTCTGATGCGGTTGCGGTACTTAATACTGTTGTGTCGCCGTAATGCATGAAAGCACAGCCGTTGGCCTGCTTACCTACACGGTTGATATCAACTGTAAGGGTACGTCCTGCAAGTTCCATTGAAAATGAATCGTACATAATCCAATCTCCTTTTCTTTATTTAATTTGGGAGTAGAAGATGCCGAAACTACTGAAAAATGCTTAATCCCTTAAACACTTTTCAGTGGTCTCGGAAGCCTCTTCTACTCAATTACAAGTAATTTGGTACTTTTGTACTTAGTCCCCAAGAAAATAACAAAAGGGTGGATTAATAAACCCACCCCTTATATTTGTTATTACTTTCTAAGACCAAGCTTAGCGATTAAAGCACGGTATCTTTCGATATCAGTCTTCTTTAAGTAGTCAAGTAAACCACGTCTCTGACCGATCATCATGTACATACCTCTTGCAGAGTGGTTATCGTTAGGGTTAGCCTTAAGGTGCTCTGTAAGCTCCTGAATACGAGCTGTAAGAACAGCTACCTGTACTTCGGGTGAACCTGTGTCGCCTTCTGTTCTGGCATATTCCTTCATGATAGCCTGCTTTTTCTCTTTAGAAATCATTGCTTTATCCTCCTATATTTCTAAAATCGCCATTTTCAAAGTTAAAAGTCGGAGTGTCTTTAAACCTTGAAAAAGGTTAAAATCTTCGTCTGCACATAATTACAGACCTTGTGTATCGTACCACAAGGTCCGCAAAAATGCAAGTTTTTTTTGCTATGTAAACCAATCCTTTATCCTATTTCGTCCAAATACAGCTGCACCCGGTTTTGGATAATCTCTGCAGTGGCTTTTGCATCCTTGATACCGGCAAAGAAAGGTTCCAGCTCTTCAGCGACTATTTCCCTAATCTGAAGCTGTTCATATGTTTCGGGCCGGGCGTTTTCTATCATTTCTTTTGCCTTATCAATATACTCGCTTGTTACTTCATATTCAAGGACATCTTCATGGTTATTGCCTGCGTAAAGGTACTGTTCCCCGGCCTGAGCATTCAATGTTTCTTCAAATACACTTTTCAAGCTTGGAAAATAATTAAGCCTATACATTTGAGGATTCTCTTTATACAGTTCAACCTGCTTTTGCTGATACTTCAGCCAAAACTCAACGAATTCAAAGGCTCCCTCTTTACAGCCGCTTTGTGAAACAATTGCCATATTATACAACGAAGTAATAACTCCCTGAGCAATCTCACTGTCCGAAGGATAACCAATAAATTCCATTTTTTTCCCAAGGATAGCATCCTCTTTAGCCATAATATCAACGCTTCCGATTGTGTGTGATGTAAGATAAGGATGCTTGTTTCCTTCATAAATAGCACTCGAATCAGCCAAAATGTCATACATTTCTTTACTTTCCAAATCGAACGAAAGCTTTCGTGTCATATTTAAGATATTAACGAAACGATCCGTATCAAAATATGCTTCTTTTTCCTCCAGATCAACATAATCTTCAACGATACCCGGAAGAGAAAGCCAGATTGCATAAGCCTGTTCAAATCCGCTACTACTTCTGATATCCTTATGCTTAGAAAGCCATTCAAGAAATTCTTCAACAGTCCATGAGCCATCAAAATCGGCACCCACATCACTCACTCTTAGTCCTTTTATACTCAGCTGATTTGTTATGGCGAAAAGATGACCGTCAGTTTCATACAACTTCTTTACAGGCTCAATAAAATCTTCTCTGCTAAAGAACTGTGAATCATCAATATATGGCCATAAATCTACTAAATATCCTTTATTTGCGTAATTAGTGACACCAACAGACGACATACATACAAATATATCAGGAGTAATTTTTGAATCAACGGCAATATCTATATCCGCCTCTTCTTCGATTAGTTCCACGCTGTATTCGGCGTTTTCAAGGTTAAATTCTTCTATGACGTCGCCAAAAGAAGACCTTACATAGTAATTACCATCCGGAGAATATAAAAAGATTATTCGTTTCCCTTCCTCATCGTAATTCTCCACTTCTAAAGGTTTTGAAGGGACATTATCATTCTGTGCTTCAAATTCTATTGCCCTAACATTTTTCGAATCATTCAAAATATCACAGTAAACAACGAACATCTTCTCATCTTCAAAAAAAACATCTCTTATACATTCGCTTTTCAAATGGTGTTTCCCTAAATCGCAATACTTTTCGATGCAGTTTTTTGAGTTATCAAAAGTATACAAATAATTGCCATCGGAAACCATGCATTTCCCGCTCTGCTCACAAAGAAGTGAAGGATAGAACTCAATCTGGGTTTTTTCGGAAATTTTCAATGATTCATTGTCAATAATTGCTATTTCATTAACACTGTTTGAATGTCCATATGTTATAACTATTTTCCCGTCGGATAGTTTTTCGGCGAAAGATATTGTTTCGCCATTCAATTCATTTTTTCTAACAATTGCACCCGACTTGTCAATCAGGAACAGAGAAGTTCTTGTTATCAGAACATATTCTCCGTCTTCTTTTCTGCATGCAAAGAATGGATAATCTTCTCCCACAGCATCAAAAGACACACTTACCGAATCAATTTTCAGGCCTTCCAAAGAATATGTATTGACAAAAAGGCTGTCCTCCGAATAAGTCAACAATGTAGCAGAGCCATCCTTTTCAAAAAGAGAGCTAAGGAAGTGCTCATCCTCAATACAAAAAACCTCTTCTGTTTTCTCTTCTGAAAAGAGAAATCTTGTTTCCTTAAATCCATTATCATGAATTGCTGTCAAACAGCTAAGACAGTCACCTTTAACCCAAAATGCAGAATTAAAATTAACGCTATTTATGGCAAATTCGAAAGAATCCGTTTTGACATATTCCACCAAACCATTGACGTTACTATTTTGAATATCTTGTTTTCCTTTTCCGCAACCGACTGTAACCATGAGGAAAAAAAGCAACATTGTTATAATTAGTTTACGCAAACAAAAACCTCTTTCTTACTGATGTCAATCGTAATTTATGCAAATCAGGGACGGGTTCCTATTCGCCTTTTGGCGAAAAAGGGACAGGTTCCTCGATATATATATACATGTTATCTTGTTTTAGTCTCTTGTCAACACACTGTTCCCTTTCTATGATAGTTTTTCGCAAATATTGGCTATGCAGAAAAAACGTTTCTTTATTGAATAAGTGCAGGTTACAAAGAAGCAAAACTATAATTTTTGATGAAGTTCAGTTTTTATAGTCATAATTTGTTTTCAAAACAGAGTTCGACTATAACTTCTGCTCAAACTAAACTTTTTATAGTCATTATCATAGGTTCTCCTTGAAAAGGGACTAATAAAATGGATAGTGGTAAAGATAATTATAGTCATCAGTAGCTTATACATATGTAAAATGACTATAATTTCCGGTAAGAGCCAGTTTGTTTATAGTCTACAGCAGGAAAAACGGTTGGAAAATGACTAAAATTCTTTGCCTTAAATGGCAAATTATAGTTTTCAAGTGCAGTTTCGTCGACGGCCAGGATTCAAACCACTATTTGTTGTTAAAACCGTATTCGCAAAAGCTGCCGCTTCGCGTCAGACGCGGTTTCACCGCTCATCTTTTTGCTCATACGGTTTTGACCCCTGCTTCGCAGTGGTCACACATAAACAAAAAAGGACATTTATTCAAGCGAGCTTGATAAATGTCCTTTTTTGTTTATGTGTTAACTTCAAATAGTGGTTTAGTTTAGTACATCCCACCCATTCCGCCGCCGGCGGGCATTGCGGGAGTATCTTCTTTAATGTTTGCAACAGCGGATTCTGTTGTAAGGAAGGTGGATGCTACTGATGTAGCGTTCTGAAGAGCAGTTCTTGTAACCTTGGCGGGATCGAGAATACCTGCCTTTACCATGTCAACGTACTCTTCCTTGTATGCATCAAAGCCGATACCGATTTCGGATTCACGAACTTTGTTGATGATAACTGCGCCTTCAAGACCTGCGTTTGCTGCAATGTGGAACAAAGGAGCTTCCATAGCCTTAAGAACGATGTTTGCACCGGTCTTCTCGTCGCCTGTAAGTTCATCGGCAAGCTTCTTAACTTCCTTGGTAGCGTGGATGTATGCTGAACCGCCGCCGCAGATGATGCCTTCCTCAACTGCTGCTCTGGTAGCTGCAAGAGCATCTTCCATACGAAGCTTTGCTTCCTTCATTTCAACTTCTGTTGCAGCACCTACGCGGATAACTGCTACGCCGCCTGCAAGCTTTGCAAGACGTTCCTGAAGCTTTTCTCTGTCAAAATCGGAGGTGGTGGTTTCAATCTGCTGCTTAATCTGGGCAATACGTGCCTGTACAGCTGCCTTGTCGCCTTCGCCGTCTACGATTACTGTTGTTTCCTTCTGAATCTTAACGGATTTAGCTCTTCCGAGCATATCAAGTGTAGCTTCTTTTAACTCAAGACCAAGCTCTGAAGAAATAACCTGTCCGCCTGTAAGAATTGCAATATCCTCAAGCATCTGTTTTCTTCTGTCGCCGTAACCGGGAGCCTTAACCGCTACTACATTGAAGGTTCCGCGAAGCTTGTTAACGATAAGAGTTGTAAGTGCTTCACCTTCAACATCTTCAGCTACGATCAAAAGTTTTGCACCTGACTGAACAATCTGCTCAAGAACAGGTAAGATTTCCTGGATGTTTGAAATCTTTTTGTCTGTAACAAGAATGTAAGGGTCATCAAGAACCGCTTCCATCTTGTCCATATCGGTTGCCATATATGCTGAAATGTAACCTCTGTCGAACTGCATACCTTTTACAAGTTCAAGCTCGGTTTCCATTGTCTTAGATTCTTCGATTGTGATAACGCCGTCTCCGGAAACTGTTTCCATAGCCTTGGCAACCATTTCACCTACCTGGTCGTCACCTGCGGAAATGGCAGCTACTCTTGCGATGTGTTCGGAGCCGTTAACCTTCTGGCTCATAGCCTTGATAGCTTCAACGGCCTTGTCTGTAGCCTTTTTCATACCCTTACGAAGAACGATGGGATTTGCACCTGCTGCAAGGTTCTTGGAACCTTCATTAATCATAGCCTGTGCAAGAACTGTAGCTGTTGTGGTACCATCACCTGCTGCATCGTTAGTCTTGGTAGCTACTTCCTTAACAAGCTGTGCGCCCATGTTTTCAAAAGCATCTTCAAGTTCGATTTCCTTGGCGATTGTAACACCGTCGTTTGTGATAAGGGGTGCGCCGTAGGACTTATCAAGTACTACGTTTCTTCCCTTGGGTCCAAGTGTAACCCTTACTGTATCGGCAAGCTTGTTTACGCCTGCTTCAAGAGCCTGTCTTGCGTCGGCTCCGTATTTGATTTCTTTTGCCATTTTAATACTCCTCCTAATTAATCAATAACCGCAAGAATGTCATCCTGCTTGCAGATAATGAATTCTTCATCATCAAGCTTTACTTCTGTTCCCGAATATTTGGAGAAAATAACCTTGTCTCCTATCTTAACCTGCATCTTTACTTCTTCTGTGCCGGGGCCGACTGCAACAACTTCTGCCTGCTGTGGCTTTTCCTTATTCTGGCCGGGTAAAACAATACCGGATTTTGTGGTTTCTTCAGCTACAAGCTGTTTCAATACAACTCTGTCGTTAAGTGGTGTTAACTTCATGATTTGCCTCCTGTTTATATATGTTAGCACTCAAAAGAAAAGAGTGCTAATTTCATTCACATAAGCATAATAATACCCCTCGCCTATATGTGCAAGGGGTATTTTTTCTTTTTATACTTATTTTAGATTCTCAGTCATTACGCTCCAAATGGAACCTCTTCTTCTCCTGATACTGGACCTCATCAGCTCTCTCAAGAAGTGCTTCAAGTTCCGAATCGTCTTCGTTAAAAGGAACAGCACCAAGGCTTATGGACATCACAAACGGGAAGCCTCTCTCCTCGGAAACTATCTTACAGTTTTCGGCAATCTTCTTTCTGAAAAACTCCAGCTGGTTATCAAGGGCACCGACAGCAACAATGGCGAATTCGTCTCCGCTCATACGTCCGATGATATCACTGGAACGGAATGTTCTTTTGAATATTTCCGCCTGTGCCTTTATGGCTTCATCACCCATTTTGTGACCGTAAGTATCATTAATCTTCTTTAATCCGTTCATATCACCGAAAAGAACCATTCCCGTCTTACCCATCTGAATGGCAAGGTCGATACTCCTCTGACCATAGTCCAAAAAACCTCTTCTGTTTAGAATTTTTGTCAGCTCATCTGTTTTGGACTGCCTCGAAAGAAGGGATCTTTCACTGCTAAGTTCCCTATTCTTGTTAAAGAGCTTGCTGTTCTCGCTCATGGCTTCCGAATAGTCCAGTGCCCTTGCAAGAACATTCGCCAGTGTTTTAAGCACGATAAGTGCCAGAATATATCCTCTGGACTTCATTCGTACAATAATGTACCCGTACTGGTTTGTTTCGAAGAATATAGGATGAATCAAATATTCGCCGGGCTCTTCGCTGGCATTCTTCTCCTCGGGAAGAAACTGCTTTAACGGAGTTATGGTAATTGTATTGGACAAATCCTTAACACTTGTATCGCAATTAAGAAATACCGTTCTTCGGGCTCTTCTGGGAACCTCAAATTTATCGGGATCCCTTGCGGGAATCTTCTTATCATAAAGGATAACCGACAGTTCACTTATGATATCAACCATAGCAAACAGCATTCCGTCCAAAGAAGCCAGCACCGATTCAAAGCTCTTTGCCACCTGGCTGTAGCTTAATATATGGTAAATCTTCATTAGATTTCTGTTTGCATCATAAGCATCAGTTATCTCGTTTGAAGGCTTTTCGGTAATCTGAGTAAGTTCACCGTTTTCATACTGCAATGACTTGTCCTCGTCAAGGTTAACACATCCGCAGGACTGTCTGTACAAAGGCTTAACATCAACATATAAAACCTTAGGTAAAGGCTTGCCATCAAGTCTTTCCAAAAGAATTCTTGCAGCTTCGCTGCCGTGTTTTGATATCTGCTGGTTGATGGTGGACATGGTAACCGGAGCTGCTTTTGTAGCCATATCATCATCAAACCCTACTATTTTCACTTTTCCGGGAACATCAATTCCCATTTGCATAAATACATCTCTTGCCGCAAGTGCCATACGGTCGTTTGCCGCAAAAAGGACATCAAAATCCACATCAGATGTAGAATTGAACCTTTCAAGAAGTATTCTTTTGCCGTTTCTGTATGTAAAGTCACCATCTATATAAGTTGCGCTTTCAGGATCAACTCCAATCTTTGTAAGGGCATTTCTAAATGCTTCCAGTCGTTCAACACCCTCTGCTGATTTTGTAAGAGCTGCCGAAAAGAACGCAAACTTTCTTGCTCCATGCACATTATACATATGGCTTACCGCTTCCTCGTATGCCTTATCGCATTTTGAAAATGTATATGCATGCTCAAAAGGAAAAGGAATGTCAGTGGAAACACAAACCACCGGTTTCTTCTTCAAAAATCCCAGTTTTACCACCAAATCCTCTACCGCAAGCTGGGAAACAAATTCTCCCGCAAGAATGATTACTCCTTCAATATCATCGCTGGCTACAAGTTTAAGGCTTGCCCAGTACTGGTCTTCCACCATTCCTCCGCTTCCTTCATCAGGACGCTTCGCCTGGATAACCATTACCCTGGTATCTTTGTGCTCACAAAAATCAAGAACACCCTTAAGGGCTTCCTGCGCGTAGTCACCTTCCATGTTTTGAATAAGTACAGCTATTTTTCTCATGTTCCCATACTATCAAAAACCTGCTATCCGCAAATTAATGGCGAATCAGGGACGGGTTCCTATTAGCCTTTTGGCGAAAAAGGGACGGACCTTCCTATAAATTTCACTTTTTTCTGTTTTTAGCGGTGATTTTTTTCTTCTTTTTCCCTTAAGAATCTATAAATCACAATTTTAAAGGTACTTTTCTCCTTCTTCCTTCCTATAAGATTAGTCACAATTAATGCTTATAGGCAAAAGAAAGGTTCCAACCGCATATAAAAAGAAACACTGTTTTATTCTTATGGGAAAACTTTCAAAAAAAGTGCCTATAAATCCGAAAAATGAATTTCCCTTATAGGAAAATACCCACCAGTATAATATTGCCCACCGTACAAAAAAGGGTGCGAAGCATCACCACACTTCGCACCCCGTAAAACACGCAGGTTTTTCTATTCAAAAATCTTTAAATAACTCCGCTGATTACGCACAGAAGATACAGCATCAGCAAGTGTCCCGGATAAAAAGCATAGAAGAAATACTTAAGACTCATTCCGCGCTTCTTGTTATACCACTTTGCAGGGAGAATACACAAAAACGCGGGATACTCTCCAAAGCTCATAATGAAAAGCGAAAGAACACCGGTAAACATCTCCTTAACAGGCTTTGCCCTTAATGTGTACATAAGAACAATGGTAATTACGCCCCAGCCGGAGTAGTCTGTCCGTAATATTTCTGCAAAAGCAACTGCCAGGAATATTGCCAAAGTGTAAATGCCTCTTGCGATTCTTTTGTTTCTGTCCTTAAGGGAAATCATCTTTACGATATAGATAATCATTCCTATTACGGCAGCCACAAAGGAACAGGTAAATACCACTCCCATTCCGAAAAGGCCCTTGTAAAGGCTTCCGTGAGCTTCGCTTGCAACGTCCCAGAAAGCAGCAGCTATATCCATCGTCATTGCGGTGGCGAACAGCTGTGCCACTACTGCACCGCAAGCCAGCACACCCAAAACTTCATAAAGCCACAGCCACTTTTTCTCAAAAGTCCTGTCCTTAAAGAAATCCACCGCCCAAATAGCCAGAAGACCCAAAAGGAGTGTAAAGAACACATTCTGGTGATGGGTTTCCAATACCACTCCTCCGTTAAGTGCCAGGTCGAAGGGTATCTCCGAAATGATGGCGAAAATCAAAAGGTTTCTGGCATACTTCAAAACACTTCTTGTGTGGGTAAAGCCCTCCACCAGAAGGAATATGAATAACGGGAAACCGATTCTTCCTATATTTCGCATCAGTGAATACATTTCCCATTCAAACCGATTCGCATTGACAAATGCCAGGTACACCTCGTAACTCGGGGAATCCAACGCATGCTCCGTATCAATACTGTATAAATGATAATTAACAAAGGAAGCCGCCAGATGGTCTATAAACATAGTAATAATAGCAATAAGCTTTATGGTGCTTCCCGAAATTCCCTTTTTAACCTTATCTCCCATTTTTCCCCCTTATGCCCAGACAAACCAGATAAACAAATATCCGATTACAACTGCCGTAAGTGTAAAAGGTATACCGATTTTGAAGAAATCAGAATTTTTAACGGTATAACCTTCCTTTTTAAGTATTCCCATACCGGCCACATTTGCGGATGCTCCGAAAGGAGTAATGTTTCCACCGAGAGTGGCTCCGGACAAAAGTCCGAAATACAAAACCATGGGATCGATTCCAAGCTTTATTGAAATACCCTGCACTACGGGAAGCATGGCTGCCACATAAGGAATATTGTCCACAAAAGCAGAAATGAGAACCGAGCCGAAAACGATAATAGTATAAAGAACAAACACATTTCCGTTTCCTACTCCCGCAAACCAGTTTGCAATCTTGTCAATAAGTCCTGCCTCTGTAATGGAAGCAATAACTACGAAAAGACCGCATAACATTGCAAGTGTCTGATAATCCATTTCCTTAAATACCAGTTTGACGGGCTGGTTGCTTTTCTTCTTAATACAGCTTCGGATAACATCAGCTATACACAAAATCATGCAGATAAGTCCGTTTTTGATATCGTCCACATAAGGGATTTCAAAGAACGAAGCCACAATCAAAATAACAATAACGGAAAGAAGGAAAATACCCGGTACATAATCGGAAACAGGTGTAAGCTCCACATCTCCGATAGGCTGTTTTTCCTTTTTAAAGATTGAGTACAAAATGGCAACCGTTCCAAGGGCACCAAGTTCAACCGCCCAGAAAATGGAAAACTTACCGTTCATAAAAATAAAGTCATTAAAACTCATGTTGGCATATCCGCCAAGAAGAATTGATGTGGTGTCACCCACAAGGGTTGCCGCTCCCTGAAGGTTCGAAGATACGGCTATTGCAATAATAACAGGTACCGGGTTAATCTTAATCTTTTTGCAGATTGCAAGTCCTACAGGTGCAACCATAAGTACTGTTGCCACATTGTCAAGGAATGCTGAAATGATTCCCGAGAAAACAGCAAGTGCAATAATAGCCCAGCAGGCGTTTGGCATCTTCTTAAGAAGAATGTCCGAAAGCCTTGAAGGAAGACCTGTTTCGATGAACAAAGAAACAATACCCATTGTTCCGGCTATCATCATAATAACGTTCCAGTTTATGGCACCCGGAACCTTTGTTACGGATAAAACTCCGCATACTACCATGGCAACCGCTCCGCCAAGGGCGAACCAGACACGCCATTTTGAGAATGCAAGCATTCCCACATACATAACTACAAAAATAATCAGTGCTGCTATCATATTAGCTCTCCTTTTCTTTGATACGCTTCTACAGCAGTACACATAAAAACCGGGTAAAGTCGTCCGACTATACCCGGTACATTTTTACATTATGTGACCATGTATAGCAAACTATACATGAGTCTCGCAATTTGAAGCAAAGCCAGATCTAACGATCGTGATGGTGACTTGCTACGGTTTCCCGCTTGCTACTCCCCCATGGGACACTTGAATTCTAATACAATCAGCCTTTCCAGTCAAGAAGCGAAGTGGATTTTTGTATTTTCTGGCGCATGGTATATGTAAATGCTTCGAATGCCATTCTTTCCATTCCAGCCCATTCGCCTCCCATGCGTTCCTGAACCTCCGGGGTAGGAAGCGAAAGAAAAGCCATCATCTGCTCGGGATCATAGGCCTGAATTCCGCTTACGGGAGTATCTGTGCCAAGAAATGCTCTTGTGGCATCAGCCAAAAACTTCTTCTCCTTTTCAAGCTGACCCTTCTTTTCCTCTTCTTCTTTGTGCTCAAGAAGTCTTTTTAATGCTTCGAGATTTTCTAAATCGCTCATCTTTCCTCCATTAGTTAAACACGTTGCTACATTCTTGATGATAACGATACTGCATTAACGAAACATAAACCCTATAAATTCAAAAGTTCCCCGAAACTGTCCACCATATAATCGGGAGCCGGGACATCACCGAAGCCGTATCTTGCAAAGACAAATTTAAGTCCTGCCTTTTTCGTGGCTTCATAATCTCCCATTGTGTCTCCGATATAAACCGTTTGGGAAGGCTCCAAGCCATTACGCTCCATAAGGAGTGTGATGTTTTCGTCCTTCTGAAGGCCTGTGTGGCCGAAGCACTCAAAGTCAGAAATAAGTTCTCCCAGACCGTTCTTCTCTATTACAAGCTCGATATACCCGTCCTGACAGTTGCTTACGATGAAAAGCCTGTTTCTTTTGGCAAGTTCATGCATTGTTTCACGCATGCCCTCATAAGAAAGGTCCTTTGTGTTTTCGGCTATAAAATCGTGCTCGTAAACACAACAAAGTTTCAAAAGTTCCGCCTTTTTCACCGGATCGATATCTCCGAACAGGTCGTCGGCAATCACATCCATGGGCTTGCCGAACTCCTTTTGAAGCATTTTGTCGGTGATATTCAAGTTTTTAAGTTCAGGATAATCCTTTTCGCGGACGGCCTTGTTCCAGGCCCCCGCAACAACACCTGTGGTGTTCCACAAAGTGCCGTCAATGTCAAAAATCAAATTCATATTATTTGCCGATTCCGAAGTATGAAATAATTCCAAGGACAAACACTACGATAATGATAAGAGGAAGTACGTATGAAACGTAGCCCTTTAACCACTTGGGGAATTTAACTCCCTTACCTGTATTTGCTTCTTCGGTGAAGTTTTTCCAACCCCAACCGAACTTACGGGTACAGTATAACACATATGTCAAAGAACCCAAAGGAAGCATAAGTGTTGATACGAAGAAGTCTTCAAGGTCGGATACATCCTTTCCTTCAATACCGAATGCATGGAAGTTGCTCCATACGTTGTTTCCGAGAATGAAAGGAACGTTCAAAAGAACCATAACAACGCATACAAACCATGCCGTTTTCTTTCTACTCCACTTAAATGCCTCTGATGTGCAGGCGATGATATTTTCATAAACAGCAAGTACTGTAGAGAATGCGGCAAATGTCATAAACACAAAGAACAAAGCTCCTACAATACGTCCGCCGGGAATTCCGTTAAATACATTGGGAAGGGTTAAGAACAAAAGTCCTGCACCTTCTGTAGGCTCGATACCGTATGTAAAGCATGCGGGGAAAATAATAAGTCCTGCGGTAATAGCTACAAAAGTATCAAGGATAATGATTGTAATGGATTCACCTGTAAGTGAACGTTCTTTGCCAAGGTAGCTTCCGAAAATAGCCATTGAACCGATGCCAAGCGAAAGTGTAAAGAATGACTGGTTCATGGCTTCGGATACAACTCCGAAATCAAGCTTTGAAAAATCAGGCTTCAAGTAGAAAGAAAGGCCTTCTTTTGCTCCGCTTAAAGTAAGTCCGTATATAGCAAGACCCACCATAAGAACCAAAAGAGCTACCATCATGTACTTTGTAATTCTTTCAAGACCCTTCTGAAGGCTGAAAGAACAAATAAAACATGCAACTACGGCTGTAATGGCGGTAAATACCAGCATCATCCAGGGATCGCCAAGCATTCCAAAAAATTCGCCTGAAACGCTGTCTGAATCCATACCCACAAAATTACCTGCGGCTGTCTTAATGAAATATCTGAAAATCCAGCCTGCGATTGTGGTATAGAACATCATAAGCAAAACATTTGCAAAGGGTGACAAATAACCGTGAACTCTCCAGCCCTTCTTTTCGGGAGTAAGTTCATTATAAATGTATACAGGGCTCTTCTGGGCTGCACGTCCAAGAGAAAACTCCATAACCATTACGGGAAGACCAAGTAAAATAAGGCAGAGAATGTAAACAAGTACAAATGCACCGCCGCCGTACTGACCTACCTTCATGGGAAATCTGTACACGTTACCAAGTCCGATTGCACAGCCGGCGCTAAGAAGTATGAATCCAAGACGGCTGCCTAAATGCTCTCGCTTTTCCATAAAAAATTATCCTCCATAATCCAAAATGAGGGCCATTCTTAAAAGGATGCCCTCAAAAACTTCAATTGGTAGTATATCACTTTAAAGCGTTGATGTCGAGAAGATATTGTACTTACAGCGAAAAAACGATATTATTAATCCGTAAAACTACTTAAGGAGTATAGCCATGAGTGAAACACTTGAAAAGCTTAAACAGTATCTTGAAGAAATGAACAATTTCGACCATGCCACTTCCCTTCTTTACTGGGATATGGAAACCACAATGCCTAAGGAAGGTTTTGAAGGTCATTCCAATGCCCTTGCCTTTCTTTCCACTGAAAGCTTCAAAAGAAGCGTAAGCGATGAAATGGGCGAGATGCTTGAGCTTCTCACCAAAAAGGAGGAGTTTGATGCTCTTCCCGATATATGGAAATACAATGTAAAGGAATTAAAGAAAAACTACGCCGAAAACAAAGCCGTTCCGGTAGACTTCTACAATGAGTTCATTAAACAGCAGAACGAATGCGGAAGAGACTGGCAGGAAGCAAAAAAGGCCTCTGATTTTTCTATCTTCGCCCCTTCTTTGGAAAAGATGATAGAGATGACCAAAAAGATGCAGGGCTACACACATCCCGGAAAGGATGTCTATGATTCCCTTCTTAACCAGTACGAGGAAGGAATGGACAGTGCCACTTACGACAGAATTTTCGGTGAGCTGAAGGAAGGCCTTCTTCCTCTATTAGACAAAATACTTGCCGCAAAGCAGCCCGATGAAACAAAATTCCAGATAAAGTACGACCTTGCGCCTCAAAAGGATGTGGAAAAGATGCTTCTTGATTACATCGGTTTTTCTTTTGACAAAGGCTGTACCGGTGAAACCGAGCATCCCTTCACTTTAAACTTAAGTTCCAAGGATGTGCGTGTTTCAAACCACTTCAGGGAAGACGATGCCACGGATCCCATGTTCTCCGCCATCCACGAAGGCGGACATGCAATCTTCGAGCAGAACGTAAATCCCGATTTTGACGGAACACCCGCAGGCTCCTGCGACTACCTGGGGCTTCACGAAAGCCAGTCCAGATTTTACGAGAATATTCTGGGCCGCAACAAAAACTTCTGGCTTCCCATATACGAAAAGCTTCAGAAGTTAGAGCCTGATTTTAAGGATGTCACCCTTGACGAGTTCTACTTACACATTAACCACGTAAAGAACTCCTTCATCCGTACCGCTGCCGACGAGGTAACCTACTGTCTCCACGTTATCTTGCGTTACGAAATCGAAAAGGAAATATTCAGGAATAACGCACCCGTTTCAAAGCTTCCCGAAATGTGGAATCAAAAGATGCAGGAATACCTTCACATCACTCCTACCGATGATTCAGTCGGCGTACTTCAGGATATGCACTGGAGTGACGGAAGCTTCGGCTACTTCCCCACTTACTTACTGGGAACCATATATGATGGTATGTTTTTGGAAGCTCTTGAAAAAGAGATGGGTCCCATCGATGACATTCTTAAAGAAGGCCGCATAAAAGACATTACCAAGTGGCTCAACACCAACATCCACCAATACGGAAGCAGCAGAAAACCCAAAGAAGTCATTAAGGCTGTCTGTGGCAAAGAAGTCAGCGCAAAACCTATACTCAAGTACTTTGAAGAGAAATATAAAGTAATATACAACTTATAACAAAACAAAAGCAGGTCGGTTCAATCAGTTATGTCAACCATTTGAACCGACCTGTTATTTGTTTTTCAGCGTTTACGGACTATTGTCTATTATTCACTCAATTAGTCCGTAATATTTTTTACCTCTTACGGACCAGTCCTTTCTTTTTGCCCTGTTAGTCCGTAAAAACTCACACCTGTCTACGGACTAGCATGTCCGTTTTTCTATATTAGTCCGTAATCTTGCTTTCAGCCTACGGACTACCTCATTCACTTAGCTACATTAGTCCGTAATCCCGCGTTCAGCCTACGGACTACCTCATTCCTTTTGCTCCATTAGTCCGTAATATCACCGGGCAAAAACTCTGCCGGGACCTTTAAAGTCCCGGTAGAACTATTTACCTTTCGTGGCCATGCTTATCCAGCTTCTTTTCAGCGGATTTCTTGGCTTTCTCAGTCTTTTTTTCCTTCAGATTATTTAAAAACTTACTTATGGCATTGGCAAGCATCTGATTTGCAATCTGTCCCATAAAATTACCTCATCAAAGAATATTCACTGTTCCGTCCTCAAGAACCTCGATAGTATCTCCGGTCTTTACGGTATTCAAAAACTCGTCTCCCAGCTGGTCTATGGCAATCATTTTGCTGTTTTCCCAGACTACGGAAAGAATAACTCCTGCGCCTGCCAGGGAATCAATGTGCTCCGAAAAAAGCAGACATGCAGGATTGCTGCCCATGGAGCAGATTACCTGGATAACCATTCCGCCTGTGGTGGAACCGATGGTCTGTGGAAGGCACAAAGCCTTTCCGGTAATGTTTTTCTCGAATATATCAGGATTGTTCTGATCTGCCACTATTACCTCTTTTGATTTGGCAAGAGCGGATTTTTGGAAGGTAGCAAGGGTATTGACACCCTGATGTGAAACAACTGCCTCGCCCTTAAAATATCCGGGATTTATTACGCGTCCTTTAAATGTAGCCATAATCAATCCTCCTTTCCTACGATGTAAGCAAGAAGCTCATCATCCTTGTAGTATCTGGCCAAAGAATACGTACGAAGCTTATTGGAGGAAGTCATGATACGTTTCTTCTTGGAAAGAGGATTTGATGTGTACATAAGAGGACAAATTGTAGTTACCGTTGCGCCTGTCTTTACAAGTTCACGGTATTTTTCCGTCTTAACAAACTCTTCCCTAACAGGAGGAGCCGTACACAAAACAGTCTGACAGGTAACCTTTTTCTTTCCGGTTTCCTTAAGACCGTTAATGATTTTGTCGGCCCATTCATTAAGCTGTAAAAGAGAAAGATGAGGACATCCTATAAACGCAAGGTTTCCGTCCTTATCAGGCTCCTTCCACATTATGGGATAGGATTTATATACTCTTTCAAGTTCTGCGTCATCGATTACATATTCCTGATAATCGGGCACAAGAAGGCTTTCTCCCAGTTCAACTGCTTCAGGAGTAATCTTGTCTATATGATAAAGACCTACAGCTCCGTTGGAAGCTGTAGCAGCACCGAAATCCTTAAGATATGATGTGGTAGCATCGTTAAGCTCTGTGTCAATCCACTTATCAAGTCCTACTACGTAAGGAACATCCTCCATAACCTTGATACCGATTGCGGAACCAAGAATCTGTGGAATAGGTTTTTTAGAGGTATTAACAATGACTTTCCATTTTGCTTTTCTACCTTCATCTGTTAACAAGCCGAACTTGGGAACATATCCTAAAATGGAACCGAAAATATCAATCATTCCCGAGTTTCTATTGCATCTGGCACCTAAAACAGAGTTCGCATAGTTTACGGCACTTGACTCAGCCCAGGAAAGAATGTCGCCCTTTTTAGGAATATTGCCCATTTCGTCAAAATAACATGCACAGCTGAAAGCATCCTTTCCCACAAGGCCCAACTTAGTTAACTGTTCCTCGTAGTACTTCTGCTTTCCGTACAAAGCAGTGGAAAAAAGAACCTTATCAAGAAGGTTACATTTTACATTTTCAAAATCCACAGGCCGAGGATCCATGGTAAATCCCTCTTCCACCTTGAGACCTGCCGCAATCAGTTCATCCATTGTGCGGTACACAGGCTTTAACATGGAAAGGCCGAAGGATGTAACAAGATGACCTTCTCCGTGGGTTACAGGAATAAGCTCCGTAGCTTCAAACATATCACCATAGCGCACTATGGTTTCCATTACCTTTGCTTTTACTTCACCTTCTGAGCCGTTTAAAATGGCACGCTGCTCATCGGTAAGCTTCATTTTCGGTTCGTACATAAATTACCCCCATTTAAAGTTTCATGGCCACATCCCAGGCGCGCCAGATGGCGGTTCTGAGGTTGCCGACCTTTTTGCAGTCACCGATTAAGTGTACGTGCTTGCCCTCATTAAATAAGGGTGTGGGATGATAACCCATGGAAGCAATAACACTGTCGCCTTCGATTTCAAAGGTCTTCCCGTCTTTATCGGAAACAAGAACACCCTTTTCGGTTACCTTAACAAGCTTTGTCTCCAAATGTACCTCAACCTTATTGAGTTCAAAGAAATCCCTAAGATATGAACTGTTTGCAAGGCATACACCCGCAACAGCAATAAGGTCGTTCTTCATTTCTATAATTACAGGCTCATGACCCTTCTTATAAAGATCGTAAGCAATTTCACATCCGGTAAGTCCGCCACCTATGATGATAACCTTGTGTCCCACTTCTTTTCCGTAAAGGTATTCGCAGGCTTCCACGGTTCTCTCCATGCCTTCGATACGGGGCTTGTTGGCAGCTGCACCTGTGGCAACGATTATTTCATCAAAGCCCTTTAACTCTTCCATGGACTCAACTCTGGCATCAAAGTGTACTTCTATTCCAAGGTCTTTTATTGCCTTATCGTACCAAAGAAGAAGCTCCTTGTCCTTTTCCTTGAAGGAAGGAGCGGATGCTGCATTGAATACGCCACCCAATGTGCCTTCCTTTTCGAAAAGAACAGGTTCATGGCCTCTTAGCTTGAGCACTCTTGCTGCTTCCATACCACCGATACCGGCTCCGATAACGGCAATCTTTTTAGGCTTCGGAGTCTTAACAATCTTGTATTTGTTGTGCTGCATTGTCTGGGGATTGATGGCACATCTTGCCATTCCCATGTTGTCGGAAAGAGGCTGGTCGTTTCCGACACCCTTGTAATGGGCCATGTTAAAGCAAGCATTGTGACAGCATATGCAGGGTCTTATGGAAAGAGGGTCATCATTCATAAGTTTGGTAACCCACTTGGGATCTGCCAAAAACTGTCTTGCAACACCCATAGCATCCAGATCGCCGTCGGCAATTGCCTTGGCTGCTGCTTCGGGAGTCATACGGCCTGCGCACACCACAGGAATGTCCACAAAGCGCTTAATATGCTTAACATCCTCCAGATTACAGTTCTGGTCCATATACATCGGAGGATGACTCCAGTACCATGCATCATAGGTTCCGTTATCGCAGTTAAGCATGTCGTAGCCGGCCTCTTCAAGATACTTTGCGGCCTTTTCGCTTTCCTGCATGTCTCTTCCGGCTTCCTCGTATATTTCACCGGGAAGAGCGCCTTTACCGAAGCCTTTTGTCTTGGAAACTACGGAATAACGAAGAGATACAGGGAAATCTTCACCGCATACTTCCTTAATGGCTTTAACTATATCAACGGCGAAACGATATCTGTTTTCAAAGCTTCCGCCGTATTCATCTTCCCTGAAGTTAGTGTACTTCATGGTGAACTGGTCAAGAAGGTATCCCTCATGAACAGCATGTATTTCCACGCCGTCCACTCCGGCGTCCTTACAAAGCTTCGCGGTTTTCGCAAAAGCTTTGACCATGTCATTTATTTCCTTTTTGGTTAATGGTCTGGACATGCAGGTATCTTCCCATCGGTTGGGTGTGGCACTTGCACTTGCGGTAAGATACTCCACATTAAGCACAGGCTTCATTACCGTACCAAGTGCTTTGTTCTTTAAGGCCTTGACCATAATATCGTTAATGGCCATGCTGCGACCGAAGCCTGCGGTAAGCTGCACAAACATCTTCGCACCGGTTTTGTGGAACTCTTCCATAAAGCTTTCAAGCTTTTTGAATTTGCCCTTTCCCTGATAAAGCCATTTCCCGCCGAGAGTGTCTTTGATGGGAGCTATACCCGGAAGGATAAGGCCCGCGTTTTCTTTGGCTCTTTCCAAAAGAAAGTTTGCGGCTTCCTCATCAAAATGATTTGGTTCAAGCCATCCGAAAATAGATGTTCCTCCCATGGAGGTCATAACAATTCGGTTCTTGATTTCCACATTTCCGATTTTCCAAGGTGTAAATAAAGCTTTGTAATCTTCTTTCAATTTGTGTCCCCCCTAAAAGAATCATTTTACTGTTCTGAACATGTCAGGATATAAAAGAAAATCTAAATCTACATCTTCGAATTTATCCATTGAAACGCCGTAATCCCTATAAGCGTTTTTATGAACCTGATTATAGGAGCCGTCGGGATTTATGGTAATAACCGTTGCTCCTCTCTGTCTTCCGGACTTCATAATGCCTTTTCCGTAAGCCTCATTATCAAGGGAGTATCCGTAATCAAGAAGGATGCCCTTATATCTTAAAACTGCGGTGTTGGTGTGGTCGTGTCCGCAGAAGATTGCGTCTACAGCACCCATATCCTCGCACAAAACCTCGAAAAAATTGTCAAGGTCTTCAGGCTTAACGTCCTTTTGTGAAAGGCCGCCGTAGCAAACCTTTTCCTCGCCCCATTCACCTTCTATAAACTCGGTGTTTTGCGGATTATCATTCTGCACAAAGCCTGTTATATTGCCCTTTTCGTCTTTTGTTTCGGTAATGAGTTCATCAAGAGCAGTCCTGTATTCGCCTACCGGAATATGCATGAAAGCCAGTGTCTCAATATACTCGCCTGCGGGAAGACCTGCTTCTTTCGAAAGCTCCTTTATGGTGTCCGCAGCCCATTCAACCTGAGCCTCGTGAATCACGTCGTACTTACCGAATACAGCCGTAAAGAAATTGGTATCCTCATAAGCATTGGAATCAATCAAAAGAAGAAGCTTCGTAATATCTCCCTTGGAATTTTTTACTTGAATAAACTGATTTGTTACGCTGGGAACAGTGTCCGAATTAAGGTCCGTAAATTCCTGCTTAAATACACAGTAATCGGAATAACCGCTCTGGTAGAGATTTCCTACCTCCTGGCGGTTTGCGTAATCCATGGACTCTGTATCATGATTGCCGAAAACGGTATCAAAATAGACCTGTTCGTGGTCAAAAATCGTTATAAATGTTTTTGCCACCATCATGTTATTGAAGGTTCCGCCTCCGTGAAAGCCGAGGGGAATAACACAGTATGTATTGTCACCGGTGCTGATTACAAAGTCGGGCTTCTCTTTCTGAAGCATTGTAATCAGCTCGTATATTGTTTTTTTGTCGTTTTTGTAAGTAAAAATGCCTCCGCCGATATGCACGTCGGTGACGTGCATAATTCTTAATTCCCTGTCGGTCGTTAATGTTACACGGCCGTCCTC
Organism: Lachnospiraceae bacterium; assembly: GCA_045617745.1. Classification (GTDB taxonomy): domain Bacteria; phylum Bacillota; class Clostridia; order Lachnospirales; family Lachnospiraceae; genus UBA1258. The sequence goes on along the minus strand of JAZLJG010000028.1, from coordinate 35,122 downwards.
AACCGTCGGAATTATCCTGTCTTCCCCATACTCCACAGGCTCAAAGGATTTGATGTAATTTCTGAGGCTGACGTTTACCAAAACGTTTGCCACAAAAAGTATAAGATATATCGCTGCTATTACCCCAATAACAGTGAATAATCTCTTAACCCATTTCTTTTTAAACATAAAACCATTCTCCTTAAGTAAATCTCTGAAGCGTCCTGAAAAGTTCCTTAACATTTATGGGCTTTGCAAGATGTGCATCCATTCCTGCCATTAGCGCTCTCTTCTTGTCCTCTTCGAAAGCATTGGCCGTCATGGCAATAATTGGAAGCTTTGCATATTTGTTGTCCGCAAAGCTTCGTATGGTTCCGGTTGCCTTGTAGCCGTCCATATAAGGCATCTGGATATCCATAAGCACGTAATCGTAGTAATCCGTTTCCTTTTGAAGGACCATTTCCACCGCTACGGAGCCGTCGTTTGCTTCCTCCACGATGATTCCTCTGCTTTCCAGAATGTTTCTGGCGATTTCCCTGTTCATTTCGTTGTCTTCCACAAGAAGAACTCTCTTGAACTCAAGGCCCTTTTCGTAAACGGTATCAACCTCCTCATCCACTTCTTTGATAACGTCGGATATTCTGAAGTCGATTCTTACACATACGATTGTTCCGATACCAAGTTCGCTCTTTACATCAATGGTTCCGCCCATCATGTCCACAAGTTCTTTGGTAATGGCCATTCCAAGGCCTGCGCCTTCAACACCGCTTATCGTGGAAGAACGTTCTCTGGCAAAAGAATCAAAAATGTGCCCCACAAAATCCTCACTCATACCAATACCCGTATCGGTAATGGTGAATTTGAATCTGGCGTAACCAAGGCGCTTTCCTGGAAGTTCTTCCACAATAAAGTTAATGATTCCGCCGGGCTTTGTATACTTAACGGAGTTACTGATGATATTCGTAAACATTCTGTTTAAGCGAAGCTCATCGCAGTAAACCCTTGCGTGCTCAATATTTCTGTACTCAACAGTCATCTGAAGCTTCTTGCCTTCAGCCTGCTGCTTTAAAACCTGAAACGTATTCTGGGTACATTCCTGAATATCATTGGGTGTCTCTTCAATGGCAATCTTACCGTTTTCGATTCTGGCCATATCCAAAACGTCATTTACAAGCCCAAGAAGCTGTCTGCTTGCAATTTTAACCTTGCCAAGGTACTCATCACGCTTCTTTTTGTCCTCTATGTTTTTCTCCGCCATATCGGTGTAACCTATGATGGCATTCATAGGGGTACGGATGTCATGGCTCATGTTAAAGAGGAATGTACTCTTGGCCTTGCTGGCTTCCTCAGCCCGCTTATTAGCTTCTATAAGCTCTATCTGGCGGTTCTGCTCTTCACGTGTCTGGCTTTCACGGTTCGCAATACCGATAACTACAACCTTTGGACGCTGGTTTTCTTTGCCTACTTTAACGTACTTGGCCTCGAATATTTCTTCGGTTCCGTTAATAAGGCATCTGTAACGTTTGAAGGCGATAGGGTTATCCTTAAGATACTCTCTTATGCTTTCAACACTTCCGGCTTCAAAAAGTTCTTCTTTGTCGTCCTCATGAACTACTGTGTTTACGTATATTCTGTAGGCAGGCGAGTAACCGATACGGTCCTTGAAAAATTCGCCGAAATGAGCCTCCATGGCAGCATCCGTACGTATAGGGGTAAGTGTATCGGTATCAAGATCCACATAGAATGCGGAAGAATATTCATTTGCCAGCACTTCGATAATGGATTTATCAAGCTCCAGCTGACGCTTCTGCTTTTCAGCTTCCTTTTCACGAAGCTTTGCCTGACGTCTTTTGGTAATTTCACTGTAAATAATAACTGAAACGGAACGTAACAGGAATCTGTCATCGACGGACTTTTTAGGGTTATCGATTCCTAAAAATCCACTGACTTCCTTTCCTTCTCGAATAGGGGAAATAATAAGACTTTCGACGTTCTGGGCAAGAAGGGTATCGTAAACGAGTCCTCCGCTCATCTCGTCTTCTACCGAAGCGATCCAGACTTCACCTTCTTTACCGAATTCATCAAACCAGTTTTCCACAAAAGCAAGAGGATACACCATATCCCTTAACATGGGTTTGGCTTCCTCTCTGTTAAAACTGTAGGTATTTCTGAAACCGTTATCCTCTTCGGAATACTCATAAAGATAGCATCTGTCTGCACTATAAAACTTTGCCACGATGGAAAGAACCTTCTCAATCGCCGCATCGGTTTCTTTTTCTTTATATATGGCTTCAATGCTTTTTCTAAGAGCTTCTTCGCTTTTTCGGTGCGCTTCGTATTCTTTCATAGGAACTCCCATTAAAATCAGATACGCACCCACAACACCAATTGCTATTATTATAATCCAAAATGCCCCATATAGCAATAAAAAAGGGCGAAGAATTCAATCTTCGCCCGCATTTTTTGCCCTTTATTTTATTTGCGAATAACCGTAACCGTTTACGAAAGCGTCAATGGGTTCTTTGGCCTTGCAAAGAGCACAGTCCTCATGGCTGTAAACCTTGTAATCAGGCATGTCTCCTGCCTTGAAAAGTGAAGAAATGTGAATGCCGCAGATGGAATTTATCATACTGAATATGGATGTTATTCCGGAAATGTGGCCACCGTAGTAATTTATGCATTCAAGGGCTCTGTGAAGTGTCATACCTGTTGTGGTGGAAGCAAGAAGCAAGAACACGTTCTTGTTCTCTATCATGGGTGTAAGGTTCTGGCGGAAAATAAGCTGTCCGGTAGGATTAAATTCGGGTGAAACTATGTAAATGGTTTTGTGGGCGTTCATGGACATGATTCCCGCTGCTGTAAGCTCCTGGGCAAGATAAGCTCCGATAACCTCACAGCCGTCCATGCAGACAATGGTATCAACTATTGTGTTAGATGAATATTTTGAAGCTATTGCCTTTGCAACCGCTTTGGCCTCGCTTTCACGGTAGCGGGTCATTGTCATATCCACATAATAATTAATGTGTGAATGGGATGTTACGAAATGTCCCGGTACAACTCTTAGCTTGATTTCAGGAAATTTCTTTGACTGAATGTACTTCATACGTTGTTCCATAGATAACGCCTCCTACACTTTTTTATATAATTATTTTACTAACAATTTGCGAGTCGGTCAATTAATTTTCAGACAATTTAAACAAATATTAAGTATATGGAAAGGTTTGATTTGCATTTTGCCGTAAAATATGTATACTCTTTTTCAGATAAATTCACATTTTAAAGGAGTTATCATGGACAAAAACGAAGCATACACATTAATGGGTATAAACCAAAAGGTTGTGGATCTTGGAAACAGCGTGCTTGATGGATTAAAAGAACGTTTCGAAAAGATAGACGAAACCGCTGAATTAAACCAGTTAAAAATATTAAAGGCTTTCAGGGACAATCACGTAAGTGAAGCATGTCTTTACGGTTCCACCGGATACGGCTACAACGATCTTGGAAGAGACACTCTTGAACAGGTTTACGCTTCCGTCTTCCATACCGAAGATGCTTTGGTACGTCCTCAGATTACCTGTGGTACACACGCACTTGCGCTGGCACTTATGAGCAATCTCCGTCCGGGGGATGAAATGATTTCAGCATCGGGAAAGCCTTACGATACTCTCGAAGAGGTTATCGGTATCCGTCCTTCGAAGGGTTCTCTTGCTGAGTACGGCGTAACTTATAAGCAGGTAGAGCTTTTGCCCGGCGACCGCTTCGATTTTGAAGGAATAAAGAACGCGATAAGTGACAAAACAAAGCTTGTGGAGATACAGCGTTCGAAGGGCTATCTTCCCAGAAAGACTTTTTCCGTCGAAGAAATCGGGGAAGTAATTAAATTCATCAAATCCATAAGAAAAGACATTATCGTAATGGTGGATAACTGTTACGGTGAGTTTACCGAAACCATCGAGCCCTCCGACATGGGCGCTGACATGATGGTTGGTTCACTTATCAAAAACCCCGGTGGCGGACTTGCTCCCATCGGCGGATATATCGTAGGTACAAAAGACTGTATAGAAAATGCGGCCTACAGGCTTACCAGCCCCGGACTTGGCAAGGAAGTCGGCGCATCCCTTGATGCCCTTCGTCCCTTCTATCAGGGATTTTTCCTGGCTCCCACAGTTGTGGCCAGTGCCTTAAAGGGTGCCATTTTCGCTGCAAACATCTATGAAAAACTTGGCTTTTCGGTAGTACCCAATTCTACCGAGGAACGTCATGACATAATTCAGGCCGTTACCTTTAACGACCCAGAAAAGCTTATCGCCTTCTGCGAAGGCATACAGATGGCTTCCCCCGTGGACGCTTACGCAATGCCCGAGCCCGGAGACATGCCCGGATACGACAGCCAGGTAATCATGGCTGCGGGTACCTTCGTATCCGGCGCCAGCATTGAACTTTCGGCAGACGGTCCTCTGAGACCGCCCTATGTGGCTTATTTCCAGGGCGGAATTACATGGCCCCACGTCAAGATTGGTATCTTAAACACCGTACAAAGACTTATTGATAAAAATCTTCTGTCTTTGTAGGCACATATAAAGGAGAATGGATATGAGTTGGTTTATTTTTGCACTTGTGTGCACATTAGGTTGGGGCTTCGCGGATTTATTCTACAAGTTTTCAACAGACGAATCCGACAAGGATTCACAGTACAAAATAGCCGTTTGGGTCGGCCTTGTAATGGGTATTGTGGCATTTGCTCTTTTGCCTTTCACCGAAACAGGCTTCAGAGTTTCAAGCCTTATTGAAAACGCTGTTAAGTACTCCCCCGCTTCACTTGCCTATATCATTTCAATGGTTATCGGCTATGCGGGACTTCGCTATCTGGAGCTTTCCATCGTATCACCTTTGGAAAACGCTTCGGGAGCCTTTTCACTTGTAGCAATGTTAGTGTTCTTTATGGTTACAGGACAGGTTACAAGCTTTTGGGACGAATTTTCAGTCCTTGACGTTATCGGAACAGTCATCATCATCGCAGGCGGAATTTCACTTGCCATTGTGGAAAAGAGACTTTCCAAAGATGCTGAAAAAAAGGTCGATAAGAAGTTCCGCATCGGAGCTTTGGCGCTTCTCTTTCCTCTTGCTTACTGCATTTTCGACACCATCGGAACCGCAGCTGACGGAATAATTCTTGATGAAGAAGCCGGCCTTGGCTTAGGAGAAATTGATGTTACCGTTTTATACGGTCTCACCTTCCTCCTTGCCGGAATCATCATCTGGTTTGTAATGCTTATTAAGAACAAAAAAGCCTACAACCCCTTTAAACTTTCCGAAATCAAAACAAAAGGTACTGCAGCTGTATTCGAGCAGTTCGGCCAGATTTTCTACGTTTTTGCCATGGCAAGAAAGCCCATGCTTGCTGCTCCCATGATTGCTTCCTACTGTATCGTATCGGTTATACTTTCCAGATTAATCATCAAAGAAAAGCTGGAGAAAAGCCAGTACGCCTGCGTTATAGCAGTTATCGTGGGAATTGTTATCTTAGGTATTTCCGAAGGACTTGCATCATAAAAAAATCAAGAGCCTGCATTACAATGCAGGCTCTTTTTTGTCGTTCGGACATGACCAACAACTATTGAAAAACACCTTATTCTTTGATTGAGACTTCTACATCCACGAATCCGGAAGTAGCGTTCCGTAATCCAAACCGCAATAAATTCCCTTGAAATAAAGCACGCCTGCCACCAGTTGAATCAGGAAAAAAAGCCATGCCATAACAAGCAGGAACCACTTCTTCTCTTTCATAAATGTGGCTTTCAGCAACATAATCGCCGTGACCATCTCAAAGAAGAATATTCCATGCATATAACCCCATGAAAAATTAAATCCTTTAAATCTATAACCTTTCTCGCACAACAATCCCGCCTCTAATATGGACACACCAAACATAAGCAATGTAAAACGATACATTACATTACTTTTTATATCCTTATAAAAAAGTAAAATGCATACCAGAGCAAATACATTAGCATAAAATATTGCTTCAAGTATATGCGGATTGTGATACTTCCATACCGCAAAAAAGCAGAATCCGATTCCATGCTCGCCCATTTGCGCCGCTATACCCTTAGTCCCAAATACATTGGGAAATTGGAACAACAGTGCTATAAATGTAGGCACAAAGCAACATGCTAACGCAAGCGTATTCTTAATATTCTTAAACCTATTTCTGATAAGTCTGAATGCCATTACCAGTCCGGCGCAGGATACTATTACTATTGTGAAACTCGGTTTAGTAATAGTCGTTAAAAACAAACTTATGCCAAACACTATTGCATCCTTCAGTTCAACCTTTTTCTCGTACTTTTTTAACAGATCGATAAATGAGAAAAAAGCCACTATAGCAAATGGTCTTGTTGCTATATAAGTCGCATTATGCCAAGGGTTTCCTGTATAGGTACCTATATATACCTGGTCCTTGTGAGGTAACTTAAATTTGCCAAAACGCGGAAGCCACCACATTGAAAGCAAAAAACATGACATAACAACTAGAGACACAATTATGCGTATATACCATTTATCCGGAATTCTTTCATCCGAAAAAAGCAGCCTGTCAAAATAGTACTTTGCTGCAAACAATGAAATAACGTTTAGTGAAACTTCTGCAACAGCTATTGCTTCATTTATTGGAAAAAATCTATTCAGGAAACTACCTATTGAAAAAAACAAAGGGTAAGGGAAATCATATCCAGAATCTATTCCTTGCATTTTTTGCATATACGCCAAAATATCTGAATGGTACCCGCCACCAATATCACTGTAAATTGCCTGTGCAATCACCAATCTCCATAAAAGAACAGACATAATGCCAGCAAGGATAGTAAAAAACACCAAATCAATTACTTGATTATAATTTAACCTCTTCTTTTTATTCATTATTCTATCCATCCTCTTATTTCTTCGTATATTTCCTCTGCCTTCGGCGGGCATCCCTTCACAAAATGTTTAAAGTCCTTTGTACAGTTACCGATTCCGTATTCCCCGGTTTTTCCACGGTAGCCCTGACCTATACATATACGTTCTTTGAACTTTTCCAAAAGTCCTTCATCTGAAAGTTTTTCCAAAGCTTCCATCATGCTTTCATAGCATGCGCTGCAGGTATCCACATCCTCGGCCATATCTTTAAGCTTAAGAATTCTATGAGTGACGGGCAGGCTCTCAACAGCCTCAGGGCCATCATTTCCAAGGGTTCTTAACTTAAGCTTTGACAAATCTCCGCTTCCCACACCTTCCTTTTCACTAAGGCCGATGTAAGGCACATCAGAAAGCTCATACTCCATAAGCTTACAGCAGAGAGCATCCAGAAGAACCGGGTCCCTAGCCGCCATTATACAGTTACTGTAGTAAGGGTTTCCTCCGCCTTCGCTTTCCAAGTCTCCGCATATATGGTCTGCCACTATAAAATCCTGCTTAATGCAGCTGTTAAGAATAGCTATGGGTTTAAAAAGACCCAAAGCATGGAATCTTCTTTTCTCGGAATTAGGAATAAGACCCTTCATGTTTTTAAGGGCACAGGTAATATTGGTCTGACAATGGCCCTTTAAAACAGGCACATTAATCAGAAAATCCACGTTTTTTACACAGTTACAGATATTAACATCCATATCGCCGTGTTTAACACTGAAAGACTTCTCCGGCTGGGTGTCCACAAGTGTCACACCGTACTTTTCTGCCAAAGCATTATAGCCGCAGTATTCAAAAGAATCCGAGGTTTTGTCCCCTACCCAGGAGCCTTCCATAATGCTAATATCTTCAAAGCCATGTCCCTTGAGGTACAGAATGATACCTTCCACCACCTCAGGATGTGTTGTGGCACCAAACTCAGCGGGAATCGGTGCCATAAGGTTAGGCTTAATACCTATTCTTGCACCTTTAGGAATAAGTTCACAAAGTCCGGCCTCATTCAAAAGCTCCACCGTCATCTTACAGTATTCAGTTCCGTACACTCTTAAGATTTCAGATTTTTCCATAAGGGCCTTCCGTTACAGTTTCTCGATTTTGCAGATGACTTTCCTGAAAAAGCCTATTAAAGGCGCATTTAAAAGGGTTATAACAACTGTTCCCACTCCGATTCCCGTAAACTTACGGGTGAGGGCAAAGCTCAATATCACAGCCACCAAAAGAAGAATGATGTCGTTAACATACTTGACCTTATTAAGGTCTTTACCATAGCTGTCACTTACTTCCGCCACCACCAGTTCATACACCTGCATGGGCATCTTAGTATTGAAAAAGAATGCGATTCCCAAAGCGGTAGCAAGTGTTCCAAGTGAAAACATTACAATTCTTACCGTAAAATCAGTAAAAGCTCCGTTTCCGCCCAACACAAAGAACCAGCCGTCAATTGCCAGTCCCGCAATAACCGCCGTCATAAACGAAAGCAGATATTTAAGTTTGAATCTTCTTACTATTATGCAACCAATAACCAGTATAAGCGCTTCCCAAATATACTCTGAAGTTCCCTGTGTATACCAGGGAAATCTGTCGCGAAGCCACACATGTACTATGTAGGGAGATGCGCCGATCATAGAAATACCAAAGTCTGCCTTTGTGCAAAGACAGACTCCGAGATTTGCAAGAATTATTCCTATAACCCAGTTAATTACACTTAATTTTTTGTTCATGTAAAACCTCTATTCACAAATGTCAAACAATTGGTAATTCACTGCTTTTTTCAAATTATCAGGGGAAACCTCCACCTGATATCCTATTTTACCGGCGCTGAAAATAATAGTGTCAAATTCAGCCGCCGATTCATGGATTGTTGTTTTAAGAGGCTTCTTCATTCCTATGGGAGAGCATCCGCCGTGGATGTATCCCGTAAGGGGAAGAAGGTCCTTTTGCTTAATCATTTCTATGTTTTTCTCGCCCACAGCCTTCGCAGCCTTTTTAAGAGAAAGTTCTCTTTCGACGGGAATTACGAAAACATAATTTGCCCCCGATTTACCTACCGTAACAAGAGTTTTAAAAACCTGGCACGGATTCTGACCCAGTACAGCGGCCACTTCGGTTCCGCTTACGGCATCGGTATCTGCGTAGCAGTATGTATTGTAGGGGATCTTCTTCTGGTCAAGAAGCCTCATTACATTGGTTTTCTCTTCTTTGTCCATTTTTACTGCACTTTCTTTTTGATTCTTTCAATATCTTCTTTCGTAAACAGCAAAACCTTAGCACTGGTCTTTAAAGGATTTACCAGAATATTGTATTCTTCGTACATTTCATCAACGGTTTTAAGGATTGCTCCCCATGTTCCGTCATAAGCAACTCTCAGCTTACCCCAGTCGGTAAAGAATGCAACCGCATCCCTCTGGGCTTCCTTCTTCATGATGCCGACCTGATAGCCGTCCTTTCCGGGCTTTGTAGGCAAAAGGAACTTTGCTTTCAAAAGTTCTCTTTCCATTTCTTCTTTGTAGATAACGTAGGATGTGGTAGCTACCGAATTAACGGACTCCTCAGTCTGTCCCATAAGAAGAACCCATCTTACCAAATCGGGATTTGCCACATTGGCTTCATCATCGGTCTCTTCGGGCTTTTTAACCACCATTTCCGCGGGAACTCTTACTGAGGTGCAGTTAACAAGAACACCTGAAGCTCCGTTTACATAGAAACATCCGCCGAAGAAATTGAAAAGATTCTTTCCGTTTATCTTTACAAATTCGTACGCGTCTTCTTTGAACTCTGCTTTAACTCTGTCAACATAGTTAGGAGTTACCACCATTACATTGGGTAATGTGCTGCTAAAGCCCCTGCCCTGTCTGAAAAGTTTGCTGAACATGAATGTATCTGCGGTTCTGGTGGAATATACAGCATAGAGGCTTTCACATGTAAAAAGCTTTCTTCCCAGAATAAACGCAAGCTTTTCAAGCTTTGCTACATTCTCTTCCTTCTGCTTGTCCTTTTCCTGACGTCTTGCGTGGAACTTAACAAAACAGTTATATAACTCTACACAGTCTGTAACGCTGAAGCGTTCAAACTCTTTGTCCTCAAGATTCAAATCTCTTGCAGCCACAAAAACGTTTCCGAGAACATTCACATAAGCAGCATGCTTTTCTTCGGGATCTGTTCCGGGTGTACAAAGAACCACTCCCGTTCTGACCGAAACAGGATTCTCAAGAGTCACATAAACAATCATGCTTCTGTCTTTAGCGCTTTGAACTGTCTGAATGCTGTCACCGGATCTGAAACCAATCTGTGTAACTGTAGCAGTTGTAGTCTCTAAATTATCCGAACCAAGATTCGTAACTTCAATCTTATCGGAAACACTGATTTCGCCCTTTGCCTTACCTTCAAAAGCAATTTCACCTTCCGTCTCTGTGGTGAACACATTGACTGCGCCCATAACAAATGTATTATCCATAAAACTTTCTCCTTACTGTCTTTCCAAAATAAAAGCTTTTGCGCCATGCGCGGGAACACTTACGGAAAGCTTCCCTTCCATGGTAACCTCTTTACCGGACCATATATCCTTTCCTGACATTTTACCAAAAATTTCAACGTCCGACTCTTCTATTGTAACAGAATTTTCGATTTCGCCAAGATTAAATATTGAAACATATAATCCGCCATCATCACAAACCGCCGTCCAAAGAACGGTTTCAACACCGTTTACTTCTTTTCGCCATACCTGGTGGGCATGCCTTGCTGTTCTGTGCATCTTCAAAAGTTCCCTGTTGGTAATAAGCGACATGGTAAATTCATCAAACTTCGTCATTTCCCCGCCTATCATCAGAGGAGACCTGAATATGGACCACAGTGTCATCATGGTAATCTGTTCATCTTTTGTAAAATTGGTGGTGTCTTCCGGATTATAGCACTGTCTGATAGCCCCTATGGGAAGCATATCAGCGTCAGGATAGTTCCCGTAACCTGTATAGGTGCACCACTTTTCGCAGCGTTCGAACATATTGTAAAGAAGCTTCCAGTTGTCCCAGAAATCATCCGTAATACGCCACATATTTGATATTTCTTTGTAAAGCTGTGCCTTTTCCAAAAGAGCAGGTCCGGGAGAAAGACTTAAAACCATATCCCTGCCGCAGCTTCTGAGGCTTTCGCTTAAAGCAACAAGTTCTGCTTCTTCCCTGGGAATCTCTCTGCAGATATCGTCACACTTAATAAAGTCAACGCCCCAGGAAGCGTAGAGTTCAAATATACTGTCATAGTATTCTTTTGCTCCCGGTTTATCAGTATCAAGGCCGTACATATCTGTATTCCAATAGCAGATACTGTTGGTCTTTGCCACGTCACGCGCCCTGACATTTGTTCCTTTGACAGGAGTGTTTTTCGTAACGGCATATCTGGGAATGCCCCGCATTATATGAATACCGAATTTCAGTCCGAGAGAATGAACAAACTCTGCCAACGGTCCGAAGCCCTTACCGCCCTTAGCTGAAGGAAATCTGTTTTCTGCAGGAATACATCTTCCGTATTCATCCAAGCAGATTTCGGCAAAGGGATGATACTCGTTTGTGGCTGCAAGAGGCTCATACCACTGTATATCCACTACCACATATTCCCAGCCGTACTGTTTAAGGTTTTCTGCCATAAACAGTGCATTTTTTCTTACCGTTTCCTCGTCCACAGCTGCCCCGTAACAGTCCCAGCTGTTCCACCCCATAGGTGCAGTTTTAAATTCCATATACTACCTTTCTCCTATTTTACAATTTCGTCGGAATCAAGCATTACGGTGAAGGGGCCGTCGTTTACAAGCGATACCTTCATGTCTTTTCCGAACTCTCCGGTTTTGGTATCAAAACCGTATGTCTTTCTTGATTCCTCCACAAAATAATCGTAAATCATTTTGGCATGCCCGGGATCTCCCGCCTTCACAAAGGAAGGTCTGTTTCCCTTTCTGCAGTCTGCATACAAAGTAAACTGGGATACCACAAGAAGCTCTCCGCCCACATCGGTAATGGAAAGGTTGGTCTTTCCTTCGCTGTCCTGAAAAATTCGAAGGTTAATAAGCTTCTTAAGCATCTTATCCGCAATATCAGTTGTATCGCTTTCACATGCCCCCAAAAGAACCATATAACCCTTTCCGATTTTCCCGTTTAGTCTTCCATCTACCTCAACCGAGGCTTCACTTACAAGTTGTACCAGTAACCTCATAACAAGCTCCTTACAAACAATTCATTTTATTATAACACAAAGCGCCCGGCTTATCCCCTGATAGCCGGACGCATTTTAATATTTTCATAAATTAGTTGTATGTATATAACCTTTATTGATTTTAGTATATTGTGGGTAAATTACCCTTCGGGAAACTAAAAGTTAACCTAAGATTAATTTATCCGCCCTAACGAAAAACAGATTGGATTTCTCCAATCTGTTTTAATAAGCTTATGCTTCAAAAGTATATTTTGCAATTGTTTTGCTTATCTCGAGAACTTCATTGTCTCCCTTAAATTCGAAAACAGTCACCTTGCCGTTAGAGAAAAATACCGAAAGCTCTGCATCCGGGAACAGTTCCAAAAATCCTACAGTCTGTACACTGAAGTACTGAATCTTTTTGTAGGGAATTGTAAATAATTCCTTTTTGCGGCCCGTTATGCCTTTGATATTCATGGCAATGATACGTTTGTCGGTGAAAACAAGCTGATCACGTACTGTTCTGTACTGGCTTACGATTTCTTCCCCCTCCAGTAACAGGCTTAATATGTTTTCGTTGATCTGCTCTTTCTCGATATACTTGAGACTAAACACCGAGTCTCTGTTAAAATCCATCATATCTAACCCTCCGCAATTGACATTATAACACATTAATGAAAAAATGATATTTGTCGATACAATATTTATAAAGATTTTTAAGGGAGGTTAATTTATGGAACGTGTTTTAAAGAGAATTATAAAAAAGATACTTATTTTTCTTCTTATAGCCGGCTGCCTTGTGGGTCTTTTCTTTATCATAAAAAACGCCATCCGGAAAAGGTCCGATAAATACAAAGAACTTATTGACGATGTAAAGAAGGAGCCTGCGGTAATTAAGGAGGAAGTTGTAATTTCTTCAGAAATGATTGCCGAGGAACTTCATGCCATCGGTGAACTGGCCACTTACGAGTATTTATTTACCGAAGTAATGAATTCATCCAACACCAAAACCATAAACGGCAAATTCAATATTCCCTTCACCACCACCTCGTTTATCTACAGCTATGATGGTGTTATTAAGGCAGGAATCGATTTCACGCAGATTACCGTTTCAAAAAGCGATAACGCCAAAAGTATAACCGTTTTACTTCCCGAAGCCAAAATTTTAAGCTGCGAACTGGATTTCGACAGCTTCAAAATATACGATGAGAAGACTTCCATATTCAACAAGCTTACTCTTTCGGATGTAAACGCTTCCCTTGTGGAGCTTGAAAACAGTGCCACAGAGAAAGCCCTTTCCAAGGACATTCTGAAAAAAGCCACCCGGAATGCGGAAAGAATGGTAGGCGAATTCTTGCGAAGCACCTATAACGCCAAAGGCTTCTCCGTAAAAGTCATAACACAGTAGGCGAATCAGGGACGGGTTCCTATTCGCCAAAAGGCAAAAAAGGGACAGGTTCCCCAAAAGTGCACAAAACCCCGGGGAGGAGAGGCAATGTAATTAAGTTAGCATTTTAAAACTTCTCCCTCGTTTTAAAATGCTAACTTAATGACATTGGCCTCTACGGCCCGGGGTTATTTTTACATTTCTTCTCTTGCTTTATACACTGCCTTGCTCTTGTACATCTTCTTATCCGCTTCCATAAGATATCTTTCCAACGCCTCAACCCTGTCGGGAATGTGGCACGCAGAACCGATACTGGTAGAAAGTTTGTAAGGTTTAACGTTGAGAGCATTGAATTTTTCAAGTTTCTCTCGTATTTCACCGATAACAACGGAGCATCTTGCTTCCGCTTCATCACCGGTAAAGGCTATGGCGAACTCATCGCCTCCGAAACGGGTACTCACGCCGTCTTCGCCCACCGCTTCGCTTATGGCTTCACCTATCTTGGCAAGGGCGAAATCCCCTTCTTTGTGCCCATAGGTATCGTTGATGTTCTTTAAGCCGTTCATATCAAGTGAAATGACGCATACGGGCTTTTGAGCAAGAACAGCAGCACTCATGCGCTCTTCCATATGGCGGTAAAAGCCTTTTCTGTTCAAAAGCTTCGTGAGCTGGTCCATACTGTAAAGGTTCTGCTGGTCAAGTCTTGATTTATGGTCCTGCAAAATCTGGCTTACGTGGCTTATGTATGTAAGAAGAAGGAAAAAGTCAATCTTCTCGGGATCCATATTGCAGGCACAATACCCTATCGACGACCCCTGTACGTGAATGGGTGCAAAAAGAACACACCCGGGCTTTTCTATAGTTTCCTCAATATCCGGTATCAGCTCAGCCCTTGGCAAAAGCCCGCCCATGGAAAGTTCTCCGTTTCTTATGGAAATTGGAACACGCATGTCATCGGTATAATAATTATATACCTTAACGCCGTCATCAGGCCTTAAGGAAGGCCAAAGCTCCATTTCCTCATTTAAGAAATCATCGTTTATACAAAGATCAAAGTCCGCATCCAGAAAACGTCCTTCGATGTAAAAGAAGTCTCCCCACACATCCTTAAGAGTGGCTGCATTACTTAATATGGGAGTCTTTTCGTACAAAAGTTCCACATTGTTTTCAACCATTCGTAAATGCCTGTGGGCCTCATACGTGGAAACAAGAGCATTCTTTTTCTGTTCTTCGGAAATCTTCATTTCAAGACATCCGCAGGACTGACCCGGCCTGAACTTAACCGGAAGACTGTACTCCTTCACAGGCTCCAGTCCGGCAAGATATGCCTCAATGACAGAAGCAATCTTTTCCGCACATTCGTCCATATCCTGATAAGCGGTTGCAAGTCTGGGGTAATGGAATTTTTCCAGCTCCACTCCGTCATATCCTGAAACAAGAATATCCTCGGGAACCTTTATATCCGCTTCTCTTAGCTTTTTGCAAACCTCCATGGCCATATAGTCATTGGCACATACTATGGCATCAATTGGCTTGCCGGATGCAAGGAACGCATCCATAACCTTATCGGTAGGTTCCTCCCAAAAGTCGCCGTATCCTACACGGTCATCTTCAACCGGAATACCGTTATCCTCAAGAACTCTTTTATAGGTTGCCAGTCTGTCGTCAGCAAAAGGATTTCCTGCAGTACCGGAAATAAAATTAACGTTTCTTTTGCCGTGGTGCTCCACTATATGGCGAACTACTCTTTCAAACGCATCGGAAGAGTCAAAACGCATAGTTACGGCCCCATCGTACTCGGTGTTAAAAGAAAAGCAGAGAACGTTGCTCTGGACAACCTTCTTCGCAATCTTTGCAGGAGTCTCGGGCTTTCTGAAGGAATCGGTCATAATAACAACCGCTTCATAGCACCTTGGCTCCAGCAAATCGTAAATAAGCTGCTCTGCTTCAAGATTCACACTTGTGCCGAAATCCACCGATGACGAAAACAGAAAAATCTTGTACCCGTATTTTTCACAGGCCCTTTCAAAAGCCTGTAAAAAATCCACCTGATCAAAGCCATCAAACTTCGCCATGCAGACAGCTATAACTTTTTTACTTTTTCCCTGTGAATATTTCATAGTTTGCCTTCACGCCCCCCGCGCAATATAAATAGCATTCCCCATATCACTAATATGATTTTATCACAAGTTAATTTATTTTTCCCTATTTTGTAAAAGTAATTACATTCCAGGAAAGAGGCTTTACATGAGCCGTGTAAACGCCGTCCTTAAGGCTTCCTTCCTTGTTCACTGTGGGAAGAATAACATCCTCTTCATAACGGTTCTTGGCGTCAAAATCGGAAGAGTAAATCTGGATATGCTCTGCCTTTGTATAGCCTTCAAATCCCTTTAAATCAATATCAAGAGGGTACTCGTCCTCTTCGCTTCTGTTAATAACAAAAACAGTAAGTCTCTCGGCTTCTTTATCCCATGCGGTTGCAGCGTCAATATAGTTCACGCCTTCTTTGCCTGTATACTGTGAAGTATCATCAATGGCATAACCGGGCATATCGTAGGTTTCGGATTCAACCTTTGTCTCCATGGAAGTTCCCTTGGCAAACTCAATAAGCTGTGTGAATGCATAATGGGAAGCGGATTTCCAGACATGGTCGTGGTTCGAAGCACACAATGCGCCAAGACCGCCTGTCATACAACCGATTTTTACCCTGTCTGCATGACGAAGGAACGCAAGCTGTATGGAAGCCATGCTCAGAAGGTGAAGCATATCTCCGCCAGGGAATTCCCTGTCCATCATATTGTCAGGATCGTGAAGAATATATCTTCTCTGTGGATCGAATTTATAGTGGCTTCTGGCCATATTGTAGCGTCCGTAACCGGGATTCAAGGGTGCGAAAGGTCTTACCATTCCGCCGTACTCGTCAAAGGAAATCATTACCTTCTTGGGAGAACGGTGCTTGGACTGAACATAGTCAATCATGGCTGCTTCCGTATTAATGAAGTCCTCGTAGTACAAAGAACCTCCCAGCAAAGACTTAATGTCGCCGGGCTGTGCACTGTGATAATGGTGAACAGAAAGATAATCTACAGTGTCGTAGCACTGGTCAAGAGCTCTTTCATCCCAGTCCGGGAAGTGCTCCATAAAGGGAGCCGATGAGCCGCATACTGCTGTTTCAATAGATTCGTCTATCCATTTCATGGCCTTTGAAGTTTCGTTACACAAAACACCGTATCCGAAGGGATCGTTGTTCCATGAACCAAGCTGCCAAGGGCCGTCCATTTCGTTTCCAAGGTACCACACCTTAACTCCGTAAGGGTCCTCATGACCGTTTTTCTTACGAAGATCGGACCAGTAAGAACCACCGCTGAAGTTTGTGTACTCCACAAGGTCCATTGCGTCCTGGGTTCTGCCGATACCCAAATTTACCGTATAAAGAGATTCCGTTCCGACTTTTTCAGCCCACTGAAGATATTCGTCGTGACCAACTTCGTTGGTAATATACTGATGCCAAGCGGGATCAAGATGAACCTTTCTTTCTGACTTGGGACCGATGGAATCCTTCCACTGCCATGCGGATACGAAGTTTCCGCCGGGAAGTCTTACTGCCGGAAGACCGGTATTCTTCAGACCGTTAATAACGTCTGTTCTAAAGCCCTGCTCGTCTGCAGTAGGATGCTTTGGATTAAACATTGTACCGTTAACCATGGTACCGATGGGCTCCAAAAATGCAGAGAAAAGTCTTTCAGAAATCTCTCCGATTTCGAAGCTTGGATGAACTGTGATTTTTGCTTTTTTAGCCATTCTTTTTAACCCCCGTAAATTTATTTACCCGTTGTTATCTTCTTTATCCACTTTCCGCTTCGAAGCCTTAATACACACCAGAATGCCTTTAAAATCTGGTCTGACTTAAGACAGATGTAAATCCAGAAAGGAGAAAGTTTAAATACAAATCCTGCAAGAATTCCCAAAGGAATCGAGATTACCCAAAGCATAATATTATCGGCAATCATCAATACCTTTGTGTCACCGCCTCCTCGCAGAACACCCTTTGTCATAATGCTGTTGGTAGCCTGGAATATCATAATAATACTGATAGCCACCATAAGTTTTGCAGCAATCGCCTTAGCCTCGGCACTAGCTTCCGAGAAGAAGGAAATAATGGGATTGCTGGTAACCATAATAAATATAGCAGACAGGATTCCCAGACCGATTCCAAGTCCCAGGAAAAGGTAACCCTGTTCCATTGTCTTTTCTTTGTCCCCTGCTCCAAGTGTCTGGCCGGTAACAATTGCACCGCCCTGGCTTACGCCCTGGACCACAACAGTACTTAACTGCTGGGTGGTCATGGTAATGGAGTTTGCGGTTACGAACTGGCCACCGAGACGTCCGATAACCATTGCCACTGCGTTGTTACCAAGAGCAAGAATACCGTCGCTTATAAGTACAGGTATGCAAATTCTGAAATATTCCGAAAGAAGTGACTTTGTCTTCATGAAAAGGTGCTTGAATCTGAAGGAAATCTTCTTGTCTATGAAAAGAAGGTATCCCACTATGCAAACCGCTTCGAATATTCTGGCAATAAGTGTTCCGAGAGCTGCACCTGCAACCTCCATTCTGGGAGCGCCGAACTTACCGAAGATAAGAACATAGTTTGCTCCAAGGTTAACAAAAAATGCTCCGATGGAAACAAAAAGCGGAAGCTTTACCTGACCAACACTTCTTAAAACAATGGTACTGGTAAGTGAAGTTCCTACAAAGAAGAAGGTAATAACCGAATACTTTAAGTACTCGACGCCCTGCTTCAAAATTTCTTTATTAAGTGAAATCTTGGCAAGCTCCTCCGCCGTGTAAACTCCGTTAACACCTGCAGGGTCCTGTATGTACATTTTCATAATAACGTCGGGAATAAAATATGTTGCCACTGCAAACAGGGTAGCTAACAAAAGAGTTATTCGTAACATTATTGCTATTGTCTGTTTTAATGCCTTGTCAGGGTCCACATTCTTAAGTGATTTGTCCTGCTTCATTCCCCAGTATCTTGACACCAGAACCGAGGCTCCCATTCCAAGTCCCATGCAGAAGATATGGTAGATACCGATAAAGGAATTGGCCAAAGAAGCTGCAGACATGGGTGCATCCGCATTTTCAAGTTTGCCAAGCATAATGTTATCAAGCATATTTACACCGATTGTAATAAGGCTCTGGAGAGCTATCGGTATTGCTATGGTAAACACCTTCCCGTAAAAGGAAGAGTCCTTTTTAAATAATTTCATTTACTGCTTTCTCTCCTAAAAATATATTATAAAAACAAAATACCACATGCTAGATTTTAGCATGTGGTAAAACGTTCTTTCATCTTTCACGTTGCTTTTCTTGTCCCACAAATTGCGAAACTTTCGTATTTTAATCTTCTGAATAAAGGTCCTTGTACCACTTAAGTGAAGCAAGATAAGCATCGTAAGTTTCATCCATGGAAATATTGTCAACAACCATGATTCTGGAGACTTCACTCCAGTTTGCATCCTCGTATGCTCTGATAAAATTATTAATCTTTGAAAAATCGCCTTCATTCTTTACCAGGGCGTTTTCGATGTTCTTGGAAACCTTAACAATTGTCAAAGCTTCTGCCATGGGCTTATTAAGAACAACATCCAGAACCGAGAAAAGCCCCATCAGGAAAAGCTCCTGGGCCTGTGCGGCCATACCAAACTGGGGTGCCAGATTCTCTGCAAACTTGGCTCTTATAAGTGAAAGTCTCGTAACCTCACCGGGTCTGTCTTCGCAAAGCTTACCGGTAACTGCAGTATTAATCCACCTTTTCAATTCCTTCTGACCTAACATTGCAGCAGCATGTCTTATGGAACTGATTCCCGAGTTAACAGTCATTCGGTTAACCATCTTTAACATCGAAACTACCAAAGCTGTATCTCTACCGATAACATCAGCGGCCTTTGTAAGGTCAAAGTCCGGATTGTTTACAATATTCATAAGTTCAATGTATGTCATCTTTACGGGAGCAATTTCAGTATCACCCTTTGTAATGGGTGTTCTGTAAAATTCTCCTTCGTAATAGGTATATCCACCCTGCTTGCGAAGCTCTTCAAATATTTCCTGTTTCTCAATATTGATGGCACAAAGCTTTACGTTGGGATAAAGCTTTGTGAAATAAACAGTAGCCTTTGAAATATCAATTCTCTTATGGTCAAGAAGAATAAAGTCTATTCTTCTTAAAATCATTTTATAGTTTTCAAAATCAGCCACAAGAAGCTTTCTCATGGCAAGTCTGTAGCCCTTCTTCTTGAGCTCATCCATTCTTTTGATGTAGCTTTCTTCGGGAGTAATCGAGTTGTCCATAAGAATAACAATTCTCTGGGCGGGAGCTTTACACTGATTTTCTATATCCGCAAAAATGGATATGTTATTAACCGGAACGAATATATCCGCATCCGGCGAAAGAGTTTCGATACCTGTATTTTCAATTACTTCAAGACCGTTAATCTGTCCTGCTCCGGAATTCACTCCTGTACCAAGAAGACTTGGATTCAAAAGAAAATTCTCCTTCTGGGAAAACAGCGAAAATGCCTTTACTGCCATATTCTCATCAAAAAGCGGTATCAAAGTAGCAAACATAGAACATACTCCCTTCAATTTAATATCAATTATAATCTATCTGATAGCAATTAACAAATAAATAGCGAAAAAAAGGAGCCGCAAAAATGCGACTCCTGAAAATCAATACATAATGTCATCTTTCCTGAGGGAAGCAAAGAAGCTGTTTGCCGCTTTACGTAAATACACCTCTCCGTTTTTTATGGACTCTTCCGTCGGAATACCCTTTCCGATTTCCACCGCCCTTATGCCAAGCTCCGAAAGCTTGTCTTCGGAAAGTTCATTGATTCCGCAGAACACAAGCATGGGTTTTCCTTCTGAACGTTTGTGAATACCACCCACAACCTTGCCCATTAAGCTCTGCTCATCAAGTTTTCCCTCGCCGGTTACCACGTAAGTGGCTTCGGAAATCTTCTCGTCGAAATGGCATATATCCAACATGGCATCGATGCCGCTTTCAATCTTCGCGTTAAGGAAAGCGAAGCAGCCGTACCCGGCGCCGCCGGCGGCGCCGCCTCCCTTCACAATTCCGGGATCCTTAAAGCCTGCTTTTCGCATTACATCGCTTATGTGCTTAAGGCCCGAATCAAGAGCCATAACCTCCTCTGAATCAGCTCCCTTCTGAGGTGAAAATACATGGGCCGCACCAAGAGGTCCGAACAAAGGATTCTCCACATCACTCATAACAGTGAAACGGCTCGAAAAAACTCTCTCATCCATATCGGAAGCATCAAGACTTACTACGTTTTTAAGTGTTTTTCCGCAAGGAACAAAAATACGTCCCGCCACGTCAAAAAACTTCATACCAAGCGCCGAAGCCATAGCACATCCGCAATCCGTGGACGCACTTCCGCCAAGGCAAAGAAGAAAGTCTCTGAGGCCTTCGTCCAAAGCATCCTTGATCATTTCCCCGAAGCCGTAAGTATTGGCTGTCATGGGATTTAAGGTTTTCTGCTTTGTAAGTCCGCTGCTTTCGGCAATTTCCAAAACCGCCACTCTGTTATGGGTAATACCATATCGTGCATTTATAATGGTGTTCTCCGGAGAATGAACCCTGACGTTTTTATATGTTCCGCCAAGAGCCTCCAAAATACACCTGGTACTTCCTTCGCCACCGTCGGCTATAGGAATTGAAATGGTATCGCAACCCTTTCTTTGTAAAATAATCTCGTTTAATACCCCTGCCACCTTCTCTGATGACATGCTTCCCTTAAAACTGTCGGGAATAATAATAACTTTCTTGTTTAACATAACCCGCTAACTTCTTCTCAATAAACTAAAAAACTATCTTGTGAATTTGGAAATAAATTTCCAAGCCTCCTCACAGGTATGACGTCTGCATTCATGGCCCTGTCCGCTTATGCTTCCGAAGGCAGTTCTGCAAACACCATCTGAGCTGTCGAAATACTGAACCGTAAGGTAGGCATCTCTTTCCTTGTCGTAAAATCTTTCTGTCCTGTCGCCGTCGATACCCCAAATCTTATTGCTCCAGGAAGCCTGATCTTCAAAGGTAACATCATATGGTTTTTTCACCTTGTTTACTTCAAATACATAACGCATTCTGTCCCAACACTTTTCTGCCTGAAAAGGAAGCTCCGGCAAAGGAGTTATCTCTCCTCCCGCATAGAAAACAGGTACAGGAATGTCTCTGTTTATATCAACAGGGGCAGGCTTGCCGAATACATTAAGCCCTACCTCAAAGGTTGCATCCATAGGTGCCAGTCCTGCAAACACATCAGGGTACTCCTGGAAGCAGTCCCAGGACTTGCAGCCGCCCATTGAAAAGCCGCTTGCATATATTCTGTGCTCGTCGATGTTGTATTTTTCCTTAAGCTTTCCGATTAACTCAACCATCTCCGTTGCGGTACTGTTCAAATGGTTCTCGATTGCCACAAGAAGGAAGTTGTGCTTACGTGCAACCTCCCACCATCCGGAAACGTGGGTAATATAGAAGCATGAATCTCCTCCGCCGTGATAAGCAAGCAACAGAGGTGCCGGTCCTTTATCAAAAAGATCCTTATTGTAGTATGCAAGGTATCCGATGTTGTGGGTCTTTGTTCCCTTATCATCACCACAGTTATCTGCTGAGGTCTTTACCTCACACATGCAGGCCTCTTCCACCATTCCAAGCCCTTCAAAATCAGGCTCAAACTGAATCTGTCCGCACCATCTTTTAAACTTAACCACGAATGAATCAAAATCCTTAACGTAATCCGCTTTGTCCTTTGCCACAAAATATTTAAGTTTCTTAGACAAAGAAAGGTTAACAGCCTCGCTGTTTCCTATGGAAATAACAGGAATATCATCTCTTTCGGGATTAGGAATCACTGAAAGTTTTTCAAGAATAAGGCATGCGGGAGTAATTTCTCCGGGTCCCCAGAGGTATTCACCTTCAACCTTCTTCAAATAATTCTTCGCAATAAAGTCCGCAGACTTTCCAAAGCCGTAAAGATATGTTCTGAATACCGCTCCTCTTATGAAGCTGTCTTTGTACTCCCCGGTAAAACGATCCCTGAAGTTTACCATTCCATCTTTATAGTACTGGTGGATTTTCGACTCACTGACTATCTCGGGAAAAAGTTCATAGGGCGCATTTTCCCAGCCGCCTTCGCATGTGGGATACACAAAGACAACACTTGAGCCGTTACGCTTCGCAATATCACCAAGACCGGTTTCTTTTGCGAAATTAACCGCTTCTTCTGCCGTTTTTTCAGTTTCTTCAAATACTAAAAGATAGGGAGCTTTGAACCCGAAATTGACTATTTCCGTAATGGGTTCGCTTTTCGGCACATATACTTTTGCCTTGAAATTCTTGAATTCATAACCCCAAAATCTGTCACCTTCGCCTAAATCGATTACGTTAGGTGCAACATTCATACCCATAAAACAAAACCTCCGAATGTGTTTATTATTTTACCACAATTTTACCGCTTTGCCAATTTTTTCGTCAATTAATCCACCACAAATGAGCAAAAGATGATAAGATAAGAGTGTTATTTGATAAATCAGGGGGTAAATCATGTCTAAAGAAGAAAAAGTAGTCTTAAAAGACCTGTATAAAGACTTCTTCAAGATTGGTGTAGCATGTGAAAACGTTACCGAACGCTTCACCAATAACGAAGTGGGCAACCCGCCCAAAGAAAAACTGATGGCCGCGGAATTCAATTCCATGACCTTCGGAAACCAGTTAAAACCTATGTACAACATGGGCTTCAACAGTCCCGATGCGAAGGAGGATTTTCTTCCTTTCGTCCTTAATCCGGATGCAAAAGTAATGCTTGAATGGGCCCGTGCTAATAACATGCCCGTAAGAGGCCATGTAATGGTATGGCACTCCCAGTGTCCTAAGGAAATATTCTGTAAAGGCTACAAGCCCGTTACTATTCCCACAGACCCGGAGCTTCTTAAAACGAATCCTTATCTTAAGCATTTCGAAAAGCTCAATCCCGTCTGCTTTGTAGACAGAGACACCATGCTTAAGCGTCTCAAAAGTTACATTTTCAACCTTGTGGAATGGATGTACAAAGACGGCTACCAGAACCTTATCTACGCCTGGGATGTAGTTAACGAGGCAATTGAACTTGCCGACAAAACCGAAACCGGTGTAAGAAAAAGCTACTGGACCGATACCATCGGCCCGGATTACATTTACTGGTCCTTCAGATTTGCATACGATGCAGTTGAAGAAATGAGTAAAAAATACGGCGGTCCCAAGCCCATCCTCTTCTACAACGATTACAACGAATTTGATCCCAAGAAGAAAGAAGCCATCATCGCTAACCTTAACCGCCAGACATCCGAACACGGAAGCGTTATATCCGAAGGTCTTCTTGGCGGTATCGGAATGCAGGGTCACATAAGCGATAACAACAATATCGAAGAATACCGTGAAGCTCTTATGGATTACTCCAAGCTTACGGATAACGTACATATTACAGAGCTTGACGTTAAATGCACCTGTAACAATATCAATCAGGAATACTACCAGGCAGTCTTCTACAAGGAGTTCTTTGAAATGCTTCTTGATGCGGTTAAAAAGGGTGCAAATCTTAAGTGCGTAACCTTCTGGGGACTTACCGACGACAACTCCTGGATAAGAGGCGCAAATCCTCTTCTTTTCAGAAAGGATTTGTCAGAGAAGAAAGCTTACGACGCTTTGGTATACGCTGTTAAGGGTGGAGACCTTGGAGAGCCCGCAAAAATCGAAATCGACCTTTCCGACAGAATCACAGACTTTGAACCTGTTAACGGTGAAGCCTGCGACTACAAGGCAAAGGGCTTCAAATGCAGAGGTTTCGGAGAACTTGCCATCGTGGATACAGTTTCCCATTCAGGCAATCATTCCCTCGCAGCCGAAAGACGTTTCGACGGCTGGAGCGGAATTACAATGGATGTTTCGGACTTTATCGGTCAGACCATCAAAATCAGTGCATGGGTTAAAAGCCCTGCCCTTAAGATAAACCTTCGTCCTGAGTTAAACGGTTCGGGTGAAACCTTCCCTCTTCTTACAAGTGTGAACGGTGGAGACGACTGGGCATATCTTGAGGCTGAATACTCCGTACCCTCGGATGTTCACTCCATGTTCCTGTTCTTTGACACAGATGAAGCAGATTCGGCGAAATACAGTGCTATATATGTAGATGATGTAACAGTTCATCTTGTAGGCCAGTTTGAAAGCTTTGAAGGAGCTTCCCATTCAGCAAAGATTCGCGGTATGGGACATCTTCCTTTCCTTATGGTTACGGACAAGGAATCCATTGACGGCAAGAGCCACTCGCTTCAGGTAACCCGTCAGGAAAAGGATGCTACAGTCAAATTCGATGTTTCCACTTACATCGGACGTGACATAAACATCGAAATGTTTGTTAAAACAGAAGACAAGACCATCAAAATCGGTCTCGATAATCCTTCCACAGAGTTTGCCACATTCCAGACTCTTCCCGGATGGACCAAGATATCCGCTACTGCTTCTGTTCCCAAAGATTTACGTTCCGCAGAAATATACGTGGAAACAGACGGCAACAAAGAAATGTTTATTGATGATATAAAGGTTACATTAGCGTAATTTTCAAAAGAAAAGACCTGTCAAGGGTGATGTACAGCATAAGCTGCCCCCCTGACAGGCTTTTTATTTTCTCCCGCACACTCTTAATTACCGAGAAATGCATTTTATCGAATTTTCGGTATCCCCAAAGAAGGTTTTGCCGGTTCATTATTACCGATTTTTCAACTTTTCTCCCATTTCGGCAACCTCTCCCTCGTGAATTTTTCCAAAACACTACCGATATCCTCTATTTTTGAAGAATTCGTTCACCTCGCCCTACTTATGTAAACCAGAAGATCTTCGTTTCAAAAAAAGCCGGGAAGCATCGCTTCCAATGTCATTAAGTTAAGTGTGACTACAAAAAGACTCTTATACCAGAAATGGTATAGGGGTCTTTTTTTCTGAAAAAATAGTTGACAGCAGGACTGAAAAGTGCGGCCGCTTTCGCTACTGATTATATTTTAGAGGTAGCGAAAGCGGCCCTTGAAATTGTAAGCATGGAGTAGCATAAAGCTATGGATTTTACACGTGCTAAGTAGGCGGATTTCCATCCGTCTATTTGTTGTGTAAATAACCATGGAAAAAGAGGATGCTGGAACAATTCCAACATCCTCTTTAAAACTTCTCCCTCGTTTTAAAATGCTAACTTAATGACATTGAGCATCGCTTCCCGGCTCTTCCATAACTAAATTATTAAGCTTAAATCATTGACTCTTCCCAGCATTTGGGAGCTTCAAGTTTAAGAATGGATGCAACTGTAGGAGCTACGTTAGCGAGGCCGAAGTTGCCTTCCTTAATGGTGAAGCTGTTGTTCTTATCGTAAATGATGAAGGGAACAGGGTTAAGGGAGTGAGCTGTACGAACCTGCACTTCACCCTTTTTGTTCTTTTCAAGCATTTCATCAGCGTTACCGTGGTCTGCTGTTACTAATAAGGTTACATTGTATTCATCGCAAACCTTAATGATTCTTGCAAGAGCAAGGTCAACTGCTTCCATACCGATAACAGTAGCATCAAAGTTTCCTGTATGTCCTACCATGTCTCCGTTAGGGAAGTTACATCTGATGAAGTCATAGTTTTCAGACTGAATAGCCTTAATAACATCATCAGCAACCTCTGCGGATTTCATCCAGGGACGCTCGTCAAAAGAAACCTTATCGGAAGGAATCTCATTGAAGGTTTCAAGAGTATCGCTAAACTTGGAGCTTCTGTTTCCGTTCCAGAAATATGTTACGTGACCGTACTTCTGTGTTTCGGATACAGCGTACTGGCTAAGTCCTGCACCTACAAGAAGCTCTGAAAGAGTATTCTTGATTTCGGGAGGATTTACAAGGTAATGTGTCGGGATATGAAGGTCTCCGTCGTACTCAAGCATACCTGCATAGTAGCATCCAAGCTTGGGTCCTCTGTTAAAGTATGTAAAGTCTTCAAAATCAAATGCCATGGAGATTTCCAAAGCTCTGTCACCACGGAAGTTGAAAAGAATTACGCTGTCCTTATCTGTAATGGTACCAAGAGGCTTTCCGTCCTTTGCAATAACAAATGCGGGAAGATCCTGATCGATAACATTGAGCTCGTTTCTGTATGTTTCAATTGCTTCTGTAGCGTTTGCGAACTGACGGCCTTCACCCTTTACGTGAGTCTTCCATCCAAGTTCTACCATGCCCCAGTCAGCCTGGTATCTGTCCATTGTAACCTTCATACGTCCGCCGCCGGAAGCGATGCAGCCATTGAAGCTTCCGTCATTTAATTCTGCAAGGCAGTCCTCAAGCTGCTTAACATACTGCAAAGCACTTGTTGCGGGAACATCACGTCCGTCAAGAAGGATGTGAATGCGTACATTCTTAACACCTTCAGCTTTTGCTTTCTTAAGCATGCTAATAAGATGTGAAATGTTGGAGTGTACATTTCCGTCTGATAAAAGTCCCAGGAAATGAAGTGTTGAATCATTGTTCTTAACATTTGCAAGAGCTTCCTTCCAGGAATCTGAGTTAAACATCTTGCCATTTTCGATTGATTCATTAACAAGCTTAGCGCCCTGTGAATAAATCTGTCCGCAGCCAAGTGCGTTATGGCCTACTTCTGAGTTACCCATATCATCGTCTGAAGGAAGACCTACTGCCGACCCGTGTGCTTTAAGCTTTGTATTGGGGCATGTCTTAAGCAAAGAATCAAGGGTTGGTGTATTTGCTGTTGTAACAGCATCACCAAGACCTGTCTTGCTGTAGCCGACACCGTCCATTACTACTAAAACTACCTGTTTTCTGTTTTTCATATTTTTCCTCTCACTTAAATATTATTTATTACAAGTTGCCGCATACTCAGAATAGCTCTGGCCTGTATACTTTTTGAAGCATCTCCCGAAATAATTAGGATCGGGAATACCTACTTCAGTGGAAGCACAGAACATTTTCATGTTGGTACGGGCAAGCTCGGTTGCACGTTTCATACGACATTCCGTAAGATATTCGATAAAATTCTTTCCGGTGTCCTGTTTAAATTTACGGCTCAAATAACTGGAACTGAAGCCAAAGGACTGGGACACAGAGGTAAGGTTCAGTTTTGAATCCGTATAGTTTTCTTCAATATATTTTTTAATCTGTTCGATGGTGGTGGGTTCGATTTCACGGGTAGGTTCTATGTCCCGCTCTTCCTTGTCAAGGATTCCCTTAAGTCTTAAAAGATTCTCCTCCACCTCTGCTCTTACAAAAGGTTTAAGCATATAGTCAAATACGGGAAGTCTTACGCACTGACGGGCATACTCAAACTCATCAAAGGCAGTCATTATTATTATTTTTAACTTAGGATAGCGCTTTGTGGCAAGTTCGGTAAATTCAATACCGTTCATAAAGGGCATTGAAATATCAACAAATGCAATATCAGGCTTCATATCATCTATGACATTTATAGCCTCAATTCCGCTTGTGGCCTCTCCCACCACTTCCATATCCAGAGACTGCCAGTTTATGGAAGCCTTCAGAAGATTTCTGGCGGACTGCTCATCATCTATAAGCATAACCCTGTACATACATTACTCCCTTCTTGAACCCTCATTCGGAAATACAAGCTCTATTTCCGTGTACTCGCCTTCCTCACTTCTTATATTGATAACATCATTATTGTCACAATAATAACGTATACGCTCTATTGTACCTCTCAGGCCGAAACTTAAAAGCAAAGGATTATCGGAATCAGGATCTTCTTTATCATTGATTTCCATAACCTTTTCTATCATTTCTTCGGACATACCTACACCGGTATCATAAACCGAAAGGTGAAGCGCCCCATCAATAATCTTACTGGTTATCCTGATTGTTCCGGGTTCCCCTGTAAGCCTTATGCCATGATAAATACTGTTTTCAACCAGAGGCTGCAAAATAAGCTTTGGAATCTTTAATTCCAAAGAACTCGGATCGATATCATACTCGTCGTTGATTATATCACCATAACGGAGTTTTTGAAGAGAAAGATAATCCCTTACAATTGTAACCTCCGTTTTTAATGGTATCTCCCTGTCACCCTTACTTAAGAAATTTCTGTAAAAGCTTCCAAGTGTTTCCAAAGCGGAATGGACTCTGTCAGCCTTAGCTTCCACAGCCATATAACTTATGGATTCAAGGGAATTATACAAAAAGTGAGGCTTAATCTGCTCGTGAAGGACTCTCATTTCAGCCTTTTGCACGGATTTTTCCTGGGCAATCTGCTTCTCAATGGATTTCTTCAGTTTTTCAATCATATTATTATAAGAATCCGCCAGCTGTCCGAGTTCATTATCGGGCATCTGAACGTTGATTTTTTCAAGGTATCCTGTCTGCTTTGTGGTCTCCATCGCCTCAAAGAGGTGGGAAACAGGTCTTGTTATATCTTTTGTGATAAACACGGCAGCTATACTCATGGAAACTATAAATGCCAAAAGAATAATCAAAAGACCCACCGTAACTTCTATGGGCACTCTTGAGGACTTTGTACTGGTGGCACACATAACTACTAAAGGAAGGTCCTTTATTTTCATGCCGGAAACTACCGAGGGCGCATTATTATATTTTGTCCTCATATATGTCTTTTCCGTAGTAGCAAAGCTTTCGGAATAAAGCTTTGCAAGTTCTTCGCTTCCCACCAGATAATTTCCGTCATCAGTGAGTACACAGATTTCCGAGCTTTCCTGTTGCATAAGTTCATGTTCCAGCATGTTGGTAGAAATGTTTACCAAAAGAAAGCCTACTCGTCTCTGTGAATCGATATCATTGATAACACGCTCGATGGAAATGATGTTATCGCCGTTCTGACGGGCTACCGCTCCGTCAGCGTTGTTGAAGACAACAGCTCCGCCTCGCTCATCGCCGATTTTGTGTTGCCATTCGAAGCTCTTTAGCTTATCGATATCCACTATATAGTCTCCACGACCTGTGGTTATATACTGATAATCATCCCTGAAAATAAGTACGGAGTCAAGGTTATCGGATGCTATCAAGACGTTTTGAACACCTATTCTTGCGTCATATTTTATGCCATCATCCACGTCAGCCATTCTAAGGTATTTTCTCACGGAATCATTAAGCATGATAAGTCTTGAAATATCCTTATAACTCTGTATACTTCCCTGTATACTTTCCGACATGGCATTCAAAACAGTCTCGGATTCCCTTGTACCGTAATCCCATCTGCTTTTTATGGTAAAAACAAGAAGAGAAATCAAAAAGGCCACACAAAAAATAAGCAGGGAAATACCCAGCAGATACTTAGTTCTGGAAGTCAGAGATTTTTTCACTTCCCACATATTATTTTTTCCTGCTTCTTTGTCCTTTTTTATGATGCTTCCCTCCCGCGTACTTTTATTAGTTTAGCACGATAATCAGAAAAAAGCCATCAGCCCATAAGAAAAACTTATGAGCTGATGGTTTACTACATAAATAGTGGGATTATGAAAAAAATATTTAGCCTTTAACTGCACCTGCAATAAATCCTTCCTGAATCTTATTGCTTAAGAATGCATAAACAACAAGGATAGGAATGGTGGAAACTACCAGTGCTGCACCACGACGTCCGTACTCTGTATTGTGTCCGCTTGTGAACTGAGCTATACCAAGAGGAAGAGTCTTGGGACAATCGGGAAGAATACTTGCAAGCATGTATTCATTCCAGCACTGTAAGAATGTATAAATACCTATGGTTGAAAATGCCGGAATCATCAAAGGTACTATTACTCTGAAGAAAATTCCCCAGACACCGCAACCGTCAATGTAAGCTGCTTCGTCAAGATCTTTGGGAATCTCAACCATAAATCCTGTACATATAAGAATCGCCATTGCCAGCGCAAATGCTGAATAAGGAATAACGATTTCCCAATATGTTCCCTTAAGACCCAATTTTGAAATAGACATAAAAATCGGAATCAATGCCGCATGCATGGGGATTGTAAGACCCAGCATAAAGAAACTGTTCACTGCATTTCTTCCCTTCCATACAAGTCTTGTAAGGGCGTATGTAGCCATCATAGCTGCCAGAATTGTAATGGCAATTGTAAGAACAGCTACAATTGTACTGTTTTTGAAATACTCAAGGAAATTAAATCTGTCGGGTCTTAAAGCTTCGGTGTAGTTACTCCACATAAGCTTTTTGGGGAATCCGATAGGATTGGATCCTGTAATTTCCTGATTTGTCTTTAATGAATAAATAATAAGCCAGAAGAATGGATACAGGTTAATAACTGTCCATACAATAAGTAAAACATAGGTTACCACTGCGATAACAGGGTTTGTTTTCCTAACCTGGTATTGTGATAAATCCATCGAGGCTTTGTTCTCAAATGCTTTTTCTTTCTTCATTCTACTCAGCCTCCTTAAATGCTCTGCTTATAAGTAATGCAAATACGAAACACATCAATATCAGAACCATAGCGATGGCACTTGCTCTACCGTAGTTGTTCGCTGACAAATCACGTACCAGGAAAATGGACGGAACGTCGTTTATGTGGTTGTAGTTATCACCGATCAACAACTTAATAACATCGTATGATTTGAATGAACCGGTAACAGCGAAGATTACGCTTACCTTAAGGATAGGCTTAATGATGGGAATAACGATGAATCTGTTAATCTGTCCTTCGGTAGCTCCGTCAAGCATGGCTGCTTCTCTTAAGTCTGTGGAAACACCCTTAACGCCTGCATACATCAAAAGCATATGATAGCCGACGTACTGCCACAATGCAGGTACCAGCAATGCGGGAAGACTGCACTTATTAACATTAACCCACAGCTTATTCTGCATCATTTCAACGCCTTTTGCGGAAACAAAACTTTCCAGGCGCCACTCGGGATGATGGAATACTCTGTCACAGATTGCGTCCAAAAGACCGCTTCCGGGATAATAAACAGCCTGGAACATCTGGGCAATAATAACTGTTGAAATCAATACCGGAATGAAATTTATAGTAAGTAACGCTTTCTCTCCTTTCATCTTCTTTCCCAAAAGAAGTGCAAGGCCCAAAGAGATGGGTAACTGTAAAAATACGGAAAAGAAAGCAAGAATTAGCGAGTTCTTTATCGATGTAACAAATCCTGAACCATAGGCTTTTTCAAAAGTTAAAAATGCTTTAAAGAAGCCCACTTCCCCTGTATCAAACAATTCCTTATAATTGCCGAGTCCGTAGAATGTGGCACTTGACAAATCATAAGTATGCATATCATAAAAACTGTAAACCAGCGAAATAATAATAGGTGCAATCAGGACACCCACAAAAAGAATAATTGCAGGAGTCAGGAAAGCAAGTACGTTTAATCTGTTTTTTGTTTTCTTACTCATCTTACAAACCTTTCATAAGAAAAGGGTGGCTTACATAACCTTTGGGATTAATAAGCCACCCTCAACATTACTAGCTTTTCGACTTCAAGAGTAAATTATCTGATAGCCGCTGCCAAATCCTTAACGAATGTTGAACCATCAACTTCACAACCATAAACCTTAGCTACTTCTTCAAGGTAAAGAGCTGCATCGTCTGCTGACTGAGCTGTGTCACCGAAAAGAACGTATGACTTAGCGTTAGCGCAGATTTCAGAAACTGCTACTGTCAAAGGATTGATGTCTGTAGCTTCATAGTAAGGTGTCCAAGCCGGAAGTCCATCACCATGGAGATAACCATAGTGGCAGATTTCTCTACCAAGTGCTACTGCAAATTCAGCTGCTACTTCAGCGTTCTTGGAAGAAGCTGCTACTGCAAGTGTATCTGAAGGTCCACCGATTAATTCGCCGAG
Organism: Lachnospiraceae bacterium; assembly: GCA_045617745.1. Classification (GTDB taxonomy): domain Bacteria; phylum Bacillota; class Clostridia; order Lachnospirales; family Lachnospiraceae; genus UBA1258. The sequence goes on along the minus strand of JAZLJG010000028.1, from coordinate 2,728 downwards.
CTGAGAAGCTGACTTAACAACAGGGAATTCAGAAACCTTACATTCGAAAGGTGTCTTGGACTTATCAGCGAAATCACCACAGTTCCATGTACCATTCTGATAGAATGCATACTTACCTGCCATGAAGTTAGCCTTTACTTCGTCGTTAGAAAGGTTTGCACCTGCGGGATCGAAGTAACCGTTGTTAACTAATGACTGGAATTCGTCAACTGCTGCTGCAACATCTGCATTGTCCCATGTAGCTCTTCCAAGGAAGATGTCGTTAAGTGCTGCTGCACCAACTGACTTCTCGATGATGGGCTCAAGGTACTCAGTTACGCACCATGTCTCTTTTCCTGCACAACCGAAAGGATAGATACCTGCATCGATTAACTTATCGCAGCAAGCGATGAACTCTTCGTATGTACCGGGAACATCGTCATAACCAACAGACTTAAGAATGTCCATGTTAGCGAATAAACCAACAATGTTCATTGTAAGCGGAACACCGTAGTGCTTTCCGTTGTAAGTTGTGTTTCCAAGCATAACTTCGGGAAGTTCGCTTGAATACTTAGCAAGTTCTGAATCAAGGCAGTAAACACGTCCCTGATCAACGAAGTTTCCTAAGAATGCGCAAGACCATGTGAAGAAAATGTCAGGCATTTCATCAGCTGCTGCTGCAGCTTTGATCTTTGTCTTGTATGCTTCGTTCTCTGTAGCCTCCCATGTGAACTCAACATTGGGGAACTTAGCTGTTACTTCTTTGATAGCTGTCTCATAAGCGTAACGGTTTGAATCGCTTTCTGTAGCGATACACCACATCTTAAGAGCTACCTTACCGTTTGAACCACCGTTGCCGCATGCTGCTAATGAGCATACCATTACGAGTGATAAAACGAGTGCAACAATTTTTTTCATAATTCTCCTCCTTTTGAAAAAAATTAAGTTTTATTGATTAATGGGTTTTCCCATTGAATCCTAAGTTATTCGGGCCTGACCATTCTCCAGGGGTATTCAACAATCAGTTTGTTACCATTTACTGTGTAATAAAGAACGGTGTCTTCGAAGTGATCGTTGTACATAAGCTTAATGGTGCCGGCTTCCTTGTCTTCATAGTAGATGCCGGGGAAATAACCGTCTTCTTTAAATGTACCTTCCTCGGTAAATTCAAAGTTCCATGTCTGATCCGGATTGGACCAGATTCCCACGAGACTTCCTTCTTCGGGAGTTCCTTCGTAGGTATATTCCTGAATTTTGTAAAGGTAAATCCCTTTATTATCAGCGACATATCTCAACTTCATGTCATTACCCTTTTTATCTGTAAGAGTAATGAATTCGGAATCCACATCACAACTGTAATGTTCACCGTCAAGTACTGCTTTATGTTCCGAAGCATTAACCTTGAATGCAACCTTATCGGTCTCGTGGATGTAGGCCCATTTGCCTGAAAGAGCATCTCCACCCTCGGGATATCCGCATCCGGCAAAAGAAGCTGCCAGAATTGAAACAGTCAGAGCCAATGCAAAAAATCTAACTCTTCTCATTTTTTCAACTTTCTTAATCGTTATTTGTACAAAACGCACACAAACACGCTACTGTTAACATTATGTTAATAATTCTGTCCTAAGTAAATGTAAATCTTTTACCTATAAAAGCACAATTTTTACCATTCTGCGCAGTTTTTTACCAAAAAAGTGTACATGTTGCATATACATTTGTTTACTATTGTTCTTTGGGCTGTAAAATAGGCAAAAAAATACCGCTCTGCCATTTCAAAACGGCAAAGCGGCAATCACTTAATCGTTTATTCTTCGTAAGGCTTAATGGTAATAATGCTTCCGTCGGGATTGTATTTAAGCTCTGTGAACTTAACACATCTTCTGTGGTTGATTCCGTTTGACAACTCACAGTCATGATAGAAAAGATACCATTTTCCCTGATACTCTACAATTGAGTGGTGGGTGGTCCATCCAAGTACGGGTTCCATTATACGTCCGCCGTAAGTGAAGGGTCCGTCGGGTGTATCGGATGTTGCGTATACAAGATAGTGGGTAGTACCTGTTGAGTATGAAAGGTAATACTTACCGTTGTACTTATGCATCCAGGGACCTTCGAAATAACGTCTGTCTTCATCGCCTTCAAGAATGGGATTTCCGTTCTCATCAAGAATCTGAAGATGCTTGGGCTCAGTCTTGAAAGTAAGCATGTCGTCATTAAGTTCTGCAAACATAGGTCCGATTGCGGGACGCTTGGGATCAAGGTCGCCGTTCAACTGACCTGCCTTGGGATCAAAGTAACCCTTTGTCCACTGGTCTAACTGGCCGCCCCAAAGGCCTCCCCAGTATACATATGCTCTGCCGTCTTCGTCTACAAAAGAAGCAGGGTCAATGCTGTAGCTTCCGGGAATATAGTTGGGTTCGGGTTTGAAAGGTCCTACGGGAGACTTGGAGGTTGCTACTCCGAGACGGAACAAGCCGTCTTTGTCTCTTGCGGGGAAATAAAGATAATAGGTTCCGTTCTTGAAAGCCACATCGGGAGCCCACATCTGCTTACTAACCCACGGAACGTCCTTCATATGAAGGGCTTCACCGTTATCTACACATTCAGCATCTAAGTTGTCCAAAGAAAGAATGTGGTAGTCTTCCATTCTGTATTCGTCACCGTTGTCGTTATCTTCGGCATCGTGAGGAATATCATGGGAAGGATATACATAAATCTTTCCGTCAAATACATGAGCGGAAGGATCTGC
>JAZLJG010000027.1:0-54429 GCA_045617745.1 Lachnospiraceae bacterium | reverse complement strand
CCATAAATAATTTTAAAGAAATCCTCATCACTGGGCTTCTCTTCACCGGCCTCGATTCTCTTTGCTTTTTCCTTTTTCCACAAATCCTCTCTCACATGATTTGCTGTTGGGAATGCCTGTACAACGCCATGGTCAGTAATGGCAATTGCCTTATGTCCCCAGCTGTAGGCAGCCTTAATAAGATCTGCCTCAGATGACACACCGTCCATATCACTCATTTTGGTATGACAGTGAAGTTCAACTCTTTTGACGGGAGCGGTATCCACTCTCTGAACCGTGAAATCTTCACATTTCATAACAGACTTAGGTGACGTCAAAGAAAGCTCATGGTCAAAACTGTCCATCTGGGGAGTACCCATTACCTTAACAAATTTGCCGGGAGAAAGCTTCGAAAGAAACTCTCCTGCTCTATCGGTAGGCACAAAAATCTTTACCTTTATGGTATCCGTAAAATCCGAAACGCAGAAAGAAATAATACTCCTGTCGCCTTTTATGTCACGCTGCTCGTTGGCAACCACTTTACCTCTGAAAACAACGGTTCTGAAATCTTCCACCAAATCCTCTATCTTGGAGAACTCTTCTTCAGCATCTATTTCACCACCGTATATTACGTCCGGATTATCCGACTGCTCGGGCAAACGAACTGAAGAACGTTTGGGATAATCACTCTTGTAGGAACCCTTTTCAAAGGACTTCTTTTCAAAGCTCTTCTTATCCTTTGAAGAAACTTTCTCAGCTTTGGCGGGAGCAACAGTTTTCTTCCCTTCAACAGACTTTTCCAAAGAATCTTTTCCGGCTTCCTCTGCACCTGCTTCTGCGCTTTCTGAAACTGCTTTTGTATTAATACGGGAAGCCACAAGCTGGGCAATACGGTACTCATCCCATTTTTCACGTTTGGTAACGTCTCCCGTTTCAACCTCTCTGTAGGACACGGTAAATAATGCGCCGTTCATACAGAATCTGTCGCATACTATTTTCCTAAAGTAATCCAGTATTTCATTTTCACGTTTTTTGATGATTTCGGTATCGGGGAGAGAAAGCTCAATGTGGTCAGGGGAAATTTCTGTAATTTCCACCTGTTTAACCGTGCTGAACAAAACCTTGTTAACCTCAGAAAGCTCGCAAAGATAGCTTTCACGGTATTCATCAAGAAGGGTTTTAACGGTATAGCTTTCCGGAAGATGGTACTCCTCGATTATACTTATTTCGACAGGAGCATCCCCAAGCATCTGCCTGCGGATCTCCTTAATGACTGCATATATATCCCTTTTGGGTATAATATGGTTACCGGTAATATAAATTCTTAAAACATCCTGGCGTTTGTTGGAGGATACTTTAGTCACAATAACATCCTCAAATATATCTCTTAAACTCTTCTTTAAATCAAGAGCTTTAAATACTTCCAAAAACGCCTTCGGTTCCATGATATTACCTTCCCCAGTTACTTAATTCGTCTTCAAGGGCTTTAAAAATCTCAGTTTCGGGAACCTTTCTGACTATCTCGCCCTTTTTAAAGATTAGTCCTTCGCCGTTTCCGCCGGCCACTCCCAAATCTGCCTCTCTTGCTTCTCCGGGGCCGTTAACCGCACAGCCCATTACAGCAAGCTTTATATTCAAAGGATACTTTTCTGCCAGTTCTTCCACCTTTGTGGCAAGTCCTATCAAATCAATCTTGGTACGTCCGCAGGTAGGACATGAAATAACTTCAATACCTTCTTTTCTAAGTCCCAGGGTTCTCAAAACGATTCTTGCGGACCTTACTTCATCAACCACATCACCGGTCAAAGAAACACGAATCGTATCTCCTATGCCCTCGGATAAAATCATTCCAAGGCCGATACCCGACTTGATATTTCCCGAAAAAGCCGTTCCCGATTCGGTAATTCCCACATGAAGAGGATAAGGAATCTTTCCTGCAATTTCTTTATGAGCCTCTACACACATCAATACGTTGGTGGATTTAAGGCTCACAACAAGATTGTCGTAACCCATATCCTCAATACGCTTAACGTTATTAAGAGCGCTCTCCACAAGGCCCTTTGCGGTAACTCCGCCGTATTTTTCAATAAGGCCCTTCTCCATTGAGCCTGAATTTACGCCTACGCGGATAGGTATATTACGTTCTTTGGCCGCCTTAACAACTTCTAAAAGTTTATCGTCCGTTCCGATATTTCCGGGATTTATACGAACCTTGTCTGCTCCGTTTTCAATGGCAGCCACAGCCATTTTATAGTCAAAATGAATGTCAGCCACGATGGGAATGGAAATTTCCTTTTTAATCTCCTTTATAGCCTTTGCAGCTTCAAGGGTAGGAACCGTTGAACGGATTATTTCGCATCCCGCTTCTTCCAGACGGTGAATCTGCTCCACGGTAGCCTTTACGTCCTCGGTCCTTGTATTGGTCATGGACTGAATAAGTATAGGATTGCCGTGTCCGATTACTCTGTTACCGATATGAATTTCTTTTGTTAAATCTCTGAAAGCCATTTTTAAACCTCTATGAGAACAGTCTCATCACATCATTAAAAAGAATAAATATCATCAAAAGGAAAAAGAACACAATACCGATAAGGTGAACTATACCTTCCTTCTCTGGCGGTACAGGCTTTCCTCTTATGATTTCAATAAACAGGAATACCAGTCTTCCGCCGTCCAGTGCGGGAAGAGGCAAAAGGTTTATAACACCAAGGTTAACGCTTAAAAGCATTGCTATATTCATCATGGTAAGAATAACAACCGAAACACCGTAATCCTTAGCCACATCGTAGTTTTCATCCACTATCTGGGCAACACCCACAGGTCCTGCCACATCATCCTTGGAAAGTTTGCCAAGCACCAGCTGTTTCAAGCTCTTTAATGTATTTCTGAAATTGAAAACCATCTCATACCAGCTGTATTTAAAAAGGTCCAAGCCCTTGCACTCCACATATGTAGTTCCGCCTTCAATACCGATATAGTACCTTCCGTCCTCTTCACTGTAGGCAGGAGCAAAAGAAACCGTACCCTTTTCACCGTTTCTGTCGTATTCAATGGTAAGCTCTTCGCCGTCATTTAAAATGGAAATCAAGGAAATGTCACGCCATACATGTATTCTTTCACCATTGATTTTGGTAATGGTATCTCCCACGCTAAGGCCTGATTCTACCGCAGGTCTTCCATCTGTTAACCCCTGAATTACAGGAAGATCGGAACCGGTTTTTGCCACAATAATCAAAGCAAAAAGAAAAGCCAGAATAAAGTTAAAGAAAGGTCCCGCAAAAACCGTACCAATACGGGCCCAGACACCGGCTTCCCTGAAGGCTATGCCCTGGGGTGTGTCTTCGTCGGTCATTTCTTCTTCAGGCTTTACTTCTGCAGGCTTCTCACCGGGCATGTCCGTATCAAATATACAAGCACCGCCAAAAGGAAGAAGCTTTAAAGCAAACTTTGTTCCTTTCTTCTTGAAAGAAAGCAGCGTAGGACCAAAGCCCATAGTAAATTCAAGAACCCTTATTCCGTTAACTCTGGCAATAATAAAATGTCCGAATTCATGGGACAAAATCAAAACCGATAAAATTATGATAAACCAGATAATAGACACTTATATACTCTCCTAAGATTTATTTAAATCGTTTCTTAATAACTTCATACGCAGCCTGTTCGGTTTCAAGTATTTCATCCACCGAAGGATTTTCGATTAACTTCACCTCATCCATAGCCGCTTCAATATACTCGTAAATACCGGTAAAGGATATCTTCTTAGAAAGGAAATCCTTTACGGCAAGCTCATTGGCCGCATTAAACACAGTAGGCATATTTCCGCCGGCTCCGATTGCCTTGTAGGCATACTTAAGTCCCTTGAATGTCTCCATATCGGGTTCAAAGAAACTTATGGAACCAAGCTTGAAGAAATCAACCCTGTTATTGTACATAGGGCGTCTTTCGGGATAAAACAATGCATACTGTATGGGAAGCTTCATATCGGGAATACCAAGCTGTGCTATAACCGCTCCGTCCGTATACTCCACCATAGAGTGAACAATACTCTGGGGCTGGATAACTACCTGCACATCCTTTGCTTCCACATTGAAAAGCCACTTTGCCTCGATAACCTCAAGACCCTTATTAACCAAAGAAGCCGAATCAATGGTAACCTTCTTACCCATGCTCCAGTTAGGATGCTTTAAAGCATCTTCTACAGTCATGCTCTTGAGTTCTTCAAAGGTTTTACCCCTGAAGGGGCCGCCGGAAGCGGTAAGTAAAATCTTACTGATGCTCTTACGGTCTTCTCCGTTTAAGGACTGGAAAATGGCACTGTGCTCAGAGTCAACCGGCAAAATTGGAACATTATATTCCCTTGAAAGAGGCATAATAATATGTCCTGCGGTAACAAGGGTTTCTTTGTTCGCAAGGGCAATTGTCTTTCCTGCCTTTATGGCTGCTATTGTAGGTCTGATACCAATCATTCCCACAAGTGCGGTAACTACTATGTCCGCGTCCTTAAGGACACATATTTCCAAAAGACCTTCCATTCCCAAAAGAACCTTCACACAAAGGTCTTTAACCTTCACTTTTAAGGATTCGTATGCCTCTTTATCGTACATTACAACGTACTCGGGCTTAAACTCACGAATCTGCGCTTCCATAAGCTCCACGTTTTTTAAAGCAGCAAGTGCCAGGACCTTCAAGCCTTCCTGTGCCCTTACTATCTCAAGTGTCTGGGTACCTATGGACCCGGTGGAACCGAGAATAACAAGATTTTTCATGTTTATTCCTTTCTTACATGCCCTTTGCAACTATCCAAAGAACAGCCAGAAAATATGTAATGGGTGCGGTAAAAATAACGCTGTCAAAACGGTCCATTACTCCGCCGTGACCGGGTATACATTTACCGTAATCCTTGATGTCTTTATTACGCTTGATGGCGGAAGCTGCCAGATCTCCAATCTGGGCGATGATTCCGCCGATTGCTGCTATAGCACACAAAAACCACTTTACGTCAGGCATGAAAACGTTGCCGTAAACATATGCAAGAGCGCCTGCGCCCACAATTCCTCCGATAACTCCTTCGATGGATTTTTTAGGGCTTAATTTAGGTAAAAACTTGTGGTTTCCGATGGTTTTTCCCGTAAGCATTCCGATACAGTATGCACAGGTATCAAAGCCCCAGGAAGAAATAAGTATCATCCACACAATATGCTTTCCATCGGAAAGCTCCCTTGTAAGGGAAATAAAGGAAAGCATTATGGGAGCATAAAAATATGCAAATATTACTGAAGCAATTTCCTCTACCCTGAATTTGGGGAAAGTAAAAACATATATACAAAGGAAAACAATGACGCTGAAAGAAGCAACCATCACCAGAAGCTGCAGGTCATCCGTAACAGCCAAAAGTACATAATACAAAACTATGCTTATATAGCCGAATATAACAAGCGGATTCTTCTCTCCCGGTTTCTTAACTCCCATGGCTTTACAAAGCTCATAAAAAGCCACAAGAGAAAACAAAAGCAGGGTGCCTGCAAGAGGATATCCTCCCAAAAGACAAACTCCTATAATCCATATTACCAATACTATTCCGCTAAGCAATCTGGTGATAAACATCCCTAAGGACCTCCAAAAATTTATTCTTCCACGTTTCCGAATTTTCTAACTCTTTTACTGTATGCCTCACAGGCCTTTTCAAGCTCTTCCTTGTCAAAATCAGGCCAGGGCACGGGAGTCACATAGAACTCCGAATAGGTTAACTGCCAGGGAAGGAAGTTTGATGTTCTAAGTTCCCCGCAGGTTCTTATTAACAAATCGGGATCTTTAATATTGACCGTATCAAGGCTTTGTGAAATCAAATCCTCCGTAATATCTTCGGGAGAAAGCTCACCGTTTTTAACTCTTTTTGCAATATCGGTTACCGCTCTTCTAATCTCATCACGTCCGCCGTAGTTTATGGCTATGTTGAAGGAAAGGCCTGTGTTATTTTTAGTGCTTTCTTCAAGCTTTGCTATACTTTCCCTGATATCATCATCCAGACGGGTCTTGTCTCCGATAACCTGAACACGCATGTTGTTCTTGTTGGCTCTGGTGATACAGTTTTTCATATAGTTACGAAGAAGCTTCATCAAGGCATCCACTTCTTCACGGGGTCTGTTCCAGTTTTCGGTGGAAAAAGCATACACCGTAAGATACTTAATGCCCATGTTCCAGGCAATCTCACATATATCTTCCACTACCTTGGCTCCCTGCACATGTCCTGCAGTACGGGGAAGCCCCTTTGCCTTGGCCCATCTTCCGTTACCATCCAATATTATAGCCACTGATTCGGGTACAGTCATAAAAATCTCCTTAACTTTTCTTAAAATAAAGAAAACAGGCAGGAGCAAAGGTTCTCTCCTGCCATGTATTTACTTACATCAAACCTTAAGAATATCCTGACTCTTAGCTTCAATTGCTACATCAACATCCTTGATAAACTTATCTGTTTCCTTCTGGAGTTCGTCCTCAAGCTTCTTGATTTCGTCCTCGGAAATTTCAGTCTTTGAAAGTTTCTTGAATGCTTCATTACCGTCACGACGGATATTTCTGATGGCTACCTTGCAATCTTCACCTTTTTTCTTAACTTCCTTAACAAGGTCTTTACGTCTTTCTTCTGTTAACTCAGGGAAAACAAGGCGGATAACTGAGCCGTCGTCTGAAGGTGTAATACCTACATCCGAAGCCATAATAGCCTTCTCAATGTTCTTTATTAAAGATTTCTCCCAGGGAGCAATCTGGATAATACGGGGTTCGGGAACTGTAATGTTACCTACCTGCTGAATAGGTGTAGGTGTACCGTAGTAATCTACACGGATTTTGTCAAGAACGTGGGGATTTGCACGTCCTGCTCTGATGGTAGCAAGCTCTGACTGCATAAAGTCAAAAGCTTTCTGCATTTTTTCGTTATAGGGCTGAATTCTTGCGTCCATATGTACCTCTTTCTATGCGGTTACTCTTGTTCCGTTAAATTTGCCGGAAAGAGCATTTACTATACTGTTTTCTTCGTTAAGATCAAATACCATAAAGGGAACTTTGTTCTCCAGTGCAAGGGCACTTGCTGTGGTATCCACTACCTTAAGACCACGTTTAACAACTTCCTCAAGGGAAATCTCATCAAACTTCTTGGCATTGGGATTCTTGGCAGGATCGTCATCATAAACACCGTCAATGGATTTAGCAAGTAAAACCGCATCCGCTTCAATTTCAACAGCCTTTAAAACAATACCCATATCGGTTGAGAAGTAAGGATGTCCCGTACCTCCCGCAAAGAACACTACCTTACCTTCCTTAAGTGCTGATAAAGCATCGTCCTTATTATACTGTCTTGTAAAGTTCGAGCAGATAAAGGGAGTCATGATTTCAGTACCCATTCCCTCAGCTCTGAATATTTCGGATACATAAAGACAGTTCATTACTGTTGCAAGCATTCCGATCTGGTCTGCCTTTACACGGTCAATGTTTTCGCTTGTACGTCCGCGCCAGAAATTGCCGCCACCGATTACAATAGCTACTTCATTGCCTTTTGTAATGGCTTTAACCTGTTTTGCCACACCTCTTACGGTTTCCTCATCAAAACCGGTCTTTTTGTCCCCTGCAAGGGCTTCGCCGCTTAATTTGAGTATAATACGCATAATTTAGTCTCTTTTCTGTTATTTCTTATTCTTCTTAAACTCATCAAAGAATGATGTAGGGCTGACATCTGCGTAGCACTGTGAGCAGACACCTTCGATAACCGCACCGTTGTTGATCTGAACGGATTTGGATTTGATGTTACCCATTACAATTGCTGATGTATCAAGAACAACCGGTCCCTTAACATCGATATCACCCTTTACAGCGCCTGCGATAACTGCGCTTGTAGCAAAGATGTTACCGATAATAACCGTGCTCTGTCCTATTTTAACGGATCCGTTTGAATTAACTTCACCGGTAATTCTTGCGTTTTCCGCAAAGATTTCAGCAGCCTTTGAATCACCGTCGATAGCTCCTGAAATGCTTAATTTACCATTGATGGTAACGTTACCTTTAATGCTTCCGATAACTTCAAGGGAACCTGTTGAAACGATGTCACCGGTAACACTCATACCTGCTGTAACAACTGCTGTTTCATTGGTTGCTTTTGTCTTCTTGGAAGCTTCGTCTTCAACTTCGGGAGCAGGAGTTTCATCGATGTTGTCAAGCAATGCGTTAAGATCAATATCTTCTTTGGCCTCTTCTACCCCTTCTTCAACTTTTGCCTCTTCGGGAGTAAGTTCGCTTACTGCCTGGCTGAGGTCTTCTTTAAGATCTGAAAAAAATCCCATGTCCTTTTCCTCCGTAGAAATTATTTATCCTCTTTGACCGATAAGAAATGTATCGGGTTGGTATCTCTTGTGATGGGAAGAATAACCGTATTATCAAGGGACTGTATGTACTCGATAATCTCGGGAAGTGCTTCCACTGTTGTATCCTTTGAAGACAAATCGTGGAAAAGAATTATTGCCTCTTCTCCGCTGCCTTCTATTCTGTTTATTACGTTTCTTACGATTGCGTCCTTTGAAAGACCGCCGGCTGTGGCATCCTGTGAAGAGATGTTCCAGTCAAAATACAAAATGCCTTCCTTAAAAAGGGCATCGGCCAAATCGTGCATATCCGAAGCTCCGGCCCGATTGGTGCTGCCGCCGGGAAATCTGTATATATCGGACTCTTCACCGGTAACCATATACAGGAAATTCCTTAGGCTCAGGGTATCCTCCATAAAGGAATCCACGTCTTTATATATGTCCCTGTAAACATGGCTGGTGGAATGCATTCCCAGAGAATGTCCCTCATCAACTATCCTTTGATAAAGCTTCTCATAATTCATTCCGTCCCTTCTTACCACAAAGAAGGTTGCCTTCACATCATACTGCTTAAGACAGTCAAGAATGCCTTCCGTGTTGGGACTGGGGCCGTCATCAAAGGTCAAATAAACTTTTCTGTATCCATCGTAGAGTTCTTCGTCGCTTAAGGAAAGATTTTTTACCTGGTCACCGGAAAGACTTATGGTCTCACGCTTTCTTACAGGTTCCAAAGCTTCGGTTTCTTCAGGTATATCCACCTCATTTTCCAAAGAAGCTTCTATGTATTTCTCTACGCTGTCCTGTTCAAGGTAATAGTTCAGTTCCTCGTTTACACGCTCCAAATCGGCCTTCAGCGAAAAGGCCATACAACCAAAATATATACACAAAGCAAGGGGAACAAAGATTATCACAAGAACAGAAACAACAATGATTCTTTTAAGTCTTTTTACCCTTCTTAAACGTGACGGCGACTTAGCATTTGTAACTTCAGAAGCCATTTTTACCACCGCCTTTATACTCCACTCTCATATCAAACATCGTCTACTAATTGTATCATAGAAGTGTCCGATTTGAAAACAGAAATTTATCTTCTGATAGCTTTAAAGTTAATCGTCTCACCGGGGTGCAAAACAAGCTCTGTATTGCCGTTTTCCAGAGAAAATCCTTCGGGAAGTTCCACATGAAGGTCCTTTTTCCCCTGTGAATCCATTGTTACGGTAAAATAATCTTTATGCTTTTCAAGACTCTGAATTCTTGAAACGCCCTTTAAACGAAGACCTTTCACCGAAAGGTTATCGAAATCATCCCGCCATACGGGGAAGAATTTAACCCTGTCGGTATCCGAGAAGGCAATCATCTCATAAACAGCGCTTGTAAGTCCCAGGTTTGCATCCATTTGGAATAAGAAATGTTCGTTGTGGCATGTAAACAGATTATCAAGGGTGAATACGGAAATCAGTCTGTGAATAGCTCTGTACCAAAGAGCTGTATCCTGAAGTCTTGCGCTTATATTTGCAAGGTGGGCAAGTCCCCAGCCGGAAATTGCTTCCACTCCGTCGATGAGTCTGAACTGGGTAGCCTTGTGACATGCCTCAAGAAGATCCTCGTTGCCGTCCTTAAGTGCTTCATATCCCGGGAAAACCATGTAAAGATGTGATGAATGACGATGGTGATAGTCATCCTTAAGGTTTTCGGGTATCCATTCTTTGACTGCTCCGTCTTCGTTTACCGCATAGTCAGGAAGCTTGGAAAGTTCATCACGCCATGTATCAAGCATGTCCTCCTCAATATCCAGGATTTCGCAGGCCTCGATAAGGTTTGTATAGGTTTCTTTGGCTATGGCTACGTCCATGGTAGCATTGATTGCTACGGGTGAATCGTTTCCAAGAGGTGTGTTTTCAGGTGAATATGAAGGAGCAAACTCAAACTTTCCGTTTGCATCAGGCTTCATAAAGTCCTCATAAAACTCCACTACTTCCTTCCAGTACTTAACACCTCTTAAGAGCATGTTCTCGTCGCCTGTGTAGTCGTAATATTTTCTGTATTCGCTTCCAAGCCAGCCTGCGCCCGCAGTCCATGTAAGCATGGGCCACTGGTGGCAGTAATGTCTGTGGTATCCGTCTGTGGTAACACGGGGAGCGGAGAAAATTCCTCTGCATCCGTAGTAGCTTTTCGCATTTTCCCTGAAGTCATCAAGGTATGATTCCAGCCATTCGAAATAGGTTCTGGAAAAGCCGTTTAAACCGCCGGGAAGGATGGGCCACATCATCATCTGGATGTTTTCGTCAAGGGTATAATCGGAGCTCCAGGGTGGATTAACCGTTCCGCTCCAGACGCCCTGAAGGTTGGGAGGGAGCTTGCCAAAGCTTGCGATATCAAGATATCTTCCGAAGTCACACATTCTCTCCAGAAGAAGGGGTGATATTGTATCCTCTGTGCATAAAGCCCTGAGCTCGTCGTTGGTATATTCTTTTTCGTCATCGGAAAAGTTCACGGTTACCTTGTTGAAAAGGTCGCTGTGAATGGCTACGTGTTCTTTGAACAATGCTTCGTAATCGGGAGTCATGTCCTTAAGAATACGCAAAAGTTTAACCTTCTCCGCCTCCATACGAAGCTTCCAGGGAGAAAGAGTATAGTAAATCAAAAGGTAATTGGCCTTTGATACTTTAAACATATTGTCAGCGGTGGATTCCAGCACACCGTCGGTAATAAGTCTTGCTGCGGAAACGTATCCGGATTCTTCCTCGGAATGGGTTGCTTCACATACAAGATATTCACCGTCTGTGGATGTCTCTACGCTTGAAACGTGGTGAGCATCCTTAAAAGGAGCAAGTGAAACCTCTGCAGTCAGGGGATTTCCTTCTTTTCTTAACTCAATGGCACAGATATCCCTGCTTCTTGATACAAAGCATTTTCTTTCCACCTTTTCGCCTTTTAAGGCAAAAGAAACCGAAGCCTCGCCCGTTGTAAAATCCAGTTTCTGGCTGTAATCGGAAACGTCGGATTCATTATAGCCTTCCATGTCTATATGAAGCTTGGAAGCCGTTTCGAAAGGATTCGTCCATACTATGGTCTCATAGGGAGCGCCATCCTTTTCAAGGCCTCTTGAGTAATACTCAAAGGCCTCTCTGTATTTGCCTTCATGCAAAAGCTTTCTCATTCCCTCAAGGTAGTCTTTTCCGTTATATGGATGGCTTTCAACATTTTCGGGCATGGGAAGGAACAATGCTTCGTGATTTGTAAGAATTGTCTCATGCAGAGCGTTTCCGAAAACAAGACCTCCTATGGTTCCGTTTCCAACGGGGAGCGCTTCGTCCCAGTTTTTGGCACAATGAGTACGCAGTAATCCTTTAAATTTCATGTTTCTTCTCCTGGTAATCTCTGGATATTTTAAAAAGGGTATCATAAAGACTGCTTATTGACTCCCGAAGATTTTCGGGGACCTTTGTAAGCAGCCTTTCTTTAACCTGTTCTTCTCTTTTTACATTCAAAACAGGTAAGCCGGCTTCTTTCTTGATTTCGCCGATCTTACCTGCTGTTTCCATTCTTTTTATTACAAGCTCCACAAGCTCATCGTCAATTCTGTTGATTTCTTCACGACAAGCCGCAAGCTTACTGTTGTAGTCTTCCATCCCCATTTAACCCCTGACATATTTTATAGTCCCTTCGCCTTTTGTGATGCAAAGAAGTTATCAATGGCTTCCACAATCTGGTTCGAAGGCATTGACTTAAGAAGATATCCCTGAGGCTTTAAGGAAAGAACCTTTGCCACGCTTTCCTTGTCACCTTTTGATGTAAGGAAAATAACAGGAATATTCTCAGTCTTTATTTCTGAACGAATCATTTCAAGCATCTGCGGGCCTGTACATACAGGCATCTCGTAGTCAAGAAGCACTAAATCCGGCTGGTTAACCGCCAAAAACGAAATGGCACTTGTAGCGGAGTTAACCATTGAAATTCTGTACTTACTTTCAAGCCAGCCTTTTATGGTACGAAGCATTGTTCCCGAATCGTCCACCAGAAGAACGTGTTTTTTGTTCTCTCCGGTACTTGAAGTAACTGCGGCATTCTTAAGAGTGTCAGCAATCTTCTTAACGTTTATGGGACGTTCAAAGCATCCTCCCAGGCACTCGGAAGGAATCATATCGGTAATAACCTTTAACTCTTCCGCATAGCCTACAAGAAAAATCTTTTTGTCTTCCTCCATACAAAGGTCTCGTATGTAGATAAGCGCTTCAGTTTCCTGAACTGTTCTCTCATCCGCATAGATAAAGAAAATGTCAGGCTTATTGGCAACCTTGCTTATTTCGGTTACCTCCAGTCTGCAGAAGCTGCATTCGAACCCGAATTCTTTGAGTCCGTCTCGTACGGAATTAATGATAAATGATGATGTTTCTCCAATAAACAAAACTCTTTTGTCCATATACTTCCCTCATCAAATGCTTCCTAGTAATAATAATATATCATCCCGAGCCACTTCGGCTACTAAAGTTTTTAATTTTGCATATTTTTCTTTGAAAGCATCCGGCATTTTATATTTCTTCAGTTCTTCCATAATGGAGTCAACCGAATCAAAGTCAAAGGCTTCTACCACTTCTTTAAGGCTTGCCACCGCATCCTTTAAGCTGTCTTCGTCAATTTCGGGCTTTTCTTCGTTGTCCTCGAACATTGCCTCCAGTTCACTGACAAGACCTCTGTAGCGCTTCAAAAGTTCTCCCGTGGCGTTTGTTATGCGAACCATATCTTCCGCATTTCCCGCTTCCTCAAGGGCTGCGGCCAGCTGCGAAAGTGCTGTGGCACCGATAATTCTTGCTGCGGATTTAAGTGCATGCACCTGAATGGTGTAGTTCTTAATATCCTGTGCCTCGAAATATCCTTCTATGATATCCGCTCTTGAATTACCCGTATCGGTAAACTCTGTGACAACCTTTTCGTATAGTTCGGGAGATCCTGAATATTCAATACCTTTGTCAACAAAGATTCCCGTAATCTGTGACATCTTTTTAAGGAAAGGATTCTCGCCGTTTGATGATGAGCCGGAAGCCTCTTCACCGTCCTTTAAATCTTCGGGAGAAGCTTCCTTTTCCCATCCGCCTGTTATTACAAGCTTGGGATCCAGGTAACTCTTTATGGCTTCCTCAAGTTTTTCCGCCACAATGGGCTTACTTAAGTAGAAATCAAAGCCTTCCTTTTCGTACAGTTCCTTTGCTCCGTCAACTGCGTTTGCCGTAAGGGCTACAATAGGAGCTTTCTTATTAATGGATTCCTCATCTTCACGTATATGATGAAGAGTTTCGATACCATCCATTTCCGGCATCATATGGTCTAAAAGAATAAGGTCGAACTTGGTTTCCTTACAAGCATTTACGGCTTTCAGTCCCGATTCAACCAGAGTAATCTGCATCTTGGTTTCCTTAAGGAGACCTTCCGCAATCATCAGGTTAACCGGCGAATCGTCCACCACAAGAACCTTTGCATCCGGAGCCCTGAAGGATTCTTCGTATCTTCCCTGGGAATCACGAAGTCTTGCATAAGCTTCATCCACATTTCCTATGGGCTGCCAGTCAAGTACCTCCTGTTTTAAGGAGAACTTAAAGGTGGATCCTGAACCGAATTTACTTTCCACACGAAGCTCTGACCCCATCATTTCAAGAAGCTTTCTTGTGATGGTCATTCCAAGGCCGGAGCCTTCGTTCTTGATGCTTCTGTCAGCGCTTGCTTTTTCGAAGGGAGCGAAAAGTCTTTCCAAATCCTCTTCCTTAATTCCGCGGCCGGTATCACTAACGGAAGCAGTAAGAAGAATTTCCGTATCGGTAAGCTTTGCATACCCTATTTCTACGGTAATGTTTCCTTCGTCAGTAAACTTTATTGCGTTTGACATTAACTTCAGGATACATTGCTTTATTCTTACCTCATCACCCTTTAAAAGGTGAGGAGTTTTTTCATCAACCTTTACAGTAAGCTTAAGTCCTTTTTCGTTAGCTGCCCGGATATTCATATTCATGATATCGTTTACAACGGAGCTTAAGTCATACTTGATGGCTACGATTTCAAGACGTCCCTCTTCTATTCTTGATGTATCAAGAACATCGGTTACAAATGACATGAGGGTGTTTCCCGCACTTTTAATGTCCTGTGCATACCCTCTTATGGTTGCCTCCCTGGATTCTCTGATAACCATTTCGTTTAGTCCCAGAATTGCATTTATGGGGGAACGGATATCATGGGAAATACCGGAAAGGAAATTGTTTTTGGTGCTTATGGCATCATTGGATATCTCTATAACCTTAGAAAGATCGTCCTCGATCTCATCGATTTTTTTCTTTGCCGATGCTTCTTCTTCGCTTATTAACTGCTGGGAGCTTTTCTTAAACCGGAGAAAAATGAAATATCCCGCAACACACATAATAATGAAGGTCGGAAGAATCCAGATTTTTCCCAAAAAGCCCACAAGCATAAGGCCCAAAAGAATACTCAAAGAAAGAAGGCCCAGGCAAATAAACAGCTGCCTCTTCATTTCCGAGCCTGCTTTCTTGGTTCTTTCAGCAAAAACAGTTTTTTCCAGTCTTCTCTTATGACGTTCTTCGATTAATTCAAGTTGTTCTTTAAGTACTCTGTCGTTGGACATAATTCTCCCCTTTACAATAAATACTATAAAGGAACCGAATTAACGAAAAATATTAACATATTGCGAAAATCGATAATTTTATACAAATCCTTTCAAATTTGTTTATTAACTCATCCCCTTTTATGCAAACGAGAAAAAAAAGGCGAGAACATTGTTCCCGCCCTGATAAATACTATTATCTTGTACCCTTGTCGTAAGGAATACCTTCCGCCTTAGGTGCTCTGGATTTCTTGGAGGTAAATGCAAGAACCAGAAGCGTAATAACGTAAGGAAGCAGTCTGTAAACGTGAGAGCTGATTCCTATTTCCGCAAGCCAATATACTCCGTCTCCGTTAATGTCCAGAGTTGAGTAGCATGCTGCGATACATTTGAACAGACCGAACAGCAATGCGCCGCCTGCGATGTTCAAAGGCTTCCAGTTACCGAAAATCATAACTGCCAATGCTAAGAAACCGAAACCTGCAACGTCACCGTTTGCGGAACAGTTACTGGAAGTAAGGGCATATACGAAACCGCCCATACCTGAAAGGAAACCGGAAATAATAACGCCCGAATATCTCATCTTTACAACGTTGATACCAAGTGAATCCGCAGCCTGGGGATTTTCTCCACAGGAACGAAGTCTTAAACCAAACTTTGTAAAGTAAAGAATAATCGAAAGAACAATGTAAATCAAAATGCAAAGGTAAGTTGCAAGGTAGAACTTATTAAGGAAAGTATTTCCTAAAAAGCCTAAATCCTGGTCCTTTGCAAAGCCAAGGGTGGTTTTCTTAATCATGAACCAGCTGGCTGCATCCTGACCTCTGTCCATTGTAAGAGTATTCTGGTTAACCATGATACGTACTATGAAAAGAACAAGTGCGGGAGCAAGCATGTTAAGTGCTGTACCGCCGATGGTCTGGTCTGCCTTTAAGTTGATGGCAGCAAATGCAAGTAACATTGCAAACAAAGAACCCATAATACCGGATACAAGCATTGCAAGTATCTCAAGCAGCTGAAGCTTACCTACAGGATCTCCTGCCGAAAACAGTGAGGCCTGCTGCATTAATCTTACGAATAAAACGCCTACAAAAGCGCCAAAAATCATAGTACCTTCAAGAGCAAGGTTAATGATACCGCTTCGCTCTGCAAATACACCTGCAAGAGCTACTATCATAAGGGGTACCATGAATAAAAGAGTCTGCTGAATTAAGAATGACATTACGCTTCTACCCCCTCTCCCTTATTTTCCGAAACTTGGGTTTCTGTTTTCTCCTCAGGCTTCGGTTCTTCCTTTTTAGTTTCAACCTTTACTTCTTTTTTCTTTTTCTTTCCGGAAAGCCACAGGTTAATCAAAAGTGAGAATGCGGAAAGATAAACAATAACTGCAATAATTACGTCGGTGATGTATTCGTTGTAAGCGGTAAGGTATGTAAGCTGTGAACCTACAATGTTAAGCATAGCCATGAAAATACCTGCAAATACAACGCCGATAGGATTGTTAAGTGCCAACAGTGCTACAGGGATACCATTAAATCCGATTGCGGGAAGTGACTGGTATGTGGACCAGAAAAACTCTGTATTTCCTGCAAGTGTGTAGAATGCTGCACCTGTTGCTGCAAGAGCACCTGAAATAGCCATGGAAAGAACAATGTTTCTCTTGTCCTTAATACCTGCGTACTTAGCTGCGTGACGGTTGGAACCGCAGGCCTTTAACTGGAAACCGAAAGTGGTTTTGTTCATCATGATGTACATTGCAACAGCAATCAGAATGGCAAAAATAATACCGCCGTTAACCTGTGAGCCCTCGAAAATCTTATCAAGGCCAAGCTTCACGGTAGCAACACCGTTCTCGCTGGATTTATAAATGTATCCTGTCTTTCCTGCTTCAAGCTGGTTACAAAATACGGAGCCGTCAAAGAACCATGTAACAACGTTAGCTGCTATCCAGTTTGTCATGATACAGGCAATAACTTCGTTAATATTGAATACTGCTTTAACAAAGCCGGGAATAGCTCCCCAAACAGCTCCTGCCAATACAGCACCTAAAAATGCAATAATCCAAATTAACCATGTAGGTAATACACTTGAAGGAATCGAAAGTGCTATTGCAAGGCTGGTCATGGTTCCCATAAGATACTGTCCTGGAGCACCAATGTTGAAAAGACCTGTCTTAAAAGCAACCGCAACCGAAAGACCGGTCATAATAAGGGGTGTAGCTCTGAATAACATATTACCGATGTTAACAGGGTTATATCCCCAGGTAAGTGTACCTGTAGCAGTACGTCCGGTGGACAAAATACCGGCAAATATAAGTCTTACACCTTCCCATGCGCCCTTTACGGAAATAGTGTCTTTGCAGATACCTACAATAAATACTGCAATAGCACCCACCAAAAGACCTACGAGAATAGATATAAGTGATGCACAAACTTTTCTTACGCCTTCTTTTTCAAAGAGGCCCTTTTTCTTTTCGTTCATATTAAGCCTCCTTCATTTCCTGACGTTTTGCACCTGCCATGTAAAGGCCCAGCTCCTGAGCGGAAACCTCGCCCTGCTTGAACTCACCTACAAGTTCACCCTCATACATAACAAGAATTCTGTCTGAAAGGCTCATTACTTCATCAAGTTCCAAAGAAACAAGAAGAACTGCCTTTCCTTCATCACGCTGTTTAACAAGCTGTGAGTGAATATATTCAATAGCACCTACGTCAAGGCCACGGGTAGGCTGAACAGCTACTACAAGATCCTTTTCACGGTCAAGTTCTCTTGCGATAATAGCCTTCTGCTGGTTACCGCCGGACATGGAACGTGCTATTGTAATGGGTCCCTGACCGGAACGAACGTCAAACTGTTCAATAAGGTTTTCTGCGTATTCTCTTACAGCGTCAAACTTTATGAATCCGTGGTTCTGGAACTGAGTATCCTGGAATTTCTGTAAAACCATATTGTTCTCAAGGGTAAAGTCGAGAACAAGGCCGTGTTTGTGTCTGTCTTCGGGAATATGTGACATATGAGCTCCCTTATCTTTAATGGAGGCTTTTGTAATGTCTTTTCCGCAAAGAGTTACTGTTCCGGCGGTAATCTGATCAAGACCCGTAAGTCCGTGTATGAACTCTGTCTGACCGTTTCCGTCGATACCTGCGATACAAAGAATTTCACCTCTTCTTACCTGCATGGTAACATCGTGAACAGCGTCCTTCTTGTGTAAATGAGAGGGTACACACATACCCTGAATATCAAGAACAACATCTGAAGGCTTCGCCGGCTCTTTTACAACTTCAAGCTGTACGGGACGGCCTACCATCATGTTGGACAATTCCTGTTTATTTGTTTCGGCAGTGTTAACGGTACTGATGTATTTACCTTTACGAAGTACTGTTACGCGGTCTGCCACTTCCATGATTTCATTAAGCTTATGGGAGATAAACAGAATGGATTTACCTTCTTTTGCAAGATTTTTCATAATCTGCATAAGTTCTTCGATTTCCTGAGGTGTTAAAACAGCTGTAGGCTCGTCGAAGATAAGGATTTCGTTATCTCTGTAAAGCATTTTCAAAATTTCGGTACGCTGCTGCATACCAACCGAGATGTCCTCAACCTTAGCGTCAAGGTCTACCAAAAGGCCATACTTTTCGGACAACTCTTTAACT
Organism: Lachnospiraceae bacterium; assembly: GCA_045617745.1. Lineage (GTDB taxonomy): Bacteria > Bacillota > Clostridia > Lachnospirales > Lachnospiraceae > UBA1258. Next base: position 35,839 of record JAZLJG010000027.1, on the reverse strand, counting down.
TTTCTTCTGGCTTCCTTTTTAGAAAGAAAACCGTATTTTGTATCCTCAGCACCTAAAATAATATTGTCAAGTACTGTGAATACATCGATAAGTTTGAAATGCTGGTGAACCATACCAATATGGAGTGCGGTTGCATCATTGGGGTTGTTGATTTTAACTTCAACGCCGTCTTTTTTGATGATACCTTCCTCGGGCTGGTAAAGGCCGAATAAAACGCTCATAAGCGTTGATTTGCCGGCACCGTTTTCCCCCAGAAGCGCGTGAATTTCGCCCTTCTTTAACTGAAGGGTAATATCATCATTAGCTCTGATGCCGGGAAATTCCTTTGTAATGTGGAGCATTTCGATTACATACTCGGATGCATTCCCCATAATATCTCTCCTTTAAATTTCTTTAGATAAAGAAACGGGCTCCCTTTAAAGAGCCCGTTTCAACAATTTAATAATCTAAATGATTACTCTACTACGTGAACGGTTACGTTTGAGTAGTTCTGTCCGAAGTTTGCTTCGTAGTCATCATCGATAACTAACTTGCCGGCAACAACATCAGCGAACATCTTCTCGTATTCAGCAACTGTGAACTTGTTGAATTTCCAAGAAGCATCTGCTGTAGGAAGACCTGTATCTCCTTCAGCTGCGCCAAGTGTCTGACATGAATTTCCGATGGAAGCCCATTCGCCCTTGTAAAGCTTGTCAGCCATCTGCATAACAGAATTTGCAAGTTCCTTCATAGCGGATGTGATAACTGTTGCAGAGTCCTTAGACTGGTCAACGTCAACACCGATTGTCTTAGCATCGTTAGCTGCTGCAGCTGCGAATACTGACTGGCAAAGTGTACCACCACATGCGAAGATAACTTCTGTGCCGTTCTCATACCAACCATTTGCAAGTGTCTGCATTTCAGGTGAAGGTGAGTAAGAAGCACCATATAACCAAGAGTAGTTAATGTCTACGTTTACGCCCATTTCAGAAGCAGCAGCGTTAGCGCCCTGAACGAAACCGTAACCATAACGACAGCAAGCAGGGTTTGTTCCGCCGCCACCGCCGCAGAAACCTAACTTGGTGTAGCCATCTTTAACTGCTGCATAACCTGCAAAGTAACCGCATTCATGCTCTTTGTAAGCAACTGCTGCTACGTTGTCAAGGCCAAGGCTCCAACCATCGATGAATACGAACTTAACATTGGGGAAATCCTTTGCAGCCTGTTCAAGTGCTGTAGCCTGTAAGAAACCGGGTGCAACGATAATTTCAGCACCTGCATCTGCTGCAGCCTTCATAGCGTTGTAACGGTCATCGTCTGTAGCTTCTGAACCGTTAGCGGGCTGGTAATACTTGTAGCTCTTACCGTTCTGTGAAGCGTAAAGCTTAACACCATTCCATGTACCTTCGTTAAAGGAACCGTCCTTTAACTGACCTACGTCTGTAACAAGAGCCATCTGGTACTTGCCGTCAGATGATGTCATTTCATCAGGTACATCGTTTCCGTTGGTAGCCTTGCCTGCTGCGTTGTTTCCACAAGCGCAAAGAGCAAATACCATTGTAAGAGCGAGTACGATTGATAATACTTTCTTCATTTGGAATAATCCTCCCACTATAATATTTTGGCGCATGAGCTCATTGCCCATGCGCCTTGATTATACCATCATATTTGAAATAATACAACAAGATATTGCGTTCGAAATATTGCCAACTTGCCATATATTGTGTTATGTAAATTAGTTTTAACACACTATCTTGTGGTGAAAATTTCGAAAATATACGAAATATCGGTTTTTTCAGTTTTTTAGTCAAATTACACAAAAAACAGTCAAAAAAATCTCTACAAAATATCCGCCAGATCCCTCACAAGTTTTTGCGATTTTTCCCATCCCAGGCATGGATCCGTAATGGATTTTCCGTAAGTTTTTCCTCCGGGATTCTGACAACCGTCTTCAATATAGCTTTCTACCATAAAGCCCTTTACCAAAGTTTTGGCATCAGGATGATCCTTGCAGTAAGAAATCACTTCTTTAATAATTCTGGGCTGTTCAAAGGGATTTTTGCCGGAATTACAGTGGTTCGTATCTATTATGGCTGCGGGTTTCAGTTCTTTGTCCAAAGAATACAGCTCGCTTAACCTTATGATATCTTCATAATGATAGTTCGGAGAAGCCAGTCCTCTCATATCATTAAAGCCGCGAAGCACTGCATGGGCGTAGGGATTTCCCTTTGAGTGGGCGGCCCAGCCCCTGTAAATGAAGGAATGTCCTTCGTTCGCAGCTTTTATAGCATTCATCATGACAGTTAAATCACCGCTTGTAGGATTCTTCATTCCCACGGGAACATCAATACCGCTGGCGGTAAGTCTGTGCTGCTGGTCTTCAACGGATCTTGCACCTACGGCAACGTAGCCTAAAAGGTCGTCGATATACTTATAGTTTTCGGTATAAAGAAGCTCGTCCGCACAGGTAAACCCGGTTTCCTTAACGGCTTTCATGTGAATATCACGTGTGGCGATTATTCCTTTGTAAAGGTCGGGCTTTTCATCGGGATTGGGCTGATGTAAAAGGCCCTTGTAACCCTTTCCCGTGGTACGGGGTTTGTTGGTGTAGACTCTCGGAATAATGAAAAGCTTCTCTTCCACTTCCTCAGAAAGCTTTTTAAGTCTTAAAAGGTAGTCAAGAACGCTCTTTTCATTGTCTGCGGAACATGGCCCGATAATCAGAATTGTCCTGGAATCCTCACCGTCAAATATTCTTTTTAATTCTCTGTCACGTTTTTCGAAAACATCCTCTATCTCCTTGGTCAAAGGGTACATTTCCTTGACTTCCATGGGGATGGGAAGTTTTCTTTCAAAATCCATATTCATATAAGAATGCTCCGTTTATACCCTCAGGGAATCTCCTGTTTCATGGTTCATACGCCACTCGATACATCTCTTCAAGTAGTGCTCGTATTCAGGGCTCTTGCACATGCCCTTTCCTTCCACGTCGGATATCTTTGCAACGTCGCAGCCGTTGCAGGCTGTTGTTTTCATTACTATATTAAGTGCGGGAACACATGTGTCGTTTGCAATAAATGTTCCGATTCCGAATGCGGTTTTAGCCTTGCCCTTAAAATATCTGCAAATCTTTGTGGCTTTTTCAAAATCAAGACTGTCCGAAAAAAGAAGCGTCTTCGACAAGGGATCTATTCCCAGTGATTTATAGTGCTCAATCATCATTTCGCCCCACTCATAAGGGTCTCCCGAGTCATGACGTACACCGGAGAAAAGAGTTGCGAAAGTAAGCTGGAAGTCCTTTAAAAAGCACTTTGTGGTAATGGCATCGGTAAGAGCAGTTCCGTTTAATACGCCGTATTCTTTTACCCATGCATCAAGTGCATACCAGTTGGAATATGCGGGATTGTGTCTGTGGTTTCCCTGGCCTATACACATAATCCATTCATGGGCCATGGTTCCTACGGGAGTGATTCCGTATTTCTTGGCAAGATATACGTTTGAAGTTCCCACAAACTTCGAAGCGGTAAGCTTCACCTGTGAAAGGCGTTTAACAGCCATTTCCTGGGCTTCGCCGCTTAATCGTCTTCTTAAACCGAACTCCGAAAAAGCTCCCAGTTCATAGTCACCGCTTTCAAGTTTAGTGATTTTAGCATCAAGACGTTCTTCAAAGCTTTTAATTAATTCATCATAGTTATGGGCCATTCTGAAATACACTTCATTTACAATGGCAAGAGTGGGTATTTCATACATGGATGTATTGAGCCATGTTCCTTTGGTCTCTATCGTAAGTCCGCAAGGAGCATCGGTTCCGAAAGTGAAATCCTCGTATCTTGGCTTCCAAAGTCGTAAAAAGTCCACATAAGAACCTCTTATCCATTTAATGTTATTAAGATATTCCAGTTCGTCTTCTTTGAACCGCAAGTCACAGTAAAGCTTTATCTGGTGCTTTATTTCCTCAATCATTTCGGCCGTAAATACCACGTCTGTGTTCCGGCACTTAAAAGACCAGGTAGTTTTGTACTCACTGAACTGATGGTAAATTGCCTGACCCATGGAAAATTTGTATGCGTCGGTTTCAAGTAAACTTTTAATTACAGGTTCCATAAATATACTCTCCTTGTTCGTATCATTGTTATGATAGATTACTTTTCCCCAATTTGCAAGAATTGTAAGCCCGTGATAAAATCTTACAAGAAGAATTATGAGGTATATTATGAAAAGAAAAACACTGAAAAAATTATCAAGAGCGGCCATAGTAGGACTTATTCCTTCGCTTCTTTCGGGATGCGGAGGCGGCTTCGACCCTTCCCAGAATATGAATGAAGACATATACGGCGGCCCCGAAATGTATGAAGAAAACTTTGACCCTCAATACAATGTAGAGCCCTGCGTTTACGGAGGGCCCGAAATGTACGAGGAAGATATTTCCGATAATGATGTATCGGATAACGATGTATCGGAAAATGATGTGTCTGAAAATGACGTGTCTGAAAATGAAGGCCCTGATAAATCCGATCTCACTGTTTCACCCCGTGTAGATGTATCCGGAAGTGACTATGACCCTTCGGAAAACGTGGCAGATCCCATTTACGGTGCTCCCACTCCCACGGAGACACGATAATGAACAGAACCAATAATTCCGGCCTTGATATAAAGACCAAAGAAAAGCATATGGCTCAGCTTCAACAATATCGGGATGACGTCTTGAGACCTCATCCCGAACTTCGTTCGCTGTTTTTTGAGCTCACCGTAGCCTGTAACGAACACTGCAGACACTGCGGTTCACAATGCGGAGACGTAAAAGGAGGCACTCCTCTTACCGCATCCCAGTGGAAAGGCATTCTTGACAGTGTAAAAAGAGACTTCAGTATCAAAAAGCTGAATCTGAACATTACGGGTGGCGAGCCCCTTCTTTGTCCTGACTTTTTTGAAATAACATCCTATGCTGCTTCTCAGGGCTTTAACTGGGGAATGACCAGCAACGGAACACTTATTACTCCCGAAGTTGCCAAAAAGCTTCACGAAGCCGGAATGAAAACCATTTCAATAAGCGTTGACGGATTAAAAGAAACCCATGACTGGTTCAGGGAATCCGAAGGTTCATACGAAAAAACCATTTCAGGAATCAAAAACCTTATAAACGAAGGCGGTTTTCTCCATGTACAGGTAACTACTGTCGTTCACCATCGAAACATTAATGAATTGCCGGCGCTTTATGAAATTATGAAAGGACTTGGAATCCGTTCCTGGCGAGTCATTAACATAGAGCCCATCGGAAGAGCGAGAAACAATCCTGATTTAATGCTTACAAAGGACGAATATCAGAAGATGTTCGACTTTATAAGAAAGCATCGTTTTGAAGACAAAATGGAAATTACCTACGGCTGCTCTCATTACCTGGGAACGGACTATGAACGTGAAGTCCGCAAGTGGTATTTCTTATGCAATGCAGGAGTATACACCGCAAGTATCATGCACAACGGAGACGTGGTCTCCTGCCTTGATATAGAAAGACGTCCGGAGCTTGTTGAAGGTAATGTAAAGGAAAAGACCTTTAAAGAAATCTGGGACAACGGTTTTAAAATCTACCGCTCCGACTACAGAAAATGCGGAAAGTGCAAAGAATGTGAAGAATACGGATTCTGCGCAGGGGATTCTTTCCACACGTGGGATTTTGATAAAATGGAACCGATTATTTGCATGAGAGATATTTTGAAATAACATTCAACAAAACCCGGATAATGTCGTGAATTTGTGGTACAAATCAAGTTCTCTTGTGCCCTCTGACAACAAATCTACTTGAGTAGGATGATTCTTGTTGCATTTTAGCCTTAATAACGGACCTTCTAACCACAAAAAGCCGAAGACATTCTGTAATTTGTTGTTTTCCGCCGGATGTTTCCTTTCGAAATACAACAAATTCCACCTTTGAAAGGATTCTTTGTTGTCAAGCCTGTTCTTTCTGCCGGAAATGTACCACAAATACTGATGATTCTACCTTTTTTGTGGTTTTGTCTTTTTCAAGAAGCATTTCGAGTTTACATAACTCAGGAAGTACTAATAATATCTCTCTATCTACTCATTTTATTAGTACGAAACAAACACTCTTCAGATCTCCCGACTAATATTTCTTCTGCCTGTTCTGTTTTATTAGTGATTCAGGTAGTTTTTACAATTCAAATACTAATACAGACCCTATAAAAAACGAATTTATTAGTCATACTTCATTCAAAGCTCTTGAAAACACTAATAATCTTCGCACTATTCTATTTTTCTTAGTCAAAAGAATTGAAAACGCACATCTAACACTAAGAAACAACGCATATTGGGAATATTATTAGTATTCCGCCACAATCAAGATCCAAAACATCCCATACAAAAAGGCACCCCACAAAAAGGGTGCCTCTTTTCTATTTAACTTTAAAATAAACCTGATAAGGTTCATAACCGATTTCATTAAGTTTTGTAAAGCTAATGCCCGGGTCAAGGTTTTCGGTCTTATAGAAGGTTCTGAAATCTCCCCATTGTCTTTCCGTATCAGCAGAAAGCTCGTCGCAGGGATCCTTGCCCTCGAGGCGTAACACGCGCTCCGCCTTTGTTACGCCGGCAAGAACGTCTGCGCCGTATCTGAAGGCGCCCACAGACTTGTCGTCGGGAAGTGTTACGAATTTAAGGCCTATGGGAAGAATAACCACTACCTTGTCTTCTTTGGACCATACTCCCTTAACCTCCACAAATTTGTCGGTCTTGGAGGTTTCCGTACGAAGCTCATCATTAACAAATACCTTTGCTTTGCCGGTAATCCAGTCGGGGATTCTTACAAATATGGAAAGCTCCACATTTTCAGCAGCTTCCACTGAAATAACATATTTCTTAAAATCGGGCTTGTTGGCAAATGCTGCAGCCGTATCGTTAACAGTCTGCTTTGCGTTGTTTTCGGAAGAATTCATAAGGCTTCCGTTCATACGGTCCTCAGTAATTTTTACCTTTACAGGCCAGTCTTCCACCATAAGGTCTGCTTCAGAATTCACGTACTGGGTAACATATACGTTCTTTCCTTCCTGGTAGAAAATGTGGCGGTTCCAGGCTGCGTTGGCCTGAATCATGGTTCCGTGACAGCAGAAAAAGCTGTCTCTCTCTCCTGCCCAGTCCTTCTTAAGTCCTGCCTTTAAAGGAAGGAAATATGTAAGCAGGCCTTCACCCTTGCTTCCCTCATAAGGCATACCCTGCCAGTATGTCTGAGCCTTGATTCCGTTCTGGACATTATATTCAATGTAGTGTGCAAACTTTGAATCCTTTGTCATTCTGAAAAGGAAGTCCGCAAGCCTTATCATATTATATACAGTGCAATGCTCCTGGTTCTTGTCCCCAAGTCTTTCCTTGAACTTCATCTTAGGGGTCCAGATTTCTCCCTGGGTTTGTCCCCCTGTTACAAAGAACCCTCTGTCGGTTACAGCACATTTCCAGTATGCCTTTACTATATCGAGATATCTTTTTTCACCTGTTACCTCGTATGCTCTGGCGCAGCCGAGAATCTCGGGAATCGTAGTATTGGCATGCATATTGGTAAGGACATCCTTACCCTCAAGAAGGGGATCGAATAAACGGCCTCTGTAATAGCGCTTCAAAAGCTCTTTGTACTTTTCTTTTCCGGTTATCTCAAGAAGGTCTGCCCAGATTTCAAGCATTCCGCCGGTTTCAACATCAAGAATGTTGTCAAACTCTTCGTCGGTATATTCGCCGCTCCACTTGTAAAACCAGTCTGCAAGTTTGTCGGCAACTGTAAGGGCCTTTTCAATCTTCATGTATTTGTATGCATCCACAAGTCCCATAAAAACTTTGTGAATGGTATACTGGGGAGCCCAGACGGGTTTGCCCTTTCCTATCCAGTAAAGATATTTTTCGGGAATAGGACATGCCCACTCGCCTCCGTTATCTTCCTGGCACTCAGCAAGTTCATCAATTATTGCGGAAGCCTTTGCAAAGATTTCCAAATCTCCCGTTTCCTCGTAGCGAAAAGCCGCAGCGGAAAGCCAGTGTCCCAGAAAATGTCCTCTTAACTGACAGGATAAATCCTCCCAGCCTCCCAAAGCCTCGGTATTAATACCTCTTCCGGTTACACGGCCGGCCTCAAAGTCAAAGTTTCTTAAAAGCTGCCAGTTCTCAAGAGACATCATATATCTTCTGTTGGCCGCTTCACGACGATGCAACTCACCATCAAAAATCTTTACTGCTTTTCCCTTTAATTCCTTCATAAAATAATCTCCGTTATCGTACGTTAACAGTTATTTGAGGGGCATATTCTTCTTTGCCCGTCACTTCTATTGTCGCTTCTTTCGCGATTTCATTCCAGCAGATTCTTGTAACAGAAAACTCACCGTTTTCACATTCGTAACCGTCTCCGCTGTCACTATACAATTCATAACACACAGAGCTTCCGGGGTAAACATTGGCAACACATTTTCCTTCGAAAGTTGTAGGTATAATGCTTCCCGCAGGTACATACAAGGGAATTCTGTCTATGGGAGCATATGCCTTTATTGTCTGTCCGCCTTCAAATCTCTCTCCTGTATAGAAATCATACCAGCCGCAATCTTTGGGAAGATAGATATCGACAGTCGTGTCACTTTCAGAAAGTTTTTCCCCGTCTTCACCATAATACATAGGCTTTGTTACAGGGCAAACCATTATGGAATCCCCCATCATAAACTGTTTGTTGATTTTCAGGCATTCCTTATCCTTAAATCTGAAGAACAAGGGCTTAATAAACATCTTATTCCTGCGGCTTACATCTGCTCCCAAAGAATAAATGTAAGGCATAAGTTTTTCTCTTAACTCAATGGCTCCTACTATGGCGTCGTAGAACATCTCACCCTTTTTACCGAAGTTCCAGGGCTCTCTTGAAACATCGGTTCCATGGCTTCTGAACATGGACAAAAACGCTCCGTACTGAAGCCATCTTGTGTAAAGTTCCCTGTAGCCGTTATTTGAATTTGTGTCCGGATACTTTCCGTCCCAATACCATTGGGCTCCCTGCTTTACGAAAAACGCTCCTATATCAAGTGTCCAGTAGGCTCCGGAACACATTGCAAACTGAAGTCCCGCAATAATCTGCTTATTATAGACTTCCCAGCTTGCACTTATATCTCCCGACCAAAGAACAGCCCCGAACTGCGCACTTCCAAAGTATCCGCTTCTGGTAAGATTCACAAGGCGCTTCTTGGGAAATGCCTTTCTGTACCCTTCAAAAAGACCCTTTGCGTGATAGTAACCGTAGGCATTTCCCTTGTCTACGTATAAAGAATCCTCGCAGCGCTTCATGTATTCACTGAATTTATCCTGAGGGGTAAGTTCAAAGTCTTTTTCCCATTCGGGGGTAATAGGTTCGCTGGAGTCACACCAGAAGCTTTCAACTCCCTTGGAAGCAAGGCCTCTCATAACCTGGTCCCAGTACATCTTTCTTCCTTCTTCGCAATAGGCATCGTACACATTTGTACCCGGCAAAAGAAGTCCTGCACCGTTAAACTCCCTGAAATTGTCGCTCTTTTCATCCACCGCAGGCCATATGGACATCATAAACCGGATATTTCTTTTATGAAGTTCTTCCACCATTTTGGGAACATCGTAAAATCTGGAAGCATCAAATGTTTTCTGCCCCCACATTCCTTCTTCCCAGCTGAACCAGTCAAGGACAATACATCCGACGGGAATATTTTCCTTAACAAATCTCTTTGCCACTTCCACTATTTCGTCCTGGTTTTCATAACGTTCTTTGGACTGGACATAGCTGTAAGCCCACCCGGGAAGCATGGCAGCTTTTCCTGTCAATGCTCTCACATTCGAAATGATGTCCTCAAACTCATCGGGAGCAGTTACTATATAGTCCATGTAATAATCAGCGGTAGTATACAGATAAGTTCCGTATTCCGTATCCGAAAATACTGCGGGGCTTTTTGTGGTAAACATCAAGCCATAACCCTTTGAAGAAATCAGTAAGGGCATGGAAATCTGTTTGTTGGCCTGGTGAATGTATCTTGTGGTACCTCTGTAATCCCAGACTCCTTCCTCATACTGTCCGAGGCCGAATATCTTCTCGTTTTTTTCAAACTGCAAAAAAAGTCTTGTTCTGTAAAGGGTTTTATAATATTCCCTTTGCGCACTTACAACATGTTTCTTCACGCCATCTGCGGTTTTAATATCTTCGGTTTCGATTTTTCCGCCCTTTTTTAGTCTGAAGGAATCGTATTTTTCCATATTGCGTTCTTTGGAGGACTCAGAAAAAAGAACCTTTCCGCCTTTAAGAAGCGAAATGGCCGAAGACAATCTATCCACCGCTAAAGCAGTGTCACCCGCTTCAATCAAAATCCGATCTTCGCTCTCTGTTACCTTGGTCTCTGAAACGGGAGGCAAAAGAAGAAAATCTCCCTGATTTTCATCAAAAATACCGTCTTCACTGTAGGACACCCTGAAGGTTCCCTCAAAAAGAGGAACTATTCTTAATGTTCCACGCTGGGACTTTAAAAAAACAATACCGTCAACCTTATCTACTTTTTCAATCCTAACAGGTTTTCTCAAAACAGGTGTAAGCATAACTTTCTCCTATAAAGAAGGCGAAGAATAAATCTTCGCCCAAAATCATCTATCGTAGTGAATCCCTGTGCACTAACGTACAGGGAACCCTTATTATGGACGAGGGAGCATTTCTGAACTCCTCATCCTCTATTTCCTTAATCATTAATTTGGCACACTTTTCGCCTATTTCCTTTAAAGGAAGTTCGCTGGTGGAAAGCTTGGGATACATAAACTCAGATATTTCCCTGTTATCAAATCCGAATACGGAAATGTCCTTTCCCACCTCAAGTCCTTCATCCTTAACAGCGTCATAAACCCCCGCTGCCATCAGATCGTTCATGCACCAAATGGTGGTAACACCCTTCTTAAGAAGAGTTTTTGCGCACTCTTTGCCGCCTTCTCTTTCCCAGTCGCCAACAAGTACTATATCGGAATCATATTCAATCTTGTGTTTTTCAAGGGCTTTTTTGTAGCCTTCAAGTCGTTCTATGCTATGAAGGTTATCAGCCTTTCCCGAAATAACGCCAATACGTCTGTGTCCTGTGGAAATCAGATATTCAGCCACCTTCTCCCCACCGTCGCAGTCGTCAATCAGAACAGACTTATGACCGCTGTCTCTGGAGGGACCGTAAGCAAAAACAACAGGAATACCGTAGTCATCGGGAATACAATTTAATACATGGCCGTGAGCAGCCACATAAATAACACCGTCAGCTCTCATAGCCTGTGCTTCCGTAAGTGCCGGAGATGTATATTCACTTAAAAGTTTTTCTTCCCCAAGGTTTACACCTGTCTTCTTCCACTTTTCGTACATGGCCATATTAATAAGGATGGTACGATATCCTTTGGACTCGCAAACATCCATAATAGCCTCTACAATGGGCGGTGTGGAGAACTGCAAAAGTTCCTCCGCAATAATACAGATACATCTGTTGTTCTGTCTTCTCATGCCCTGCGCAAAGAAGTTGGGTCTGTAACCGGTTTCTTCCACAACCTTCAAAACCCTTGCTTTGGTCTCTTCGGTCATATTGGATTTTCCGTTTAAAATATTTGAAACTGTACTTGGTGAAACATCGCACATTTTGGCGATTTCTTTAACAGTAATCATACCGGTGATAATACTCCTTAAAAAAGGGGGCACTGCGTTGAAAACGCAGTGCCCCCAACCTAGTATTAACTATAACACGAAAACACTATTTAGCAACAGCCTGCTTAGCTTCAAGTTCGATTGTATAAACGTCCTTATCCCAAGCCATAAGATCCTGGAATCCAAGTCCGTTAAGTTCTGTGGTCATTTCATCCCACATATCATCGAATTCAGCATCGTCCTTAGCGTAAATCATTTTCCAGGAAGCGTCGATTACGCACTGGTTACACTGATTACGGATAACACTGATGTCTTCTGAATCTGAAGGAAGCGGAACAGAGATGTTAGGAGAAATAACGATCTTGTCGTTCTTAATCATCCAATCAACAGGGTTCTCTGCGTTGAATTTAGCTCTCCAATCCTTAACCATCTGTGTATCAGTTGACTCTTTATATGTTGACCATAATGTTGCTGCATAAGGTTCGCCTGTAAGAGGGTTAGTAGCGTTAGAGCCGATAATCCACTGGTTGAGCTTGTTGAAACCATCGTTGTAGCCTGCTCCGCCGTACTCTGCGGGAACGGGTAAGTTATCAGCTAAAGCTGTTTCGTTCTGAACATAAAGTCTTCCGTCGTCGCCCTTAGCATAGTTAAAGCCTTCGATACCATCATGCTGGTACATAAGTCCTTCGGGAGATGTATACCACTCGATGAACTCCATAATCTTAGCATACTTAGCATCATCAACGCCTGCGCCGATAGCCCATACACGGCCTGATCCGTAGTAAGCGTCTGCATCTGCGTAGTAAATCTGATCTTCAATCGGGATAACTCTGTGAGCCTTGCCATCCTGCATATGGCCAACACTCCAGAAACCTGACTGCCATGAATACCACTCAAGGTAAACCTGACCTGCACCCATCTTAGCGCATGCATTGTCCCAGTTCTGTGTAGGTGAATCGGGGTCAACGATACCTGCTAACTGAGCGTGATTTAAGAACTTAAGGATCTTGTAGTAAGAACCTGCTTTGTCTGTAAGAGGAATAAATGTTCCGTCGGGCTTAAGAATTAAGGACTGCTTAATCTTTTCGCCGTACCATGTGGTAAGCTGAACAACGTTTGCAATACCAAGCATTGCATCGCCGCCGTCCCAGTCGGGCCATAATGACATACCATAGCAAGGATCGCCTGCATCATTTGTAGGAGCGTAATCCATCATAGCTTTAAGAGTGTCAATAAGTCCGTCAAGGTCCTTGATGTCAGGAGCGCCTACTGCATTGTAGAGATCCCAACGAATACGAGGTGAAGAATAAATATCTTCAGCTGAAATAGATGTGGGTGATGTATCCATCATTTCTGTAGGAATACCGTAAATCTTTCCATCATAAGCTCCGTTTAAGTTATCAATCTGGGGTTTAAAAGGAGCAAGATTTCCTGCATATACCTTATCGGAAATATCCTTAATAAGTCCTGTTTCAATACAATCCTGCCACTGGTTCTTCTCTAAGATAAGAAGATCGCCAAGGTTACCTTCTGCGGCACGTGTCTGATAAAGGGCATCTCCACCAACCTGAGGAGCAATAACATTGATTTCAATGTTAAACTTGTCCTTAATAATCTTTCCGAACCAACCGGGCTGAACACCCTGATAGTTTGCAGCAACGTTGAAGTTATCAATAACCATTGTTTCACCGTCAGCTGCGGGAGCTGCTGCACCATCGTCAGTAGCTGTAGTAGTTGCTGTTGTTGCACTGCTGTCTGTAGAAGCAGTAGCTGTGTTTGCACCTGCATTACCGCCACAACCTGCTAAAAGTGTTGTCACCATAGCTGTAGCAAGTAACAGGGAAACGATTTTTTTCTTCATATAGCCTCCCTTTCTGCGCTTATGCGCATTTGACATAAATATATCACCAGCTCATTACCGTGAGCAGATAATCAATTTCATCAGTTTATTTCCGTTAACCGATAATCAACCCTTAACTGCACCAATCATGATGCCCTTCGTAAAGTAACGCTGGAAGAACGGATATACCAGCATAATAGGAATAACAACTATCATTGTTACGGTCATACGAACTGAAGTCTGGTTCTGGGTAGTAGCAAGTGTCTGTGCAATAGATGCTGCGTTACCCGAGCTTGAAATCAATGACTTCAACGAACTTGCAGATTGAATATATCTGTACAATGTAAACTGTAGTGTTAAAAGTTTATCATCCGTAACAAGTAATAATGTATCCTGGAAACTGTTCCACTGCGCAACTGCTGCGAATATGGCAATAGTAGCCAAGATGGGCTTGATAACCGGAATAATAATTGAGAAGAAAATCTTTAATGTTCCGGCACCATCAATCTCCGCTGCTTCCTGTAGTTCCTTCGGAATTGATTCTACATAAGTCTTACACAGAATGATGTAGAACGGCTGAACTGCAACCGGGAAAATATACACCCAGAAATTATTCTTCAAACCGAGATTTGACATTGTAATATACCATGGAATAACACCGGCATTAAAATACATTGTTGCAACTACGAATCTGTACCAGAACTTTCTCTTCCACAATGATTCACGTGTAAACATATATCCTAAGAACGCTGCTATTATTACTGTAAACAGAGTACCTATTACAGTTCTCTCAACAGAAACCTTTGCCGCAGTCAAAAGACCGTTTAGCTGGAATATCTGTGCATAGTTTGTAAAATGCATCTCCAGCGGATACAGGATAACCTTACCTCGCTGAGAAAGATCGTTATTACTTATTGAGTTAATCGCAATGTAATAAAAAGGATAAAGACATACGAAAGCGAATAACGAATAAATCAAATATGTAATTACGCTGATGACACGGTCACCAAACGAAACTTTCATCTTATGTTTTTTTACTTTAGCCATGACACTGCTCCTCCCTAAATAAATCCTTCGCCTCTGACAAGTTTAGAAAACTTGTTTGCTGCTACGAGGAGAACTATGCTGACTACACTCTTTAAGATACTAATGGCAACCGAAAGCGAATAACCGCCTGAACCCATTGCCAAATTATATACATAAAGATCAAGAACCTGTATATAATCTTTGTTAAACGAATTAGCAAACATGTAGTACTGCTCCATTCCGTTTGACAAAAAGCTTGCTAAGTTAAGCATTACCAATACGAAATAGGTAGGAAGTAAGCTCGGTATTGTTATGTGACGAATAACTTGCATACGTGATGCTCCGTCAACCTTAGCAGCTTCAATCATCTCATCATCTATACCACTTATAGCGGCCAAATACATGATTGCTGCCCAACCTGCGTTCTTCCATGTAAGCCACAACCACATCTTAAACCAGATATGATCTCCGTTCTGTAAGAAATTCGTCGGCTGACTAAGTAATCCCCACTGCTGTCCAAGTGCACTTACAGGACCTGTTGAACTGAAAATACAGAATGCTATCGAATAAACCAAAACCCAGCTTATGAAGTTAGGAAGTGTTGTAACAGTCTGTACGAACTTTCTGAACGGCTTACATTTGATTTCATTAAGAAATACCGCAAAAATCATCGGAAACCATGAGAAGAATAAACTGATTCCACTCATAGCGAATGTATTTCTCAAAACCTCTAAAAGGTTTTTAATCTTAACAGGGTTATCAACCATTGATTTAAACCATTTAAGGCCTACAAACTTATCCCATGAAAGAGGGAACGGTGGTTTGTAATCAAAGAATGCATATACCCATCCATATAGGGGATAGTACGAAAATAGTGCTACCAACAATATGAACGGAAGGATATATAAGAATTCTTTATATGAATTCCATTTCTTTTTGTTCTTAATCATAAATATATCCTCTCTTTATATCTCCATAACAAATTATGGCATGTAAATCGTTTAACTAAAATATAATTCTATCTGCACCATTCGTCAATAGGAAAACGATTTTCCGATACAATTTGGTCAATTTTAACATTTTACTGCCCTGCTTTTTGGGTAATTTTCACTAAGGTGTATTGATTAACTTGTGTTTAGCTCATATTTAGCTTGTGAATATCTTGTGACTAAATTCTATATCATTTCTACAAATTGTTCTTCAAAGATATATTTACTTATTCCATATGAAGCTTTACTTATGCTCCTTGTGCTGTCATCATAAGAAAACTCCGCCAGACAATACTCTCCCGTCTCGTATCCGTATCTTTTCCCTGTTCCTTTGAAAACTCTCTATTTTCGGAAAAAGAAATACGCACAATATTGTCCGAAATCGGCACTATCCTTATTATTCCTCTTTCGGAATCCAGGAATATACTTTCCGAATCCTTTCTGATATCGGTAATCTCAGCACTCTTTTTCTTTATAGCCTCCAGCATTTCTTTTTTCTCCCCAATATAATTTGAAACAACCACAATAAGAAACAAAAGAAACAAAATAGAATAGAATAAAATAAAATAGAATAAAATAAAGTAAAATAAAACAAAATTTAAAAAAACAGGCATAGGAATCTTTGCCAACATTCCTATGCCTATTATTGTATTATCATAAAATATTATTTACAAAAAATTCGTTAATCGATTAACCGTCAATTAATATCACATACCGATTCTCGCTCCATAAAATACCCGGGAACGAAAATCTTCTGTCCGATTTCGCTATTTTCTTCAAATTCTTCAAAGAGTTTTCTTGCGGATACACGACCGATTTCCTTAAGATTAAGTGCCATGGTCGTTAATCCCGGAATCAGATATTCGGCAACTACCATATTATCAAAGCTGGCAATCGACATATCTTTACCCGGAGTCTTTCCGATTTCGTTCAGGTACTCGTATGCTCCGCCACTCATCTGATCATTATTGGAAAATACCGCTGTAATATCAGCACCAGCAAGCTTCTTCATACACTCATATCCGCTCTGTCTGTCCCAGTTACCAAAGGTAACAATTGCCGGATTGTACAAAACGCCATACTCATATAAAGCTTTTTGATATCCCTCAAGACGTCTTATCGTATGCAGGTTATCCTTTCGTCCGCCGATATAGCCTATTTTCCTGTGTCCTTTATCCAGAAGATACTTGGTTACATCATATCCGCCCTTAACATCGTCTGCCATAACCGATATAGCTTTGGGAGAAGAACTGAAAGCATGGGTAACAACATTGGGCACATCAAAGCTCTCCGAAAATCCCACGATTTCTCTTGTATGACCGGCTATATATATGGCTCCATCAACACGAACCGTCTTCATATCTTCTATTGCAAGACGAAGAACTCTCTGAAACTCCTCGTCACTGTCATACCATTTGTCACCCCACCTGGAATAACATCTCATATTTTCTACCAGAACCCTGTATCCGGAATTTTCGCACTCTTCCATAATTCCTTCAAGAATATCAGGAGTAGTGAATTGTGCTATATCCTCGGCAATAACTCCGATGGTTTTCGATATATTGGTTCTTAGAAGCTGTGCCATAGGATTGGGCTTATAATTAGTCTTTTTAACGACTTCCATAACCTTGGCTACCGTTTCCTCGCTGGCTTTACCTTTTCCGTTTAAAATATTTGACACCGTCGCTGTTGATACGTTACACAGTTTGGCTATTTCTTTAACAGTCATATCTTTTCCTATATATTGATCAAGTAGCAGTCAACCCTTTATTCTCGTCGAGTTGCCCGGTTTCTATTTACTTTTTGATGCAATTTGTTACTTGCTTATTGTTGTACTACACTATTACTGTCTTACAGTATTACTTACTTCCAGAAGCTTATTTCTCATTTCATCTTCAATTCTTACAAGTTCCTTCTCGGCTTCTACTCTCTTAGTTCTGCCATCATTCTGAATCTGCATAACTTCATCAAGAGTATCTATAAGCAACTGATTGGTCTGTGTAAGTGTTTCGATATCAACTATACCTCTTTCAGATTCTTTCGCTGATTCTACTGTTGCAATCTTAAGTGCTTCGGCATTCTTCTTCAGAAGTTCATTGGTCATATCTGTTACTTCTTTCTGCGCCTTAGCAGCCTCACCGGAGTGATTAACCCCGATGGCAATAACCATCTGACTCTTCCAAAGCGGAATCGTATTAACCAACGTTGACTGAATCTTCTCAGACATTGTTGTGTCATTATTCTGGATAAGACGAATCTGCGGAGCCATCTGCATTGATATATTTCTTGTAAGTTCAAGATCGTATATCTTCTTTTCGAATCTGTCTATCTTTGCCGCAAAATCCTTAGCTTCCTGCGTGTCTTCAGGAAGTCCTGACTCTTCAGCCTTAGCTAAAAGGCGCGGAAGTTCAACTTCCTTAGCTTCGGTGAGTTTCTCTTTACCGGCCATGATATACAATGTAAGCTCTTTGAAATAATCAAGGTTCGTGTCATACATCTTATCAAGCATTGCAACATCCTTAAGAAGTGTCACCTGGTGCTGCTCCATAACTGCACTTATCTTATCAATATTAGCTTCTGCCTTATCATATTTAGCCTTAAGAGCCGTCATCTGATTAGCTGATTTCTTAAACAGTCCCAGGAAACCGCCCTTTTCTTCCTGAACATCGAAATTCTTCAATTCAGTAACGACTGATGTAAGCATATTACCAACTTCGCCCATATCCTTAGTGCGTACGGAATTCAAAGCAGTTTCTGAAAAATCTGCTATCTTTTTCTGTGCACCGGCACCATATTGAAGAACCATCTGAGTATCATTGATATCGATACCTTCCATATATTTCTTAACAGTTTCCTCTTCTTCGGGAGTCAATTCCATCTTAGGTTCGCTTACAATAACCTCTGCATCGTCATTTGTGATTGTTTCATACAATTCTGCCATTTCAATTCTCCTTTTAATTCTAAATTCATTACTTATTGAAAAACATATATTTTATTGTGTAAGGCCTTCCTTTTTCAGCATCGTTTTAAGGACCTGAGCATCTGTCGTAACATCCCAAACCGATTCGGTGAAAAGGTTATTAAGGAGCTGCACAAATGCTTCATTAATGGTATCCAATGTAGACTCTATTTCATTCTTAGCTTCAATTACGTCCTCGCCGGGTGATTTAATCTTGTCATACTCAGCATATGCAGCCACCAGCTTAATCATTGTCGGAAGATAATAATCCATGAGTTTATGCATTCTTCCCATCTGTTCCGGATGTTCTTCTACCTTTTCAAATATTTCCTTCAAAATATCCTCTAACGAATCAAGCTTGTTACTAATCACTTCACCCGGAATGATATCATTCAGTCCATGAAGCTTATCTATATAACCATGGCCTTCGCTTACCATCGAATCAAGCTCCTTAACCTGCTCCGGTGTCAGCTTGCTTCTGGCTTGCATCGCATTATCACTCCGTATTGCATTTTCCGCAAGATCATTGGCTGTCGCCTGCGCCATTGCCTGAAGTGAACGATTCTTAGTTTCAAGGTACTGTTTGTAAACAGAATCGGATAGCATTAATGTCGTTTCTTCGTCATCCAGATAACCTTCAGGGAAAAATCCCTTCTTAAGCATCTTCTTAATATCTTTGACAACATCCTTAGTCTTAGTACCCATAGCCGATGCCAGCTGTGATATCGTTGAATAGCTATTGTTTCCGCATACTTGCGCGTATCTCTTAGCCTTTCCAAGCATCGTATGCTGATTAATTCCGAAAGTCATCGCAAAGATACTTCCAGCCGTAAGAATTCCTGTCGCTATGAGTCCACCTAAACCACTTGATGCTATCACAAGCTCGATCAGATTTCCGATAGCTGAAGATCCAAAAGCCACAGTACCGATTGCGCCGCCTGTAATCCACAAAGGCGACGATATCTTACCTACCGGATTAAACTTAACCGGCAACATTTTCGATGCTTCCTTCTTAGCCTGCTCCTGTGCCCTCAGTTCACGCTCCCTTGCCTGTTGAGCCGCAAGTTCCTTCTCGCGAGCCTTTCGTTTCTCCTGCAATTCTTGAATATATGCCTTTGATGCATCGGGCGTTGAATGTGGATGCGTATACGCTGTAGGCGGCGGTGTATATTTTCCATTAGTATTAGTTCCGGTATACGGGTACTTATAATAATTCGGTTTAGTTCCGGTGGTATGTGGATACCCGTTGCTGTTAGTTTTCGGATACCCGTTACTATTATTATTTGAAGTCGTTGTTGTCGCTTCTCGGATTACTTCTATCGCAGAATTCTTGATTACGCTCTTCAAATCTGAAAAGTTTCCGGTCAGCAATCCTTCACGTAACGTATCCTTAATCTGTTCTTCTATTTGATTTCCTATATTTTTACCTGACAAATCAAACCCCTCATATCTCAATTTAATTAATCGATTAACCAATCCACACCGTATCTATTATATATTATCAAAAAATACCTAAAATTGAAAGATGCATCCACAGTTAAATAATCGTAAATTACCCCCAGGTATCAGTATCGGCATCTTCCGCTTATACTTCAACTTGAGGGTAATCCGAATTTATTCTTTCACTTAATACTGCTTATTCATTAACATTGTTTTCATAGTTTGCATAGTTTTCAGCACCGGCACTACTTGTATCCTTCTTCGAATCATCATTAACAAGTGATGATACATCAAGCATCATATCAGATCCGTTTGATACCTTAGGTAACTGTCCATCCCATTTTTCGATGTACATTTCTTGTAAAATTACATCAGTTAACGATTCCTGCAATACCTTGTTTGCTTCTGCTTCAGCCTCTGCGCTTATCTTAAGAGCATCAGCATCTGCCTGTGCCTGCGTTAACTTAACCTTCGCTGCAGCTTCGGCCTTTTCTACCGATGTCTTGTTCTCAATCTGCTGAGTTTCATATGCCATCTGCGCCTGCTGCTTCTGAGCTATCTTGTTATTATACTCTTCATCGAAAGTGGCATTATTAATTACTACTTTATTAATGCGTACAACTTCCGAACCATACTTTTCATTTAGCGATTTCTGTATATTTTCCTTAACTAAGGGCTCCAACGTATTACGATTGGTAACATCCACAGGTGTTAAGGTCTTAGAAGATGTCTTCAAAGCACTTGCTACCAGACCAGAACTAACCAGATTGTTCTGATAATCACTCACATTAGCAAATATCCATGCAGATTTTTCTGCGTTAATCTGGTATGTTACCGTCACTCCCGAAAAATATACTTCATTTCTTTCAGAAGTTTCTGCACTGATTGTTTCTTCAAAGCTAATATCCTGCTGTTTATTATTAACACGCTTAACACTTTGAATAAAAGGAATCTTCCAGTTGAATCCATTAGGAACCACAGATGATGATATCTGTCCGAAAGTACTTCTAACTCCCGTATACCCTGTAGGAATGATTGTAAATGAATTTCCTACCACTATTAAAACCAATAACGCTACACATACACCTGAAATAATTTTCTTCATAATCACATATGCTCCTTATATTTAATATTTTTCATTCCCTTTAATATATATTATTTTAATAATCTCATTATGAATATCTATATTTTTATATTCATATTCTGATTCTCATATCTAGATTTTAAATTCCTTCAAGCTGCCTTAATACATTCTCGACTCTGTATATTGCCTCGTCCACCTGACCTCTTGCCTTGTTAATCTTGGATTGTACATAAAAGTCTGCAATCAATCCGTCAAAAAAGAAATCCGCGAAAGTAGCAAAATCACCAATATCGAAATTTGTGCCGGTAATTGATGAAACATCTCGTAATTCCCTGCTAAATTTTTGAAGGTCCCACTTGGCCTGTTCGATGTTTCTAGATGCTTCTTTAATCTTTCCATGCTTAATAGCCGTTGAAATCATTCCGCCCTTAAATATATCAAAAATTCCCCACATTCTTGCACTGTCCAAATCACTCTTAGCATATCTAAGGCTCCTCAGCGCATTCTCGCCTGCATTAATCGCTTCAACTCTTTCTCTTTCCAAATCGTACATATTATATTCCTTTCTTGTCTAAATGTGATGCCGAACAGTACCGCACCTGACATTTAACTTACATTTGTGATTATAGGAAATACTATTAAATAAATACAGGGGCAATTTAGCGAAATAAGTTCATCTAATTCGCTGAAGAGTAATACTATATTTCAATATCGCTAATACTAATATTAGCCAAATACATAATCCGTATTACTCTTAATCGAAAACACATACCAAATCGCGAAATGGCTAACACTCGTATTAGTCGTTTGCTCATTCAGTATTAACAATAACAATTTATTTCACAATTCAAAAATACATTTAATATTCATTTCATAATAATTACTATTAAAGCACAAATAAAGATGTTATAATCATTCCGTTTAATAAAGGCAATACGTAAAAATGGGAATTAGTGATTAGTAATTGTCAAAAGCCAAATAGCGAAAAAAACAAAATAGCAAAAAACAAAATAATTAAAGAAGCAAACTAACCAGAAAGCGAACTTATAATATGAAAGATAATAATGTAAAAGATAATAACGTAAAAGATAATAATGTTAAAGCTAATAATGCAAAAGATACTACTATGAAAAATAATAATACAAAATTCGACGGACTTATTTTTGATGTAGACGGTACATTATGGGATTCAACTCCAATAGTTAAAGATGCATGGAACAAAGCCCTGCGTGATTATAATATAAACGATGTAACCATTACCGCCGATCAGCTCAAAGGACTGTTCGGGCTTCCCATGGATGATATTATTGCTGCAATAATTCCGGAGATTCCTTTAGAAACCAGACAAGCCTTTAAGCCTCATTGTTTCCAATATGAACATGCTTTTCTTGAAGAAAGACCTGGAAACTTATACCCTCGTCTGGGGGAAACACTAAAATTGTTAAAGAAAAAACTTCCTCTTACAATAGTAAGTAATTGTCAGGCCGGATACATCGAATTGTTCTTGAAAAAGAGCGGATTCGAAGATCTGTTCATAGATCACTTATGTCCGGGTGATACAGGTCTTTTGAAAGCAGACAATATCAAACTGATAAGCGAACGTTGCGGCTTCAAAAATCCTTTGTATATAGGCGACACACAAATGGACGCCGATGCATGCAAAGCTGCCGGCGTCCCCATTTGTTTCGCTTCATATGGTTTCGGTAAAGTTGCCGAACCTGATTATGTCATAACCGAGCCCATAGAACTTTTAAATATTATTCAATCATAACTTGTCTACCGATACGTACGGTTAACTACTCTTCCGGTCCGAAAATAGGCGCCGGTTCTAAACCTTCCGGTTCAAACGAAGGGACCAATTTTAACTTAAACAGATTATTTCTATGTTTTCTGTCTATAAGTTCCTTCGTTTCCGGATTTTCTATTACGCCTTCACGTATATATTTATCCAGCACTTCATAAGTAAAACCAAGATTATCTTCATCAGTCTTTCCACATAAGCCATCAGAAGGAACCTTTTCGACTATGTGCTTAGGAAGCCCCAATGTCTTTCCGATTTCAAGTACTTCATGTACCGTAAGATGCGAAAGTGGGCTG
The DNA here is from genome assembly GCA_045617745.1 of Lachnospiraceae bacterium. Classification (GTDB taxonomy): domain Bacteria; phylum Bacillota; class Clostridia; order Lachnospirales; family Lachnospiraceae; genus UBA1258. Next base: position 12,766 of record JAZLJG010000027.1, on the reverse strand, counting down.
AAATCTCCGACAGAATCACCCCAACGCGTTGAATATCCGACCCAATCTTCCGAAAGATTGCAGTTATTTGATACTCTTCCGTTCATTCCCTGTGAAACTGCATAGAGCGTCGTCATTCTGATTCTTGGCGGCAGATTAATTCTCGTCTGATTAGATATCTCAAGTCCGGCATCCTCCATAGATTTAAGGACTCCATCCACGGCATCTTTAATATTTACAATCTTGTACTCGATTCCCAAATGATTAACCAGATCAAGACTATACTGTATGTCAGCCTGTTCTCCGCAAGGCATCAAAACACCGAAAACTCGATCTTTCCCCAAAGCTTCAACGCACAGTGCCGAAACTACTGATGAATCCTTTCCGCCTGAAATCCCGATTACGGCTTTACATCCGTCTCCGTTAGCTTTAAACCAGTCCTGAATCCACTTAACCAAATCATTTTTAATTGAAACATAATCGATATCTGCCATGATAATCCCCTATGGTTTTTCAAAAACACTGCCGATACATAAAATTACGACGTAATGATTACGACATAACGATTACGGCGTAATGATTACGACATAATCTCGCACTGACATTTGCTTTCCTTTAAATACTCATACACATTAACCGGAAGTATATTTCTAACCTCTTCCAATCGGTCTTCTTCATACGCCTTTCGTACCTGTGTTGAAGAGACTCCGTCATAAATTCCCATTTTGTCCGTATAGGTAATGAAATTATTCACATACTGCTTAATGAAATCATTCACGTGGAATTCTTCCTTATTTCTTGTGAACATTATGAATTTATTCTCGGATACAAGCTTATCGGCCTTATACCACTTGCCTAATTCATCAAGCTTGTCCATTCCCATGCAAATATATACTTCATCGTAGATATTTTTAAAATATTCTACAGAATTATATGTTTTGCCATCCACTATTCTGTCAATCTCAATTCTGCTTACAAAAATATCAGGTATATTAGCAATAGCGCCTTCTATTAACGCCACTCTCACATCTCCCGACCAGATATCCGAAGCAGAATATTTTTTCCAATTCATAATAAATTTATCTGTACTCGGGACAAATATGACATCAGTGTCACTAAATTGGCTTCTTAAATAAAGAGCCATATGAAAATGTGCCATTGTAAACGGATTAAAGGTTCCAAAAAGAAGAATTACCCGTGTGTTTGACATTTTGATTCTCCATTGTATAGCCACCATAGGCTATACAGACATTACATATCCGACTTCTTTAAAATTTTCTCAAAATCAACTTCTTCGCCACGCTTTAATCTGTCGTGGAATTCGGCCGTAGCTGTAAACAACGCATCGCCTGAAGAATTAAGTGCCGTTTCAAGTGAATCCTGAACTACCCCGATAATGAATCCAACTGCAACAACCTGCATTGCAACATCATTTCCTATACCGAATAACGAGCATGCCATAGGTATAAGCAAAAGCGATCCACCTGCAACACCTGAAGCACCGCATGCGCCCAAAGTAGCTAAAACGCTAAGCAATACTGCTGTAAGGAAATCTACATGTACCCCCATCGTATTAGCTGCTGCGAAGGTCATTATTGTAATTGTTATTGCCGCACCATCCATATTAATTGTTGCGCCCAAAGGAATTGATACAGAATAGAAATCCTTATCAAGTCCGAGTTCTTCGCAAAGGCTCATATTAACAGGAATATTAGCTGCCGAACTTCTTGTAAAGAAAGCTGTAAGTCCGGATTCCTTCAAACATTTGAATACCAAAGGATATGCATTTCGTTTAAGAAGAATTGACGCAAGAATCGGGTTTATTACCAATGATGTAAATAGCATACATCCAACAAGTACTAATAAAAGTTTTCCATAATCCGTAAATATTGCAAGACCGTTTTCAGATATAGCAGAGAATACAAGACCCATAATACCAAACGGAGCACATTGAATAACCCAATGAACAATCTTGGCAACAGCATCTGCCAAATCGGAAATCGTCTGAATTGTAGTATCCTTAGCAATGTGCTTTAATGCCAAGCCCAATATAACAGCCCAGAATAAAATGCCCATATAATTAGCATCTGCAATTGAACCGATTGGATTTGATACCATATTCATAAACAGATTCTTTAAGACCTCGCCTAATCCCGAAGGAGGTGTAGCCTCTACCGTATCAAAAAGCTTAATCGAAACAGGGAACAGATATGATGCAATAACCGCAATTACAGCTGCAATTAATGTTGTAGCCATATAAAGAATAATAACTGTCCTGAATCTTTTACCGATTCCCTTTCCTGCTTTTGATAACGCACTCATTACCAAAAGTCCTACCAACACAGGAGCGATAGCCTTCAATGCGCCAACAAATATCGATCCCAATATCGAAATAAATGTAGCCTGCGGACATAGAAGTCCTAAAATCGCGCCGATTATGAGACCTATAAATATCTTCAATAACAGCCCCACCGAATTCCATTTTTCAATTATAGTTTTCATGAGAAACCTCCTCTTTTTCTAATATATGAATTCTATCACAAATATTAGCCCCAAACAAACCAAATAAAGAGATATCCGATAACTACCGCAGTAAGTGTGAATGGAATACCTATCTTAAAGAAATCACTGTTTTTGACTTCATAACCCTCTTTTTTCAAAATTCCGATACCTGCAACATTTGCAGAAGCACCGAAAGGTGTGATATTTCCTCCTAACGTAGCACCTGACAGTAATCCAAAATACAATACTTCAGGACTTATTCCAAGTTTAACCGAAATTCCCTGTACTACCGGCAACATTGCAGCCACGTACGGAATATTATCAATAAATGCTGAAAGTACTACTGAAGCAACTACAATCACAGTATATAACATGAATACGTTTCCGTTTCCAAGATTCGCAAACCATCCTGCTATCGCATCAATTACACCTGCTTTATTGATAGAAGCTATAACAATGAACAATCCGCACAAAGTAAAGATTGTTTCATAATCAAGACTCTTAACTACACCCTTAACCCCTTCAAATCCTTTGTTCTGAATACAACTTCTAACCAATAAGAATATGCACAAAATTAGGCAAATAAGTCCGTTCTTATAATCATCGATCACAGGAATTGTAAAGAACGATGCAATAATCAAAAGTACCACTACCATAAGCAATGTTATTCCGGGAACATAATCACTGACTTTAGTAAGCTCTCCTGCTTCAACAGGTTGCTTTTCTTTATGAAAAATGCCATACAGAATTGCAACAGTACCAAGCGCTCCAAGTTCTACTGCGAAAAAGATAGACGGTTTACCCTGCCACCATATGAAATCAATGAAACTCATGTTAGCATATCCACCCAGAAGAATGGAGGTTGTATCTCCCACCAATGTGGCTGCCCCCTGCAAATTAGAAGATACTGCTATAGAAATAATAGCCGGTACCGGATTAATCTTTAATTTCTTACAAATGGCAATTCCAACCGGTGCCACCATCAAAACTGTAGCCACATTATCGACAAATGCCGAAATCAATCCCGAAAATACTGCCAATGCAACAATCGCCCAACAAGCATTAGGAGTCTTGGTAAGCATTAAATCTGCCAGTCTGTTGGGCATTCCTGTTTCAATAAACAATGTAACAATACCCATTGTACCCGTAATCATCATGATTACGTTCCAATTGATTGCCGGAAGCACCTCTTTAATCGGAAGTACCTGTGCTATCACCATTAACAGTGCTCCTGCTAACGCAATCCATACTCTCTTCTTCGGAAATGACAACATTCCCACATACATTAGTACAAAAATAATAACCGCTAATAACATTTCTTAGCCCCTTTCTTATATAAACAGCAACAAGCAAATTAATAAAAGCACCGCATAAGCAGTGCTTTGAGAAAATCAATATATTCCTCACGCACAACTTAACTTGTTGCGTGAGTCTCACAATTTAAAGTAAGCCAGGCCTACGGCCGTGATGGTGACTTACTACGTAACACGCTTGTTACTCCCTCACATAACTATATGTAACATAGATTATTCTACAAAAAAACACTTCTGTTATCAATACCAAATTCTTCAAATTCTGTACGTTTGTTCATACAAAAATCGTGTTGAAGGTAATTTGTTTTCGCGTACGCACCCACGAACTGCAGGTCCGTTAGTATCAATTTCATATATACGGATTTGAAAACAAAACAGCGGCGAAGCATTCACTTCACCGCTGTCGGTAATACTAAACTACATTAATCATTCTTTTGTTTTCTTAAGTTCTACTGCGCATACTCCTGCTCCGCCAAGTGAACCTATCAATGTTGCAATCCAATAGAAGATTGCGAGGCTGTCACCTGTCTGAGGACTACGTCTCTTACCTAAGACTGCCTGATCCAAACCACGTCTTGCGCCAAGAACCGTTCCTCCCTTAGGAGTTCTTCTTGAACCTAATACCGGAGGAGGCGGCGTAGGTGTAGGTGTGGGCGCCGGAGTAATCGTAGGAGGTGTACTCGGAGGATTACTTGGAGGTGTGCTCGGAGGCGTGCTCGGAGGTGTGCTCGGAGGTGTACTCGGAGGTGTGCTCGGAGGCGGTGTAGGCGGCGTATCGGGTGGTATGTACGTATTGGTCAATGTATAGAAGATTGTTCCCTCTTCATACTTAACTGTTCTGTCAATTGCAGCTCTGTAATTGCTTACCGGAGATTCTTCCAAAGTATAATCAATCAGCTGACCATCCTTGTACTTATCCAGTTTACCAAAATCGATATACCATCTACCGTTAATCGGTGTAACCTGGCGAGAATCAACTGTCTTACCGTTAGCCTTAAGAACTACAGTAATGTTCTGAGGTCTCAGACCTTCATTATCGTTATCCCAGATCTTCTCACCTGAAATACTAATGCTCTCGGTTTCATGAGTATTGATTACGTCAAATCCGTTAATTGTTGTAGTATATCCGTTAACCTCGTCTTCCTTAATAGTGTACTTAATTTCTTTACCATTCTTCATCTTAGGAAGATGCTCGAATGCCCATTTCCACTTATCTTCAGAAGTTACAACCTTATGATCAACTTCTTCGCCATCAGCGAATAATCTGATTGTAATGCTTTCAGGTCTAACACCATCCTGATCATCCTTATCAGCCCATTCCTTAGAACCCTTTACTTCAACTTCAATAGGTTCATGAGTATTGGTCAAAGTAATATTGTTATCAATAAACTCTGATGTAAGATGTGAATATCCGTACTTCTTCTCGAAGTCCTTAATATCCATTTCGGTGCCATCTGCTAACTTAACGCTTACTTCCTTAACCGTATAGTTATAATCGGTGTTGCCCTTAGCCTTAGGAAGGTCTGTCCACTTATATGTCCAGCCCGTAGCTTCTGTCAATTCGACAGGTTCGCCTATTGCCTTATCAATCAGCTTATCTTCACAAAGCTGAACCATGATAGATACAGGTCTGAATCCATCCTGATCATCTCCATCATTCCAAGCCTTGGTAACAGATACATCTGTCTTTTCAGGATTGTAGGTATTCGTAATCTTGAATGTGAAGGTCTTGTTACCATCAGGATCTTCACTCATTACCGGATCACTTATAGTACCGTTATAATCTTCTATCTTTTCTTCACCGATTGTATATACAATCTTTTCAGAATCTGAATACTCAGGAAGATCTGTCCAACTGAATTCCCATGCACCCTTCGTATCAGGTGTAAGTTCTACGGGCTTAATCGTATTTCCTTCCTTATCAACTGCAGGCTTGTCGTTAGCATATAATGTAAGAACAATCTTTTCAGGTCTTGCATTATAGAAATTCTCGACTCCGTTAGCTGTATCATCCCACTCCTTTATAGCCTTGATACTAATCATGGCAGGATCGTGGAAGTTGGTAAAGATATACTTACCGTCCTTATCCCTTGTGGGCTCACCGTTGTTCGTCAATACATAGTAATCGCTGACTGTTCCTGTCATGTCTTCCATTATAACATATTCTATCGGACGACCACCTGAATTCTTAGGCAATTTCTTAGATTCCCAGTTCCAGCTTTCAGCTTTCTGTCCACCCTTAACTGTAACAGTATCTACAATTACATCAGGGTTAGCCTTGTCGTAAATCTTCAAGGTAATTGATTCAGGACGTACGCCGTCACGGTTCTTATCATCATCCCAGTTCTTAGTACCTTCGAGTACTATCATTTCAGGTTCCAAGGTATTGGTAATTGTGATTACACCACCGACTACATCTGAAACTACAGGAGTCTTATATCCCGGAACATCGGTTACTTCTTTTACAGTATATTCTATCTTCTTATCGCCAAAGATAGACTTCTTATACTTGGGAAGATTTTTCCATGTGTATGACCAGTTATTACCTGCATCCAAATACACTTCTGCATTCTGTCCGTCATATTTACCTAATAAAGTACCACCGTTAACCATGAAGAGAGCTACCTTAATCTGCTCAAGTTGCTTGCCGTCCTGATTATTATTGTCATCCCAAACCTTCTTAACGGTAATGGAATCTTTCTCAGGTGTATATGAATTGGTAACATTCATGCCACCCGGAATTATCGAATAATCACTGCCTGCTCTTGTTCCGTCAGGTAATATAGCATCTATAGCCTTCTCACTTACGGTATATTTAATCTCTGTAGTCTTTCCATTTACTGTCTTATATTTAGGAAGTTCAGTAAATGACCATGCCCAGTTATCTCTTTCATATACCTTCAAGGTATCTACAGGCGACTTATCCTGATATCTTGCAGGTTCGCCATCAGCCAAAAGTGTTATTTCAATATACTCGGGCCTTGTTTCGTAAATATTATCTTCATCGTCCCAAGTCTTGAATCCAGCTACCTGAGTCTTTTCGGGATTATGTGTATTAACTACATCATATCCATTAACTTCAGTAGTATAACCAAGCACTTCTGCTTCATCTATTGAGTAAGTGATTTCTTCACCTGCTTCATACTTAGGTAGGTTAGTGAAGCTCCATGACCAATTATCTGCGGCTGAAACGTTCTTAATCTGAACAACCGTCTTAGCACCTTCGCCAACCTGTTTCATCAAACTAATCGTGATGTTGGTAGGACGTAAGCCATCCTGATTATCAGCGTCTTCCCATGTCTTGCTTCCGCTTACTGAAGTCGTATCAGGAGTATGTGTATTCTTTACATTATATCCTGTAACCTCGGTCTTATATCCATCAACCGCTGCTTCTTCAATTGTGTATGTAATCTCTACACCGTCTTCAAACTTAGGAAGATCAGTAAAGTTCCATGACCAATTGTCTTTTTCGGTAACAATCTTAAAATCTTCTTTCGTCTTCGCACCATTACCAACCTGTTTCATAAGGTTAATCGTGATAGATTCCGGACGTTTGCCATCCTGATTCTGTGCATCGTCCCAGGTCTTGGTTCCCTGTACATTAACCTTTTCAGGATTGTATGTATTGGTCACATCGTATCCGCTTACTACTGATATATATCCATCTACCGAATCCTCAGTAATGGTATATGTAATCGGAGTTCTTGCAGTACCTGCAACGTACTTGGACATATCATATTTAGGAAGATTCTCAAAATTCCATGCCCACTCATTAGCTTCGTTTGCTGTATACGCACCAACTGAAGTGCCATCCTGATACTTAGCAGGTTCACCGTTAGCCCAAAGCCTTATTGTGATAGAAGCAGGACGTTTACCATCCTGATTATTTCCATCTTCCCAAGTCTTCTTACCTGATAACTTAGTGAGTTCAGGCTCATGAGTATTGGTAATTTCGCAATATGTATTATCCTCATTGTACTTATAAGTATCCTTATAATCAGCCGAAACAGCTTCTTCCTTAACTTCATACTTAATAGCTATACCATGATCTTTGTACTTAGGTAAGCCTGTGAAACTGAATGTCCAATCGGGGGCTGATGTAATTGTTGATGTCTTCTCTACACCGTCAGCAAGTAAAATAACCTTAATAGTTTCAGGTCTTAAACCATCCTGATTATTGTTATCATCCCAGATCTTGCGACCTTCAAGCTTGGTTACTACAGGTTCATAAGTATTGATTACATCATATCCTTTATATTCAGTACTATAGCCAATCTTTGCAAGCTCTTCAGTCTCCTCAACAATAGTGTAAACAATCTTTTCACCCTTACTGTATTCATCAAGCTCTGTAAAGCTCCACTTCCACTCATCATTAGCGGTTACTGTCTTGCTATCCTTAAGTGTACCGTTAGCTAAAAGCTTGATTGTAATACTATCAGGTCTTACACCATCCTGATCTTCCTTATCATTCCAGGTCTTAATACCTGATACACTTACCTTGCCGGGTGCATAACTGTTCTTAATATCGTATTCACCGGCTCCGTTTTTCGGAGAATAGCTTGGTGTATAATTTTCAATATCATTTTCCTTAACCCTATACTTAATTAATGTTCCTTGGCCATTAACCAGCTTATTCTTAGGAAGATTGGTGAACTTCCATGCCCAATCATCTTTCGCTGTTACCGTTATAGGAGTTATAGCCTTACCATCAGCATCCTTAGCAAGTTCGCCATCTGCATACAATGATACTACGATGCTCTGAGGTCTCTTGCCATCCTGGTTATCATTATCGTCCCAAATCTTCTTACCCTCTATTTCAATCGTTTCGGGCGTATGAGTATTGATAATGTCGTATCCATTGCCTGCTGACATTATGTAGCCATCTACCTTTTCCTCTTCAATAGAGTACTGGATTTCAGTAGTAACACCATTCACTCTCTTGTACTTAGCAAGTTTTTCGAACGAGTAAGTATAGTTGGGAGCAATTGCTCTGCATGTTAAGCCTGTTGCTTCACCATCTGCCAGCAGCTTAACTGTGATAGAGTCAGGTCTAATTCCATCTTGATTATCTTTATCAACCCAAACCTTCTTACCGCTGATATTTACAGTCGCCGGAATATGCGTATTGGTAATATTCTTTCCGTCGCCTGTCGGCTCATAGCCTGTAGGAACTGCCTCTTTAGCTTCCTTAACAGTATATTCAATCCGTTCTCCCTGTTTTCCTTCTCTGTACTTAGGAAGATTTTCGAAATTCCAATGCCATTCATTCTCTGCCGTTACAACCTTCGACTGATTGGTTGCTACGCCATCTGCATAAAGAGTAACTGTAATACTTTGAGGTCTTATACCATCCTGGTTTTCATTATCTGCCCAAGTCTTATCACCCTCGATATTAGTAAATTCAGGTGTATACCTGTTGGTAATTGTGTAATCGTTAATGCTTGACTGATATCCTTCAGGAGCATTTTCAGTTACTGTATACTTAATATCGTTGCCGCCTGCTTTCTTAGGAAGATTCGTAAAGGTGTATGCCCATCCATTTTCTGCTGTCAACGTTGCAACCGGAACATCTACTCCTTTAACGTCTACTGCAGGTTCTCCGTTCGCATACAGACTAACTTCGATTGATACAGGTCTTCTTCCTGCCTGATTGTTCGAATCATCCCATACCTTATTAACAGGAACTTCCGTCTTCTCAGGTTCGTGTGTATTTGTGATATTATAGCCATCATATGTAGTAGTGTAACCTGTGATTGCTACTTCTTCTACAGTATACGTTATCTCCGTTCCCTGATTTCTGTATTTAGGAAGGTTATTGAAGCTATATTCATAATTAGGCGCATCTGCCGTAGTAGTTGCTTCGTAAACCCCATCCTTATAAAGCTTAATGGTTACAGCTGTAGGTCTGATGCCATCCTGATTATCATTATCGTCCCATATCTTCTTACCACTGATATTTACAGTTTCAGGAATATGAGTATTAGTAACGTCATAATCGTTTACAGTAGGTTCATAATTCTTTTCATCGTCAGAACTAACAAAAGTTTCTGTAATTCTATACTCGATTTCCCTACCATTTCTGTATCTTGGAAGACCTTCAAAGCTCCACTTCCAACCGTTTGCTGAAGTTACTGTCTGAGCGGGTAATATTTCGTCTTCGCCGTCCCAAAGATGAATAATAATTGCTGAAGGACGTACACCGTCCTGATTGTCCTTATCATCCCATGTCTTTGAACCGTTTATATCCTTGGTCTTAGGAGTATAGCTGTTAGTTACATTCATTCCGTCAAGAACGGTTGAATAGTCACTAACTTCGTCTTCCTTAACAGTATACTTAATCACTTCGCCATCTTTATACTTAGGAAGGTTATCAAAGCTCCATTCCCAATCTCCTGTAGGACCTGCTTCAACTATCTTCTCAGGAACTGCCTTTCCGTCAGCACCTACTGCGGGTTCATTATCAGCCATAAGCCTTATTGTTATAGATGTCGGACGCTTACCATCCTGATTATCATTATCAAGCCATGTCTTCTTTCCATTAACAGATGTTGTCTCAGGCGTATGCTTATTAGTAATAACATAACCATCTACGCTTGAAGTATAGTTCTCTGCATCTGCAGATTCCAAAACTTCTTGTACCGTATAGACGATTTCATGTGTCTGTCCGTCAACCTGCTTATTCTTAGGAAGATTTTCAAACTTATAGCTCCACTCACCTGTCTTTGAATCGCCTTCAGCGTAGGTTGTTGTATAATACTCACCATCGGCATAAAGCTCAATCTTAACCTTTGCAGGCCTTACTCCATCCTGATTATGATTATCATCCCATACCTTCTTTCCTTCTATTGAAGTAGTGTAAGGTACGTGCTTATTAACGATATTGTTACCGTTATAAGTAGGCTCTTCATAATTGCTTACCTGAACTTCGCTTACTGTATAATTGATTTCTTTACCCTTGTTATATTTAGGTAATTTAGTCCATGTATAAGTCCAATTTCCATTCGCATCCGGTTCGATAACCTTGGTATCTTTATCCACACCGTCAGCCTTCAATGTTACCGTAATACTTGAAGGTCTTAAACCATCCTGATTATTATTATCTTCCCAAATCTTGTTAACAGTAACGCTGGTCTCTTCAGGCGAGTAAGTATTGGTCACATTATAACCGTCATACGTAGGAACATAACCGTTAGTAACCACCTCGTTGATAGTATACTTAATCTCAGCACCGTTTCTATATTTAGGAAGTCCTGTAAATGACCATGAACATGTACCGTCTTCTGCAACATCAATTTGCTTAGAAGCTACAACTTTAGTACCATCCATAACCTGAATCAATAGGCTATCAGGGCGCTTACCATCCTGGTTATTATTATCATCCCAGGTCTTAGCACCTTCTACAGTAGTAGTTTCAGGTGTGTGACTATTGGTAAATACATACTTGTAACCGAAATTATCTGCCTTTGCTACGCTGCCTGTATAGTTGTCAATTTCTTCCTCTCTTACAGTATACTCAATAAGCTTTCCGTTAGCACTGCACTTGTCAAGGCCTTCGAAGCTCCATTCATAAGGTGCACCTACAGTAACTGACTTATTGGTATATACGCCATCAGCATCAAGGTATACCGTAATTACTCTAGGTCTGATACCATCCTGGTTGCTATTATCTTCCCATGTCTTGGTGCCTGATACAGTTACTTTCTCAGGTGTATGGGTATTGGTAATATTCATACCCACTACGTTCTTATCATAGTTATCAACTTTCTTTTCATCTACGGTATAGACTATTTCTGTACCGTTAGCCATCAGAGGAAGATTTTCAAATTTCCATGACCAGTTATTCTCTGCGTTTGCCAATACAGAAGGAACAGCCTTTCCGTCAGCATATTTAGCAGGGACTCCGTTGGCATACAATGATACTTCAATAGAATCCGGTCTTAAACCGTCCTTATCATCAGCATCAATCCATTCCTTATGTCCTTCCTTAGAAATTGTAATCGGAGTATGCTTATTCTCGATATCATATCCATTATCCGTAGAAGTTATTATCGGATCATATTTGGCCACAGGTTCCTCTGATACTGTATAAGATATCAAATCACCATTCTCATACTTATCAAGTTCATCAAACTTGTATTTCCAATTAGTGGAAGCATCAACCCTCGCGGTCTTAACCTTAGTACCATTCTTAAGAAGGTTAACCATTACATATTCGGGTCTTAAACCATCTTGATTATCATTGTCGCTCCAGGTCTTGGTACCTTCAACAAATGTTTTCTCAGGATTATGCGTATTTATTACATTGTAGCCGCTAACTTCAGTTGTATAACCGCTAACTGCATCCTCAGTGATTGTATAAACTATCTCTTTACCATTAGCATACTTCTCCAAATCATCGAAGTTCCACTTCCAGCCATCCGCAGCAGTTACAGTTTTGCTGGTAACTTTCTTTCCGTCTGCTAACAGATTAATCGTAATACTTTCAGGACGCATGCCATCCTGATCATCAGCATCACTCCATATCTTTTCACCTGCTACATTGGTCTTTCCAGGTGTGTGTGTATTAACAATATCATAGCTTCCGTCTACATAAGTTACGGTATATTCGTCAACCTTTTCTTCTGTTACCGAATATACAATCTTTTCGCCGTTAGCATATTCGGGAAGATTCTTAAACTCGTATTTCCAATCTCCCTTATCATCGGGCTTAACTTCCTTCTGAGCAACTTCTACACCATCAGCATCATAAGCTGTTGTTCCATTTGCAAGAAGATTAACCAAAATAGAAGCAGGGCGCTTGCCATCCTGATTATTATTGTCAACCCAAGACTTAGTTCCTGATACTGAAATCACGCTTGGCTCATGAGTATTCTTAACATTATATCCCGTTATGTTCTTCTCATAGCCAGCAGGAAGAATTTCATCAATAGTATACTCAATTTCAGATCCCTTATTATATTTAGGCAGATCCT
>JAZLJG010000026.1:0-4552 GCA_045617745.1 Lachnospiraceae bacterium | reverse complement strand
ATAAAACTGGACAGATGTTTCCTGCATTCTGATATTTTGCAAAAGAAAGAAAAAATAGTTATTTCGAATATTATCAGAATGACAAAAGAACTTGAGATGTTGTCTTTATGTGAAGGTGTAGAGAATGAACAGCAGAGTGATTTCTTAAAGGAAATAGGCTGTGATATCCAACAGGGTTATTATTATGCACGTCCTTTGCCGGAGGAAGATTTTGTAAACATGTTAGATGCATAATATAAGGCGTATGGTGGTGTTGGTAATCTTCATACGCCTTTTAAGTTTTGATGAATCATTTGTACCCCCCCGGGGAGAGGGCGGGGCTGGGGGTAGGAATGGTACCTGCATAATAGAAATAAACTTTCTACGAACGCTGATTCTGCTTTTGTTTCCGGTCATTTTCTTCTTTTTCTTTGCCTTCACTTAATATAATTTCAACATTCTTCTTCATAATTTGAAGCTCTTTTTGCTCGGATTTCAGCTCCTGCAAACGCTGATTTTGGGCATCTTTTTCGTCCTCCAAAGTTTCTTTTTGCTTCTTTAAGGCGGCGATTTTTACGACACTTCCTTCCGGGAAATTCTTCTTAAGCATTTCCTGAGCAGACTCATAAAGGGCGATTTCCAAATGGTGCAACTCCCTGAATTTAGGCGACTTTCCGGACTTTAAATACTGCGAATAAACATCCTTGTGAGTGCTGATTCGTTCGGAAAATTTTATCAACTCATTAATCTTGGAAATTTCATCTTCAAGACTTTTAATCGAGTCGTGAATTTCGTTGTAATCGTGCCGGCAATCATCTACTTTTTTGACCAAATCATCGTAGGAATCAATCTTTTTTTCTTTAAGCAAATTGTAGGTTGCGGCTATTTTTTTTGCATCAGAAAGTGCGACCTGCCGTGCAAAATACGGATTTTCCAAAGCAGAAATGAAAGCTGCGGTATTTTCGATGAGCCCTAATTTCTGATCATAAACAAAAATTTTGACCTTAACAAAGGGAACAGATGAAGGCGCGGGAGCCTTTTCCTTCCCGGAAAGAATACGCGCCGTTATGGCTTCCTTTGTATAATTATCTCCAAGAATTTTGCTTCGGGTAAATCGTTCCTGGGAAGAATATCTGAAGGAATCAGATTTACCGATTTTGATTTCATACCCAAGATCCTGCATCTTTTGCAGGAACTCATCGTAAGAAGAGCAGCTTGGAATAACAAGATCTATATTGTTCTTCAGCCTGGTTTTATAACTCTTACCGGCTTTATCCATTTTCCATTCATAATATGATTTACCTTTGGCACCGGATTTTTCTTTTATGACAGACAGACCGTGAGCCATACATATTTCATCCGACATTTCACGAAGCTGACGGGTATGACCGATATTGTTGCGGAAGCATTTGTGGTCAACAAAATCAACGTGATTGAAGATTATATGGTTGTGAATATGTCCTCTGTCAAGATGGGTGGCAATGATGTATTCATGCTTACCTTCGAGATATCGGTTGGCAAGTTCAGTACCTATTTTGTGAGCTTCTTCAGGTGTAACTTCACCCTCAGCAAATGATTGTATTATGTGCTGAGCGAGAACTTTTCCGCCTTCACCGGCCAATTTTCTTGTCTGATTGAATTCTTCAACACAGGTAGCAAAGTCACAACCAAAAGAAGAGACGAAGAGCATATCCTCCGTCTTTTTGGGATTAACTATATATTCAATTGCCTGGCCTACGGTTCGTCGGATAGGATGTATCTTTGCGATTGCCATATGGTATCCATCAACTCCTTTAACTGATCCATGTCTTCTTTGTAGATGCTTCCGGTTTCATTAACCTTGTGAGCAATCTGATTTATGTTGGTTCCGATCTTTCTAAGCTCGTAATTTCTTTCCTTAATATCTGAAGAATCAGAGTAAATGATAAGTCCGTTAAGAGCCATCTTCCGGATGTACCTGGACATGTTGTTGCAGCGGCATGCGGCCATATTTTCAAGTAATCTGTTTTTTTCTTCAGGAGTCATTCTGACTATTATCTGTACTTTACGCTTTAAATTATTCATATCTGTCTTTCTGTCTGTCGGGATGCGGCGCATCCTAATCTGTAAATTTGTTTTCTAAAATCAAAGGGGTTTGGGGATATCCCCAAGAGTATGATTTTACCCGGAGCGAATTTCAACGAGGGGTAAAATGTGCGCAAAATGCTATCATTTTGCTTTGCTTGCTACTTTCTATGGAAGAACAAGATCCGCGAAGCGGAAGGGCGGGTGTTCCGGATAAGAACAATGTGTGAGCAGGACTTTCTGCCAGAAAGAATTATTCCGGGAAAGTCACTGCTCCGTTTCCCTTATGAGAAAATTGTAAGAGGAGATAAGTATTTTGAGGAGAGGACAATAGGGGGACAATTTTGCAAAAGAAAAGAGCCCTTACTTAGGCTCTTTGGAATGATCATTTTCCGTGTTGCTGCTTTTTATAAATACCATAATGTCAGGTATGGTACAGTCAAAAGTTTCGCAAAGGAAGTTAACGGTTTCTGTAGTTATATTCTTATTATTCTTTAATCTGCTTAGTTCTGCAGTGGATATTTTGTACTTGTGCTCAAGTGAATACCAGGACTCACCGCGATCTTTAAGCATGTTCCAAAATGGTTCATATGAAATCATGATTAATCACCTTTATTCTGCTATTTCGGGATAAATAAATTTTAGAATGACTTCGCCTCTTTGAATATCTTCCGCATATTGAAGTCATTTATATGGGACTTACAAAATGAGAGAATAAACTGAAAAAATAGGCGCTGTTGTTGCGAAATTACATCTGGGATTAAGGGGCGTGTGAAAGTTTTCACAGGCCTCTTTTTTAATTTAAGTAACCGAAAAAGTGTTATTCGAAAACAAAAAATGCCCCTGAGAGTAACAACGGACATCAGGAAAAGAAGGTAAAATTATATGTGATAGAGAGGTCTGTATGAAGAAAGAAATGGCAGAGATTGATATAACAGTTAGCGAAAATTTAAAAAGATATTATCTTATACCGAATAAGATTAAAGACGCTGAACTTGCTGCATTATTCGACTTGTCTATATCCGGTGCAAGAAAAATAAAAAACGGAGAGTCCGGACTTAATATGAAAAAACTGGATATCATTTATAGGGAATCCGGCATCACTCCGAATCAATTATATTTTGGTGATAACGACCCAGACATGGCAGCGAGAAAGATTGTATCAATAGGAGAATTAGTTGTTAGTATGGAAAAATTCCCTCCTGCCGAAAGAAAAAATAAATTGGTTCAATATGCAGAACTATTTCTGAACTTAGCCAATAATATTAGTGTGTAATGATACAAACAGGGTAGTGTTGTGGGTCACTGATGCATATAAAAATGCATGTAGTGACTTTTTGGTTTTTATAGAAGGAAAACAGCGATATGGCACGAAAAAGATATTCAACATCACAGGATAGAATAAAGGCATTGGGAAGCTTGGTAGGAATGAACTATACCAAGAAGACCTGCGACAATATAAAAGCATTCCTGGAAAAGTATGCTTACTTTAAAACTGACTATACTATTCTGAATGTCGATCTGGCGGAGACGGAATTATGGAAAGAGGCTCCGGATCTTTTTGCCGAAATGTCTTCTTCAACAAAGATAAATATGAATAAGATTAATATCTTTCTGGCGGTAATGATAAGAACCGGCCAGATGGAATCATTGCTTGATTATTCCATGAAAGCAGTCCGTGGATTCGAAGTTGATGGGGAAATCTATCATAAGATTTTGTACAATCTTTACTTCTCGGATGAGATATTAGCGGACGGTGAAGTGGAAAGATTATGTGAGTATTCCCATACGACATATCATGTAAAAAAGAACGAGGCCATTATGCTTTTCGGGATAACTTTCTGGAGTAAGATTTACGAGCATTGGGATAATTCCATTGAGGAAATGCATTCCATAGAGACATCATTGGGAAGGGATGGAAGCCTTGCGAGCAGAGCCAAAAAGCTGGAAAAATCCGATGCGTCAAAAGGAAACAAATAATGACCGTACAATAGCCGTACAAAGTTCGTACAAAGTCCGTACCACAAACCGGGCGGTTTTATGATATTATCTTGCCTTGTAAGAGAATAGGGATATGACCATAGGAGAACATACCGGGTTACATTTAGACAAAAAGAGGAAGTCTATCTGTAACTTTTTTTTGTGTGAAGGAGTATAAGGGAATGGAGAATTATTTTGGAAAGAATGCTGCGGCAAGGATTTGTCGGATCTGCGAACAGAACAGATTAAATCCGAAAATGGTTCATTGGAAGGCAGAAAAACTTCTGGCTCCATATCGAGATGCCAAGCAGTTTGTCAGGACAAATATTGTGACCGAGGATAAGATTGTTTCAAAAACAATTCGCTTGATAAGGGAAAAATATCATAAATTTCAGATTGGTCTTGGGCATACAACCAAAAGTATTGACTTTACCATTATAGAAATTTTAGGGACAAAATGGGCCGATGAGATTGTTGAAAAAGTGTTAGTTCAGATTAATGAGGTAAATATTTGTGCTGAATACGTGGA
>JAZLJG010000025.1:0-38943 GCA_045617745.1 Lachnospiraceae bacterium | reverse complement strand
CAGCCATAGTAAGGATACCATACTCACCATGACCATTTCTTGTAAGGTAAACCCTACTTGCTGTATCTACTTCCTTTAATACTTCTGTATAATTTCTTAAATCAGATATAGGTTTAATGTTTGGCATAGAATCACTCCTTTTAAAATATTATACTCAGGTCAAACTGTTCACATATTCTCTGATTTCAATATAATGTTGCTTTTCCTGCTCCTCTTCCTCTTTTTCCCACTCCTCTACCTGTTTCAAAAAATCCTCCGCAGCTTTAGGCTCTGCAGTAAAATAAAGGGCAATCATATGTTTACAGACAACTCGTCTACCTTCTGCAAAAGGACAATTGCATACTGATTTTCTTGGATGCATCGTTTCAACATGAACGTTATAAGCATTCCCTTCACTTCCCGAAACTACACCCTCGTATATGCCATCATTTAGTTTTTTGCAGGAAACGACTTTTTTGTTTTCATAATAATCCATGCCTCTCCAAACAGAATTTCCACTGGCTATTTCTATTAGTCCCATAATAGATCCTCTCTTATATATTAATGATTTACAATATTTTTTACTGCCGCTTGTAAATCATCAGAAAAATCATCCAGTTCCTTTATACTAATAATTTCTTCTCTCACTAATGCAGCAATATCATATATAGCAGAAGATTTTCTCATATCTGTGATTATTACACCTAAGCACTTTTTATCCTGCTTTATTCTCTTTTCAAGTTCCCAAAATCTTTTTGAAGCCGGCTCATCCGTTTTCAGGAAATCAACATATTCCTTTAATAATCTCTCCATATAGTTTTCTTGCCAAATGCCGATTTTTTCTCTATATTTCTTCCAATCGCTATTTGAAATTTCGTACATAGTCGCCCCTCTTTAATTTATTTGTACTCAGATTGTACCCAAAATATTTTTTGTTATCAAAATGTTATCATTTGCCTGTTATCAGCACAATTGCAATATACAGAAAATGCAGTATGAATAATTAATAATTATATCCTAAGTCGGCTTTACAATGGTAATCGATTTATAGTCATGCTTATCATGTTTCTCTTCCTGTACAATGTTATGGCATGCGTTACATTTTTTATATTTATAGCATTTGTTATACGTACCGCCACATATCCAATCAGTGGGATAATGACCATCTCTACAACTGACTTTAATCTCATATCCCTGTTGTTCTTCTTCAATGATTTCTTTGGAAATATCAATACTTTCGGAAAAGACCTGACTGTTTGTAACCAGGTCTGAAACAGAATTACTTCCCTCCCGTAGTTCCTGTGCCTCTACCGGTATAGAAGTAACCAAAACAGATGCCATAGCAAGAACTGCTATGACGGAATAGATTTTCATTTTGAATTTTGTTCGCATAACCCCTTATGGCGTTTCCTTACGCCACTATAACCTCCTCTTAATAACTTCCCAATACTTTCCCATTTTCCCAACAAAAAGGGAGTGCAAAGTGTCAATTCACTTCGCACTCCCTCAAGAATCTATTTAACCAAAACCGCAGTTTGTCGCAAGCATATTACAATTTAATACAAGTAATTAATAATCGTAAGTATCCAAAAAAGTTTCAACAACTTGCGATTTTTTTCAAAATCACTTCATCAGCACATTTCCCTTATAATTCATGTACGCATCATACTCCTGCACCATAAACACAGCAGGCATCAGCAACGCGCCGAAAAATGCGATGATATAAACGTATCCACCCAAGACTCCACCTATAGGTCCAATTGCCTTTAATACAGAGAAAACCGCAAGAATAACCGCTGAATTGAAAAGCTTCTTTGAACGAAGGTCGATATGGGTCGCATTCTCCATATCCACGTAGCCCTTGATAATCGAAAAGGCCACAAGCATTTTCATAACAGCATAGATAATTTCCACAATCACGCCCACAAAAGCCGGTGCCAAAAGGATTACGCCGAAAAGATCCACCACATATTTAACTGCGGAAACAAACAACGCTATGGCGCAAAACTTATAAGCCTTTTCGAACTGTTGGCTTTTGGAAAACATTGCCTTGCAGCCGGCAACCAGAAACATATAACCTAAAACATCGGGGAATATGCCCACATTAAGGGAACCAAGATGCAATATATATTCAAATGCAGTAAAGAGAAAACCCCAGAAAAGATATCCCATTTTTTCACCTCGTATACAAAACTGCCCTTCCCTGTGGGGGAAGGGCGCTTTTACAGTATACACTAACTTTCTGAAAATTGCGATACGCTATTTGGCTGTACGGAAAATGTAATCAATATACGGCGTATCCTCAAAGCTTATATAAGGTCCGCAGGCGGGAATGGTGCAGACAAGGGTCTTTATTCCTCCGGGCACAAGAATCTGGTAGCCCTTGGAAGACATCAGAAGCGAAGGCCTTTCGGAAGCTCCGTGGGAAATATAGCGGGCACTGTTAATAAACTCTTTCCAGTCCGTGTTATCCACACCTCTTACGGATAAATACTCCTTTTTCCCCCAGTCAAAGAACTCCCACCACTGGTCCTTGTTTCCGTGGTATTGGCGGGCAAGTTCATCCTTTTCCTTAAGAAGCAAAGCTCCTGTAATCGATATGAAGGAAACCGCTCCTGTTCTTCTGTCTATTCTGACCTTCAGCTTAGGAAGAATCACTTCCAAAGCTTCTCTGTTTTCGCTAACCGTAAACTTAACCGAAGGACTTCTTAATATTTCCTCGGGAAGAGCCTTTACTTTATCAACGGATCCCTTTGAAAACATCACTCTGACAGTTTCGTCAGAAATCGGAATGATCGACAGAGTTCCATAGGCTCCTACAATGTCTACCTTTTGTTTGTCCTTCATAATCCACTTGACACCATTGTCGATTTTTCCGTGTCCCGTAGGGCGTAGGCTTGTGGTATCGGGCATTGTGCCATACTCGGATTTAAAGGTTTTTGCTTCCGAAGGCTTTTCATAAGAAAGGGCTGAGGCAGGCGTCTTCGTAATCGTAGTCTTTATCCTGATGGGCTCTGCCCTTTTCACCGCCGGCTTGGGTCTCTCTTCCGTAGGCTTTGTATTAACAACAATCTTTTTGGGTCCGTACTTATCACGAAGAGCTCTTTCCCTGTCTCCCTCCAGAGCCTGTTCTCTGGCAAGCTCTTCCCTTGTCTTAAATTCTTCTTCGTACACAAAGGGCTTAACGTGGAAATCATCCTCCGCAAAGGTTATATTTTTACGGTCTTCGGGAACCGGATCCTTTACAAGGCCGGTAAGCTCACCATGATAGAACACCGCAAGTTCATGAAGCGCTCTCGTAGCAGCCACATAAAGAAGCTTTGCGTAAGCATCTTCTTTCGGATAGGCCTCCAAGGAAGCATCGTAAATAATAACCGAATCGAATTCCAGACCTTTTGAATACTCGATGGGAAGCACAAAGGTTCCGTTAGTAAACTCCGCATCGCTGTCGGAAAACAGCTTCACTTCGGTTTTGTCTTTCAAAAACTCGTATGCTTCTTCCGCCTGCTTGGAATCCTTACAGATAACGGCTATCGTCTCGTATTCTTTGGCCTTAAACTCTTCTATTTTCTCCAGAACCTTTCTGTCAAGTTCCGCAGAAGTTTTGCAGCCTGTGCAGTTTACCTTGTCGCCATGCCTTATGATAGGCTCCACAGGATATATGGGGAATGTTCCGTGTCTTAAAATGTCTGTCGCAAACTCGGAAATCTCAACCGTATTACGGTAGCTTTTTCTCAGAAGCCCGAAGAAATCGTACTTATCGGGAAGCATAACCTTCTTCAGTTCTTCCCAGTCCGAAAGGCCGCATCCGAAGTTTATGTTCTGGGACACGTCACCCATAATGGTGAAGGTGCACTTGCTCATGCAGTACTTAAGGGAATTGTAAACCATCATTCCAAAGTCCTGAGCCTCATCGATTACCACATGGCTTGCCTCCTGAATGATCTCTGTCTCCTTAATCCTCTTATAAATGTAAGCCAAAGAAGCCAGATCGTACAAATCAGGTTCATGATCCTTATAGATTATCTCAGGATGGATTTTCATCTGTTCTTTTACGAAGGTATCGTAAAGGTCGAAAACGCTTCCTTCCCAGTTGAACTTGAAGAAATAGTCCTTAAAGTGCTGGGTAAGTTTTTTCTGCTCCTCCACATTGTAGGAGTAGTAGCGCCCGTAGATTTCGTTTTCAAGCTTGCCCATAAGAATATCATTCATACGTTCAAACTTTTTTGCCATGGACCAGTCGGGATACTCATTTATGGCCTTCTCGATATCCTTGCCACGCATAATCACACGCTTAGTGCGCTCGATAATAATGTCGTCCTTGGGAATATGATTCCACTCAACCTTTTTACAGAAATCGTAAAGAGCCTTAAACCACTCCCCGGTTCCCTTTATACCGATGCTCTTTTCTTTCTTGTCAAAAGAACGCACCTTGTAAAATCTTTTATCCCAGTCCTCATAAAGAAGCCTTGTAAAAAGCTCCTCCATTGTCATCTGCTGTACTCCGTAAACATCCAGGTCCGGAAGTACACCGGTAATATAATTCAAAAGCACCTTATTGCTTCCGATAATGTAAAATCCGTCGGGTTTAAATTCCACATCGTAGTTATAAAGAATGTAGGATATTCTGTGCATGGCAACCGTAGTTTTTCCGGAGCCCGCACTTCCCTGCACAAGAACATTGTGGCGGGGATTTTTTCTGATTACCTCGTTCTGTTCCTGCTGGATAGTGGCAATAATTTCGCTTAAAACATTTCTTTTGCTTTTTGATAAATACTTTGTGAGAAGGTCGTCGTTGGCCACCACATCCGAATCGTAGTAGTCTGCTATCTTCTCGTCTTCGATTTCATAAGTACGTTTACGTTTAAGGTCTACACTGTAAATACCTTCCTTGGGAACCTTGTAATTACACTTTCCAAGGCTATGGTCGTAGTAGACTGATGAAATGGGAGCTCTCCAGTCAATAACCTCCGGCTCTGAAGGATTCTCAGCAATAACCGATTTTCCAATATAAAAGGTTTCCCTTCTGGCGTTTTCCGGATCTTCAATATCAATTCGTCCGAAAAACGGTTTTTTGCTGGCTCTTTCCGCCCTTCTTAAATCGTTTCTTACTTCCTGAAATCTTGAATCTGTGTTGAACCACTGAGCTAATCCTTCTTTGTCATCCACATCGTAGACTTCTCTTAAGGATTTTAGTTCTTTCTGCAGATTCGCTGCGGCACCTTTGATTTTTACAACCTTTTGCGCCGCAATTTTCTGCACCTTATTCAGTTTTCTCTCCTCGTCATCCCGGGTTGTTCCGTAGAAAGTTCCGGTTAACATCTTCTCGCTCATATATGCGTCTCCTCTTTGTTGTTCCTACATATTAGCAAAAATATGGATAAAGGTATAGACTTGTTTTTAAAAATGTGGTAGGATGCATACTGAAGTGTACGTAAAAATCCCGGGCGACAAATCGCCCGGGATTTTTCATGTCTTTTCCCGTTAAAAAGGCCGGTGGAAAAATCCACCGGCCCTTAGGCTTTATATTAGTTGTCGCACTTAAAATCCATATAGTAGAAGTAATATACTATAAACGTTTCGCCGGAAATATAATCACCTAAAGCATTAAAAGGAGAAGTGTCTAATTCGTCCTCGTCCAGATCGAACAATGCTTCTTCAATATTTTTCCCGGGTGCAAAATATGTAAGCAATCCGCCATTGTCTACACATGTTTTGGTAAATCTGTCAATGTCACTGTACCCTGTAGGGCAATAGACTCCGGGCTCTGATAAACGTCGGTTCATCTCGTCTTCGTCACAGTCAAATATATCTCCACCGACTCCCTGGAACAAAGCCTCTCCTACCAGTCCGCAGATAGTTTCATACTCGGCTTTATATTCTTTTATGCTTGGCATCAATTCATTTGCAAAGCTGATAACATCCGAATCTGTTTTTTCCAATCCTATCACGTCGGCTAAAACATCACAGAACTCATCAAAATCAGCTTCCCCTGTAGATTCTTTTAATTCTTCTACAATATAGTAATATTCTATATTTTCAAATATTGCCTTAACCAGCCCGTCCTTTGCCGGGAAACCGATTACCAAATCCTTTAATTCGTCTTCTGTACCACCTGCGTATTTTGCGTCCAATTCCAGCATCTTGGAAAAGATTTTCGCATACATAGCATTGATTCTGGCACACATTCCTGTATTTGCAGGTGCAGCTGCCTTAGGCTTTGATGCCACAACATCCCCCGTCTGTGTATTAGCCACTTCTTCTTTATGGAAAGAGCCAAAATAGGTTACTTCATCAACTTTTTCAAGTGCCGCTTCTATTGTGGCTTCACGTCCCTCTTCTTTACCGTAATTAGCATAGTGAAGCGTAAATTCCACAACCTGCTGTGCATCATTCATGGAACTGAAGGCATCCCTTAAATCGCCGTAGGAAGATGCATACGCGTTAACATTGAATGCTTCACAAGGCTGTCTTGTTTCCCAAAGACCGCATTCAATATAATGCTCAAACATAGCTTCGTCGGAATCTCCCATCGCAGCAACTACATCAGGATATGCTTCTTTGTACCACTCGGGATCGAAAATGCTCTCAAGAGCTTCCTTCTGCTCTCCCGAAAGGGCAACTTTGTTATATCCGCTTCCTTCCGTACCAAGATTAATATCCCGGCCGGGGAAAATCATATTGGGATCCGAAATATCATTTAACGCAAGAATATTATCAACTGTAGTATTGTTTTCTCTTGCTATTTTACCAAGTGTGTCACCGCTCTTAACTATGTAAGCGATTGTGTCGGAAGAAAAGCCCAGAAGAAATACGACCGAAAGAATAATTACACTGAAACGATAGAATATTGTTTTTTTCATATTGCCTCCTTACAAGCAAAAATTATTATAGTTATTCTATGCCATGTAAGTTAACTGAAAGTAAAACTATTCCTTTTCAGATATGTTTGCGGCTATATTCTTTCGCTTCAATATAAGCATTGCGGTAAGTTCACCGAAAATCATGTAAACAAACACCAGTAAAGCAGTCATGGCATATTCCCTTACACCTGATGCGTATGGGTAAGAACGCAATTCCCCGGAAATTGAATTCATGGTATATATTCCAACCGCTGTACCTAAAAGCATGCCCGGTAATAAGGACAATAAAAATTTCACCGCCAGCTCGCCTAAAAAGCCCAAGGATATTTTACGCATGGATATGCCAAGAGCCCTTATTACGCATAGCTCTCGTTTTCTTTCCTCCAGTTCATTGGCAAAAGTGGTAACAGCCATGACGAATCCTATTATTACCGCAAAAACTATAACCGCTGTCGCTACAAACTCATTGGTTTTCAAATCTTTTTGGAGATCCTTTTTACAAACATCCATAAAAGAAATCTGTAAAAATCCTTCTGTATCCTTTAACCGTTCATGAAGAAGCTCTGTCTCTGAGGACTTCACGGCAAAAGAAGTAACCGAGTCCGCATCCTCCAAAGCAGGCGAATCAAAGGGTATGTACGACATCTTCGCCGTATACTGTTTCGTGATTCCTATAACCTTCAGTGGGTATCCCCCAAGATTAACCGTATCCCCTTCTTTGGCCCCGAGAAGCTTCGCATAGAAGCTGTCCAGAACAACTTCATCACTGTTTGAAGGTCCTTCTGTATTAAGGCTTACAAGGCTTCCGTTAAAGTCAAGAGCACTTACGGGCACTCTGGCTTTCTTGCCGTTTCGGGAAAGTTCTCCGTAGAAAGTAATGACCTTTTCCGCGTTCTGAGCATATTCACACTCCTGAAGCATTTTTAAGCCTTCCTCTTCATTCTTTTCATCAAAGAACACAAGGCAGTCATAATGAAGACGCTTTTCAAACATATCCTTAAACAGAGCCCTGTTGGACGCAGAAAAGCTTAAGGATGGCAGAAAAATGGCAGCCGTAAAGCTGAGAAGGAGTACATCAAACACCAGTCTTTTCTTATTTCGCAGAGTAAGAGCCAGATTATATTTAATGGGAATCCATCTGCTTTTTGTTGTTGCGCCCTTAATAAATGGTGAATCCTTGCACTCCGTTTCCCCGGCTTTTCCCTTCATGGCAGAGGCCGGATTCAGTCGCTTTACCGATGACGTACATATATAAGTGGAAACCACTACCATAACAAGAGAAATAACTGCCGCATTCACATAAACCGGAACATCCGCCATCATGACAACTTTCGGAAGAAGAAGATAATCTCCGTAATACTGCGTGCACACCCTGATAAGAATTACCGCAGGAACTATGCTTAAAACAATACCTGCGAAAAAGGCGGACAGTGAAAACATGAAAAAGCCTTCCCTGATTTTTTTGTCTTCAATTCCTATGGCTTTTAATATTCCGGTTTCCCTTGAGTACTGCTTAACAAGTATTGAAATACAAAGTGAAATAACACACAGGGAAATAATATAAAACGCAGTAGGAATTATTCCCGTCATTGTTTTTATGGGCGCGATAATGCTTTCACGTATTCTTTTGACAACATTCAATTCGTCATAGGATACGCTCTCCTTTACACCTATGCCTTCTTCGGCAAACTTTTCCACAGCCAAAGAAAGCACTTTTTCCGGGTCATACCCTTCCTTTACGTTTATTAAGAACTGATTTGCCTTTTTGGATACTACAGTGAATTTCAAAAGATCGGTATCAAAATATACGTATCCTGTTTCCGGACTGATTCCTGTAAGCCCGCCGTAATCTCCCGCGAGAGTTTCCGGTGTGGAAACAAGTGCTTTAACCATACAGGTTATGTTGCGGTTTCCCACATCTGTTCTAAGTATATCCCCCGGCTTTATACCGTTTTCCCTTGCATATTCCACCTCCAGAAGGACAGCGTCATATCTTCCCGTATCCTCTATTTCTTCCCAGACGGAAAAGTTTTCAATATCATCGGAAGAAAAGGAAAACCCTCTCATCAAAAGTGTCTTTCCATCCTCCGTATTCACTATTACATCCGTATAAATTCTTGTGCTTACGCTTTCAACGCCTTCTATATCATTCAAAAGCTTTGCCCTGTTTGTACCTATGGGCCTTGTGGTGATATAAGCATCCGGATATCCGTAATCTTCTATATACGAATACAAAGAACTTCCCAGGGACTTGCAAAAGCCGGCCATTCCGCTTAAAAGAGAAACTCCCAGAGCTATTATCGCCACTATGGATATATACAGTGCTTTATGCTTTTTTATTAAGGATAAGCAAATCTTTGTTACCATCTACCACTCTATCTCCTTAGCTTCAAGTACTGTACTGTTTACCTGTTCACGGTCTATTCTGCCGTTCTTCAGATAAATAACCCTGTCGGCCATTTTCCCGATTTCCCTTGTATGAGTGGCCATAATAATAATTTTTCCTTCTTTTCTTATCTTCTCCAGTTCCATCAATATTTTCCTGCCGGTTTCATAGTCCAGGGCTCCTGTAGGTTCATCGCAAAGAAGAATATCGGGATTCTTCACAAGCGCCCTTGCTATGGACACTCTCTGCTGTTCTCCTCCCGAAAGCATGGAAGGGTATTTGTCCCTCTTTTCCCACATTCCCACTTTCTCAAGTGCTTCCCTGATTTTTTCTTTGTCATCTGCACAGAAAGCCACATTTTCTATGGCCGTCAGCTCTTTTATAAGGTTAAAGGACTGAAATACAAATCCTACTTTTTTCTTTCTGTATTCGCACAAAACCGGTTCGCTCATGGAAAGAATGTTTTTGCCATCAACAAATACTTTACCGTTGTCTGCCCTGTCTATTCCTCCCAATATATTCAAAACAGTGCTCTTCCCGCTTCCGCTGTTTCCCAGGATGCAAAGGAACTCACCCTTGTTAACATCAAAAGAAATATCCGAAAGGGCCTGTACTGCTCCTTCTTTCTCTCCATAGTGCTTATTCACGTTTCTAAGGCTTATGTATGCTTCATTCATAAGATTTTTTCTTTTCCCTTTTCTTATTTTTCCATATAGAACAATATTTTTTTATACTTATATGCTAAACCATAGTAAGAAACGGGTAATTACAAAAAAAGACCTGTGAGTTTCCTCACAGGTCCTTAAAATACTTAATATTATTTGCCTAAGAATGCCTTTACATCTGCGTAAACACCCTTGCCGTCAAGTTTGTACTTTTCAACAAGTGCTGATGCGGAACCGGATTCACCGAATACATCCTGCATACCAAGCTTCTTAACAGGTACAGGGCATGCTGCACAAAGTGCATCACAAACTGCGCTGCCAAGTCCGCCGATAACAGAGTGCTCTTCTACGGTAACAACCTTACCGGTCTTCTTTGCGCTCTTGATAACAAGTTCTTCGTCAAGAGGCTTAATGGTGTGGATGTTGATTACTTCAGCATCGATACCGTCTGCCTTAAGCATTTCAGCTGCCTGAAGTGCTGAGTCAACACAGATACCTGTTGCTACGATTGTAACGTCCTTACCTTCTTTAAGTAAAACACCCTTACCCATTTCGAACTTGTAACCGGGCTTGTCATTAATAACCGGAACAGCTGCACGACCGAATCTGATGTAAACAGGTCCTACGTACTCGATAGCTGCTCTTACAGCTGCCTTAGCTTCAATATCATCTGAAGGAACGATAACTGTCATTCCGGGGATGGTTCTCATTAAAGCAACGTCTTCGTTACACTGATGGGTAGCACCGTCTTCACCAACTGTGATACCTGCATGGGTAGCACCGATTTTTACGTTAAGGTGAGGATATCCGATGGAGTTACGAACCTGTTCAAAGTTACGTCCTGCTGCGAACATTGCAAAAGAACTAACGAAAGGAACCTTACCACAGGTAGCAAGACCTGCAGCGATACCTGTCATATTACATTCTGCGATACCGCAGTCGATGTGTCTTTCAGGAAAAGCTTTCTTAAATACGCCTGTCTTGGTAGCTCCTGCAAGGTCTGCATCAAGAACTACAAGATTGGGGAATTCTTTACCGCACTCAGCAAGTGCATTACCATAGCTTTCACGAGTTGCAATTTTTACTACATCTGCCATTAGTTTGCACCTCCTAATTCTTTAGCGATTTTTTCAAGGTCATCCATAGCGATCTTGTATTCATCATCGTTAGGAGCCTTACCATGCCAGCCTACCTGACCTTCCATGAAGGAAACGCCCTTACCCTTTAAGGTCTTGGCGATAATAGCTGTGGGCTGACCCTTTGTCTCACGTGCTTCCTTAAATGCTGCACGGATTTCATCAAAGTCATTACCGTTAATGTTGATTACGTGGAAGTTGAATGCTTCAAACTTCTTATCGATGGGATAAGGAGAGCATACATCTTCAATCTTACCGTCAATCTGAAGTCCGTTGTTATCAACGATAACTACAAGATTATCAAGCTTTCTTGCGCCTGCGAACATGGAAGCTTCCCAAACCTGGCCTTCCTGAATTTCGCCGTCACCAAGAAGTGTGTATACACGGTAGTCCTTGTTATCAAGCTTTGCAGCAAGTGCCATACCTGTTGCAGCTGAAATTCCCTGTCCGAGGGAACCTGAGGACATATCTACACCGGGAGTATCCTGCATACAAGGATGTCCCTGAAGATAAGAACCAAGATGACGAAGAGTAGGAAGATCTTCAACAGGGAAATATCCGCGGTTAGCAAGTGCGCTGTATAAGCCGGGAGCTGTGTGTCCCTTTGAAAGCACGAATCTGTCGCGGTTTTCCATCTTGGGATTCTTAGGATCGATGTTCATTTCTTCGAAATAAAGATAAGTAAAGATATCTGCTGCGGATAATGATCCACCGGGATGTCCGGCCTTTGCGCCGTGAACAGCGGTTACGATACCCTTACGAACTTCATTTGCTTTTTTCTGAAGCTCTAAGTTTGTCATAATTCCTCCTAATATAATAAAAAATTTATTTTTCTAGAGTAAAGGTAACACAGATTAATTAACGCGTCCATTTACTCAAATGCTAAACTTTTATCAATTTTTGCTAATTTAGATGATAATACTTACAAAGGAGACATTATTTTTGACCGTAGTAAGCATTTGCACCGTGTTTTCTGTAGTAGTGCTTGTCCTGAAGTTCCTGGGGAGCAGGCTTAACCTGGGGATTTATAAGCTCTGTTCTGAAAGCCATCTTGGCAACCTCTTCCAAAACCACAGCATTGTGCACTGCTTCATGAGCATCCTTACCCCATGTGAAAGGACCATGGTTTTTACAAAGAACAGCCGGTACAGCCATATAGTCCTTGTTTTTGTAGTAATCTGTAATCAAAAGGCCTGTGTTCTTCTCATAGGCTCCTTCGATTTCCTCCTTGCTTAAGCATCTTAAGCAGGGAACTTCTCCGTAAATATAGTCTGCATGGGTTGTTCCGTAGCAAGGGATACTTCTTCCCGACTGCGCCCAGCTTGTGGCATAAGAAGAATGTGTATGCACTACACCTCCTATATCGGCGCAGGCCTTGTAAAGTTCAAGATGTGTGGCTGTATCAGAAGAAGGATTGTATCTTCCTTCAACCTTCTCACCCTTAAGGTTCATAACAACCATGTCGTCGGGAGTAAGCTTGTCGTAATCTACTCCGCTGGGCTTTATTACAAAAAGTCCGCTTTCTCTGTCGATTCCGCTGACATTTCCCCATGTAAAAGTAACAAGCTCATACTTGGGAAGAAGCATATTTGCTTCGTAAACTTCTTTTTTTAACTGTTCTAACATACCGTCTCCTTATTTAACTGCCTTAACAGCAGCTCTTTCAACTTCAAGTGCCTTCTTATAGCTTTCGATATATTCGTCAAAGCCCTTAACATCTGCGGGGTTAGGATCCAGGGTTTCTTTTTTCATACCTACAAATACCTTGTTTGTAAGGTAATCGGAAAGGGATTCGCCGGCCTTTTTCTGAATCATGTAGTTTGCAAGAACAGCCATACCCCAGGCTCCGCCTTCGCCTGCTGTTTCCATTACGGAAACGGGAGCGTTAAGTGCTGCTGCCAGAACCGCCTGACCTACGCCCTTTGTCTTAAAGAGTCCGCCGTGACCTGTGATGGAATCAACCTTGACGCCTTCTTCTTTGAGCATTATATCGCATCCAAGCTTCAATGTAGCCAAAGAAGCGTAAAGGTTTGCTCTCATAAAGTTTGCAAGATTCATCTTTGCGTTCTGCTCACGTACGAATAAAGGACGACCTTCGTCAAACTTTGTAACGCCTTCTCCTGAGAAGTAGTTAAAGGAAACAAGTCCGCCACAGTTTGCATCTCCTGTAAGTGCTTTATTGTAAAGAGTAGAGAAAAGCTTTGTCATATCAACTTCTACGCCGTAAGCTTCAAGGTTTTCTTTGAACAGATTAACCCATGCATTAAGGTCTGAAGTACAGTTATTGCAGTGAATCATTCCTACAAGGTCGCCTGCGGGAGTGGTAACAAGGTCAACTTCCTCGTAAACCTTAGAAAGCTGCTTTTCAAGAACAACCATTGCAAATACGCTGGTTCCTGCGGAAACGTTTCCTGTACGAACCTTTACTGCATTTGTAGCTGCCATACCTGTTCCTGCATCACCTTCACAGGGAGCTACGGGAATACCTGCTTCAAGTTCACCGCTCTCATCGATAAATGCTGCACCTTCTTTTGTAAGCTTGCCTGCATTTTCACCGGCTACAAGAACCTTGGGGAAAATTTCTTTAAGTGTATAAGGCATGCCTTCCTTCTTAAGAAGAGCATCAAATTTAGCAACCATTTCTTTGTCGAAATCCTTTGTGGAAGGATCAACGGGGAACATACCTGATGCTTCGCCTACACCCATTAACTTTTCGCCGGTTAACATCCAGTGAATGTAACCTGCAAGAGTTGTCTGGAAAGCGATGTCCTTAACGTGGGGTTCTTTGTTAAGAATTGCCTGATAAAGATGAGCAATACTCCAACGCTGGGGAATGTTGTAGTTGAATTCTTTTGTAAGCTTGGCTGCTGCCTCTTCTGTAATGGTATTTCTCCATGTACGGAAAGGAACAAGAAGATTGTTGTTCTTATCAAAAGCAAGGTAGCCGTGCATCATAGCGCTGATACCGATAGCTGCAAGCTTCTTTATGCCTACGCCATACTGGGCCTTAACATCCTTCTTAAGGTCTTTGTAGCAGTCTCTGAAGCCTTCATGTATTTCATCCATAGGATATGTCCAGATACCGTTATCAAGGTGGTTCTCCCAGTCATGACTTCCCTGAGCGATGGGAGTATTGTTATCGTCCACAAGCACTGCCTTGATTCTGGTGGAACCGAATTCGATACCTAAAACAGCCTTTCCGTCTTCTATTAACTTTTTAATTTCGTCTTTTGAGTAACCCATATTTCCTCCTTTGTTAACCCATATATTTTACGCTGTCGCGTTCTTTTACGTATGTAATAAACTCTTTTGTAGCGTCGAACTTCGGATTTTTGATAAGCTCCAAAAGATTATTTGCCGCAGTTTTCCCAAGTTCCTGCATGGGATGGGGACAGGATGTGATTTTCACATCGCCGTATTTCGAAAGTTCCGAATCATCCATGCTGATAACTGAAACATCATTGGGAACATCAATCCCTTTGGCCTTCAGATAATCAATAAGGTCTCTTGCTACCTTATCATTGTAACAAAAAACTGCGCTGCAGTCCTTCAAACGTTCCTCTAGATGCTCATCAAACATCCCTGTATTTCTTTCATCACTTGTATCGTACCAGGCAACATGGTCCGAGGCATCCGTCTCACCAATCTCATACATAGCACGCCTGTAACCCGAAAACCGCAAATGCCCCTGTCCGTCGTCCATTTTTATAACGGCTCCGATTTTTTTATGGCCTTTGTCTATCAGATACTTTGTGGCCATATATGCCATGGCCTCGTCATTTAACGAAACATGGGGAATATCCAGTTCCCTGTAGAAGGAATTTATAAAAACAACAGGAATGCCCTTTTCTTTAAGCTTCCGGTAAATCTCAAGATTTGGATTGGGAAGAGCACTTTTTACAGGCTCCATTATGATTCCTGCCACATCTTCTTTCTCACATATATCCGAAAGAACTTCCCTCTCCCTTTCAAAAAGATTATTGGTAAAAGAAAGCTGCATTGCATAACCCTTATCGGAAAGAGCAGCCTCGATTCCCATAATGATTTTGGGGAAAATATAATTTTCCACATAAGTAGTAACAACCGCTATACGGTTGGAATTTGAAACCTTACGAATGTGCACATAGGTACCGCTTCCCCGCTGGCTTGACAGGATACCCTCATCCTCAAGCGCTTTAAAGCCGCGACGAACCGTGTCCCGGCTAACCCCGAACTTGTTGGTAAGTGCATTTTCGGAAGGGACTTTGTCACCATCCTTTAGTACACCGTCGGAAATCTTCTTTTTAATGTAGTCTGTGATTATTTCATATTTTGCAGTCTGCATTGCCATAGTTGTATGTACCTATAGTGACCGAACCTTATAAGTTGTCGGCAATTTGTATGCATCTATATTTATACATTAGCGCTAATTTGCCGTAAAAGTCAATATAGGAGCTTCTAACTTGTTTTTTAGTTGTAGACATACAACATGACCGGTTGTAATATTTCTATAAGATTTCGCAAACAAAGGAGATTTTTAATGGAAAACACAAAAAAGGGTATAAATGGCTTTACCCTGAAAATGATAGCTATTGTAACAATGTTTATCGATCATGCCACAGCTATTTTCATTGAAGGCTTATTGATAAAAAGAGGGATGAACGATATAAGCACTGCTGAAGAATCAATTAAGTTCTTTTCGGAAAACGCCGGCTTGTACGGTTGGGACCTTTTCTTAAGAGGCGTTGGAAGAATCGCTTTTCCCATATTCATCTTCATGCTGGTTCAGGGTTTTGTTCACACCCACAACAGAGCAAAATACGCTCTTCGTCTTTTAATATTTGCACTGGTTGCGGAGCTTCCTTTCAACCTGGCATTCGGGAAGAATATTATTTCCCTTTCTTACCAGAACGTTATATGGACACTTTTAATGGGCTTCCTGTTTATGTGGTTTGATGATTTCATCCACAAGAAAGAGGTCTCTCCCTGGCTTGGATATATAGGCATCGGTGTAAGTTCAATCGCCATGGGCTGCTACTTCGGTTTGGGCCTTTCCAATTTCTATCAGTCCTTTATTCCCATGGTAGAAATCAGCAAAATCTTTGTTCCTTTTGCAGCAGTTTGTACGGCTATAGTTCTTGTTCTTGAAATAGTACTTAACCGCAAAAAAACCTTCAACGAACTTGCACAGAACGCCTTATCGTTATTCATTCTTGCAGCCCTCATGTTTGCCGCAGAGTTTAGCAATACCGACTACGGCGGATTCGGTGTACTTGCCATAGCAGTAGCATACGTCTTTAGGGAAAATAAAATGAAGAGCTTCGGCTTAAGCATTATACCTCTTGTTTTATCATCATTCATTGAAATAATTGCACTCGTCGACCTTGTGGTCATCAAAAGATACAACGGTGAAAAGGGACGCAGCATGAAGTACTTCTTCTATATTTTCTACCCTGCGCACCTTATAATCCTTTCACTTATTGCCCTCGCTGTGGGACTTTTGCTTTAATATAAGGGGCCCGGAAAGTTTTCTTTCCGGGCCTTTTTTATTTGGCTATATAATCTTCCACAAACCTTCTGTATATCAAATTGGGAGCATCGTCTCCGTATAGCCACAAGCCACCCATTCCATAGCTTTTGGCACCCTGGTAATCATTGTCGTAGCTGTCACCTATCATAAGGGCTCTCTCTGTTTCGATGCCGTTTCTTCTGACTATTTCATCAAAGAAGGCCTTGTCCGGTTTCATAACCCTGAAATCCGAGGACATGATGAAGTCATCCGTCATTTTGTCCAGTCCCAGCTCCAGAATTTCAGGGAGCGTATAAGAGCTCTGGGCATTTGAAAGAATATAAACTTTCTTTCCTGTCCTGTGAAGAATTTCCAGGAAATCCTCCACACCATCAAAAAGTCGTTTATATTCCAGCGAACACTTTCTGAATTCATAAGAGATTTCCGAAAGTTCCTCCTTGGAAATTTCTTCATTTCCGTACTTTTTGAACAGTTCATCGTACACTTCCAGAATCTCTATCTCCGGATAAGTATATGGGGTAGGCTTTTCCCTGTATGCTTTGTCCGTTGCAAAAAACTCTTCCCGAAAATCCATAAGGCCCGGATGTTTTATACCCTTCGAATCAAGATAACTCATCCATTTAAGCCACGTTTCTTCCGCCCATTCATCCGTATGAATGTCTACAAGAGTTCCGTACAGATCAAATATAAAATAATCATAATTGTCCAGATAAAAATGTAAATCCAATGTTTTTTCCTGTATCCTTCTTTATTTCATAATCCCTTCAAAATCTATATCCCTTGTCTGGGCATATTCCATTTCATCAAGGAGTTTTTGTATCTCTTCTTTGTTCTCTCCCACTTCCTTAAGGGAATCGACCCTTGAAAACCACAAAGGCTTAACACAGCGGTAAATCAGAAGAGCGGCTTTTCTTTCCTCATCAGAAAAGCTGTACTCCTTTTTCACAATCTTCAAAGCTCTGATTATCTCATTGAGCTCCTCATCAAAGCTTCCCGTGAAGATTTCCCTGAAAAGATAATTGAGAAACTCGTCTCTACCTGCAAGATTGAAATCACACAATCCCACAAACCTTCCGTCCTCATTCAAAAGAACATTTGTATCGTTGAAATCCGCCTGGAACACCGAAAAAGGAAGGTCAGAATACAACTTCTCCAGTTCACGTCTGTTCTGCTCCCAACGGAAAAACATTCTCTCAGCCTGCTCATGAAAGCACTGCGGAAGGGTTTCGCAATAATTTTTAAATTTCAAAGCGTTTTCCGTTACCTCATCGATTTCATCTCCCGGAAAAGGCACAAACAAAGTGTACGCAGAGGGCCTGTCTGTATAATCGAACCGTTTTTTCGCAACCCTTGCGGTCATCAGATACAATTCATCCCTGAAGGGAATACAGTTTTCAAACTTATCGGCTGTCTCATACTTAGAAAACTCTTCACCATACAATATGCAGTCATGTCCCTTATAATTTACCCTTGGAAATGAATTATCAAGTGTCCCAAAGATTTGCGGGCAATAATACCCAAGAGCTGTATACTCCTCCACGCATCGCTTCCACATCCGGACGCTGCTTTCATCCGTAAATTCATTGTCGGCAGCTTTTATCACGGATTTTCTTCCGCCTTCAAAGGTTACTATCAAAGCTTCCCTGAAATCTTCATCACCATGGCTTGTATTGATTACCTTAATATCCGTAACAGGTTCTTTTGAAAACAGCGAAATAATCTGCTGTTCGGTTGTTTCGTTCATTCTGACATTATCTCCTTTTCATGCTCCCCAAAACATACTTCTATATTTTAGTGCAATCGCCATACAGTATCAACCGAATAAATTATCTTTTCAAATCCCCTGAAAAGTACGATAATGAACACAGAAAGTTTCACTCAGAAAGGAATGGAATATATGTTTAAGAAAGCTTATACCGAAGATGCTGTAAAAGAATCCGCCGCAAAGTTCGCAATGGATTTGTTCGGACAGAAGTTTAATGACGAAATCACAGTATACAGAGTTACCCCTAAAACCATGCTTTCAAAATATGATTATATACTGATGAGTTCCAAAAATATGCCCGGAAGCACCATCACCATAAGACGTGGCAGCAAGGATAATGATATAAGCTGCGACTACATGGAAGTTTACTATCGTGAAATGCATATACGTCCAACTGTGGAACTGTATTTTAAAAATCTTTGGGGCGATATCAGCATCATTTTTAACTGCGCAGACCATTCTTACGGCCCGTTAAATCCTGACCTTACACTTGATGAGTTCATGAAAACTACAGGTGTAAGCTTTGAAATACTGGTAAAAGAAGAAGATTTTGAAAAGACAGGCAAAGAATTTTACGAAAAGAATCTTCTGAAATTCATGGAAGAGGCCAAAAGCAAGGGCTGGAAGTATAACAGAATTACCATCGGAGTATATGATAACATTCCTTCCGAAAGAGTTAACGGACCCGAGCAGTTCAAAATCAATTGGGAAGATAAATGCAAGCTTCTGAAATACGCTGATTTCTTCCTTTGTGAAAACGGAACAATAGAATGGGTTACTCCTTAACAAACGCCTTATATGGTTAACTTAAAAGGCCGGACATCAGTCCGGCCTTTCCATTTATAGTCTTGGATCAATATTAAGAACTGTTCCTTCTTTAAGTTCTCCAAAAGGTCCGGGAATATGTTTTCCCTTTACGCCTTTAACCTTTGAAGGATCGTAAATGATGTTTTCTTCATCCTCTGAACCCCCAAAAGAGAAGGGTCTTTCAGGACATTTCTTTACTGTAAAAATAAGTTTTTCTGTGTCCACATCAAAATCAAACCAGCCTTCGGAGCCGTTTTTGTCAAATCCGTACCACTCCTGCCAGGAGCGAAGGTCAAGACAAACCTCGGGAGCCGGATACATTACCCTTAAAAATCCTCCGGGCATCTTTACAAAAAGGTTTCCGTCAGATTCATTGTCCTTTGTGGGCATGGTAATGGCTGCCTGTCCGCAGGCGTAGAAAATGTTATTAAAGAATTTGGCATCTCTTGATGTACCGCCTCTTTCTCTGGGAGAAAGTCTGAAAGGAACAGGCTTCGCATAGTAGCCTGAGCCTCTTACTTTACCTATAAAGTTATTCTGAAGAACCATTCTGTCGGTTCCCTCGCCATATACTGCGTAGCCGTTAATCACGTCATTTTCCACAAGCTTGTACCAGCCTGAAGAGCCGGGCTCGTCAGGTATTTTCCTGGGATCGAATCTGCCTTCGATATTCCAGAAAATGTTGTTGTCAATAAGGTTTACACCTTCTCTTGTGCACTCAATAAATATGGCTTCTCTTTGCTCTATACCATCAAGGAACAGGTTATTGGTAATCCTATTGTTAACATTTCCGCAATCAAGCCAGATACAGTCTGCTCTGAAAGTATTTCTGAAAATGTTCCTTCTGAAGAGACCGTTCACACTGTTATGAAGCTTTATTCCGCCTGCTTCCCAGGAAAGTTCCATTTTCTGCCATCCGGTACCCTCAATAAGGCAGTCCTCTATAAGCATTCCCTTCGCATAGAGACCTGCAATACCGCACACGCCTGCGTTCAAAACCTTGCAGCGTCTTATAACGCTGTAGCCGATAACCTGCTTAGAATCGAAATTGTGATGCCAGCACTCGTTGCCCACATCGATACCCGTTGCATTGGCCCAGTCAACGGTACAGTCCTCAATAACCCAGTGATGGCCTCTGTAAGCCGAAATGGAACCACGCTGGGGAATGGGTGCGCCCATGGAAGCATGTGCACATACAAATCCCTTTACCTTTATGTAAGAAAGGAACGGAATCTTCGGAGCAAAGCACTGCTCTCTTACAGTAATTTCAATAAGATGATTCTTCGGGTCTTCGTCTCCCGGAAGCCTGAAATGAACAGCCATTCCGTTTGCCTCAACCCAGTAAGTACCTTCTTCTGAAGACAGGTGGTCCGAAAGCGGAACCTGCTTTAAAGGCTTACCGTCACAGAAAATCATTCCTCGTCTGTTAAGGTAAGGAGTCATATCCGTTTTATCAAACTCAATAAACAGCCTGTCATGAATAATGTTCACAGCGCAGAAGGGATTGTATCCTTTAAACATTTCGGGATCCAGTCTGTGGGACCAGACCTTTATATCCTTCTTGACGCCGGCTGAATTCCATCCCCAAAGTGCCCAATCGGTGCAGGGTTCAAACTTTGTAACCTTCTCCGAAGCTTTGATTACTACGGAACCTGTTTCGACAGCCTCAAATACCACCATACTGTCCGGTCCCTCTCCACCATGTTCAGGACTTACACACTCCCTGTACTCACCCGGGCAAACCCATACATGTGTACCGGCAGTTGCTTCTTTTGCCGCCCTCTGAATTGTTTTAAAAGGCTTCTCCCTGCTTCCGTCATTATCATCGGATGCATTTGAAGCATTGCAGTCCACGTACAGTTCCTTTTTAAAGACAGTTTCTTTTTCCCAAAAGGCAAAAGAACTACCATCCACCAAGGTATCAATCTCTTTCTTCATACTTTATTAACCCCCGTTAATTTAGTAAAACGTTTTATAAGCCTATTATATCAGCAAAATAACACTTTCTCTATCAAGATATCGTCGGTTTATTATATTGAACATTTGCGATGGGTTTCGTATAATGTTTTCGTACAAACTTGCTATTTTTAACCAAGAGGAACAAAAATGACAAAAAAACCTTCCATCATATTCAGCATAGTTTTAGGTCAGGGCATAATGTTTCTGTTTATCTTTGCTGATTTCATCACATATGATATGTCTTCCCCTTTTAATATTTGGGCAGATTCTGCATTAAGAATCATATTCGGGGTAGCAGCTCTTCTCTTGACAAAGAAGCTGTATGGTGAAAAATTTGCCTCTCTTTTCACAGCTAAAATATCAAAGAAGACTTGGATTTACTGCATTCCAATATTTATATACATATTTTTGGAATTATTATATCTTCCCGGCTTCGACAATCTGAATATGTCCTATACACGCTATTTCCTTACAGTCTGCTTTTCACAGCTTGCAACAGGCCTTCTCGAGGAAACCGCATCTAAAGGGCTTGTCATGTTTGGAATGTTACAAAAATG
The DNA here is from genome assembly GCA_045617745.1 of Lachnospiraceae bacterium. GTDB lineage: Bacteria > Bacillota > Clostridia > Lachnospirales > Lachnospiraceae > UBA1258. The sequence continues at coordinate 17,317 of JAZLJG010000025.1, read as the reverse complement.
GACAGAAACCTTTGGCGGAAGAGTTCTTACCATAGTCATTTCCGGTTTCCTTTTCGGCTCATTGCATCTGGTAAACCTCTTCTTTGGAAACGATCTGCCAAGCACTCTCTTTCAGTTTTTATCCTCAAGTATTTTCGGAATGATTACCGCAGCAATCTTCTTATATACCGAGAATCTTCTTTTGTGTATCATTATTCATGCGGTCTGGGACATCGTTATAAGAATTCCTTCAAACTTCTTCGATTACTATCAACAAGGGCCTTGGTTCAACAGCATAAGCATTTTTCAGAGCATTATTCAATTTGTTGTTTTCCCTGTTGTGGCAATATTGATTTGTAAAGGGTGCAACTTTGAAAAAAACAGCCCGGAAAAGAATATCGATTAAAAATTTCGGCAATCCGATTCCTATATATAGCCAATTGGCAATAATAATCCATTTTTCTCTATTATCTATTGCCGCTAAAATAACACGAAAGCAAATCCGGCAATAATATTTTGATAAACCTTGAAACTTATCGTACAATTCATCTCTCGATGTCTCAAACAGGCAATAAAACAGATAGTATTCCGCAGAATTATTGCCACACAGCGGAATATTTTCCTAAATGGGCAATAATTCCTATACAACCCTCCAGTATTATTGCCAAATTGCGAATCCTCTCTTTTTTGCGGCAATAAATACAGATAAAACATCTGGAATTATTGCCAAAAGGCCATTTCATAACCATTCCTACTCAATCAATACCTTTATCTACCATAGAATGGGTAACAATTGTCTGTTTTCTCCTGACACACAAAAACAGCCTGCCAAAGAACATTTGACAGGCTGTTATCATGTATTTCAAAAAATATTATTCAACGGATTTTAACGACTCCGCCATCTTGATCTTCTCAAGCTTAATCAGAAGAACCGCATCCACTATAAGAGCAAACAGGAAAGTAAGTATCACTCCGTAAACAAAACTCTGAGGCAGAATCTTGGTATCGAAGGTAACCGCTTCAACGGTAATGTTGTACATAACATAGCGGTGAAGTCCGAAGCCCATAAAGAGTCCTGCTACAATACCGAAAGCGGTAAGAATCAGATTCTCCCTGAATACATACACTGCAGTTTCAAAGGGATAAAATCCCAAAACCTTCAAAGTGGCAATCTCACGCAAACGTTCCGTAATATTTATGTTTGTAAGATTATACATTACGATAAAGGCAAGAGCGGCAGCACAAAGAATAACCACGTATACTATTTCATTCAGGCTGTCCATCATATTGTCGATTCTGACACTCATCTCATCTGCAATGGTAACAGAGGATACATAATCAATACTTCCCACCGCGGCTCCGATTTCATAGTTATCAGCCGAAGTCCTTACAAGTGCAGTATTAAAACCGGGAGCAATTTCTCTCTGTCCCAAAAAGGTTTCCTCGGAAATATAGGCCCAGTTGTATACATAGTTTCTCATGATTCCGCTTACGGTAACATTGATTTCATTCAAATCGGGATCTCGCAAAATAACACTGTCACCCACATTTACTCCCATAAGTTTTGCCATCTTGGCGGTAAGTATTGCCTCATCTTTTCCCGGAAGGGAAATGGGCACTTCTTTCTCGTCGGTAAAATTAATGAAATCCGAAAGAGATTTTCCCAAGGAGGAATCCGGGAATACCACTAAGGTTGCGGATTTGACTTTATTGCCCGCATCCACATCCACACTCTTGGATTCCACGTATATGAATTCACCGATAGCTTTTACTTCCTTTTCAAACTCTTCACGGGAAGAAACTGCTGTATCATCCTTAAAGGTAACGGTTATTCCATACTTCTGAATATTCTTAAACTGGCAGTCACAAACATCCGCAATTGAATCCTTAATACCGAATCCTGTAATAAGTAATCCGTAGCATCCTCCGACGCCCAGAACCATCATCCAAAGCCTCTTCTGATATCTGAAAACGTTACGTACAGATACCTTGGAAGTGAATTTCAGTCTCTTCCAGATAAATCCGATACGCTCCAAAAATACACGTTTGCCGTTTGCCGGAGCCTTAGGCCTGATAAGGTCAGCAGCATTACTGTTCATCTCATTCTTAAGAGTCAGATATGTTGCTCCCATAGAACACATAACGGATACCACAAGAGAAATAACAGCAAGAACCGGATCAAACACAAACACAATATCGGTCATAGTGTACATTATTCCGTAAGCTTCCCAGATAACCACAGGGAAAAGCTTTGATCCCAGTATAAATCCGCCTACGCAGCCCACAATAGCAGCACTTCCCGAATAGAAAAGATACTTGTTCATGATGGCTCCTTCGCTGTAACCGAGAGCCTTCATGGTTCCTATTTCAGTACGTTTCTCTTCCACCATACGGTTCATGGTAGTCATACATACCAGCGCTGCCACCAGGAAAAAGAACACAGGAAACACATTTCCTATACCTTCCACGATAGCCGAGTCATTTTCAAAGCATGCATATCCAATATTTGTGGGGCGCCCTAAAACGTATGTATCAGGCTCCTCTAAGTCATCAAGTTCTTCTCTTGCATCATCAACTTCCTTCTGATGCTCCTCCACTTCTTTTTTGGCGTCTTCTATTTCCTTTTCACCGTCAGCGATATCTTTTTTTGCTTTCTCGATATCAGCCTTGGCGTTTTCTATTTCAATCTTCGCATCTTCGATTTCAAGGCGGCCGTCCTCCAGTTCCTCTTCCGCCTTGTTCAGTTCCTTTTCCTGAGCCTTCAAAATTTCACGGGCGGCGTCTATTTCAGCCTGCTTCGCAGCATACATTTCAGGCGGAAGCATGGCCTTCGCCCCATCCAGCTCCGCCTGGGAATCCTCAATGGTCTTCTTCGCTTTCTTTATTTCTTTTCTTCCGTCTTCTATCTCTTTTTCGCCATCGGAAATTTCCTTCTCTCCGTCAGCAATCTTCTCTTCAGCATCGGAAATAGTTTTTTCTCCGTCTTCTATTTCCTTCTTGCCGTCCTCAATCTTCTTCTCGTTTTCGGCAATTGTAGCCCTGGCATCATCAAGCTTTTGCTGGGCTTCGGAAATCTCCTCATCAGCGTCTGATTTGATTTCCATATATTTGTCATGAGCACGGGCCTCCAGAAAAGCCTCCAACTCATCTATCTGGGGTTCCGTTCCGTCTTCGTACTCATCGGAATATATCATTTTCCCGTTCATATCACAGGTAGCATATACTTCCGTGAAATAATCGCAGTCGAAAAAGTCCGGATTTACATAGATAAATCCGCCGATTTTACCGCTTCCAAGAGTAGTATTACCTCTTTCAAAGTTTATGTACAAAGAAGACTGACACAAACCTACAACCGTAAGCTCCCTCTCCGAAAACATATCGAGGGTATCCTCTGAATTTGAATCCGAAATGCGTAATTTCTGACCTACAATGCTTTCTGCGAACCATTTGGAATCCACTACACATTCGGTTTTATCCTTAGGAAGTCTTCCTTCCGTAACAATAATCTTGTTGACTCTTTCCGATAAACCATGGAGTTTTGCCACACTTGAAGTCTTATCTTCTTTTTCCACCAGAACATCTACACTGTATGTTCCTTCGGCATCGATTATAAAGGGAAGCTCCTTAAATGCTTCCACGTCCTCATCATAAAGCCCCAAGGTGGAAATCAGCCTGTAATCAAAGAAATTATTCTCCCTAAGGTAATTGTCACAGGTCACAAGCATGGCATCTCTGGTAACTTTGAGACCTGCAAAAAGGCCCACTCCCAGAGCGACAATCGCTAATATCGCCAGGAATCGGCCAAAGCTTAACTTAATCTCACGTATGCTGTTTTTTCTTAAGGCTCTCTTAGACATTTACCAGGAAATCTCCTCAACGGAAATCTTGTTTTCATTCATTCGTACTTCGCTAACTTTACCGCTCTTAACCTTAATAACTCTGTCAGCCATCTGTGTAATGGCCTGATTATGGGTAATAACTATTACAGTTTTACCGGTATTTTTACAGGTATCCTGCAAAAGCTTAAGAATAGCTTTACCCGTGTTATAATCCAAAGCACCCGTAGGCTCGTCACAAAGAAGAAGCTTAGGATTTTTTGCCAAAGCCCTTGCTATGGCAACACGCTGCTGTTCGCCTCCGGAAAGCTGCGCAGGGAAGTTTCCCATACGCTCCTTAAGACCCACGTCCTCCAAAACGGAAGCAGCATCAAGAGGAGCTTTGCATATCTGTGCTGCAAGCTCCACATTTTCAAGTGCTGTTAAATTCTGTACAAGGTTGTAAAACTGGAATACGAAACCCACATCAAATCTTCTGTAGGTTGTAAGACGTTTTCTTGAAAAAGAAGAAACCTCCTCTCCATCAAGCACTACCGTACCGGATGTGAGGGTATCCATTCCTCCGAGAATATTCAGAATAGTGGTCTTTCCGGCTCCGGAAGCACCCACTATCACTACGAATTCACCTTCGTTTATTTCAAAATCGACACCATCCAAAGCAATGGTATCAACCTCGCCTGTATGATAAACTTTACGAACATCTTTAAATTCAATAAAAGAACTCATAATAATCTCCTCAGGCTATATTATTGCACAAGGCAATTAAAAATCTTTTTTGGTCGCTTCGTACAGTGCAATACTGGCCGCTATGGGAAGATTGAGACTGTCGATACGGTTTGAGTGGGAAATAATAACACTTGTACCCACCTCAAGGAATGAATCCGGAAGACCCGTTGCTTCATTACCGAATATTAACGAATAAGGCTCCTTAACTGTAAGCTCGGAAAGTTTTTTCTTCGCCTTAAGCATAAACGGATACATTTCACGGTTCGGATATTCCTTCTCGTACTCTTCAAAAGAAGAGAACAGGGAAATATTCAAATGAAAAACCGCACCCATTGAAGCTCTGACCGTTTTGGGATCGAACTGATCCACCGCAGGAGTAATAATGACAAGGTTCGTAATGCCAAAACCTGCTGCGCTTCTCATGATAGTACCCATGTTTCCCGCATTTGAAGGATTATGAAGCACTACGTGGTTAGCATTCTTTTCAACCTTTCTTGAAAACTTTTTAAACTCGCCTATGCAAAAGCAGTTTTCCTTCTGTGAAAGAATATTGAAGGGCTTATCACCGAATTCCATTGGAATCTTCAGTTCCTTACACAAAGCTTCCAGCTTATCGAAAGCCTCTCCCCTCTGCATTGCAGTGTGAATATAAACCTTTGTGGCATACTCGGGAGCAAATTTTAAAAGTTCAAAGGTGAGGGTTATACCGAGGGCATAAGAAACCTCATCTTCTCTTTTATATCTTTTCATTATTTGATTTCCTCTATTTCGGGACCCTTTTTAACTTCTTTATCGGGTTCCTTTTCTTTATGATAGATAGCCCAGAACAGAAGGCCGACTCCTATTACAAGGCTGAAAATTCCGTAGAACTGGGAAGTGGACAGTTTGCCTACAGCTCCTCTGTCGTCGTTACGAAGCATTTCAATAAAGAATCTGCCTATACTGTAAAAGATTACGTAGCATGCTGTAACTGTTCCCTTTTTCTGTGTCCTCTTTGCAATAAAAAGAAGAAGAGCCATATTCAAAAAATCCGCTCCGGCTGAAATAAGCTGTGTAGGAATCAGTTTTACACCGTTAGGTGCATAGTTTGAATGTGAAAATGCCATTCCAATCCAGGAATCGGTTTCTCTTCCGTAGCAACAGCCTGCACAAAAGCATCCCAGACGTCCAAAGCCCTGGGCCAGAGCGACTGAAGGCATAACAAGTTCAATGTAATCCAAGTATCTGACCTTTTTGATGGTACAGTAAATCCAGCAGGCAAGAATACCGCCTGTGATTCCGCCGTATACCACAAACCCGCTTGATGAAAGGAATGTACGGGGATTAGCTATAAACTCATCCCATTCCACGATACAGTACATGATTTTTGCGCCCAGGAATCCGAAAACAGCGGCACAAAAAACTATTCCGTAACATATATCATCACTAAGGCCTCTCTTTTTTGCTCTTGCACTTGCCATAAACAATGCAAGCAAAAGGCCTACAGCAATACACGTACCATATCCGTGAACCGTTAAAGGTCCGATAGAAAACCAGTCATTACACATAAAAAACCTCCACAACCTTAAAACTTAAAAAAGCTCCGGCAATCAAATTGCCGGAGCGAAATCTTTGCCATTACTGATCTGTATATTTCTTAATGAACTCCATCACGTCACCTACGGTTACAATACCTTCAAGCTCCTCGGGATCAAGTTCAATACTGTATTCTTCTTCAAAAGCCATTACCAACTCCAGAAGATCAAGGGAATCAACTCCTAAGTCATCCTTAAAGGATGTTTCTTCTGTGATTTCAACATCATCAATGTTCAACTGCTCTTGGATAATTTCTACAATCCTATCTAACATTTGCGTCTCCTTTATCACGTTTTTTCCTTAATCCTTGCCCTTTTCAAGCAAAGTATAAAATCTAAAAAACTGTTTGTCAATAACCATATATATTGTATATGTCATCAGTATACACACCCGGTTGTTTGTAAATAATTAACGGCTTCAAAATTTCCATTCTGGACCTTCCGCCCCGTTTACATTCCACAAGAACCATATTGGGTTCTTTGTCCACAAAAGGGTATACAAGCTGCATTTTCTTAGGTTCCAGCTTATATTTTTGAAGAGTGGAAAAAAGTTCGGGAAGCCTGAAAGGTCTGTGTACCAGGAAAAAGCTTCCGCCGGGTTTTAATACTGCTGCCGCAGCCTTTGCCACATCATCAAATGTACAAAGAATCTCGTGTCTGGCTATGGCCATTGCATCATCAGGGTTCTTAAGTCCATGCTCATCTATCATATATGGAGGGTTGCATGTAACAACGTCAAAAGAAGATTTCTCAAATATTTTGTCCGCTTCCTTAACATCCCCTGTAATTATCTCAATCTTATCATACAAATCGTTTAGTTCAACACTTCTTTTAGCCATATCAGCAGATTCACTCTGAATTTCCAGTGCGCTGATATGGGAAGCCTTTGTCTTCGCAGAAAGGAGAATCGGAATGATTCCTGTTCCGGTACATAAATCCAGAACCTTTGCACCTTCTTTCACCGTTACAAAGCCGGAAAGAAGCACGGCGTCCATTCCGAAACAGAATCTGCCGGGATCCTGAATAATTTTCAAATTATTCCGCTCCAGGTCATCTATTCTCTCGTTTTCTTTCAAATAAACTTCCAAAGCTTAATTCTCCAGACCTTCAAACTCACGCTTCTCTTCTTCGGTAAGTTCGAATTTCTTGTTCTTACGTCTCTTGAAGGTAATCTCTTCGGGTTTATATTCCTTCAGTTCCTTTTCATCGTCCTCTTCCACGATTACTTTAACAATCTGTCTCAAAACGTTAACGGAGCTTACGACACCCTTTCTGCCGTCTGCATTGATGGTAACGTCATCTCCCACGTTTGGAAGGTTTCTGTTTAACTCCTCATATGTTTCCTCTTCATTTTTAAGGCAGCACATAAGTCTTCCGCAGACACCGGAAATCTTGGTGGCGTTCAAAGAAAGATTCTGTTCTTTGGCCATCTTTATGGATACGGGCTGGAAATCCGCCATATAGGTGTTGCAGCAAAGAGGACGTCCGCAGATACCGATTCCTCCGCGTAACTTGGCCTCGTCTCTTACTCCTACCTGTCGCATCTCAATTCGTGTATGGAAAACCGCAGCAAGATCCTTTACAAGTTCACGGAAGTCTACACGTCCGTCACTGAAATAATAGAAAAGAATCTTGTTGTTATCAAAGGTATACTCCGCATTAATAAGTTTCATGGGAAGATTTCTCTTCTCAATCTTTTCTTTGCAGATGGGAAGTGCCTCAATTTCCTTACGGCGGTTGTTTGCTTCCCTTTCATCGTCTGCTTTGGTAGCAAGCCTTATAACGCTTTTAAGGGGAGGAATGATTTTGTCATCATCAACCTCACATACCCCCAGAACTACCGTACCGTATTCAAGGCCCCTTGCAGTCTCTACTATTACGTGATCGTCTCTTTTAATTTCTAATTCCGCGGGATCAAAGTAATAAACCTTGCCTGCTTCGCGGAAACGTACTCCTACTACTTTTGTCATTTATATCTCCTGTATTGTTAGGAACAAAAGTTCCATTGTAAGTTCAAAATTTACATTTGCCTTCAATCTTCTTTTGGCAGTTTCCAGTGCATCGATTATTTTCTGTATATCGCTGTAGACTGTTCTCTCTGCCACTTTATTAATATACTGTAATTCTTCCTTGAAAATCAAGAGATTAGGGTCTTTAGTTGCCTTGTACATAAGAACATCCCTGTACCAGACTGCTATTATATCAAGATAATCGTCGATTTCAAGTTTATAGTCGGATGCCTTCTTTACGCAGGCTCCAAGGTCCGCAACATCCATTTTGTTCACGTTCTTAAGAACTGTCAGAACATCTCTTCTTATATTATCAAAGTCCTCGTTCTGAGCTAGAAGAACAGCTTTTCCAAGGTTTCCCCTGGAAAACGCAACACATACATCTGCTTTGTAATCGGGAACCTGAACGGTTTCCATTAAAAACTTCTTGATTTCTTCGTCGCCTACCGGCTTCATGTTTAGCATTACCGCACGACTTAAAATGGTGGGAAGCAGTACCTCTGAATTGGTGGTAAGAAGAATGATTACTGCGTACTCCGGAGGCTCCTCAAAGGTCTTTAAAATAGCATTCTGAGCCTGCTGATTCATCTTCTCCGCTTCATCAATGATATAAATCTTCTTCGCGCCTGCATAGGGACGGATATTAATATCCCCGTTTACCTGCTCGCGAATGTCATCTACACCTATGATATTGGGCTTTTCGTGGGTAACGTAAATGATATCGGGATTATTTCTTGAAAGAGCCTGAGAACAGCTGTGACATTTACCGCAAGGCTTCTCTCCTTCGGACTCACACAAAAGAGCCTGGGCAAAAACCCCTGCTATAAACTTCTTTCCCGAATATTTCTCCCCGCAAAGAATGTACGCGTGGGAAACTTTCTGTTGTTCTATTGCGTTTTTTAAGTGGTCTTTTATTTGTGACTGACCTACTATATCGCTGAAATTAGGCATAACCCCTTATCCCTTTAGGTAAAGATATCAAGAATCAAACCTCTGATATCTCCTATTTTCTGTAAAATGGTGATGTTGTCTTTTTGCTCCTTCATAAGCTCTTTCGCAAGCTCGTCCAAAGTCTCGTCCACAAGTCTTATTATACCGTACACTCTGTGACGTCCTTTTCTGTCGAGAAAATTCTCTCTGCTGAAAGAATGGGATCTTGAAACAATCTCATTCATAAAGTCCTTTATTAAGCTTCTGTACTTACGCATGTCCTTTATATCTTTCTTCTTGGAAATGCGCTCACCCTGCATGGTTATTTCTTCCATCAAAGATGAAAGTCTTGCCTGCAAATCCTCCTCGGAGATTTTGCTCATAAGCATAAACTTAAAATCATCGTTTGTTTTCTGAACCTGCTGTGGCTCTATAACCTGATTTGCCTGGGTTATCTGATTGATTTTTACATCCATAAGCTACTCCATGTATTTTTGAATGTAACCGTCTATTTCCTTTAAGCAAACTGATAATTCATTATTGAAAAACCGGGTTTCGATTCCGGCTTCTTTGACCTTCTCATCGGAAAAGTCTTTGGAATCCGCCAGAAACCTTCTACAAAGTTCCTCGTACTTGGGGTTTTCCTGCTTCTTCTCACGATTGATGGCTCTCTGAAGCCTTACGCCGTCATCCAGGTCCACCAAAACAGGAATAATTCTATCCTTTCCGTAGTACTCACACATCTTAAGATAAGATTCTATTGTACCGATGGTAATGTAATTACCGGAAAAATCTATCTGTCCGTCATCTGCGGTAAAGTATCTCCAAGGGCCGTGAATGGTATCGTAGCAACGGTCCTCTATTATCTTTCCCTCGGCCTTGAGTTTCTGAAATCCTGCTTCATCGGTAAAGAAGTATTCATTACCGTTCTTCTCGCCTTCCCTTATGGGACGGGTTGTGTAGGATACTATTGTTTTGTACGAATACCTGCTTTTACGTAAAAGTTCTTTGAAGATTGTATCTTTTCCTGTGGAGCTTTTCCCCATAATGTATACTATCTTTCCCACTTATTTTATCCTGCCTTTTGGTCTTCTCGAAAGTTTGTGAAGCCTTAATGACTCCACCGTGGAAATATATTTGTCCGCCGCCGTAACAACCCATGCTTCCCTACAGGTAGGCATATGAGTAAGTGTTAAGGGCCACATGTGAGTCTTGATTATGTTCTTCTGACGCTTTGTAAGGTCGTATTCCTTCATGGCATTCTTTAAAGCCACACCCGGGTGGTAAAAGCCGTGAAGATGCTGAAGTCCTCTGTGGTCATCATCATGCCAGTCATAAAGAAAATAGTCATGCAAAAGAGCTCCTCTTACCAAATCGTTTTCATCACACTTAAACCGGAATCTTCTGTTTATCCACATGCTGGTATATGCCACCTTAATGCTGTGCTTCATAACAGATACATCCGAATGCTGGATGTTTTTGGAGGAACTTCTGAAATTTGCAGAACCCAGTATGTCTTCGCCGTATTTTCTTATATCATTTCTGATATCGCTTTTAAACTGTTCCCTTATTTCTTTGGTCATTCCCTAATACCTTTACATAAAAATACAAGGTATACTATAACACAAATTCATTAACGGACACAAATAAAGATTACCTTAAGATACTGTCAAGAATTCCGAATATCTCTTCCTTGGTCTCATATGAATAAATCGTATAGTAGGGATTTCCCGTAAGCATTGCCGAAAGCTGGCACTTGGATTTTCGGTAAAAAAGATAACAGGGCTTTTCATACTTCTCTGCGTAAGCCAGTTCATAACCTACGCCCAAAGAAGGTGAAGTACACTCTCCTATAAGAAGATCGCATTCCCGAAGCCATGCTGTATCCTGTTCATAAATCTTTGCATCATTATTTCTTCCCCGCTCCAAAACGCTTAAGGAAAGGTCTCCGATATGCTCTGTTAAAACCGTGTCGGTTTCCTTAATATGGGCGATTATCTCTTTGTAAAGTTCAGCGTCGTCCCGGCCTCCTCTTATGGAACCGGCAAAATATACCTTTTTGTTCATAATCTCTCCCGAAAAAAAGAGTATGCACAAAGTGCATACTCTATTATAGCATTATTATCTGGTCAATTTCTCTATTCTTTTTTTCTCAAAAAAGTCATCCACCGATTTCTTTATTTCATCAGGGCTCATGGTCTTTAAAAGATACCCTTCCGGCCTTAGTGCCATTACATCCATAACGCTCTTCTTATCTGCCTTCGAGGTAAGGAAAATAACAGGAATATCCTGAAACTGAACCTCGGAACGCATCATTTCAAATACCTGTTTCCCATCCACCACCGGCATTTCATAATCCAGAAGAAGAAGGTCCGGGGTATTTAATGAAAGATACCTTATAGCTTGGGTTCCGGAATTAGCAAGAACCACATCGTATTTGTCCTCAAGCCAGCCCTTAACATTTCTAAGCATTGCTCCGGAATCGTCCACCACAAGAATTTTCTTTCTTGCAGTCCTTTTTTCATCATTGAGATAAGCTTCTATTTCAGCCCCTACGCTTTTTACATTAATGGGACGCACAAACTTTCCCACCACAATGGAGTCCGGAATATAATGGGCCAAGGACTCAAGTTCTTCTTCGCTTCCCGATACAAACAGGCCCGATTCCAGTTCCATCATTCTGTCTTTTACATACACTAAAGCCTCTGCGTTATCCGATAAATTGTCATCCGCAAATATCAGAATCACATCCTGCCTGTCTGTTATTTTGCTTACCGCATTTACAGCCAGTTCGCAAGAAATGACTGTATGTTGGTTTTCTTCCAGGATTCCCTTCATGGAAGATATTAAAAGACTTGGCTTATCGTAGAGAAGCAACACTTTTGCCATAAGAACCTCCTGCTTGTTCTCTTATTTTTCTATTAATCCTATTATTTCCTCGGATGTTTTTACTATATCGTCCATAGCAATGTCTGCCATGTAAGCCCTCAGTTTGTCTATAAGAGGCCTTACGTCTTCATCAAACTTCACACTCTCTATAAACTCCATGTCCTTATCTGCCCTGTCCACATCAAAATTGTCCATGGCATCTATGACATCCCTAAGGCTTTCGACAACTTTTTCGAAGGGCACTTCCTTCTTTTCACAGTCGTTTTTATCTGCGTAAGGCTTAAGCGCCGGTTTATAGCTTCTGTATTTTTCCAAAACAGCAGGAAGCTTCTTTTCAATCTTTTCCTTCTGTTCATCGTGCCCTAAATTTTCCATCTCCTTAAACATATCGGAAAGTTCCAAAGCACCTATCATGCGGGCGGTATTTTTCAATGCGTGAACTTCAACCGTAAAGTCATGGAGCATATTGTCCTCAACGCACTTTTCAATCTTCTCGGCTTTCATGTCTATAAGCTTATAGAAATCTCCCAAAAGGCTTTCAAACAATTCCAAAGAACCTGAATTTTTCACACCCTCCGAAACGTTAAGCCCTTCCACCGCAGGAAGGTCTTCTTCAGAGACTTCCCGTTCTTTGAATGTTCCTCCCACTTTCTTTATCATTTCTTCGGGAAGTAACTTCTTGATAACCCTGACAGCATATTTCATGTCTATGGGTTTAGTAACAAAGTCCACCACATTTACCGTATTAAAAAGGGCCTTTGCCTCTTCACTGACGTTTGCGGTTAGTGCCACAATAGGAGCATCCTTATAATATCCGTCAAATTCCTCAAGCCTTCTTATGTATCCTGCCGCCTCAACTCCATCCATTCCGGGCATCATATGATCCATAAAGACAATATTGTATTTCTTTGTTTTGGCCTTAGAAATGGCTTCTTTTCCGCTTCTTGCCAAATCAACCTTCATTGCCAGCGGATCAAGAAGACCCACCGCAACCTTAAGATTCATATCGTTGTCGTCTACAATAAGGATAGAGGCATCCTCTGCCGTGAAAGCGGCTTTCTCTTCCGGATTAACGAATTCCATAAAGAGGTCTTCCCTGTTAACAAATCTGCAAAAAGGAAGAAGATAGAGGGGCTTATGAATAATCTTCACGGATTCATCAGCTATATCACTCTTCATGGGATTAACTAAAACTGCCACTTCGCGACCGTTTTTGGAAAGTGACTGAAGCGTATCTTTGTTATCAGCATAGAATGCTTCGTCTACTATAAAGTAGCCGGCATCTGTTTCCGCAAGTTCTTCTTCATTTATCTCCTTGTATTCTACGGAATAATCTGCAGTAAGTTTTTTAAGGACCAAACCCTGATGCTTTCCCGTAAGGCCGGCAAGCTTTATTCCTTCTTTTCTGATTTCATCCTTTATCTTTGCAGCCGGAGCCTCATCAATAATACTTTGCTCAATACTGAAGCTAAAGGAGCTTCCTTTGCCGTATTCACTTTCAACCTTCAGCTCGCCATTCATAAGAGTAACAAGCTTCTTACAGATAGAAAGGCCCAGGCCTGTACCTTCCTTATTTCTGTTACGTCTCATATCCACCTGTTCAAAGGCATTGAACAGTTTCGAAAGGTCTTCCTTTTTTATTCCCTGACCGGTATCCTCCACATCAAAATAGACTATTACCTTTTCATCAAAGGACTCACCCATTTTTACCGTCAGTTTAACATGCCCTTCATCGGTAAATTTCACCGCATTATTCATAAGATTAATAATAATCTGTTTTATTCGTCCGCTGTCTCCCCACAGTTTTGCAGGAAGGCTTTTATCCACGTCAAAAAGAAGCTCTATTGGCTTTTCACCGATTCTGTTTAGGACAATCATACTTATATCGTTAAAAAGTGATATAGGGTCATAAGAGTCCTCCACAAGTTCCATTTTCCCCGCTTCAATCTTAGAAAAATCAAGAAGGTCGTTTATTATCAAAAGAAGCGCGTTACCTGAATGCTTAATGTTATACAGATAATTCTTCTGCCTGGAATTGAGATCGGTTCTCAAAAGAATCTCCGTCATTCCCACGATAGCGTTCATGGGTGTTCTGATCTCATGGGACATATTCGCAAGAAATGAGGATTTTGCTTCATTTGCCTCATCGGCCCTCTTTCTTTCGGATTTTGCTTCTTCCAAAAGGTCAAGATCCGGGTTTTCAAGCATCAGATAAAAAGAAAGCGTCACAAGTGTCATCCCAAGTCCCGCAAGCAGAGAATAGGGCATGATTCTCAATACAAGCACCATGACAATTTCCGTAATAAGTGAAATCCATATGGCAAACCGCTTCTTAACATGAATGCTATGTCTGTTGTTAATAAAAATCATGGCAGTGTAAAGAATTAAAACAGACGCAAACGCAAAAAGGAGAATCGAAATGCTTCCGGTTATATGAAATACAGCCCTTGTTTTTTTGTATTTAAGTCTCAAAACAAGAGCCAATACAACGGAAATCACTGCAAGCGCAAAGCACATGCGGTTTCCCGATTTATAAGTCCCGCTTTCCTTTATAGCTGAAACTTCTTCTTCAATAAGTGCACATGAATACTTACTGAAAAGATACAACGAAATAATCATGCTGACTGCATAGCATTTATGGAAAAAATTCGTATAAACCGATCTTACTGAAAACATATGGTTCGCAGAGTACACCGCTGCCGCATCAAAAACCAAAAAGATGGCAACAGAAATAAGAACCAGCGTATATATGAATCTGAGTTTGCTTTTTGCTCTTTTCCCGCTAAAAAACATAATAGCCAGAAAGATAACAATACATAGGCATACGATTTCCATTCTTACCATAGGTATTTCCTCCGAAAACCTCATTACAATGGAATTATAGTAAATTCGTATTAACAAAAAAGGCTGTGCCATTTGGCACAGCCTTAACATTCCCTTGGGAAAGTCAAATCAGATATTCAATAAATCGCTGTAACTTCTGAGAGCTCCTTCTGTTTCGTGCGCAAGAACTTTCTTTGCAAGAACCTTTCCAAGCTGAACACCTTCCTGGTCAAAGGAGTTAACGTTCCATGTAAAGCCCTGGAACATAATTTTGTTCTCAAAGTGTGAAAGCAAAGCTCCGAGAGATTCAGGTGTAAGTGAATCACCTGTGATAATACTTGAAGGGCGTCCGCCTGTGAAGTTTTTGTTCTTATTATCATCCTCTTTACCACAGGCAAAGGCAACAATCTGAGCAGCCACGTTAGCACAAAGTTTCTGCTGGCTGGTGCTTCCCTGAATATCCACATCTGTTCCAATCTGGCTGTTTCTAAAACCTATAAACTGAAGAGGAATAATGTCTGTTCCCTGGTGTAAAAGCTGGTAGAAAGAATGCTGGCCGTTTGTTCCGGGTTCACCGAAAATGATGGGACCTGTTACGTAGTTTACGGGTTCACCGAATCTGTTTACGGACTTACCGTTGGATTCCATATCTGCCTGCTGTAAATGTGCAGGGAAACGGCTGAGTGCCTGAGAGTAAGGAAGTACTGCTGTAGCACCGAAGCCTAAAATATTTCTTTCATATACACCGATTAATGCGTCAAGCATTGCAGGGTTCTTAAGCAAATCCTTGTTCTTTGCAAGCTTGTCTTCTTCTGCCGCACCCTTTAAGAAGCGGGCAAATACTTCGGGGCCGAAAGCAAGTGATAAAACTGCTCCGCCTACTGCAGAAGTAGATGAGAAACGTCCGCCGATAAAATCATCCATAAAGAATGCTGCAAGATAATCAGAGCTCTTTGCAAGAGGCGATGTCTCACTTGTTACGGCTACCATGTGCTTTGAAGCATCAAGGCCCGCATTCTTTAAAGCTTCCTTAACAAAGGATTCATTTGTAAGTGTTTCAAGTGTTGTTCCTGACTTAGACACAAGAACAAAAAGTGAATGAGCAACATCCACACTGTTAAGTACTGCTGCTGCGTCATCAGGATCAACGTTTGAGATGAACTTTGCTTCCATCTTGAAGTTGCCGGTTTTCTTTGCCCAGTTTTCAAGAGCAAGGTACATTGCTCTGGGGCCAAGGTCACTTCCACCGATACCTATCTGTACTACTGTAGTGAACTTTTCGCCCTTGGCATTGGCAATCTCTCCCTTATGAACCTTTTTGGCAAACTCGGCAATCTTTTCCTGCTGTGCCACATAAAATTCTCTCTTATCAACGCCGTCAGCAACAACTTTATTGCCAAGCTGACCTCTTGTAAGCTGATGAAGAACAAGTCTCTTTTCTCCGGTGTTGATTACTTCGCCGTTGTATAATGCTTCAAACTTCTCTGCAAGCTGTGCTTCTTTTGCAAGCTTTTCGAGAGCATCCAGAACATCCTTGTCTACTGCCTTTGCAGCATAGTTAAAAGCCATACCTTCGGCCATGGGAACACTGTATTCTTTAACTCTCTTTGCCCCGTTGTCGCCGGACATAGCTTCCTTTAAATTAACTTTCTTTACACCTGAAAGTTCCCTAAAACTTTCCAGAGTATCAAGATTTTTCCACGAAACCATTGTTTTTCCTCCAAATTGTTGTACAATCTTTTAGATAATCTTTTCAAAAATCCTTGGTTATTATAATCTATGTAGGGGTTGTTTTCAAGATTATCGATAGTTTGTTAACGTTTGCTGTGCTATAATAAGGCAATTATATAATTTCACAATAATCGGAGGATTAAGTATGCATTTCAGACCCAGCGGAATATGCGCAAACGGCATTGATTTTGAAGTAGTGGACGGAAAAGTTTACGGCATAAAATACACCGGCGGATGTGACGGAAATCACAAAGGCATTACCGCTCTTGTGGAAGGAATGCCCGTCGAGGAAGTCATTAAAAGACTTTCCGGTATTACCTGTGGCATGAGAAGCACCTCCTGCCCCGACCAGTTGGCAAAAGCATTAGAAGAATATACAGCTAAGAAGGCGTGAAAATGAGTAAAAAGATTGTTCTTACAGGAGGCGGCACTGCGGGACATGTTACTCCCAACATTGCTCTTCTCCCCGAATTAAAAAAAGCAGGATACGAAATATCCTACATCGGCTCCAAAGACGGAATCGAGAAGAGACTTATAGAAGATTATCAGATTCCCTATTACGGAGTTTCAACCGGTAAGCTTCGCCGCTATTTTGACCTTAAGAACTTTACCGATCCTTTCAGAATTATTAAAGGCTTTGCAGAAGCAAAATCGGTTCTTAAGAAAATACAGCCGGATATTATCTTTTCAAAGGGCGGATTTGTAAGCGTTCCCATTGTAAGAGCAGCAAATTCCTTAAAGATTCCGGTTATTATCCATGAATCAGACATTACCCCGGGCCTTGCAAACAAGCTTTGCATCCCTGTAGCCGAGAAAATCT
>JAZLJG010000024.1:0-1621 GCA_045617745.1 Lachnospiraceae bacterium | reverse complement strand
TTCAGGAAGAGCGCTTGAGTAAAGAACTGTAAGGTTGGGTTCGGGTGAAGGTCCCATGTTCTCAAGAGTATGAAGGAAACGATAGTCGGTCTTTGTAACCATTGAACGTCCATCCATACCGATACCACCAACTTCAAGAGTAGCCCATGTGGGATCTCCTGAGAATAACTGGTTGTAAGAAGGAATTCTTGCGAACTTAACCATACGGAACTTCATGGTCATATGGTCGATAATTTCCTGTGCTTCAGACTCAGTAATAACACCGTTCTTAAGGTCACGCTCAAAATAGATATCAAGGAATGTGGAAACACGTCCAACTGACATAGCTGCACCGTTCTGTGTCTTGATAGCTGCAAGGTAACCAAAGTATAACCACTGACAAGCTTCCTTAGCTGTCTTAGCAGGTCTGGAAAGGTCGTATCCGTAGATCTTACCCATTTCCTTGATGCCCTTAAGAGCATTAATCTGCATTGAAATTTCTTCACGAAGACGGATAACATCATCATACATGTTACCGCAACCGCAGTTCTTCTTATCAGCCTGCTTTGCTTCGATAAGGTAATCAATACCATAAAGAGCAATACGACGATAGTCACCTACGATACGTCCACGACCATATGTATCAGGAAGACCTGTTACGATATGTGTCTTACGAGCAAGCTTCATCTCATCTGTGTATGCTGCGAACACAGCATCGTTATGAGTTGTCATGTAGTTTTCAAATACGTTCTTAAGTTCAGGATCGATTTCATAGCCGTAGCTTTCAGCAGCTTCTTCAGCCATTCTGATACCACCGTAAGGCATAAATGCTCTCTTAAGGGGCTTATCTGTCTGAAGACCAACGACCTGTTCAAGATCCTTCATGGACTCGTCAATGTAGCCGGGGCCGTAAGATGTAAGGCTGGAAACAACCTTTGTTTCGCAGTCAAGAACGCCGCCCTTTTCACGTTCTTCTTTCTGTAATTCCTGGAGTCTTCCCCAAAGCTTGTTAGTAGCTTCTGTGGGAGCAGCTAAAAAGCTTTCGTCACCATCATAAGGCTGATAGTTCTTCTGAATGAAATCACGAACGTTTACTTCATCTTTCCATATACGTCCTTCGAAACCATTCCACTCTTCAAAGTTCTTCATATGAGTTCTCCTTTACTATGAATTGTGTATGAATAAGTCATACAATATTTATTTAACCGGTACTAAAAACATTAGCCGAAGCCCATGTTTATCATATCCTAGCAAAAACAATTATAAGTTTTCAACATACCCTCGTCAAGGTTATGAAATGTACTTTTTTAGGTACAAAGAAGCCGTTTTTGTGTTTGCCCGGACACTTCCATCATAACGATGATTATAGTTTTATGCAGTTAATAAATTATTTACTTGTTTTTTCAATTTTTCTATAATACAATGAGTTGAACCTAATAGTAAGGAGGTAGATATTATGGCATTTGTAATTGGTGATTCATGTGTATCATGCGGTTCTTGCGAATCTCAGTGCCCCGTTGGTGCTATTTCCGCAGGCGATTCCAAATTTGAAATCGATCCCGATACATGTATTTCTTGCGGTTCTTGTGCAGGTCAGTGTCCTGTAGGAGCTATTGCTGAGGAATAAAAAGTACACAAAAAG
>JAZLJG010000023.1:0-1067 GCA_045617745.1 Lachnospiraceae bacterium | reverse complement strand
GAAAAATAATTACACCTTACTTTACACCTTTTGCCGGTGTAAATATACCAAAATATGCATATGTTATGCCGGCAAATGGAAATACAAAAGGTGTTTAAGCCCTGATAAAACAAGGAAAAATGATATGATTAAGATACTATTCATCTGCCACGGCAGGATTTAATGCCTATGCAAAGAATGGCGGAAATAAGCCATTTATGGGCAGAGTAGTATCTGATTTACACCTTGTTTACACCTTTTGATCTGAGGTTATATAGCTTACTGAAAGAGAGGGTATGAATAGTAATGTCGGACATATGTATTGAACGTATAGTGGCCGGACTCAAAGAAATCATCGACAGGAACGGACCGGCTTGTATAACAGATGAACCATACACGGTCTATCTTGAACTGCTTGAGTTGAAAGCGGTGGACAGGAAAACGGCATCTGCCATTCTGTACCTTATGGCATCCCGTATCGTAACGATTATTGAGTTTGCTCATGATAGCACGGAAGAGGTTTCCGAAATCATACGAAGAGAATGCAGTCTCAACAAAAGAATGGCTGACAGGCTTAGTATTATCATGACCGCTCTTTATTCAAACTCTCACAGAAAAGAGTGGAAAGAGATGGAACGAGAAGGGTTAAGGCAGTTTCTGAAAGAGGAATTCACTCACAAGTGGGAGGGATTTGCTGTTTGGGATGCGGGCAATGGAACGGTAGACTGTCACTATGAAGCAGAGATTATTCTTACTCCGACTGAAGAAATAACAAAAGATAAAGAGCTGATCCGGAAGTTGAAGAATAATTCGTTCATGACAAAAGAGGCAATACATGATCTCTTCGCGAAACGTCTTCGTGAAAAACTTGATTACGAATTCGAATACTATTGCACATGTGATGACTACTATCAGCCGGTTGTGGAAGATTTTGGGACTAATTTGGAGTGTTTATTGCATAATAAAATTACCCAAAGTTGCAAAGCAAAAATGGACAATGTTGCATGTCCAAATTGGACAAAGTTGCAAGCATGTCCGAAAGACTCTTCGGAACGGTGTTGTGCCTAAATGGTGGCAACCAAGTATGA
>JAZLJG010000022.1:0-22304 GCA_045617745.1 Lachnospiraceae bacterium | reverse complement strand
AACTTTTTCGTTTTCCTGTGTCATCATAAGCCATAACCTCGTACTATTATTATAGCACAAAAGCATAGTTATGTAAACCGCAAGAGGCAAAAAGAAAGCCCAAGGCTTCAAAACCTTGGACTTTGTCTTCAGTCTGAAAGAGCGGCTTTTGCAGCCGCTCTTTTTCATTGCTTCTAAGAGCCTGTTTGGCGTATTAAGAAAATATGCGGAAATAATTTCATAATATAGTGCATTGCCGGTGCTATGCTGAAGCAGATAGTAAAGGAAGGTTGGGAGTGAAATAACGTGAAGAAAAATAAAAATATACTGATGTGCATTTTGTTCGTGCTGGCTGTTTTTTATCCTGCGGTTAAGATTTTTTTTGCGCCGGCGAAAAATCTTTTCGTTTTCAAAAATGTTGATATTATTGTTGTTCTTTCGACAATTTTGTCTTTTTATTTATGTGTTTCAAAAGAAGAGTTCAGCAAAGATTCGGCGCGGGTTCTTGCAGCGCTAATAACTCCGTTGTCAATTATCGGGAATGCAGGCCTTTTACTTATTAGCAGGAGCTATTTGGTTTTCTTTTGCGGATTGATATCTGTGATTTGCAATATTTGCATTACCTTGGGAAAAGGTGATAAGGATCTGGAGAATTTGTCTTTGATTATTTCGGGTCTTTTGGCGTTGCCTACTTTTCTGGTATTAATAGTGGGCCTGTTGTTTAGCGATTTCGGGTCATTGAATGTGGTGAAAACAGTGGAGTCTCCAAGCGGTAAATATTATGCGGAAGTCATAGACTGTAATGAAGGCGCCCTTGGTGGAAAAACTTTCGTGGAAATCTACAGAAAAGAGGAAGATAGCCATCCGTTCTTTTTTGAAAAGGAAGAGAAAAGTGACAGAGTTTATACGGGAAGATGGGGCGAATTTGAGAATATGGAAATATATTGGGCGGACGACAACGTACTGGTGATTAATTCTCAGGAATATTATAATGAGTTTTCTTTGGACGGAGAGTGACAGAAAAATAAAACTGTTGACAAATTCCCTAAATCGCTCTACAATCTCAACGAAATCGAAAAATAAAAGCTCAATTCAAAAGGAGGTAATTGACATGATGAGCAAAGTATCTGTGAACAAACTCAATAATGTATTACCTCGGGAACTGGACTTTTAGATTATCGTTTATATATATTCTATATTCCATGTTTTTCCGTGGCGTTTGTCACGGTATTTTTTTGCTCAAATTTCGGTAGTTACAGTTGATTTGTTAACTTACGAAAGGTTAAAAGGGTGAAAAAACATGAAACGTCTCAAATTTTATTTACTTCAAATGGATAATTCCACCACAACTTACAAGGAAATGTATGAGGCAAAGGTAGTGATACCTCCGGGAACATACGGAAATCCGGGAGCTTTTTATGAGTACGGAACCGATTCCATGTTCTGGTATGAGGACATATCGTTTTCAGTGGAGCTTACCAACAAGGCTTCTTTGGACAAGCCGACTTTCCTTATAGGGATTCCTGCTGAAAGGCTGGGAATAGAAACTTATGAGACAACCGTGGCAGACTACTGCTACAGAAAATTTGTGCCTTACATTGAAAAGCTGAATGAAATGCTTTACAACAGGCACAAGCCCGAGACGGAGACCGGTTATTATTACACGGCTAAACTCGGGGGAGAGGTCCTTGAAAGAAATACCGCTTTCTTTGGACCAAGGTCGTCAAAGGACTATTACTATGCAGGAGGTAACAAAGTTGATTATTTTGAACAGGTAGAAGAGCCGAAGATGTGCTTATTTATGCGTATTCAGGTACAGCTGCCGAGAAAGCGGATAAAAAAAGCACTATCGATGCTTGTTAACGATTTGCCCATGGCAGTTTCCGATTTTGTCACTTACTTCGATAAAGGGGAAGCAAAGGACGTAGTCAGACTTGCCATAAAGCAAAGAGAGTTACGAAAGTGGCTTAAGGAAAGTGATTACTGTGCGTTTATCGCAAACGGAAGCATACTTCCAAGGGATGCAAAAACAGGCCTTCCCTTGGAAAATGCAATTCCTTTTTCAGCTCCCCCGGAGGATGAGGTGGAGGCCTGCGGAATAAAGGGGCTGGGAATCAAAAGGGGCGTTACGGTTATTACAGGCGGAGGTTACTCCGGAAAATCCACAGTTCTCGATACGATTTCAGCAGGAATATACGACCACTGCCTTTATGACGGAAGGGAACTTTGCGTAACGGATTCATCGGCCATGACAATTTCTGCGGAGGACGGAAGATGTATAAAGAACATCGATATTTCACCTTTTATATCTTGGCTTCCCGGCGGAAGTACGAATGACTTTTCTACAGATCATGCTTCCGGTTCAACTTCACAGGCAGCCAATATACTTGAAGCCGTGGATTGCGGTTCAAAGCTTCTGCTTATTGACGAGGATAGAAGCGCCACAAACTTTATGATTCGTGACAGCCTTATGAAGGAACTGGTAAAGAGGGAGCCTATTACTCCATTTACGGAACGGGTAAACGAGATATACAAAGAATGCAAAGTGTCCACGATTCTTGTAATCGGCGGAAGCGGAGAGTACCTTTCTGTAGCCGACAGGGTTTTTCTGATGGATGAGTACAGAATGTACGATGTCTCAAAACGAGTCAGGGAAATCGCTCCGGAAAAGGAATCAGAAACCTTAATGAAAGCCTGCTGGACTCAGAAGAGGATACTGACTTCGGATGGGTTCACCTCTTACCCGGAACGCTTTGGCCAGGAAAAACTGTCGGTTCCGGATATTGACTATATCTTTATAGGTGACGAAAAAATAGACTCTTCCGGAATACATGACGTTATCTGCAGAGAGCAGCGTACTGCCATGGCCTTTATGGTACGCATCATTGAAAACAGACAACATGAAACAAAGGTGGACCTTGATAAGGAGATAGAAGACCTTTACAAAGAAATCGAAGAGAAGGGTCTGGATACAGTCTATTCCGGATTTTTCCCGGAATGTGAGAGATTCCTTGCTATACCCAGAAAATGCGACCTTGTGGCACTTATATACCGCATGCGGAATGTAAATTATACCATGTAGTCTGCTTCCCGTCCCCCGGGCCGGGAACCGGGGATTTATCCTTTACACCAAAAGATTCGTTGGGTTAAAATATGGAAAAGGTTTGGCGAAGGGAGTCGTAATGGCTGAGAAGAAAATTGTGTTTTTTGATATTGACGGTACCATCTGGGACTGGGAAGGAAAGATTCCTCAAAGTGCCAAGGACGCAGTAAAGAAGCTTGTGGAGAACGGTCATATTCCGATTATCTGCAGCGGAAGGGCAAAGGGACATATTAGGGACAAAGAACTTTTGAAGATGGGTTTCCAGGGTACGATAGCTGCCTGCGGTGGATACGTGGAAATTGACGGAAAGGTTCTTTATAACAAACTGGTGGATTCGGAGGTAATCAGGAAAGTGGTGGAGCTTTCCGTAAGATGCAATGTTCCGATTGTTCTTGAAGGTCCTGTAAAACACTGGATATCAAGACACGGTTTTGAAAAGGACGGCTTTGTGGACAGGATGTATGAGGTTATGGGCGAAGACGCAATAACCATGGACAGATTCGATGCTTCCATGAATGCCAACAAATTCTCCGGAGACGTTATTACGGGTTCAGATTACGAGACCTTCAAGGCAGGACTTACCGAATATTTTGATTTTATCGAGCATGGACTTACTCCTGATGTGAACCAGAGACCGGATAAGGATCTGAATGAAATCCAGGCTGTTTTTGAGGCTGTTATTCCGGGTATCAGCAAGGCGGAAGGTATCAGAAGAATCTGCGAATATCTGGGAGCAGACCCTTCAGAGGCATATGCTGTTGGTGACAGTGCGAACGATATAGAGATGATTCAGTGTGTGGGAACCGGAATAGCAATGGGTAACGGTTCGAAGTCCATTAAGGAGATAGCTGATTACGTTACCGATGATATCCATCAGGACGGATTATATAATGCAATGAAACATTTCGGATTGATATAAGGAATTATTATGGAACTTATTACTGTGTGGACTTTTTTGATTGTGTGCCCTTTGGTTTTTATTGCGGGTTTTATAGATTCGATTGCGGGAGGCGGAGGACTTATTTCACTGCCTGCTTATCTTATTTCAGGTCTTCCCGCACATAATGCAATCGCCACCAATAAACTGAGTTCCTCAATGGGTACTTCCATATCGGTATTCCGGTATGCGAAGAAGGGATATATTCCATGGAAACCCGCCATTATCTGTGTGGCTTTTTCCGTTGCAGGATCCCAGGGAGGAGCAAGGCTTTCGCTTCTTGTGGATGACGGGATTTTGAAGATAGTGATGCTTTTTCTTTTGCCTGTTACCGCCTTTGCGGTTATGAAAAGTAAAGCACTTTCAACTGAGGAAAGGGAGCCTTTATCTTCCTTTAAAACATATACTATTGCGGTTGTTCTGGCAGCAGTTATAGGAGCCTACGACGGTTTCTACGGACCGGGAACGGGAACGTTTCTGATTCTTTTGCTTACAACGGTTGCACATATGAAACTTACAACCGCAAACGGTATTTCAAAGGCCATTAACTTTGGCAGTAACATTGCTGCCCTGACAGTTTTTCTTATTAACGGAAAGGCGCTGATTCCTTTGGGACTCACAGCGGGTCTTTTCAGCATTCTCGGAAACTGGTTAGGTTCAAGGGCCTTTGTAAAAAGAACAACTAAAATTGTTAAGCCTACAATGCTTGTGGTGCTTAGCGTGTTTTTTGTAAAACTTCTTATAGAGGTTTTAAGAGGATAGAACAGCAAACAATATGATATCGATAAAAAATTTAACAATAACCCACAAAAAGGACGCGCGTGTTATCCTTAAGGACTTTAATCTGGTCCTTAACGAAGGTGACAAGGCAGTCATAATAGGAGAAGAGGGAAACGGAAAATCCACGCTTCTCAAATGGATGTATGACCCTTCTTTAGCCGGGGAGTATGCGGAGTTTGAGGGCGAGAGAATCTTAACCGGAGAAATGGCAGGTTACCTTCCCCAGGAGCTCTCGAGTTGCGACAAAGCAAAAACAGTCTATGAGTTTTTCTGTGAAAGGGAAGAGTTTTTTGAGAAAAATCCCAAAGAACTTGCCTCCCTTAGCAAGGAGTTTTCGGTAGAGCCTGATTTTTTCTATAGAGATCAGACGATGGAAACTCTCTCAGGCGGTGAAAAAGTCAAAGCCCAGATGATGAGAATCCTTATGGGAAATCCCACGGCGCTTTTTATGGACGAGCCTTCCAACGATATCGACATAGATACGCTTGAATGGCTTGAGAAGCTTATTAATGAATGGGAAGGAATAGTTCTTTTTATTTCCCATGACGAGGTGCTTATCGAAAACACTGCAAATGTGATTATTCACATAGAGCAGGTGAAACGTAAGACCGAAGCAAGATACACAGTTGCCCATACAAACTATAACGATTATATGGAAAGCCGTTTCCTGTACTTTGAGAAGCAAAAGCAGGAAGCTCTTAACGACAGAAAGCAAAAGAAAATCCGTGATGAAAAATTCAGAAGGATTTATCAGAGCGTGGATGCAGCACAGGCCAATGTTTCCAGACAGGCTCCGGCTGTGGGAAGGCTTCTTAAAAAGAAGATGCATACCGTAAAGGCTTTGGAGCACCGTTTTGAAAGAGAAGATGCGCAAATGACCCAAATGCCTGAAATGGAAGAGGCTATCTTCTTTAAACTGGGAGATGACAAAG
Source organism: Lachnospiraceae bacterium (assembly GCA_045617745.1). Lineage (GTDB taxonomy): Bacteria > Bacillota > Clostridia > Lachnospirales > Lachnospiraceae > UBA1258. The sequence goes on along the minus strand of JAZLJG010000022.1, from coordinate 16,573 downwards.
CCGTCATTCCTTCCGGAAAGACGGTTATCGAGTACAGCCTTGATGAACTGAAAACTCCGGATGATACCAGGGTACTGGCAAAGGACATTTTCTTAAGAATCAAAGGCTCACAAAAGGTATGCATTATCGGAAAGAACGGAGCGGGAAAGACCACCCTTCTTAGAAAGATTGCAGAAGACCTTTTGAACAGGGATGATATCAGGGCAGAATATATGCCTCAGAATTATGAGGACCTTCTGGACCTGGACATGACCCCTGTGGACTATCTGGATAAATCCGGTGACAAAGAAGAACGTACTAAAATCAGAACGTATCTTGGGGCTCTGAAGTATACGCCCGATGAAATGGACCATCCCATAAGGGAGCTGTCCGGCGGACAGAAGGCGAAAACCCTTCTTTTGAAGATGAGTCTTTCGGGAGCAAATGTTTTGATTCTGGATGAACCTACAAGAAACTTTTCACCCCTTTCGGGACCTGTCATAAGAAAAATGATTTCTGAATTTCCGGGATGCGTAATAAGCATTTCCCATGACAGAAAGTTTATTTATGATGTGTGCGACAAGGTTTATGAACTGAGGGAAGACGGATTGGTTCTTGGGGTTGAATAATTGCTTTTTACTGTTGTAAACTGTACTAAGCAAAACGTTTTACCAAAGGAGACATTATGACACCTGACAAACTTACCAAAGAAGGCAGATTCGATTTTTTTGAAAAGGGCGAAGTGCTATACGAAAAGAAGAAAAACCATCTTCCTGCAATGGGTTGGAACAGCTGGAATGCATTTGGAAGCAACAATACGGAAGCTCTTTCAAAGGCCATGGCGGATAAGTTTATAGAGCTTGGTCTTGATAAGCTTGGATATGAGTTTATTGTGCTGGATGACGGTTGTTATAAACCGGAGCGTGTAAACGGAAAGCTTTCCAATGAAGAAGTAAAGTTTCCAAGCGGCTTCAAGGCTCTTTCGGACTACGTCCACTCCAAGGGATTGAAATTCGGCATGTACAATGACATCGGAACAAACCTTTGCGCCGGTGCACTTGTGGGAACCTGCGGGTTCGAAGAAGAAGATGCAAAAAGCTATGTGGAATGGGGAGTGGATTTTTTAAAGGTTGATAACTGTTATTACCTTTGGGATAATGCAACTTTTTCAAATCCCGAGAACGCAAGATATACCTTTGCACCCAGAATCAGATCCGTGAAAATAGGTGAAAAGGTTTATAAGGCTGTTGACGGAAAACTTACGGGTGAGATTGCTTCTGTTAAGGAAGATATAGTTGAGGGCATAGGAACCTTTGACGGAACAGGCCCCATGGCTTCTCCCGTAGGACCAAGAAGCAGCGAGTTGCAGTTTGGAGTTTCCTTCGATAAGGATTCAGAGATTGAAGTTTCCATAGAGTATGCAACCGGCAAGCGTGAAGGTGCAGGTGAATGGCTGCAGCTTGCTGTTGGCGAGGAGGTTTTCTTTGACGATTTTGTTAAGGAAACTGCCAGGGAAGATTCATTTGTCTGGAGCGATGGGTTCAAAGTGAGCCTTAAAGCGGGAAAAAACACAATCCGCATTATGAATCACCGTCGTCAGGAAAATACATTAAATTCATATGCGAGACTATTAAAGGGACTTAACAAGGCAAAGCCGGGACACGACATAGTCTATTCTGCATGCGAATGGGGTAAGACCCAGCCTCAGAACTGGGGATATAAGGTTTGCGACAGCTGGAGAATACTTAACGATATAACCTTCAGAGTGGGAAATGACGGAGATCCCGGATATGGAGCCTGGGCTTCCGACTACACCACGGGAGTAACAAGCCAGTATAACAAGGCTGTAATAATGGACGAATTTGCAGGCCTTCAAAAGGGCTGGAACGATCCTGACATGCTTATGATAGGTATGAACGGTCTTGATGAGACTCAGTGCAAAACCCACATGGCCATGTGGTGCATGATGAATTCACCGCTGATGCTGGGTCTGGACCTTAGAAGAGTGGAAAAGGGCGATATTTTTTATAACATTATTGCCAATAAAGATATTATTTCACTTAATCAGGATTCCCTCGGAATTCAGGCAAAGCGTGTGTTCTCCACACTTTCCAACGGTGCTCCGGACAAAGAGTATATACGGGACATAAACCGTGTGGATATTCTGGCAAAACCTCTTGAAGGCGGAAACTTCGCCATAAGCTTTATAAATGTCAGCGAAGAGGACAAAGCAGATACATACAGTATTTCTGTTGAAAAGATACAGGAGTTTTTCGGAGAGGAACTGATAAAGAAAGGCCTGAAGTATTCGATAAAGAATCTCTGGACAGGGGAAACATCGGAATTGTCCGATGGTGTATTCACGGTAAAGGGCCTTAAGGCTTGTGAAAACGTTACTATAAAGGTTTCAATCGGTTAAATGCTATGAATGCTTATGAGTTTACGGATTTTCTTTTGACCGAATACGGCAAAAGAACAGGAAAAGAAATATCCGAAACACAAAGCGGCAATCTAAAAGACTATACGTACGGGGGCTTTTCAGACAGTCAGCTGGAAAGCCCCCTTACTAAAAAGATTGCCGCCAGAATCCTTCATGAGTTTATGCTTCGGATAATGGGACTTAAGGATTTGGACTGGGGTGACGCAGTCGCTCTTAAAGACATATATGATTGCAGGGTTTGTGCCAACAGTGTGGCACAGGTCGTAAGACGCGGCCTTTTAAAGGAGCAGGAACCGCATGTTTTCGGAATGGATGAAGTGTTGAATGAGGAAATTTATTCGGCGATTATTGAAAAACTGTTAACGATTTAGTAATGTCACAATTTTATAATAGGCGTATCGGTGGGAAATAGTCCCATGAGGTGCCTATGAAGAGAAATTCTATTGTTTTCAAAGTTTCAGTATTTATCGTCATAATGCAGCTTCTGATTATGTCTCTGTTGCTTTCTTTTGCTAACAGGGATACTACTGATATGCTTGAAAAAACTGTGCTGGATGATTTGGAAGTAATTGCCAAGGATAGGGCGGAAGTTGTGGAGATGTACATTGATAAATGTACGAAGTACCTTGATGCTTTTTCAAGAAATAAGGTAATTACGGATGTGTTAAAGGATTCTTCGCCTGAAAACATAAAAGAGGCGCAGGACTATATTGAAAGATATGCTGCGGGCGTGCCCAATATGGAAGGTCTTTATGTGGCAGATATGGATACATACGTATATGCTCATAACAATCCCGACTCCATTAATAAAACATTCAGAAGCGGCGATGCTCTCTATCAACTTCAGAGAATGCTTGAAAGAAGCAGCACGGCATTCTGCTCAGGACTTGTTACGGCACCTGTTACGAAACAACATGTTATTTCTTCATATAGTGCGGTAAGGGATGAAAACGGAAAATGCATAGGCTTTGTAGGCTGTGCATTTAATACAGAGGCTCTTGACGGGGTACTTAAAAAACTTACTGATACTTCGGACCACAGAGAGAGCTATTCGCTTATTAATGTTCTTACGACCGAGTTTATTTTTGCTGAAGAAGACCAATACGTGGGAACTTATTGTGAAGATCCCCATATTCTGGATATTATCTCGGCTATCAACAGAAGAGATAAGGATGTGGAATACCAGTACAGAGACGGTGAAAAAATTGCGTCTGCCCGTTACATGGTGGACAGAAACTGGTTGTTTGTGGCAGTTGCTGACATTAATGTTATCAACGAACCCACCGGAAGTATGTCAAAAAGACTTTTCGTACTGTGTTTCATGGCATCAATAATCCTTACTGTGGCATGTATGGTGGGCATTAAGTTTATTCTTAAACCATTTAATAGAATTGAAGGTTCTATCAATAAACTTACAAAACAGGATTTGTCTACTGATGAAACCGTTCAAAGATACAAAGAACGAAACGACGAAGTGGGAAGCTTTGCAAGGGCAGTGGATATGCTTCGTGAGGCCCTTGAAAACCAGAATGAAATATATTCTGAGCTTTTAAAGGTTCAGAGTATCGGATTTTTGTCCCTTGCTTATGATACAGACGAAATTATTCTTATTAATAAAGAAGCTCTTTCCATGCTTGGAATAAGTGATGTTCAGAATCTTGAAGGAAACATGGATGTTCTTTATTCAAAGCTTACCGAAGAGAACGCCGAAGAAATCCGCCAGATGATTGACGGACTTAAGGAAAACAATGAAGAGACGACAAGCGAATGCAAGATAGTAAGGGCTGACGCAGCTACCACGTATGCTTTGTCACATGGTAAATGTGTAAACCTTTCCACCGGTAAGAAAGTACTTGTGTTCTCACTTACGGATATAACAGAGAAGAAAGAGCTGGAGGACGATCTTCTTGTACTTTCGGAAACTGACGGACTTACCGGAATCAATAACAGAAGAAGCGGTGAAAGCAGAATAAAGTCGGCAATAGCAAACGGTGAAAGAGGATTGCTTATTCTCTTCGATGTTAACAAGTTCAAGCATATCAACGATACATTCGGTCACAGTGTGGGGGATGAAGTGCTGGTACAGATAGCAAGGACCATGGAAAAGACATTCAGAGCGTCTGATGTTTTGATGCGTCTGGGTGGTGATGAATTTGTGGTATATGCTACAGATATTCCCACGGAAACCGTGGCTAAAGCGGTTGTTGAAAGATTCTTAAAGAATATTTCGGATATTGATCTTGAGCACCTGGAGGGAAGCAGGGTTTCGGTCAGCCTTGGAGCAACTTTATGCGACGAGAATGCTATTTTTGAAGAGTGTCTTGAGAACGTTGACTCTGTTATGTATGAATGCAAAAAGCAGGGTGGAAATTCTTACAGAATTTTTACAGGTGTGGAGACAATTTAACGTAGTAAAGCATTGACATAGTAACGCAACGTTGCTATAATGTACCGCAATAGGCACAAGGTGCATAGCGGGTACACACTGGGGTTAAGGTAAGGCAGATTGGCGGTAATCTGTTTAAATATTTGTATAAAATATTGCGCTTACAGTGATGAGAATCTCGTGTAAGCGCTTTTTTGTGCCCAAAAACGGAGAGAAAGTAAGGAGGTATGAACTACATGAAAAAGTTCAAAATGAAGAGCCTCTTGGCATTTGCACTTACTTTATGTCTTTGCTTGGGAACAATGTTTCCTTCAACAATGGCATTTGCGGCAGATGCTGAAGAGACAGAAACAGCTGCAGTTTTTGAACAGGTAGATGAGACCGCTGAGGTTGAGGCTGTTGTAGCTTCTTCTGTTGAGAAGGAAGAGGCCGAATATGCTGATGACGAAGCAGTTCGTGTATTTATCGAATTTGATGACGAAGCAGTAGTGGAAAAAGGCTTTTCCACAGAGAACATTGCTGAAAACGCTGCAGCAATGGCATATTCCGATAAGCTTGCTGAAGAACAGGAAGCAGTTATCGAAAAAATCGAAGAAGAAGTTCTTGCAGGTGAAGAACTTAACACAAAGCGTGAGTTTACACTTATTACCAACGCTGTATCCGCAGAAGTTGAATTTGGTAAACTCGCTGATATCGAGAAGGTTGACGGTGTTAAAGGTGTTTACATCGTTCCCGTTCACGAGGTACAGGCTAACGAGCCCCAGACAATGTCTGCAGGTACTATGGTAGGAAGCTATCCCACATGGGCAGCAGGCTACACAGGCGCAGGCAGAAGAATCGCAGTTATTGATACAGGTCTTGATATTGACCATCCTTCATTTGCTGAAGACGGATTCCTTTACGGACTTAATGAAACCGCAGAAAAGAACGGTAAGGAAATCGCAGATTACGATCTTCTTGACAAGGAAGAAATCGCAAGTGTTCTTGACAGACTTAATGCAAAGGCTATGTACGGAAGAAGACTTACCGCAGATGTTCTTTACAATTCTGCAAAGGTACCTTTTGCATTTAACTATGTTGATGAAAGTCTTTACGTTACACACGAAAGAGATAACCAGACAGACCACGGTACACACGTTTCCGGTATTGCAACTGCCAACAAGTATTTAAATTATAATGGCGAGTTCAAGACACAGGAAAGCGGTGTTGTAGGTATTGCTCCCGATGCACAGTTAATAGTTATGAAGGTATTTGGTATCGCAGGTGGTGCTTTTACAGATGACTATATGTGTGCTATCGAAGATGCTATTCTTCTTGGCGCTGATACCATTAACTTAAGCCTTGGTTCAGGTAATGCCGGCGAGTCTTATGACGCAGAAGAGTATGTTAACGAGATTTTTGCTAACCTTAACGGAACAAGCACAGTTGTTACCATTTCAGCAGGTAACTCAGGTTACTGGGCTGAAAACAGCACATATGGTGCGTTATTGGGATCTGACGTTAATTCAGATACAGCAGGTTCCCCCGGTTCTTATTCAAATGCATTTACCGTAGCAAGTGCTAATAACTCAAGCTTTACCGGTAAGAGAGCATTATTCCAGGGTACTGTTTCTGCTTTCTATAATGACTGCACAGATTACGTAGATTCTATGGGTACTCTTGATAAAAACGGAAACGGAACAGAGTACGATTACGTATTCATTGATTCCTACGGATATGTAGAAGACTTCGAAAATGTTGATGTTGAAGGCAAGGTTGTTCTTGTATCCCGTGGTGACCTTAGTTTCTATGAGAAGCACGAAAATGCAGAAGCAGCTGGTGCTGTAGCATTATTCGTTTTCAATAACCAGGATGGTTCAATCGGAATGGATCTTTCCGGTTCTATGGCAGTTATTCCCGCAGCCAGCATTACACAGGCTGAAGGTAACGCCATCAGATATGCTTCAGAATATGACGAAGCAACAGGTACTTACTTTGGTAAGGTAATTATTACAGCCAAAGATGAAACGAATTTCAATGTTTCCGATGGATTTAAGATGAGTGACTTCTCATCATGGGGTGTCGCAGGAGACCTTGAGTTAAAGCCTGAAATCACCGCTCCCGGCGGAAATATTTATTCTACAACAGATAACGGAACATATTCCGTTTACAGCGGAACTTCAATGGCAGCTCCCAGCATGACCGGTCTTTCCGCATTGGTTCTTCAGTATATTGAAGAGAATGACCTTGTTAAGAAGACAGGAATCCCTGCAAGATCACTTGCACAGGCTCTTCTTATGTCTACAGCAATTCCGTTAACAGATGAGAACGGAAACGCATACTCACCCAGAAGACAGGGTGCAGGTCTTGCAAATGCTGAAAGAGCAATTACATCTCCCGCATATGTACTTATGCAGGCCTATACAAAGGGAAATGATGGTAAGGTTAAAGCTTCCATCGGCGACAACCCTTCAAGAGGCGGTAAGTGGAACTTCAGTTTCACAATTTATAACATTACAAATAAACAGATTTATTACAAAACTTCTGTAGATACATATACAGAAACAGGTATTGATTACGCAGGCTTAAAGTTTGTAGGAAGTGAACCTCACAAGCTTGATCCTACTATCAAGGTTACTCCTATTAAGACATGGAATGACAGATTCCTCTATGACGTTAATGCTGACGGTGTAGTTAATGCATCAGATGCTGAAGCTCTTGCGGATGGAACTGCTAATGACATTGTTGAAGCATTTGAAGATGATTTTGACTTCGACGGAGACGGCGTAGTTGATGCAGAGGATGGTGAAGAGTTTGCTAAACTCATCGCTTCCGGTTCTTCAAAACTTGCTGAAAAAGTTATTCAGGTTCCCGCTAACGACCGTGCTATGGTTAAGATTAACGTAAACCTTAAGAAAGTTGATAAGCAGTATATTGAGAAGTACTTTGAAAACGGTATGTACGTAGAAGGTTTTGTAAACCTTGACGGACCGGTAGATATGTCTATTCCTTATCTTGGATTCTATGGTAACTGGTCAGATCCTTCCATGTTTGATGCATTTGATGCAATGGAATACTTTGCAGGTGACTATTACCAGCAGACATATACAGGTGAAGAAGAGACAAACTTCTTAACATTCTCCTTTGCAGGGGATTATGACGAGTACTATTTCGAGCCTAATATGTATGCATCTGATGATGAATACATTGCTGACAGAAATGCATTCTCTAACCAGTACGGCGATATGATTTCAGGTTTCTACTATACACTTATCAGAAATGCCGCTGACGTAAAGGCTGTCATTTCAAATGCAGAGACCGGTGAAGTTTATTATGAAGAGGATATGGGTGCTGAAGATGCTGCATTTTACTATGTAAATGGCCAGAGCTGGGAAGATACAATGTCTTCTGTTTACTTTGACTGGACAGGTACAGATGCATATGGCGAAGCACTTGCAGAAGGAACAAAGGTAAATGTTTCCGTAGTTGCAGTTCCTTCATACTACAACGATCCTTCCAAGGTACTTGGAAAGGGCGTAAACCTTACAATTCCCATGACTATTGATAATACTGCTCCCGAAGCAGACCTTACCAATATTGATGTTGAGAACAAAGAATTAACAGTATCTGTAAAAGATAACCGTTATGTAGCAGCTGTTTTGATCCTTGATTCTGCTAAGAAGAACGTTGTCGGAAGATTCGCTGCTAACCAGACAGTACCCGGTGAAGCAACAGAATTAACATTTGAGTATCCCGAAACAGTATTCTATGTTGATGTTATCGACTATGCAGGAAATGATGTAATGTATCGTGTCAACATGAGCGGTATTGCTGATACCGATATCGTTGAAAGCATTGAACTTAGCAAAACTGAACTTGAACTCAGAAAGGGCAGTTCTTATGCTCTTGAAGCTTATGTAGGTCCCGAGACACTTCTTGATCCTTCAGTAACATGGGCAAGCTCAGATGAATCCGTTGCTATTGTAAGCGCAGACGGTGTTGTAATCGGTGTTGGCGAAGGTATTGCTACCATTTCTGCTACTACCAATGCTGTAGACAAAGATGGTAATAACCTTACCGCTGAATGTGAAGTAGAAGTATATGTACAGACAGTAAACCTTAAGTCCACATATTGGGATGAGTATGGTGATGTATACCTTGCCGGATTTGATACAAACGACCTTGGCAATGTTACCAAGATGTTTGACGTACCTCTTGATGTTCCTATGTGGGCTATGGCAGATTCACTTTTGATAGATGGTTGGTACTATGGTTCTGCATATTCACCTTCACAGAGTTCTGCTTACCTTTACGTCGTAGATGTAACCGGAGAAGAACCTGACTACGCTGAATTCAGTGAAGAATTGCCTTGGAGCACAGACCTTGCTACAGGTTATTGGTCATATGATGTATTCGGAACTTATGGTCCTTATGTAATTGCTTATGGCTTCGAAGATGACGGATATAACCTTGAAATGAAGGGTATCTACGATCTTACCGAAGAAGTAGGAAATTCTTGCCTTGTAGGTATTACCTATGCAGGATGGACATTAACAATGTTTAATGAAGAGCTCTACTTTGTAGATATGTTCAATGTAATCGACCAGGCAGGTAACGTTTACGAACTTGATACTTTGGTAAACATTGATGACTACAGTCTTTCAAATATCTATGGTACAGGATATGTAGGTAATATCGGAGTTGTGTCCAGAAATATCTGCTACGATTCATTGTATTATTGTGAAGAAGATGGAATGTACTACTATTCAGCATTTGATGGAGCTAATAACTCCAAGTTGTACTCCTTCGCTATTGATGATACAACATACGAAATCACCAATTTGAGCTATATCGGCAAATTTGCTGATGGTGTATGGCCTGTTGCCGGTTTGTTCCAGTATGACAAAGCTGAAAGAGACGATTATGAAGTATCCGAAGCTCGTTCAAATGCTGTCGCACAGCGTTTTGCTACAAACGGATTTAAGACCGTAAGCGATATTGAAATCGACAGACATGCTTATGATGCTCAGCTCAAGGCTGATATGGAACTCTTCACAGCTAAGAAGGCTGTTGCAGCTACAGAAGAAGCGGCTGAAGAAGTTGCTGCTGACGATGAGGAAGCTTTAGTTCCTACAGAAGAAGCAGCTCCCGCAGAGGAAGCTCCTGTAGAAGAAGCAGCTCCTGTAGAAGAAGCAGCTCCTGCAGAAGAAGCAGCTCCCGCAGAGGAAGCAGCTCCTGTAGAGGAAGAGGCTCCTGTAGAGGAAGCAATTCCTGAAGAATAATATAATATTCTGAAATTTGCGCCTCCTGCGTTATGCAGGGGGCGCTTTTTTGTCCGGTATTAATTGAAAATTAACGGTAATTAGTACCTTTGCCCTATTGATTGTATAAGATTCACTTACTATAATTCAAAACATAGAATAAACGACAAAGGCAAACCACCCGAAAGTGTGGGACGCAAAACTAAGGGCCTAAAGGGAAACCTAATGGCAGCCTGGTTACCGGAATATTTTGGCAGTCACTTGTATTCTATACAGGTGATTTTTTTTTCTTCTTTTTCTTCAAATGCTAGAGCCACAATATACGGTAAAGGGGCAAGGAGGAGAAAATGAATAAAAATCTTTCATTCAAACGACTTACAGCAGGATTATTAATCGTATGCTTAAGTATCTTTTTGTTTCCGACAAATCCAAGTGAAGCAGCATCTTCTTCAAGAGAAGCATTCAAGCAGGAACTTCGCCAGATGATTTATAATGTGGACACATCTGTACATGATGTTTCACGTTATGGTGTTCCTTATACCGAAATATCGAAAATATACAGTGAAATCAAGGCAGATCCAGCAGATAAGTGGATGGTTGCGGCTTATTATTCAAATCTTTCCATAAGCTATACATATTCCAAAAAAACTACAAAGACAATACAGCTTAACAACGTGGACGGAGATGTTCTTGGAAGATATGAAAGACTTAGCAAGAATGTGGCTGAAATAAAATCCGGAATTGAACCTTCCATGAAGGATATCGATAAACTTATTTATCTTCACGATGCCCTTGTTGAACTGGTTTCTTATAAATTTGTGGCATACCAGTCCTACGGAGCAGGAGGAATTCTTGGAGATAAGCTGGGTGTGTGTGCAGGATATACAAAGGCATTGAACCTTCTTTTGAAGGATCAGGGCATAGAGTGCGACTACCTTTCTTCAAAAACCATTGATCATGGCTGGACTTCAGTTTTACTGGATGGACAGTGGTATCATGTGGATTCTACATGGGATGATACCAAAACTCCTGTAACAGGAAAAGTTTCACATAAGTATCTTTTAAGAAACGATGAGGAGTTTCTTTCGAAGGAGCTGAATCATGTTGAATGGATAGTAGCAAACAAGAATACAGATAACCCTTCTACATCCACAAAATATAAAAATTGGTATGTGCATGATATCGTGGGCAAGATGGCTTTTGAGGACGGATATTGGTACTATGTGGATTCGAAAACCAACAATATTATGAGAAACAATGCTGAGGGTACTGATGCAAAGGTAATGCTTAACGGTGCTTCCAAAGGGGCTATTACTTTACTTGATGCTACCGGCGATGGTATTACATACAAAGAATCCGGGAAGACCTATACGATTGGATATAATGGGGAAGAATCTTCTGAAGACATTTTGGGAGAATCTTCAAATGTAGAAAATGCTACACAGGTTGAGTTTTATATATTACCTGAAGGAAGCACATCATATGTTTCGGTAGGAAAAGGACTTATTGCAGAAGCAAAGAAGAGCTCGGATGCGAAGTTTGTTGCCGGCAATATCGTTATGGCTCCGGATTTAAGTCAGGTACTTCGTGAAAATCAGACTGTAGACTGGAATAAGATTACGATGAGCGGTTCGGGTAAATTCTTTGTCAAAGGAACAGTAATAACTGTGGAAGCGACTGAAATACCGGAGAAAAACACAATCCCTGAGAAAACAGGAACAGTTGCCACTTTCTATCTTACCCTTCCAAACAGCACTGGGCTTGCCAATATAGGAAGCGGCTTGATTTCCGAAGGAGGAAGCTCTTCCAAGAATGATGCAATAGCAAAACGAATTGTTGAGATGCCTGATGTTTCTGCATATCTTGGCAAAGATGAATATATAGTATGGATTAAACTCACAGTTTATGAAGCCGGAAAGACTCCTACAGTAAGAGGAGAAGTAAGGCATAACTAAAGACTAACTCGTTTCGGTTTATTCTATTTTTCAAGGAACCTCCCCTAAATACTCCGCAGGGGAGGTTTCTTGACGCTTGAAGACGTGAAATTAATGTGGCTGTAATAGGTTGCTGATAGCATAGACAGTAGGAAAGAAGACTCAAAACACATTATGAAAGAATCACGTTTCACAAAAAAGAGCAACCGTCGCAATGAGATACTTAGAGGTTTCTCTTTGCAGAAAGGCATAAATAAAGTGGTTAACAGACAGCTGTTTGTGTTGTCTGTTATCGGCTTGTTCTGCAATCTTTTTACGTGGTTTTTCTGGATGAGATTTTCCGCAACGGGAAGCACGGTCCAGACACTTCAATGGTATGTAGTGTATCCTTTTGTATTTCAGGTGTTGTCTGTAGCAGTTCTTGAAATTGTCAGGGTCTGCCTTGAAAAAGGAGAAGAAAAGACCGGAAAGAGCAACTACATTGTTGCTGCCATAATCGGTGCTGTTCTTTATTCTGTTTTCTTTTTATCACTGGTGTACTTTTATAAAGAAATACCGGTATTCTGGCTGTTCGCCATATGCCCTCTTTTGCTGTGTTCTTTGTACAGCGATATAAAGTGGATGTGCAGTGCACTTCTGTCCACTTTGTTTTTGCTTATATGCGTTATTATTGATATTTTCAGCCCTTACAGAATGACTGTATCAAATCCTTCAGGAACAATGATGATTCTTGAGGCAGTGATAATCGCAGCATTGGTAGGGCTGTTTGCCATAACAATACATTCCAAAATAATACTTACCATAAACGAAGTGGCGAATGCCGAAGCCACAAGACAGGCAAAGGATGCGTTCTTTACCAAAATGAGCCATGAAATCAGAACGCCTGTGAATGCTGTTTTGGGAATGAATGAAATGATTCTTAGGGAAGAAATAAGCCCTGAGGTGGAAGAATATGCGACAAACATTAAAAAGGCGGGTCAGAATCTTCTTACACTGATAAACGATGTTCTTGATTCCTCAAAGCTTGAAGCGGGAAAACTTGAACTGATATCGGAAGAATACGATCTTCTTAATGTTTTAAACGATTGCTATAACATGCTGAAATTCAGGGCTGAAGAAAAGGGACTGGAGCTTAAGGTAGTCTGCGATCCTTCTTTGCCGAGAATGCTTTGCGGTGATGAGGTCCGAATACGTCAGATTATTACAAATCTTTTGTCCAATGCCGTGAAATTTACTAATGTGGGACATGTAGAGTTTAATGTGGGCTGGAAGAAAACAGAAGGGAACAATATGACCCTTCTTGTGACTATAAAGGATACGGGCGTGGGAATCCCGGAGGAGAACCTTAAGAAGCTTTTTGTGCCTTTCGAGAGACTTGATGACAGAAAGAACAATTACGTGGAAGGTGCGGGTCTGGGGCTTAGCATAACAAAGCAGTTAATAGATCTTATGAAGGGTTCCATAGAAGTCGAAAGCGTTGTTTCGGAAGGCTCTGTTTTCAGGGTGAGTGTTCCCCAGGGAATTGCGGGGGAAACTTCTTTGGGCGACTTTACGAAGGCGGTTGAAAGTCTTTCCAATAACAACGAGCAGTACAAAGAAAAATTTGTGGCTCCGGATGCAAGAGCTCTTGTGGTAGATGACGTCCAGATGAATATTGATGTGTTCAAGGGACTTCTTAAAAAGACCCAGATTCAGATAGACACGGCGTTAAGCGGAGAGCGTGCTTTGAAGCTTTTGCAGAGTACAAAATACGATATTGTGTTTATGGACCACCTGATGCCTGAAATGGACGGGGAAGAAACTCTGCATAAGTTTAAGAAAATGGATACCGTCAATGCACACACACCTATTGTGGCACTTACGGCGAATGCCGGAGCGGATGCGGAGCAGCAGTACAGGAAGATGGGATTTGACGAATATCTGTCGAAACCGGTGAAAGGAAAGCAGTTAGAAGAGATGATTTTCAAATATTTGAAGGACAGGAAACTTAAGAATTCATCAGAATCAAAGGAATATGAATACAGAGAAGACCTGGAGGTAAGGGAAGGGGATTTTGTAGAGCGCCTTGATTTCCTGGATACAGAAGCGGGTCTTTCTTACTGCGGTGATGACAAGGATCTTTATCTTGAAGTGCTCAACAGCTTCAGAAAGGAAAACAGAATTCTTGAGCTTAGTAAAACCTTCCAGGAAAAGGATTGGAAGGAATACATTGTGCAGGCGCATGCCTTAAAAAGTACTGCTCTTTCCATAGGAGCAGCGGATTTGTCTTCCCAGGCAAGGGAAATGGAACTGGCCGCCAAGGACTGTGATTATGACAGGGTTGAAGAAAACCATCCCCAGATGATGGCCGATTACCAGAAACTACTTTCAAAACTTAATACTGTTTTGGAGTAGGGCCAAAGAACCTTGACTTTTTTGTGGGAAAATACTAAACTGACATTTAGTTAAAAACGTTGACGGAAACAAGTCATTTGGTGAAGGTATTCAGAGAAGAAAGCATATGGTGTGAGCTTTCCTGCCAAAGTCAGATGATACCCTTCCTGAGTTGCCGATCGGAAATACAGTATGAAAGGCCGTGTCCCGCGTTAAGGGGTTTGAGTGAAAGCTAAGGTGGAACCGTGTGATGAGCACCCTTATGCACGTAATGTGCGTAAGGGGCTTTTTTTTGCGGCCGAGGCTTTTAGCCAAAGAAAGGAGATTTTCAGATGAAAATCACATTAAAAGACGGCTCCTTTAAAGAGTATGCAGGAGCAAAGAGCGTGTATGACATCGCCCTTGATATTTCAGAAGGACTTGCAAGAGTAGCAGTTGCAGGTGAAGTAAACGGAAAGGTTGTGGACCTTAGAACAGAACTTACAGAGGATGCTACATTAAACATCATTACAGCAAATGACCCGGCTGCACTTCCGGTTATCCGTCATACCGCTTCCCACGTTCTTGCAGAAGCAGTTAAGAGACTTCGTCCCGACGCCAAGTGCACTATCGGCCCCAGCGTTGAAGATGGATTCTATTACGATTTCTTAACAGATCCTTTCTCAAGAGAAGACCTTGATGCTTTGGAAGCAGAGATGAAAAAGATTATCAAGGAAGGCAAGGAACTTAAGAGATTTGAACTTCCCAGAGAAGAAGCAATCAAGTTTATGGAAGAAAAAGGCGAGCCTTTCAAGGTAGAGCTTATTAAAGATTTACCTGCAGACGCAAAGATTTCTTTCTACGACCAGGGAGATTTTGTAGACCTTTGCGCAGGCCCTCACCTTATGAGCACAAAGGGAATCAAGGCTTTCAAGCTTACATCCTCATCAATGGCTTATTGGAGAGGCGATTCTAACAGAGACAGACTTCAGAGAATTTACGGTTCTGCTTTCAACAAAAAGGAAGAGCTTGATGCATATCTTGCACACCTTGAAGACATTAAGATGCGCGACCACAATAAACTTGGCCGTGAAATGGGCATTTTCCTTACAGCTGACGTTATCGGCCAGGGATTACCTTTGTTTACTCCCAAGGGAACAAAGATGATTATGAAGCTCCAGCGTTGGATTGAGGACCTTGAGGACAATGAATGGGGCTATGTACGTACACGTACACCTTTGATGGCAAAGTCAGACCTTTACAAGATTTCCGGTCACTGGGATCACTATATGGACGGAATGTTCGTTCTTAACAAGGATGCTGAAGACGGCAAGGAAGTTATGGCTTTAAGACCTATGACATGTCCTTTCCAGTATTACGTATATATGAACGAGCAAAAATCCTACAGAGATCTTCCTTACAGAATGTCTGAAACATCAACACTTTTCAGAAACGAGGATTCCGGCGAAATGCACGGACTTACCCGTGTTCGTCAGTTTACCATTACTGAAGGTCATATCGTTCTTACTCCCGGACAGGCTGAAGAAGAACTGACCCGTTGCGTTGACCTTGCTCACTATGTAATGAAAACACTTGGTCTTGACGGAGATGTTACGTACAGACTTTCCAAGTGGGATCCCGAAAACAAGAGCAAATATGAAGGCGATGAAAACTACTGGAATTCCACGCAGCAGTACCTTCGTGACGTTATGAACAAAAACGGTATCAAGTTTACCGAGGCAGACGGCGAAGCAGCCTTCTACGGCCCCAAGATTGATATCCAGGCCAAGAACGTTTACGGCAAAGAAGATACTATGGTAACAATCCAGCTCGACTGCTCTTCAGCTACCAAGTTTGGTATGTACTACATTGATGAACAGGGTAACAAAGCTACACCCTGGATTATTCACAGAACATCCATGGGATGCTTCGAAAGAACACTTGCATGGCTTATTGAGCACTACGCAGGAAAGTTCCCTACATGGATGTGTGCAGAACAGGTAAGAGTACTTCCTATCTCCGAAAAGTATGCAGATTACGCTGCTGAAGTTGCTGCAGAACTTAAGAAAAACGGCGTAGACGTTACTGTAGATAACCGTTCTGAAAAGATCGGCTACAAGATTCGTGAAGCCCGCCTTGCAAAGCTTCCTTATTGGGTAGTGGTAGGTGAACAGGAACAGGCAGATAAACTTGTTTCCGTATCCAGCCGTTTTGAAGGACCTGAAGGACAGAAGTCTCTTGA
>JAZLJG010000021.1:0-2683 GCA_045617745.1 Lachnospiraceae bacterium | reverse complement strand
ACCACGGATTTACTAAAAGCTTTCATCGTCTCGCTCCTTTATTTTCTAAGCCCCTTCGAAACTCGCTTGAACCACTAAGAAAAGTAAAAAACTTTTCTAAGTGCTTCTGCGCTTCAAACATTCGTACGGGGCTAAGAAAATAATAGTCGTTCGCCTCGAAACCTTTAAGTGCATCCGTTTAGAAATTCTTCAAGTAAACCAATAAACGTCACACCCGGTAGAACAGGAAAAAGCGGCCACAATTTAGAAGCCCATACACTGTCGGAAGGGGGGGCACGGGTAGTACTGTCTTTTTCCGCAGGGTCGTTGGCGAGCAATAAAAAACGATAAACTTCGCGCTATGAAGCCAAGTGGTAACGTGGCCCCGCAGACGGCTTGCTCTCACAAAGCCGCAAGGGGTCTGGCGAGATGGCTCGTAATTGTTCTTTGCGCAGTAAGACCAAGGAAAAAGACAGTACTACCCGGGACTCCCTTCCGACAATGTATGGGTTATAAAAAATGAAGCGGCCGAGAGAACAAAAAAGGGGATTTGTCAGAAAATAACCCGTTATTAATTGAAATTGGATATAATATGGCCTATAATAATTGCATATGCATTATTAAGGGAGGACGTTATGGTCTGGAATATTCAGTTCCAATTTGCAGCGTTGGTTCTGGCCTTTGTGGTGGCAGGAATGTGCCTGGGGCAGAGACGTTTGAACTTCGCGGCAGAGAGAGCTTTTACCAAGCTTTTGTTCTACGTTATTTTGTGTATTGTTCTTGATATTCTTTCGGTTTTCGCCATCAACTATCAGGATAAAATAGGACCCTTGCTTACTGAAATTGCCTGCAAGGTATATCTTTTGTCCATAACGGTTGTTGGTTGTCTTTCTGCGTGGTTTTCTGTGGCAGAAATCAGATATTCATTTAAAAAATTCTGGGTTGATATTACGGCTGCACCATTGGTGGTGGAAATAATTGTTCTTTTTACCACTCCCATTAAGATTCACGTGGGAGACGGACAACTTTATACATACGGTATTCCGGTATTGGTAACGTATTTGTTTACTGCGTTGTACTTACTTTCAACACTTGTGATGGTTGTCCTTTTGAGAGAAAAGATAAATATCAAAAGAAGATACGCTATATATTTTTGGATGACTGTATGGCTTGTGGTCGGTGTTGTCCAGTTCTTAAATAACCAGCTTCTTCTGGCAAGCTTTGCAATGTCTCTTGGCTGTACGTATATGTATTGCAAACTGGAAAATCCCGAGTACCATCTGGATTTTGCCACAAACGTTTTTAACCGGAAAGGTTTTGAAATGATTATGGCAGAACACATTGAGTATGGTGAAAAGCTTCCGGTTGTTTCCTTTGAAGTGGGCGACATGAATATGATAAATGAAATATTCGGAGCTCACGCTGTGGAGAAGATTATCCGTTCCATTTCGGAGTTTGCTGACAAGATTCCAAACTCTACTTTGTTCAGACTTGAGGACAATCTTTTCTGCCTGTCTTTAGAGAAGCCTGAGGATGCGGAGAACGCTCTTGAGCAGATTATTAAAAGATTCGAGCTTCCCTGGTCCATTGGCGGTGTATCGGTGGAAATTACCGTGTATTTATCATATATAGAAGATATTTCCGCATTTAGGATGGTGGATGATCTTGAGGAAGTTGTTCATTACTTTGCAAGAGAGAGCACCAAGCGAAATCCCGGCGAGATTCTTTGCGTAAACGAGGCGGAGATTCAGGCAAGACAAAGAAACCTTGATATGCAGCACGCTCTCGAATGGGCATTTAGAAATGACGGCATTGAAGTTTATTACCAGCCCATCTACAATATAAAGGACGGTAAGTTCAGTGCACTTGAGGCCCTTGTACGAATACGTGATGATAAAGGATCGGTGGTACTTCCCCAGGAGTTTATCGAGTTTTCCGAAAGAAACGGAATGATTTTAAGACTTGGGGAAACGATTTTCAGAAAGGTATGCGAATTCATCCAGAGAATGCATGTGGATGAATACGGTATAGAGTATATTGAAGTCAATCTTTCGGTAGTTCAGTGTATGCAGGATGATATGGCAAGAATCCTAAAAAACATAATGGGTGAATACCAGATTCCTCCGTACAGAATCAATTTTGAAATAACCGAAACCGCAGCAGCAAGCTCCAGAAAGATTGTGGAGCGTAATATGAAAGAGCTTCTTGAATATGGCTGTACGTTTTCTTTGGACGATTACGGTTCGGGGTATTCGAATCTTACGTACGTTGTTAACTTGCCTTTGAAGATTATTAAAATCGATAAGCTTATTACAGACAGTTATCTGACTTCCTCAAAGGTTAAGACAGCTACGGAGTATACTATCGAGATGCTTCATAAACTGGGAATGGAAATAGTAGTGGAAGGCGTTGATACGGAAGAAAAGTATCTTGCTTTCAAAAAACTCGGGGTTGAGTATATACAGGGATTCTACTTCTCCAAACCCATTCCTAAAGACAAGGTTTTAAACTATATTCAGGAGTGGTTGTAATTTATGAATTTTAATTGTAAAAACTGCGGCGGGAACATGGTGTTCTCGCCGAAAAGCCAGGTAATGTACTGTCCTTTCTGCGAAGGAACGGACTGTGAAGAGAAGAAGGGCGATGATTCTCTCACGGTTTGTTCATCCTGCGGGGCAGAACTTTCGGTAAAAGAGTTCGAAAG
>JAZLJG010000020.1:0-1240 GCA_045617745.1 Lachnospiraceae bacterium | reverse complement strand
CGCATTTAATTTCTTAATCAATAAAAGTAAATATTGTCTTCACCTATTATTTCTATAAGTGCCCGTCTTATTTCTGTTCCGTGAGGTGGCAGCTCAATCGTACCGCAAACTGTTCTAAGACAGCTTCTTTGAGTACATATTTTAAATTGCCAATAATGTAAAACAGTCATTTTATCAATATATTCTTTGTTCTTTTTTCGCTGTAATACAAATATAAGTTCGTTATTATTAAGTTGTTGCTATTACTGTCTTGTACCTGCTTCGAGGATTGAAAACTTATTGCCACTGCAATCAATCTCGCACAAAACGCCTGTAGGAAGGACAGTCATCGGAGTACGATGAACAAAGTCAACGTTTTCCAGAATAACCATATCTTCCCTGTGAACTTCTTCATTAATAACTTTACGCAGATAATTTCTTGAGGTATCATCCATCTTACCGGTCATAATAGCGGCTGCTTTATCAAACACACCTGCTGCCGCCAAAGTTCTCATTTGGTGAAAGCCTGCCAATGCACTGTCATAAGGATAGCCATTGCCATGCTCAATTGCCAGTATTGCGCCATCGAAAGTATCTGCCGGGGGGAAATATTTCGTACCCATTATCTGAAGTACCGGGCCCGGGCAAATCGGATACAGACGACCTGAAACTTTGCCTTCGCCTTGCACTACAGAATAACCATCATTTTTGATCCATTTGATTTTTTTTGGGTTTATATCATCATTCCACTCGATTTTTGTATAACTCTCCGATGGCTTTACTTCGCCGATTACTTCTCCCGTGAATATTGCTTTTCTGATTGCTTCTTTGGAATAATCATCAAACTTAACCGGCTGACCAATAGGTGTAAGAACGCAAGGACCGTAATATGAACGCACACCGGCACAGGTAAATACCGCTATCCAGGTGGCTATATCCGAAAATCCCATAAAAACTTTTGGATTATTGCGAATCACTTCCGAATCGATATAGGGAAGAACCCGGTATGAATCGTCTCCACCTTGATTGCACACAATTCCGGATATTTCAGGATTCGTAAGTGCCCAGTGCAAGTCCTCTGCCCGCAGTTCGGGGTGCTTGTAGATGAAATCATTTCCCTTTAATGCGTTCGGCGTCTCCACTACATGAACTTCATATTCTTTCTCAAATCTTTCTTTTGCCAAATTATATCTTCGTATCATATCAGGGTCACCTGCTCGACCACCCGATATAGAAATGAACGCTATTGTATCACCTTTTT
>JAZLJG010000019.1:0-13948 GCA_045617745.1 Lachnospiraceae bacterium | reverse complement strand
TATAAAAATCAACAAAATTCAATCTATTGTATTACTAACTTTTATCCGATATAATATCCGTATGTGCGAAATCGTTTGCACAAGGGAGAATTTTGAAAAAGGAGAGTTACACCATGGCAGAACACAAATTAGTTAAAGCCGAAACAGAAGAGAAGGAAGTTTCAACCGAAAGCAAAAAGACACTTAAGGAAGCTAAGCCCGTAGGTAATGCAGGTGCATTACGCGCTACCGCAATTATCATGTGGTTGCTTGCATTTGTATGTGAGTTGTTGGGCTTCTTAATGTATTTTGGCAAAATCAACATCACATTTGTAAGTACACTTACAGCAATAATCGCTGTTATCGTTCTTGATTTGATTTTTGTTATTATTGGTTCTCAGTGCTGGAAGAAAGCCAACCACATCAAACCCGCTTCCAAGAAGAACAAAGTTAAGTTTTTCCTTTGGAACAACATGGGCGTTATCATGGCTATCATCGCTTTCTTACCTTACCTCATTCTTATCCTTACCGATAAGAACAAACAGTTCGATAAGAAGACAAAGACTATTGCAGCAGTTGCAGCAGTAATCGCATTAATCATCGGATCACTTACAAGTATTGATTACAATCCTGTATCCGAAGAAGAACTTACAGCAGCTGAACAGTACATTGACGGTGACGTTTACTGGACAAGATACGGTTCTGTTTACCACACTTCAGAAGACTGTTCACATCTTAACAACAGCGATACTCTTTACTACGGTACTGTAGAAGAAGGTATTGCAGCCAATAAGACACGTCTTTGCTATGACTGTGCAAAGAGAGACAACATTTCCGAAGAAGTTGCTACAAACGAATAAAGAATGACATGAAGAGAGCAGCACGTGAGTGCTGCTCTTTTTTTCGGTGTGAGGGATATATAGAATTATTAACTGTTGCGCTTATTTTGACGGACGGATATAATAATAATAGTTTGTGCTTTTGAAGGAGAATGTTGATATGGCAATTATTGATGTGGTTAGGTTTGATGGTTTGAAAAGCAGAGATTGGATAATATACAAATATCCATCAAGTGAATTGGTTCTCGG
Source organism: Lachnospiraceae bacterium (assembly GCA_045617745.1). Taxonomy (GTDB): domain Bacteria; phylum Bacillota; class Clostridia; order Lachnospirales; family Lachnospiraceae; genus UBA1258. Next base: position 12,881 of record JAZLJG010000019.1, on the reverse strand, counting down.
AACGCAGTTGATAGTTCAAGAAGGTCAGATGGCTTTGTTTGTTAAGGGCGGTGTCGTTGCAGATGCTTTTTCGGCAGGAACATATACTCTTTCTACAGAGAATTTACCAATATTAAAAAGTTTGGTTAATCTTCCTTTTGGTAGAAAGACACCTTTTAGCGCAGAAGTGTATTTCCTCAATACGACTGTTAAATTGGATATTACATGGGGAACGAGTGATCCGATACAGCTGATTGATCCAAAATACTTTGTTAAACTCAGAATACGTGCTTATGGTCAGATGGGGTTGAAAGTAAACGATGCTTCAAATCTTTTCAAGGAAGTTATTGGGGGAATGCAACAGGCTGATGTTGTTAAGTTTGACAAAATCAGGGAATATTTTAGAGGCCTGTTAGTTATAAGGATTAAAACTGCTTTAAGTGAGGCCGTGATAAATGATGGCATTTCTGCTTTGGAGATATCAACAAGATTGGAAAAGATTTCGGCGGATGTGCAAGAACGAATAACTCCTGAATTTGAAAAATATGGTTTTTCTGTTATTAATTTTTTCATACAGTCGATTAATTTCCCGGATGAAGATTTTGAAAAAATTAATAGTATTCTTGAAGATAAGGCCGCTTTTGAAATTATGGGTGATGGCAGATATGCCACAAAGAGGTCCTTCGATATTTACGAAGGAGCGGCAAACAATTCAAGTGGAGTCGCAGGAGCTTTTGCCGCAGGCGGTGTGGGATTTGGTGCTGCCATTGGAATGGGAACTGCTATGAATAAGTCTGTAGGAAATCCGCTTGCCGGTGATGGTGGGAGAATCTGTGCAAAGTGTGGAACCGTGATTCCTTCTTCTGCAAAATTCTGCCCTGAATGTGGATTTAGCACTTCTTCTGATATTGTTTGTGAATGTGGTTACAAACTTGCTCCCGGCACGAAATTTTGCCCTGAATGTGGAAAGAAGGTATAAAACATGGAAAAGAAAAAAATCGCTACTGCATTAACAGGTGTATTGCTGCTTTTTTATATGGGTATTATTTCTTTTGTTTTTGTGGCAATTCTGGATGCTTTTGATAGAGATAATGGGATTGCGGCTATGATTTTTGAAATCATCGGATTTTTGTTCCTGGCTGTTTTCGTTTTGAAAAATATAGTGGACAGGACTGTTAAATACGGTTATTTCGTGCCGCTTATTACTGTTACTGTTATATATACGGTAATACTTGATTATATTAATATGGTTTTGATTGATAAAATATCAAATAAATATTTTATATTAATTAATTTAGTGGTACTATTTTTATATTGTTTGGTTTCTGTGCCTATGTATTTAATGGGTAGGAAAATAGTTGAGGAGGAATAAGGTTATGGAAGGAAACAGATGTCCGCAATGTGGAGCACCTATTGATTCGGGGGCTGGTGAATGCTTGTATTGCGGGGAAAAATTCGCGGTTCAGCAGGCTGCACCGCAGTTTCAACAGGTTGCTCAACCTCAACAGGTCGTTCAACCGCAAATAGTATATGTTCAACAACCGATGTATACGGCGGGAATTGACCCGAACTGGCCTGTTAAAAGTAAAATAGTAGCAGGACTCTTGGCTTTGTTTTTGGGAGGAATAGGTATACATAAGTTTTATTTAGGAAAAGTAGGTTCAGGCATTTTGTGTATTTTGTTTTGTTGGACCTTCATTCCTTCAGTTGTTGCGTTTTTTGAGGGAATTGGCTATTTGTGTTCCAGTGATGAAAAATTCATGTTGAAACATCATGTTAGAATTTAACTTGGTGAGAATAAATAATTCGAAAATATTGAAAAGAGCAGCACACGTGAGTGCTGCTCCTTTTTTATTTAAAAACTTTTTTACTCATATGGGAGTTATGATACTCCTTGTTAAAGGTAACATCTTCCGCAAACCATTCCGGAGGAACGAAGGCTTCGGCCTCCTCTTTAGTGGGAAACTCTACCTCTGCCATTACGAGAGGGGCAAAGGGAGGAGCGAATACATCCAGTTCGATGGTATATTTGCCGAGGGGAATGAGATATCTGCGTTTTGAAATAATGTTGCCGTCCGCTTTTGAAAGAAGGTGCTCGTAGCTTTCTTTGTTAAGGGGAAGATTGTATTCTTCTCGGGCCATCATTCCGCCACCTTTGTAGGTAAGATAATATGTGTCGTCTTCTTTGCGGACTCTTACGACAGGGCCGGTGGAAAGGTAACCCTGTTCCAGTTCTTTGTACGGGTAGCTTTCGTAATCGAAGGCTCCTTCTTTTATTAAAAATTTTCTTTCGATTTCCATGCGCAACTCCTGATTTTTAGTTACAAATAGTATAACACAGGTAGAAATTAAGTAGTATATCAGTTATAATATAATGACAGACTTAACAAATGTTAAGGAGGACTTTTCTTATGAGAATAGGTGTATTTTTCGGGGAACGTTTTGAAGAGGTTGAAGCACTTACCGTTGTTGATATCTTAAGACGCCAGGGCTATGAGGTTGAAACCGTTTCGGTGGGTCTTCACCATCATGTGGGCGGTTCCCACAGTGTGATTGTTAAAACGGATTTTCTGGTGAGCGATATCTGGTTCCCTTCTTTTGACATGCTTATACTTCCGGGTGGTCCGGGACACGGCAATCTTGAAAAGTGTGACCTGCTTATGAAAAACATTAAGAAATTCAATAAAGAAGGCAAGTGGCTTGCCGCTATATGCGCTTCTCCTTCGATTTTGGGAAGAGCAGGGGTTTTGGAAGGCAAGAAGGCCACATGCTTCCCCGGTTACGAGGACCAGTGCAAGGGCGCTGTTATGACCGGTGCTGAGGCTGAGTGGGATCAGAACGTTATTACAGGACGTTCCGCAGGTACTGCGGTTCCCTTTGCTTTAAAGATTATTGAGGCACTTGACGGAAGGGAAGCCGCTGACAAAATGGCTAAGTCCTTATACTACGATCATTATTAATTTAGGAGAATATAAAGCATTATGGATGTTAAGGAAAAACTTGAAAAAATCGGTCAGTCACAGCTTTTAAAGTATGAGTCTGAACTGTCCCGTGAACAGAAGGAAAATCTTTACAGTCAGATCGACTCCATTGATTTTTCGGTTGTTAAGCATTTTGAACATTTCGGAAAGCCCGAAACAAGAGGTGCTTTTTCACCTTTGCGTGCACTTGAACTTTCCGACATTGAAAAACGCAAAGATGAGTACGAAAAGTGCGGTCTTGAAGCACTTAAGGCAGGCAAGGTGGGGGCAGTCCTTCTTGCAGGCGGAATGGGTACCAGACTTGGTTCAAACGACCCCAAGGGCATGTACAATGTAGGCTTAACCCGTGACCTTTATATTTTTGAATGCCTTATTAACAATGTAACCGATGTGGTTAAAAAGTGCGGCAATTACATCCATTTCTTTGTAATGACAAGCGACCTTAATCACGAGGCCACCACAAGGTTTTTTAAAGAGAAAAATTACTTCGGCTATCCTGAAGAATATGTACATTTCTTTAAGCAGGAAATGGCTCCCTGCTGCGACTATAACGGTAAAGTCCTTCTTGAGAGAAAGGATAAAGTGGCCGTATCGCCCAACGGAAACGGCGGCTGGTTCCTTTCCATGATGAAGACAGGAGTTCTTGATATAGCCAAAGAAAACGGAATCGAATGGCTCAATGTTTTCGCTGTAGATAATGTGTGCCAGAGAATCGCAGACCCTGTGTTTGTAGGTGCCACAATTCTTGAGAAGAGAGCCGTAGGCGCAAAGGTAGTAAGAAAAGCCGATCCCGACGAGAAGGTAGGCGCTATGTGCCTTGAGGACGGCAGACCTTCCATTATCGAATACTACGACCTTACCCCCGAACTTCGCGACGAAGTGGATGAAAGAGGAGAGAGAGTTTATAACTTCGGTGTTATTCTTAACTATCTTTTCAACATTCCGGACCTTGAGGAAATAGTAAACTGCAGCCTTCCTTTCCATGTGGTGGAGAAGAAGATTCCCTGCCTTGATGAAAACGGCAACGAATTACATCCCGAGAAACCCAACGGATGTAAGTTTGAGCAGCTTGTACTTGACATGATTCATTTAAGCAAATCCTGCCTTCCTTTTGAGGTTGTAAGAGAACATGAATTTGCTCCCATCAAAAACAAAACAGGCGTGGATTCCGTGGAAAGCGCAAGAGAGCTTCTTAAGAAAAACGGAGTAGAACTTTAATGCCCAAGAAAAACGCTAGGAATACCAAAGGCAAAATAGTAACGGCTGCCTGGAAGCTCTTCTATGAGCAGGGCTATGATGAGACTACCATAGAGGATATTGTGGAGGAGTCCGAAACCTCAAAGGGTTCTTTTTACCATTACTTTGAGGGCAAGGATGATCTTTTGGGCACACTGAGTTACCTTTTTGACGAAAAGTATCAGGAGCTTTCGGAGGAAATCGATTTTGAAGAGAATTCCTTTGACATACTCCTTAACCTTAACAGGGAACTCTTCGCCATGATAGAGAACTCCATATCGGTGGAACTTGTGGCAAGGCTTTATTCCACCCAGGTAATTACCCATGGTGAAAGACATCTTCTTGACCATGACAGATACTATTACAAGCTTTTGAGAAAGATAATCAATAACGGAAAACAGCGTGGCGAAATATGCGAAGAGATGACTGTAAACGAGGCTGTGAAGTTCTACGCACTTTGCGAAAGAGCGCTGATTTACGACTGGTGTATCTGTAACGGAGAGTATTCTTTGCACGAATATTCCGGAAAAATCCTTCCCATGATGCTGGGTAAATTAAAAAAATAATTGCGTTCTAACAGAACGTTTGCTGAATCGTCTAGTTAAGAATCCTTTAAAATCAAGGAAAAGTGATGCTTGGCATTGGAATCGTACAGAATGGATACTATTATCCATTCTGTATTTTTTTCTCTAAATTGTTGTGCTATATTGGCAAAGTGCAAAATTAATTAAGGAGAACAGACATGACAGCAACAAACATTCTTATTCTGGCAACAATCGTTGCTTATCTGGCACTTGTTGTATTCATTGGATTCAAGTGTTCAAAACAAAACAAAGACACAGATGACTTTTATCTTGGCGGACGTAAGCTGGGACCTTTTGTAACAGCTATGAGTGCTGAAGCATCCGACATGAGCTCCTGGCTTCTTTTGGGACTTCCCGGAGTAGCTTACCTTTCAGGTCTTGCAGATGCATCCTGGACAGCAATCGGTCTTGCAGTCGGTACATATTTAAACTGGCTTATTGTGGCAAAGAAAATCCGCCGTTATTCCATAAAGGTTGATGCAATCACGGTTCCCGAGTTCTTTTCAAAAAGATATCGTGATAAAAAGAACATTTTACAGTTCGTAGCCGCATTAATCATTATCATTTTCTTTATCCCTTACACAGGTTCAGGCTTTTCAGCCTGCGGTAAGCTTTTTAACAGTCTTTTCGGAGTGAATTATCATACAGCGCTTATCGTAAGCGCAATTGTTATTGCGGTATATACTACTCTCGGAGGCTTTTTGGCAGCTTCCACTACTGACTTTATCCAGTCCATAGTAATGACAATCGCTATTATTGTTGTATTTGGCTTCGGTGCTACTGTAGCAGGCGGCTGGAATGCAGTAATGGACAATGCAAAAGAACTTCCCGGTTACTTAAGCCTTGTGGCAACCCACAGTGTTGCGGATGCTTCTTCAAAGCCTTACAGTGCTTTGTCAATTGCTTCCACAATGGCATGGGGCCTTGGATACTTCGGTATGCCTCATATTCTTCTCAGATTCATGGCAGCAAGAAAAGAATCCGAATTGAAACTTTCCAGAAGAATCGCATCTGTCTGGGTTGTTATTTCAATGGCAGTAGCAATTCTTATCGGTGTTGTAGGTCTTGGAATGAGTAATGTGGGCGCTATCGTTAAGCTTGAAGGCTCAAATTCCGAAACCGTTCTTGTAAAGATTGCAGAGCTTCTTGCTTCAAAGGGCTGGATTTGCGCAATTGTTGCAGGTGTAATTCTTGCAGGCGTTTTGGCTGCTACAATGTCTACAGCAGATTCACAGCTTCTTGCAGCTGCTTCATCAGTTACGGAAGATATTCTTTCTTCCAAGTTCGGTGTAAAGGTTAAAGCAAAAACCCAGATGGTTATTGCCAGAGTAGCTGTTATAGCTATTTCATGTATCGGTATTTTCGTAGCATGGAATCCCGACAGCTCGGTATTCAAAATCGTTTCTTTTGCATGGGCAGGCTTTGGTGCCACATTCGGACCGGTTGTGCTTCTTGCACTTTTCTGGAAAAGATCAAACTTCCAGGGTGCTGCAGCAGGTATGGTAGCAGGTGCTGTTATGGTATTTGTATGGAAGTTTGTTATTGCAAAGCTTGGCGGCGTATTCGCTATTTACGAGCTTCTTCCCGCATTTATCGTTGCTATTATTGTTAATGTGGTTGTTTCTTTACTTACAAAGGCTCCTTCGGAGGATATGATAAAAGAGTTTGAGGAAGTAAAAGCAGAAAAATAATTGAGCGTTATTTTTACAAAAATGAAACCCGTATGACTTGCGTCGTGCGGGTTTTTTTAGCATAATATTATTGGTTCGGTTTGTGGGATGTATGTGGGAAAGGTACAATCCCGTATTGTTATGTGTTAGGAGGTTGTTTTATGGAGTACAGAGATTTAAAGAACGGCTACAAGGCATCTTTGCTTGGTTACGGATGCATGAGACTTCCTGTTTTGGAAGACGGAAAGACCGTTAATGAAACGGAAGCGAGAAAGCTTCTTTTGAAGGCATACAGAAGCGGAGTAAATTATTTTGATACCGCATGGCCTTATCATGACGGCCAGAGTGAAGTGGTAGTGGGAAAAATTATGAAGGAACTTCCCAGAGACTCTTTCTATTTTGCTACCAAGATGCCTGCATGGTTTGCAAACAGCAAGGAAGACGCAATTGACATTTTCGGAAAACAGCTTGCACGTCTTCAGACAGATTATATTGATTTTTATCTTTTACATGCCATGAATAAGGATTCATACAAGAAGATGAAGGACCTTGGAATCGTAGACCTTCTTTGGGAATATAAGGCACAGGGAAAGATTAAAAACTTCGGCTTTTCTTTCCATGATGATTACGATACATTTGAAAAGATTATTAAGGATTATGACTGGGATTTCTGCCAGATTCAGTTTAACTATGTGGATAAGGACACCCAGGCTACAAGGAAGGGTGTTGAACTTGCCAAGACTTTGGGCATTCCCCTTGTTATTATGGAGCCTGTAAAGGGCGGAAGCCTTGCAAGTATTCCTAAGGATGTTATTTCCATAATGGACGATTTCCGTCCCGGAATGTCACCTGCAGCATGGGCATTAAGCTGGGTAGGTACCTTTGACAATGTAAAGGTTATTTTAAGCGGAATGACCACTATGGAGCAGCTTGATGACAACCTTAATACCTTCAATGACTTTAAGGCTTTGTCTTCGGAAGAAATGGATGCTATGGAGAAGGTTAACAAAGAAATTCTTGCCCGCTCCATGAACGGATGTACCGGATGCCGTTACTGCATGCCTTGTCCTATGGGAGTTAACATTCCCCGTAACTTTGCTATCTGGAACAATTACCATAAGTTTATGAACAGAGGTGAAGCACAGTGGAACTGGAGCTCACTGAAGGAAAACGAGAGGCCTTTTGCTTGTGTAAAGTGCGGTAAGTGCGAAAGCATGTGCCCCCAGAAGATAAGTATAAGAGAAGATCTTGAAAAAGTGGGAGCTGAAATGAACAAACTTTTCAGCTAAAGATATTATGAAAAAAATAGTAAAATGGCACGCTTTTAACGGGTGTGCCTTTTTACCGGCCACAATGTCCGCACTACACGGACGATTATTTGCGGCACAAAATACAACTTGGCAAAAATCAAAGGAATTGTGTAATATTTTGTTAATTTTACAAAAATCCCTTCACAAATTGGGACCTTTGTGCTACTATCAACTCATAAGAAATGTCCGTGACAGAAATACAAAATTATAGGAGGTAGAGATGATGAATTTTATAGAGAATAGTATTTTTCCTCAGACAAGAGATTTGAATTATTCAGAATATCTGCCAAAGTGGGCTAAGGACGAAGGACTTTTCAATGTTGAAGGATGCAACAAGATTTGCAGGCAGAGTTTAATAAAGAGAATATTCGGATTCTTTGCTTAATGGGAAAATCGTAAAAACAGGCGCCAACCTTTGGGTTGACGCCTTTTTTGCGCGATAAGGTGTCAAGCGGGTATTGCGCTTGCGCAAATATCCATTTGACGCCAAACGTACAATCGAGTAGGGGTCAGCCTACTCGATCGTTTTAGAGTGTGAGTTTGTTCTTTCTTTTATTAATTTTGGTGAGTACACCGGCGAGAATTATAAGAAACATTGCGCAGCCAAATATTGTAAGAAGAGTTTTGCCTACATTGCTGCTTTTTTGAACGGAAGCATTGTGACCTTCCATTTCCAGGGTGAAAACAATATCCATGCAGCCGGGTTTCTTGGAAACGAAGCTTGCGTTGTGGGCAGAGAGGGTAATCTGGATGTCCGAAACGCCCGGCTCCACGGTTACATCCTTTGTAATCGTGTTCTTTTCACTGGAGCCGGCAAGTGAGGTGTACTGGACGCCTTCTTTCCACTTTCCGTCCTCTCTGGGCATTATGGTAAGGCCCAGGAACGTTCCGTCGTATTCGGAAGTGATGGTGGCGGTTATGGTGTCGCCGGTTTTTCCGTCTGCGGAAAGTCTTTTGTATATGTAATTGTCTTCGAATTCGTTGTTCTCGAGATCGTATCTTAAATTCCAGGATTCGCCTGAGGAGCTTTGTATGGTAATGGTGGCTCCGTAGGTCTTGCCGTCTTCAGGGGACTGATAGACGTAGGATTTTTCGTAGCTGTTGTCCAAAAGGCCTTCGGCGTTTGCGTCCTTAGAAAAGAAGGAATAAAGAAATGCGATTCCCAAAAGAATAAGGATAATCCGGAATATGGTTTTTAAAATCGGTTTAATAAGTATTTTGTTTATAAGGATCAGGACTGCTATAACAAGAAGCACTCCGCCCATTGAGAAAAAAGAACCGGAATTCATAATATCTCCCTTACCTGTTTTTTGTACATAATCAGCATTATACACAAAGAGTTGCAGGAAAGGCAATAAACTATATATTAAATGTTGTTTGCTTTATTGAATTAACGTGCTATACTGTCTCTAGATTAAAAATAAGGAGATATCCTATGGATAAGAGAGAGATTGCGTTAAAAAGCCATGAAGAATGGGGCGGCAAGATTGAGGTAATAAGCCGCGCAAAGGTTTCCAATAAAGAAGAACTGTCGGTTGCATACACTCCGGGTGTTGCGGAGCCCTGCCTCGAGATTCAGAAGGATGTGGATCTTTCATATAAATATACAAGACGTCATAATCTTGTGGCGGTTATTACGGACGGCACAGCGGTTCTGGGACTTGGTGATATCGGACCTGAAGCCGGAATGCCTGTAATGGAAGGAAAGTGCGCACTTTTCAAATCCTTTGGAGGCGTAGATGCGTTCCCTCTCTGCATTCGTTCCAAGGATGTTGACGAAATAGTTAATACGGTAAGGCTTTTGGCCGGCTCATTCGGCGGAGTGAATCTTGAGGATATTTCGGCTCCCAGATGTTTTGAAATCGAGAGAAGACTTAAAGAAGTCTGCGATATTCCGATTTTCCACGACGACCAGCATGGTACCGCAGTGGTTGTTCTTGCGGCTTTAATCAATGCTTTGAAGATTGTGAAAAAGGATATTCACAAGATCAAAGTGGTTACAAGCGGTGCAGGTGCTGCGGGAATTGCCATTATAAAGCTTTTGGTGAGCATGGGCGTTGAGAACGTGGTTATGTGTGACAGAACCGGCGCCATTTACGAAGGAAGGGAAAACCTTAATTCCGAGAAGATTGAAATGGCCAAGATAACCAACAAGGCTAAGGAGAAGGGTTCTTTGGCCGAGGTTATTAAGGGCGCTGATGTGTTTATCGGTGTTTCGGCACCCGGTACGGTTACTGCGGATATGGTAAAAAGCATGGCTTCGGATCCGATTCTTTTCCCTATGGCTAATCCGGTTCCCGAAATTAATCCTGACGAGGCAAAGGCTGCCGGCGCAGCGGTTGTGGGCACAGGCCGTTCGGACTATCCCAACCAGATTAATAACGTTCTTGCGTTCCCCGGAATTTTCAGAGGTGCTTTGGATGTAAGGGCGAGAGACATTAACGACGAGATGAAGGTGGCAGCCGCTTATGCGATAGCGGGTCTTGTTTCCGATTCGGAGCTTTCCGCGGATTATATTATTCCCAATGCTTTTGACTCCCGTGTGGGAGAGACGGTTGCCAAGGCTGTTATGGAGGCTGCGGTAAAGACCGGAGTAAACAGAATTTAATATGTGTTTGTGAGGCGGGCGCACGCATGTGGCGCCTGCTTTTTTGTGGGGTTAACAGGCAGATTAATATGTGTGTAACAGTTTCTTGCTAAAGTGTATGTACATATAGTGAGGAGGTTTAATTATGTTAAACGATCTGCCTGTTGATATTGACGTATTGGAAGAGTTAAATATAAGCTGTCTTGATCCTATGCTTAAGGATTATGTGTTCAGCTCATTTTTCCTTGCAAGACTTATAGATAAAACCATGAAGGAAAAGAACGAGCTGGAGGCCGAAAACAGAAAGCTCAAGGCACAGCTTGAAGAATATGCCCAGATTAGAAAAGCCTTCGATAATCTGAAGAAGACTATTGATGAGATAGGTGAAACTTCTACAGATGCGGTTTCTCTTGATGATCTTCTTGTTTCCGCTGAAGAGGGTCCCGACCTTAAGCCTGTGGGCTTTATGGGAAGAAACAGGGAAGAGCTTGAAGCCCTTGCCCAGGAGACGGAAGCTTCGGGAGAACAGGCCGAGGAACTTACGGTTTCTTTGGAAGCTTTGTTAAATGAGGCATCCGAAGAGGCAGCTTTAATAGATGCCACTGATGAATCTTATACTGAAGAGATGCCTGGTGCAGAGGCTGCAACTGACGATATTGCGGCTTCTTTGGAAGCACTTGGTGAAATGGATATTATGAGTGAAACTGCTGAAGCAGCAATTGAAGAAGTGTCGGCAGAAGCGGTTTTGGAGGAGGCTCCTGTTGAAGCGGTTTTAGAGGAGACTCCTGTTGAGGAAACTGTTGCTGAAGAAATTCCTGCAGAAGAAGCTCTTGTAACAGAGGAGCCTGTTATGGATACAGCTGCTCTTGAAGCGCTGGCAGCAGAACTTGCGGAAGCACCTGCGGAGGAAGCACCTGCTGAGGAAGCAGCTGTTGAGGAGGCTGCAGTTGAGGAAGCAGCACCTGTAGTAGAAGAAGCGCCTGCGACAGAACCCGTGGCAGAACCTGCGCCCGCTGAAGAGCCCGCAATGGATGCGGCAGCCCTTGAAGCATTGGCGGCAGAACTTGCGGCTGCGCCTGTTGAGGAAGCACCTGTGGAGCCTGCACCCGTTGAGGAAGCAGCTCCTGTAGTAGAAGAAGCGCCTGCAGCGGAAGCTGCACCGGCGGCAGAAGCAGCACCCGCAGAAGAGCCTGCAATGGATGCGGCAGCTCTTGAAGCATTGGCGGCAGAACTTGCAGCAGCAGAGGAAGCACCTGCAGCAGAGGCAGCACCCGTAGTAGAAGAAGCACCTGCAGCGGAAGCTGCACTGGCGGCAGAATCTGCACCCGCAGAAGAGCCTGCAATGGATGCGGCAGCCCTTGAAGCATTGGCAGCAGAACTTGCGGCTGCTCAGGAAGCACCCGCAGCAGAACCCGCACCTGAGCCTGCGCCCGAACCTGTGGCAGAACCTGCACCTGAGCCTGCACCCGAACCTGCGCCTGCGGCTCCGGCAGTGGAAATTCCTACCGACCCTAATGCAAAGCTTACTCCGGAACAGATTGCAGCTTTGTTTGCCGGCAACTAAACAGAACAGTATTTAAGAAGGGTGTTGCTTTCGCAACACCCTTTATTTATGTATTTTGAGAGAATACTAATTTTTCATCTTAAATAAGTTATTTATTAGTACAAAAAAGGTTTTTTAGGAATCTCTGACTAATAAAAAATGCATAAGAAGAATAATATTAGTGTTTTGAAAGTTGTTCTTGGAAATAGTACTAATATTCTGAAGCATTTCTAATGAGTATTAGTATCAAGAGGGAAAAAACCATCATAAATGCTAAGGAATCAGTAAGAAAAGAGGAATTATTAGTATGAAAAGTTTTAAAAGCCAAAAACATACTAATATTATGGCTGTAAAATAGAAAATATTAGTTTCGACAAATTTTCAAACCTCGATTTTGAAGTTATGTAAACCAAAACAGTCTGCTGAAATGGTACCCCACAACAAAATGAGCCGGGAAGGCATGTTTTTGTGGTACATTTTCCCTTCCCGGACCGTGGGTGACAACAAACTGAAAAGTTCTTGGTGATATTTGTTGTAATAGTAATATCAAACGATAAGTGAAAACCACAAAACAGGAGATTGCCTCTCTTTTTTGTTGCTTTTGATCCGGAAATCATGATGCAAATACAACAAATATCAAATTCCGAAAGAAGAATTGTTGCCAGTCCTCCGATTATGAAGCTATTCATGCCACAAAACCGGAGGCTATAACCATGTTTTGTTGCCGGAGCCGGGGAAAAGGAAGGAACCTGTCCCTTTTTCGCCAAAAGGCGAATAGGAACCCGTCCCCGATTCGCCGGTTTAAAGAAATCTTAAAGATTTGGAGGGGAAAATCTCCATAAAGTGGGGGGATAATAAAGGTGTAGCAAGAAAAACTATAGTAAACAGAGGGGTGCTTATATGAAGATTACAAGAATCGCTAGCTGTTTGGTGGTATTATTTCTTATGATTACATTAGCATTTTAATTTCTCCGAGACATAAAAAAAAAGC
>JAZLJG010000018.1:0-1137 GCA_045617745.1 Lachnospiraceae bacterium | reverse complement strand
AAAACAAAGTCTGATAAGATTGACTCGGAGAAGATTGCAAACATGCTTCGTGGCGGCATGTTTCCCATTGCATACGCATATCCAAAGGCAAAGCGTGCAGTACGCGATCTTCTCAGAAGACGGCTTTTCTTTGTACGCCAGCGGGCTGAACTTTCAGTGCATCTTCAGAACACAAACCATCAGTACAACATAAACGAACCTCTGACATCTTCCAGAATGAGAAGTGAAACCTATAGAAATACGATACCTGAAAAATTCAATGACCCTGCTACACTCAAAATGGTGAACGCGGATCTTTTCATGTTTCAGGCTTATCATGACATCATTACCAAGCTGGAGTTTCAAATTGAGGACATGATGGAAATTCAGGATCCTTACTCTTTCAGTCTGCTGCGTTCGATTCCAGGTCTTGGCTTCATTCTTCCGCTTACGATTCTTTATGAAATAGACAGCATATCCCGTTTTCCCGACGTCGGGAAATTTATTTCCTACTGCCGCCTTGTAAAATGTGCTCATGAATCAGCTGGCAAAAAAGAGAAAGGCGGACACAACAAGATTGGCAACGTCCACCTCAAATGGGCATTTTCTGAAGGTGCGGTTCTTTTCCTTCGCAACAATGAACGCGGACAGAAATGGCACGAGCAGCTTGTATCCAGATACGGAAAGGCAAAGGCTATAAGCCTTATCGAACAGAAGCTTGCAAGGACTGTGTTTTATATGCTCAAGCGGAAAGAACCTTTTGATCCTGACAAATTCTACGGTGAATGACAGGACGGAACGGTGAGCACCTCGCATAACTGAAGCAACAAACGGCGAGTCCCTTGAAAAATGTGGATTATATGCTGCCAGACAGCCTTACACTTTCTGACTACATGCCGTGACTTCCCTAAACCGTGAATAGACACCGTTCCGGTCCTTACTTCGCAGCTTAGCTGCTCGGAGAGTCGCTAAAAACAGTCCACTGGACTGTTTTTGCCACTATGTGGCCGCTCCCTATATATTCTGTTTTGATTTGAAATAACAGGCTGACTGTCCTGGCTTTGACCTGCATATATAACTGTTGGAGCTGCTGCTACCACTTAATCTTGCATCAGGCTTAGCCGGGTACCGAATGATTTCTTCAGCACTTCTTTTAGT
>JAZLJG010000017.1:0-32080 GCA_045617745.1 Lachnospiraceae bacterium | reverse complement strand
CCAAAGTTCCAACGTCCTTCCAGTAGCCCGTAAACTCATAAGCATACATGGGAGCTCCGTTTTCATGGCAATAAGGAATAACGTGTTTACCAAAATCAAGAGCCGGCTGCTCTGCTTTTGCCACAAGTGCTTCCTTAAGTGTCTTCCAGTTAAATATGTAGATACCCATTGAAGCAAGATTACTTCTGGGATTCTCCGGTTTCTCTTCAAAATCGGTAATTTTTCCATCTTCGTCGGTAATCATTATACCGAAACGCCTAGCTTCCTCCATCGGAACAGGCATTACTGCTATGGTAACCTCAGCGCCATGTTCTTTGTGATAGTCAAGCATCACTTCGTAATCCATCTTATAAATATGGTCACCGGAAAGAATAAGAACGTAATCCGGATTGTATGTTTCCATATAATCAAGATTCTGGAAAATAGCATTTGCGGTTCCGGTATACCATTCGCTGTTTTCGCTCTTTTCGTAGGGCGGAAGAACGGTAACGCCTCCGATATTACGATCAAGGTCCCACGGAATACCGATTCCTATATGAGTGTTCAGCCTTAAGGGCTGATACTGCGTAAGAACACCCACCGTATCAACACCCGAATTTATACAGTTGGAAAGTGGAAAATCAATAATTCTGTATTTACCGCCAAAAGAAACTGCGGGTTTAGCCATCTTTGCCGTTAATACGCCAAGTCTGCTGCCTTGTCCGCCGGCTAAAAGCATGGCAATCATCTCTTTCTTTATCATTGATGTCCTCCTGGTTTTTTATACTTACCCACGTTCTAGTTTACAGCAAAATTCTCTTTAAAGCAATGAATCTTTCCTCCCCCTTTTCGTTTTTTTATACGGGTGCTATAATCATCTGAAAGAAAAAGAAAACACTGTTCGGAGAAATACTATGAACATTACATTTAATAATCCAATGCACGTTTATTTTATCGGTATCGGAGGCGTTTCCATGAGTGGCCTTGCAAGCATTCTTCTTACGGAAGGCTTTAAGGTATCCGGTTCCGATTCCAAAGAAAGCGAACTTACCAAAAAACTCGAAGCAGAAGGAGCTATCGTATATTACGGTCAGGAAACTTCCCACATCACCGATGATGTGGACCTTATCGTTTATACCGCAGCCATCAGAAAAGACAATCCCGAATTCATCGCGATGGAAAAATCCGGAAAGCCGTATATGACCAGAGCCGTATTCTTAGGGGAGCTTATGAAAAATTACAACACTCCCATAGCAATCAGCGGAACCCACGGCAAAACCACTACCACCACCATGATTTCCGAAATCCTTCTCAAAGCAGAAGTTGACCCTACCATTTCCGTCGGTGGAGTAGTTCAGTCCATCAACTCCAACACACGCGTAGGTGCAGCAGATTACTTTGTTTTTGAAGCCTGCGAATACACCAACAGCTTTTTAAGCTTTTTCCCGAAGGTTGGAATTATATTAAATATAGAAGAAGACCATCTGGACTTCTTTAAAGACATAAACGACATCAGAAATTCCTTCCACCGCTTTGCAGGCCTTCTTCCTGCCGAAGGTCTTCTTGTTATTAACGGAGAAATCGACAATTACAAGGAAATCACCGAAGGAATCAAATGTCCCTACGTTACATACGGTTTCAGCCCCAAATTTGATTTTTACGCTACCGACATTTCCTTTAATAATGAAGGACACCCTTCTTTTGTCTGCCACGTAAAGAAAACCGGCGGCGAATTCGATGTGACCCTTAACACAACCGGTATCCACAATGTTTCCAACGCACTTGCAGCCATTGCAGCCTGCAGAAGCTTAAAGATTTCCGCGAACAACATCCGGGAAGCTTTGAAAGACTGCTCCGGTTCAAAGCGCCGTTTTGAAATACTCGGTAATTTAAACGGTGTAACAATTGTAGACGACTACGCTCATCACCCTTCAGAAATAAAGGCCACATTAAACGCAGCGAAGAATCGTCCACACAAAACGCTCTGGGTTATTTTCCAGCCTCACACCTACACCCGTACAAAGGCCTTCCTTAACGATTTTGCAGAGGCTCTTGCAATAGCAGACAAAGTTATTCTTACCGATGTATACGCCGCAAGAGAAAAAGACGAATACGGTTGTAACTCCACAAATCTTTATGAAGCCATGAAGAAAAACGGAACCGATGTTACGTACATTAAAGATTTTTCCCACATCGAAAATTTTGTTAAGGAAAATTGCACTACTGATGACATGTTGATAACTATGGGTGCGGGAGACGTTGTAAACATTGCCCATGACCTGCTTTCAAAATAATTATCCACTAATCCACATTTTTTATGTGTCTTTTGGCACGTAAAATCTGTGGATTATTTTTGCCTTGATTTATCAACGTTTTCTGGACTTTTTTATATAATAATCCACATTATCCACACTTTCCACAATCGCCCCACAATTCTTCAAACCCGTTGATTTTACTGGGTTTTTCAGCACTTTTCCCATTTCATTTTGCCTTTTTCTTTGTTATTATTTTTTTGCTGTTAAATACAGGGGATAGGGGAGAGTATCCATGAATTCTTTAACAATCTATAAGGATGACTACGCAGGTTCCACCGCCATTTCCAATCGTTTTATCGACGAGCATATGGCAGAGGCTAATGATGCGCAGCTCAAAGTCTATTTGTATCTTGTTCGTATGATGAGTGCAAATCTGCCTACCGGAGTTTCCGACATGGCAGACAAGTTTAATCACACCGAGAAGGATATAATGCGGGCTCTTAAATACTGGGAAAAGAATCGACTCCTCTCTTTGGAATACAATGAACAGAAAGTTTTAACAGGCATTCGTTTTTTATCACCTTCAGAGGCCTCTTTATCGGAACCCAGACCACTGGCTCCCATTGTACCTTTGAAGCTTGTCTCCGCAGAGCCGGAGGATATTCCCCAGGAAGTCCTTAAAGCTCCGGTTGAACAAAAGCCTGATTACGACAACATTTCCTATTCAAGAGATCAGTTAAAATCCTTTAAAGAAAACCAGGAAACAGGGCAGATTATCTTCATCGCGGAAGCATATCTTAAGAAGCAGTTAACCCTTAAGGATATTGAGATTCTTTACTTTATAAGTGATGAACTCAGATTCTCGGTTGAGTTAACAGACTATCTTCTTCAGTACTGCATCGACAGAGGAAAATCTTCTTTTAACTATATAAAGAAAGTAGCAATCGACTGGGCAGAAGCCGGCATCAAGACACCCAAACAGGCCAAGTCCCATATCGGAAACAGTTATGACAAAACTGTTTATTCCATATTAAAGTCTCTCGGTCGTACCTCTGCTCCTACTCCCGCAGAAGCTGAAGTAGCCACCAGATGGTACAAAGAATACGGCTTTGATCTTGATGTTATTAACGAAGCCTGCCAGCGAACAGTTCTTGCTACGGATTCCCACAGACTGGAGTACTGTGAAAAAATTCTCTCCAGCTGGAGAAAAGCAGGCGTGAAGCATCTTTCCGATGTTTCCGTATGTGACGCTTCCTATAAGAAGCCCAAGACTCCTGCACAGGCCGCCTCCAGGAATCAGTTCAATACCATGATTCATACCGACTATGATTTTGAAGAAATCGAAAGACAGATTTTAAGCAATTGACGTTTCCTATCGGTTGCCTCTTTTGCACTAATATGAAAGGGTCAGTATATGGCATTATCAAACACTCAGTTCGAAACCATTTTACACAGATATGAAGTCACAAGACTAAAAAACCACCATCTCTTAACCGAGAGACGTGAGTACGTATATAAAGAAGTAGAAGGTTACAAAGAATTGGAGGATTCCACCGTATCCGTTTCCATGGATATGGCCAAAAAACGTCTTTCCGGAGATGAAAATGCCCTTTCGGAGCTCCATAAGCTTTTAACAGATCTGAAGGCCATGAAGAGAAGCCTTCTTGCAGGTGCAGGTCTTCCGGAGGATTATTTAGATCCCATATATGACTGTCCCGACTGCAAGGACACCGGCTATATCGGCAGCGAAAAATGCCACTGCCTTAAGCAGCAGATAATAGAAGTTCTTTACGAGCAGTCTAACCTAAAGGATTTTCTTGAAGACAACAACTTTGACAAGCTTACCTATGACTACCATTCCGGAGACAGCCTTGAAGCCTTCAAAAGAGCGGTTCTTATAAGTAAAGACTTTGTTGAACAATTTGACTTTGAACACAAGAATATACTTTTCTATGGTTCTGTAGGCACAGGCAAATCCTTCCTTTCCGGCTGCATTGCCAAGGAAATCCTGGACTCGGGCCATTCCGTTATTTACTTCAGTGCCATTTCACTATTTGAAGCACTGGCCAAAGAAACCTTTGAAAGCAAAACAAAAGAAGACCTTTACAATTTCTACGACTACATATATAATTGTGATTTGCTGATTGTGGATGATTTGGGAACGGAAGTTTCCAACTCCTTCGTATCTAACCAGCTCTTCTCTTTCATTAACGAAAGGAACCTTCGTAAAAAGTCTACTATCATTTCTACGAACCTTTCTTTGGAACAGATAAGAGACCGTTACTCCGAAAGAGTTTTCTCACGCATAATCAGTACATATACAGCCTGCAAATTGTCAGGTACAGATATTCGAATAGTTAAGCGCAATCGCTGATTTTGAAAGTGAGGATTCTTTTTCATGGCAGTTTTTGAAGATAAGCGTAACCTCGAAACTATCCCGGTCGGTTCTTTGGGTATCATTCCTCTTGAAGGATGCAAGGAACTGGGTCAAAAGGTAAATGACTACCTTGTTAAATGGCGTGAAGAACGTGAGAACGAACACAAGGAAAGCCTGGCCTTTTCCGGATACATGAGACCGTCTTACATTCTCGAAGCAAAGGTTCCCCGTTTTGGCTCAGGTGAAGCCAAAGGTTTGATTATGGAATCTGTTCGAGGAACAGACCTTTATCTTATGGTAGATGTATGTAACTACTCACTCACCTACCAGATGGGTGGCTTCGAAAACCACATGTCTCCTGATGATCACTATCAGGATTTAAAACGTATAATAGCTGCTGTAGGCGGTAAGGCAAGACGTATTACGGTAATCATGCCTTTCCTCTATGAAAGCAGACAGCATAAACGCACCTCAAGAGAATCTCTTGACTGTGCAATGGCACTCCAGGAACTTACCAACATGGGTGTCGACAACATTATTACATTTGATGCTCACGATCCCCGTGTTCAGAACGCTATTCCTCTTCACGGCTTCGAGACCATCCAGCCCGCTTACCAGTTTATCAAAGGACTTCTTACACACGTAAAGGGCCTGAACATTGATTCCGATCATATGATGGTTATTTCCCCCGATGAAGGCGGAATGAGCCGTGCAATATATCTTGCCAACGTTTTGGGGCTTGATATGGGTATGTTCTATAAGAGACGTGACTACACAAAGGTAGTTAACGGACGTAACCCCATAGTAGCTCACGAGTTTTTGGGTTCCAGCGTTGAAGGCAAAGACGTTATTATCGTAGACGATATGATTTCTTCCGGCGAAAGCGTTTTGGAAGTAGCCGCAAACCTTAAGTCAAGAAAAGCAAACAAGATTTTCATCTGCGCTTCCTTCGGACTTTTCACAAGCGGTCTTGACGGCTTCGACAAAGCTTACGAGGAAGGCATTATCAACAGAGTACTTACCACAAACCTTATCTACCAGACACCTGACCTTCTTTCAAGAGAATGGTACATCGACTGTGATATGAGTAAGTACATAGCATACATTATCGATACACTTAACCACGATACATCCATAAGCGATCTTCTTGTTCCCAATGAACGTATCACCAGTATCGTTAACCGCTACAAAATCGGCGAACTTGATTAATACAAAACCGGGCAGGTTTCTTACCTGCCCGGCTTTTTTATTCTACCGTGGGAATATAAGTAATAAACTGGTTTCCGTTTCTATCGAACAACTCTTCCGCTTCGTTTCGTCCTATTTTATACCAGCCTTTATTCGGGTCCAGCACCACAACCGACAACTGGTTAAATCCTATTATCAGATACGTCTTCCCTTCATTTGTAAGTGCCAGAACCGGAATATCCCTGTTAACGTAGTAAAGAATACTGTCCAAAGAACAGCCCGTCAAATCCAGAACATCCTTATTTTCCAGCGCATCATTCAATATCGAAAGAACTGACTCACCTCTGTTTAAAAGATATTCACTGTTACGAACTACCCCTGCATACTCAAGCACCTTATCAAGGCAATAGGAAAGTTCATTCTTGCCGTCATTTTCTATGTCGTCAAAGCTCAAGTCCATAATCTGGTTTCGAAGATCTCTGTTGGCTCTGTACCATACATAGTACCCTGTATCGTTTAAAACCGTTCCGTAGTTTTCATTTGCTTCTGCTACAGCATTTGCGGGATTTGTATATATTTTCTGAAGCTTTCCTTTATAGAAAACATAATAGTATTTATGGTTTGCCTTTGCCCTTGTAAACTCAAGCTCCCTTGTTCCCTCATAAATAACTTCCTTCGGAACAATCTTTACTATCTTTGATTTTGCGTCCTTTTTAAGAATGATTCTTACAACCCTTTGGTAATTTCCCTGCTTATACTCATTTATTTCATTCTGGAAAGTTTCTTTTTTCTGGTTATTGGTAATGTACTCATTAGGAACATTCACATAGGATAACTCTTCTTTGTCCGACTTTTTAACTCTTGTGAAAGTTAAAAGCGCATCCTTAACAAAAGCCTGTGTCACATATGTCTCTTCATTCGTATACTGCTTTAGCACCTCACCAAACTTACTTTGTATTTTAATGGTGTGCATGGGGAAGGTAGTTCTTCCTGCGTGGTCGGTTACAATATCGTCTTCATATGCCAGACCATACACAAAATCCTCACCCATAAAAACAAGAGGCTTAATAAACTGCCCCTCGGGAGCATTTATTTCCGATATCTGCTTCGTATTAAGGTTCATAAGCATCAGACTTTTGGACGCATTCACGTCATCACCTATCTGCCACACCATCATGGTGGAAGAATCCGAAACAGTGTATTTATTTTCCTCAAGATTCTCAACCAGAATTTCAGTCGACTTATTTTCCACGTCAATCGCATATATGGTCTTGTCTAACATCAGATACAGAACACTTTCCCTGCTCAAAAAACAGAGCTCTTCCATATCACGCATAACAATATCCGCAGCCTTGTCGGAGTCAATAAAGAAGCTTTCCTCCACTTCATTCGTAACACCGTTGAAATGGTAAAGAGTCACTCCGACTCTTCCTTCATAAGTGCCACGGTTCATATACCCGTAAACCGCAAACCAGACATTTCCCGCCTCATCCACGCTAAGTGCCTTCACCTTGTGATCGTTGTGATAGGTTCTGGGGTCAAAATTGTCCTTGTCGTAAAAAGAAAACAGCTTACTCAATTTATTACCGTTTGCATTATAGGAATACAAAACATTTTCATTTACAAAAGCAATAACATTTCCGTCATCACTCTCAATAAGGCCCACATCAGGATCTCCGATTCCCAAAAGAATATCCTCGGTCTCCACAATAGGTGTATCAATATAAATAATGCGCTGCATGGTTCTTTCGAAATCCAGCAGGTAGAATACTTCTCCTGCGTATCTGATTCTGAAGAACTCCCTCACAAAATAACTGGTATCTTCATAGTCTTCGGTAACATTTACAATATAACTCGCCATGAAATACCCGGTTTCGGAAGAAATCTCCTTGATGGTTATAACCGGATCTCCCGCACGCTTTGCACTTAAATCACCGAAAGCAAGCTGATGAAGCGAACTGTGAATATCTACTTTATGAAGAGTGGTATTATCCCCAAGAGAATTACTCTCCATGTAGGTTTTCAGTTCTTTGTTCATCTCTTCCGACATTTCCTTTGAGAGGAAATCCTTTACAAAGGAAAGCTTTTCTTTTACGCAATAGCTTGGAGCATCAACTATTCTGGTATGATAACATGCTTCCTTTCCGTCGGTAAAAGAAAGTACTATCTGAAGGCTGTATTCTTTGTACTCCTCCATAAGGTCCTTAAAGGAAACCTCAGCCTGAATATTGTAATCATCCTCTGTGTAGTCGGTAATGTCTACGCTTTCGATCAGTCGGGTTCCGTCCACGGTTCTTACCTTGGCGGTAATACCGCTAACCATGCGACCGTATTTCGCAACACGAAAACTAACCCCTCTCTCTTCATCAAGGGGGGTTATATTTTCACGTAAAAGTCCCAGGTCCATCTCTTCGGTATAACCGAATAATTCATTAACCGTATCACCCGCAATATTCATATATATTACGGGAAGAGTGGCCTTTTCCATATCACGTGTCGTATTCACGTTGCCCCGGTTCATAATGAAGCTTGCAAGAAACAATGTTCCCACAAACACTATGACCGAAGTTAATATCTTAAGTATTACTCTTTTCATTTATCGCTTTCTTTTAAAAGTCTTTCAAGAGTGATTGTTCCTCCCGAAAGTCTCACCAGTTCTTCCATTCCCTGAACAGTCTTTTTGGAAACAATTCCCTTGGAAGTCTTTACGCCTCTTATCAAAAGATTTTTCGGCGTATGCTCCATATCTATAAATTCCAGTATCTGGGTATCATATCCGTATTGCGTCATCAGGTTTGCCCTCATGGCATCCGTAAAAATCGCAGAAGTACGCTCATTTAAAATACCATAAGTCGAAACCGCCGACAGTGCACCGTCTTTCTTACACTTATTCAGCTCATGCTGACAACACGGAACTGCCATAATTACATCCGCATTCCACTTAATGGCTTTGTAAATGGCATAATCCGTTGCAGTATCGCAGGCATGCAACGTCATAACCATATCCACATGGTCTATTCCTTCAAAGTGTTCAATGTCACCCTCGATAAACTGAAGATGTTCGTATTTATACTTTTTGCGAAGTCTGTTACATTCTAAAATAACATCTGTTTTTAAATCAAGACCTATTATTTTCGCCTTTATTTTCCTAAGTTCTACAAGATAATAGTACAAGGCAAATGTCAGATAGGATTTGCCGCATCCAAAGTCTATTATCGTAATGGGTTTGGAAGCATCAAGCTTATCAACCACATCCTCCACAAATTCAAGATACCTGTTAATCTGTCTGAATTTGTCGTACCTTGCTTTGGTAACCTTCCCTCCGGAAGTCATTACCCCAAGGTCCACCATAAAAGGAACCGCAGTTCCTTCTTCTATAATGTATTTTTTAGTACGGTTATGATTGAAGGATTCTCTTTTACCCGTGACTGTTTTATTCTTTACAACCGTAACTGTTCCCTTTTTATTGGCAAGAACGGAATAGCCCGCTTCATCTGTTTCAAAAAGTCCGGAAAGAAACTTCGCAGGAATCATATTGGAAAGAAATTCCGAAAGTTCTTTTTCGTTAAAGTTTTCATGAATCTCCTTGCAGGTGTTGCTTTCTTTGCTTCCGACACTTTTTGTTACCTGAAAAAGAAGTTTGTCTTTCACCTTAACAGGCCTTATTGATACTTTTGAAGCTTCACTTTCCTTTGTAGGCTTCGAAAGGAGAATTCTTATTAATTTTTCGCTTAAACTTGCATTTATTAGTGTTTGATAATCCATGCTATTTTATTCTTACCTTGAATTGTCAGAAAACTTTCAAGCATTTCAGCTTCTTCTCTTTCGTATGAAAGTTTTCTTGCATGTTTTTAATACCATGCGATTTTTAATTCTTCGTTAATAGAAGATGTGATTTCCTATCTGAATACCCGTAAGTCCCGGAATCGGGGTTCTGAAGTGCAGGCAGTTGCCTACATTTGACACTCCGCTCATGGCTACATCCGCTGCGTTATAGCAGGACTGGGTAGTTTTGCCAATAGCCATATACTGATCGAATCTTCCGCTGTACACAGGTGAAAATTGTTTGTACTGGTGAATAACATCGTACATGGTGTCGGGATAAACCGAACTGAGCATTCTGTTTATAACAACCGAGCCAACCGCAATCTGACCTTCATAAGGTTCTCCGCCTGCCTCGCAATAAATCAGAATTGCAAGCATGTATCTGTCACCGGGATCAAATGTTACCTGGGAAATATCTCTCCATACAGATCTTGCAGCCAGAGCGGAAAGTCTCATTTCTTCCTCTAACTGCTTCTTAAGTGTTTCCACATCGTTTTCTTTGGCCTTAAGCTCTGCTTCATAGGCCAGTAACTCTGCTTCCGCCTCTTCCAATAGATCGCTGTACTCGCCCATCTTAGTCTGGGTATTGGCGATAACCACCATAACATTGGCCTTCTCTTCTTCGGCCTCGGCTTTCAAAACATCCAGCTCAGCCTTCTCGCCTTCAAGCTTCGCTTCCAGGACTTCAATGGTTTTTCTGATTTCCTGATATTCTTCAAACTTGTCCTCGTCGTAGCGGGCCAGAGATTCCATGTAGTTATTAAGGGTAATGAAGTCTTTAAAAGATTTGGCACTGAAAAGCATATCGATGTAAAGACTCTTACTGTCTTTATACATAAACTGTATACGCTTTTTCATGGCCTCATACTGCTCTTTTTCAGTATCTATGGCCTCTTGCAAAGCTTCCTGGGTCTGGGCTATCTCTTCTTCCTTAGCCGTAATCTTCCCGTTCAGTTCGCTTATTCTTCCCTCAATGGTTTCCAGTTCAGAGTTGAGGTTCTGAATTTCGCTTTTCAATTCGGATTTTCTTTTATTCAGTTTTCCGACCTCACCCTTCTGATCGTCAACCTTGTCTTGCGCTTCATTGAGTTGTTTTTGAGCATCATTCAGCTTGTCTCTGGTACTTTGAGTCGCATATACAGGGTTAGGAATTGTATTAAAAAATGTAATGGCCACCAGAAAGACAGCCAAAAGTTTTCTAATCCTTTTCTTAAACATTTTCCCCTCTTATCAGATGTCCAGTTCTATTTTTCTTCCTGTTCTTTCGTACTTATAATACTTTACGCCTGCGGCATCAAGCATCATTTTGGAAGCCTTTGTAGAAGCGGTATCCGCATATTTATCACTATCGTATACTACCGTTTTTATTCCGCTTTGAATAATTGCCTTTGCACACTCATTACAGGGGAACAAAGAAACATATATCTTGGAGCCTTCAAGGCTTCCTCCTCTGTAGTTAAGTATTGCATTGAGTTCGCTGTGAGTTACAAATGCATACTTTGTTCCCAGCGTATCGCCTTCCCTGTCCCAAGGGAAACTGTCGTCGGAACAGTTGTTGGGAAATCCGTTGTAACCCATAGACAAAATCTTGTTATCATTACTAACTATACAGGCACCTACCTGTGTATTCGGATCCTT
Source organism: Lachnospiraceae bacterium (assembly GCA_045617745.1). Classification (GTDB taxonomy): domain Bacteria; phylum Bacillota; class Clostridia; order Lachnospirales; family Lachnospiraceae; genus UBA1258. Next base: position 20,818 of record JAZLJG010000017.1, on the reverse strand, counting down.
AGATCTCATTCCCGAAAGCATGGATACTCCCATAAAGTATTCGTCCCAGGAAATATAATCCGTACGTTTCATATGTAACTCCCTTCTTCACCCTATTTATTTGTTTACAAATATACAAATAAAGGTCGAGGCGGCAAACCGCTTCGACCTTTGTTCTTACTGATTACTTTGTTCCGAAGATACGGTCCCCTGCATCGCCAAGTCCGGGTACAATATAAGCATTTTCATTAAGATGATCGTCTAAAGCACCAACATACATATCTACGTCAGGATGCGCTTCCTGCATTCTCTTAATTCCTTCAGGAGCAGCAATGATACACATGAAATGAATTTTCTTGCATCCTTTGTCCTTAAGCATCTGAATGGCAGCTGCTGAAGAACCGCCTGTTGCAAGCATAGGGTCTACTACAAATACTTCTCTCTCTGCACAGTCTGCAGGAAGTTTGCAGTAATATTCAACGGGTTCATGGGTTTCAGGATCTCTGTAAAGACCGATGTGTCCGACCTTTGCAGCGGGAATAAGTGAAAGCATTCCGTCTACCATTCCAAGACCTGCTCTTAAGATAGGGATAATTGCCATCTTCTTACCCTTAAGTTCCTTAACAGTTGTCTTGCAAATAGGTGTTTCTATCTCAACATCGGAAAGTTCAAGGTCTCTTGTTGCTTCATAACAGATAAGCTGTGCAATTTCGGAAATAGTTTGTCTGAAATCCTTTGTTCCGGTATCCTTTCTTCTGATATATCCGATTTTGTGCTGGATTAACGGATGGTCCATTATTACTACTTTTGACATTTTTCTTTCTCCTTATCTAGTTCTCTATCAATGCAATTCTTCTGGAGTGTCTTTCTTCTCCCGAAAAATCGGTGCTCAAAAATGTATCAACAATCTTTATGGCAAGATTGGGGCCCACAATACCTGCTCCGAGTGCAAGCACGTTAGCATCATTATGAAGTCTTGTAAGCTCTGCACTGCATGTATCCGAGCAAAGAGCACATCTGATGCCTTTTACCTTATTGGCTGTAATGGAAATACCAATACCGGTTGTGCAAATAACAATTCCCTTCTCACATTCGCCGCTTGCAACAGACTTTGCAACTGCTCTTCCATATACAGGATAATCACAGGATGACTTGTCGGGGCATCCGAAATCCTTATATGCGATTCCCTTGTCCTCCAAGTGTCTCATTATCATCTGGCGAAGCTCAAATCCGCCATGATCACTTCCGATAGCAATCATCATTCTTCTCCTTATCAAACTTTTATCACCTGGTGTCCCGCAGCCTTCAAAAGCCGGTTCATGACTGCTACACCTACACCGCTTTCCGCAAAGGACTCGGAAAACATCTTCTCTGTAGCTTCATCATCAAATTCCCTTAGTATTCTGAAAAGATGATGGGCAACCTCGTCTTCACGTCCTTTGTGACCTACGCTCTTAATGAGGTCTGCAACATAATACTCTTTTGTTTCCTCAGTTGCAATAACCCCTGTCTTAAAACCGCTTTCACGTGCTTCTTTTGACAGTTCGTTAATCTTTTTTATAACATCCTCTCTCGGGCCTTCTACTATTATCAGTTCGCCCTTGGGAGCGTAATGTCTGTACTTCATTCCGGGAGCCTTTGGAGCCTGCTTGCAGTCAGCATCAATTATGGCTCTGTCCCATACAACTTCTTCCTTGAGCGCATCCTCAAGCATTTTCTGGGTAATATATCCGGGTCTTAAAATCATGGGCTTTCCTTCCGAGAAATCCACGATGGTAGATTCCAGACCCACATCGGATGCTCCGCCGTCAATAATCATTTCTATTCTGCCATCCATGTCCTCAATAACGTATTTTGCTATTGTAGGGCTGGGACGACCGGAAAGATTGGCACTGGGAGCAGCTATATAACCTCCGGCTGCATCAATAAGTGCTCTTGCGATTTTATGGGAGGGCATACGAACCGCAACTGTGTTCAGTCCTCCTGTGGTTTCAAGAGGAACCACATCATTCTTTTCAAATATCATGGTCAGGGGACCCGGCCAGTACTTGTCAGCAAGTTTCAAAGCATCCTTTGGAATTTCTTTCACGATTTTCGAAAGAGCTTCCATATTGGTAATATGTACTATAAGCGGGTTGTCGCTCGGTCTGCCCTTTGCTGCGTAAATCTTTTTGGAGGACTGCGGATTCAGTCCGTCTCCGCCAAGGCCGTATACCGTTTCAGTGGGAAAAGCCACCAGGCCTCCCTCTTTAAGGATTTTACCGGCTCTTTCTATGGCTTCTTTATCTATATTATTTTCGTCAATAACTACAATTTCTGTTTTCATACTTTTATCTAGTATATCACATAAATAAAGCGGATGACACCATCCGCTTTAAATTAATAGTTCATATAGTTTTCGATAGCATCCCACACATCCTCGGTTTCCTGTCCAAGGCACCATGCAGCCACTCCGGCTATACCGTATGTATTCATGACATTAAGTCTTACATTAACCGATTCTGCGTCCTCAATCCAAACCTGGTAGAAAATACCGTCAAAGGTACCCTCTGCGTAGTTCTGTCTCGTAGCCTCATCCCAGTACATGTTGAGGCCGTTCTTGTTTCTTTCGATAAACTCCTTTTCAGTCTGCATTACTACTGCTTCACTGGTTACACTTCCACCGCTTGTTTTCCAGACTCTTGTATAGAAAGGAATAGCATTTATAACTTTATTCGCAGGAACAATGTCAATCGTATTCTTGATACCGTCGCTCATCCACGGGATACTTGCAACAGATCCCACTTCGCTTCCTGCGTAGTGTTCATCGTATCCCATAATGATAACATAGTCTGCAAACTTACCCTGCTCTTCTCTGCAGTAAAAAGCTGTGTATTCTGTAGGAACGTAATTGTCAACAGAAAGAACAAGATTATTCTCATGACACTTAACAGCCAGTTCACGGATGAACTGAATATAGCTGTCGCCTACACTTGCAGGAAGCGTTTCAAAGTCAACATTTATTCCGTGAGCACCATATTTCAATGTTTCAGAGATAAGGTTATCTATTAACACAGCTCTTTTAGACGTATAAGAAAGAACCTCCTCCACATCTGCATCCGTGTTTGAATGGAAATTGGCTACCAAAGGCCACACTTCCATGCCCATTCTTTCTGCCGCATCAACATAGCTTTCGTTTCCGATGCTCTTTATATTTCCTTCGTTATCGCTAAGCCAATACCATGTAGGTGAAACAACATTTACTGCCTTAACCTTTGCACACGCCGCAAAAAGTTCTGTATCTCCCTGGGGAGCCTCCATGTTGTGCCATACAAGGTTAATCTTATGGTCTCTTGTAAGAGAAGAATAGTTTTCCACAGGAACTTCTGTTACAGGCACTTCTGTCTCTGTTCTTTCATTTTCAAGATGCTTGGTCTCAACATATCCGATAAATCCGTCGGAAGTTTTCACCTTTGTCCAATCATCAAGTACTTCGAGTTTTTCTACCACATCTCCGGGCTTTATGTCTGTGAGTATTTCACTCTTAATACCGGCACGCCATCTTACCTGGCTTTCGGATTTAACATCCAAAACCGTCTTCTCGCCCCATTCCGTATAGACCTGCATATGATAGGGATCTGCGAAAAGCTCATAAGAGAAGTTCACATACTTTTTAAGATAATCTGCTGCAATATATAAAGTATCATCCTTTACGATACTCAAAGGGTAGTTTGCCGAAACAGTATTTCCTGCTTCTGTGTATTCTTTGGAACCTATCTCTGTGCTGATGGTAGTAACAGCATTCGTGTATAAAAGAAGGTTCTCGTTTTTGTCATAATAGAATCGTATTGTAAAATAGTCTTCCACAAGATCCTTGCTGAAATATATGGTGTTGTCAATCATTCTGGCACACTGATCAATTCTTGTATCCTGTAAAATAATGGGAACATCTTCAGAAGAGAAGATTTCGAAATATGCGTTTAAATCTGCTTTTTCCTGGCCATATGTATATTTATTAACTATATCTTTACCAAAGCTTACGTACACAACGATAATAATCAGGACGATCGCAACAAAAAAAGGTATTAATTTCTTCATAAAACTGCCTCCTTGTGACCGCCCTAATTATATCGTCAAACCACGTTCTAATCAATATCTTATTTCGTCAAGGTTGCCCTCAACGTCGAAGACAAAATCCGGCATTTTTTTCTTTCTTCTTCCCGTAAGATACACTCTCACCATTTCGGGAGTAGCCGGTTTGCCGCTTATAAACAGCTTAACTCCCGCCTCGTAAAGTTCCAGCATTTTACTGTTTTCAAACATATGAGATAACCTCCATAACCAATTTTTCCGTGATAAACAATCAGGTCAAACGATGGATGCAATACGGAAATTAAAGTGCTCCTTACCATGTTCAATAAAGTTTTCTCTCTTGCTTTTGCTACCCGCACAGAGAAATATTGAATAATTATTTGGTAAAATTTTAAGAGAAACAAATCGTTCCCGATAAATAAACTGCACGATCAACGTGCTGAAAGACTTCTCCGTTTTTACGGAGTTTGGAATATTAAATTCTTCGTCTAAAACCTCTTTTCGAGGAAACCCTTTATGCCCCCTTTCCGAACACTGTTTGGTCCGGAGCACTTGAACTGATTATAATGGCTATTTCCCCAAAAAGGATGTACAAACTATTAACAAATATGGTTGTTTTTGGAAACATTCTTGGACAAATCTGTTCATTTCCTTATTATTATGCATTAACTGTCATATGGTATTATTTATTAAATATTTGGAAAACATTTATCATCTGTATTGACTAATATACATTGGGAGAATAAGATTCAGATATGAAAATAGAAAAAGTTAACGATCATCAAATCCGTTGCACGCTTACGCGTGAAGATCTGGCCTCAAGACGCTTGAAAATGAGCGAGCTTGCTTACGGCTCCGATAAGGCAAAAGATCTTTTCAGGGATATGATGGAAAAAGCAAATGATGAATATGGATTCGAAGCCGAAAACATTCCCCTTATGATAGAAGCTATTCCCGTAAGCGGCGAATGCATCGTGCTCGTTATTACAAAGGTTGAAGACCCTGAAGAATTAGATACACGCTTCTCCAAATTTGCACCCGGTATCGGAGATAACTCGGAAGATGACGATTCTTTCGAAGAAGAAGCATCCGAAGAGGCCGTCAACATTGCCGATCTCTTCAAACGGTTCAAAGAAGCAGTCAGTGACAAATCCGAGAAAGTATCTGCCAACATAGGTTTTGACGGAATGGCATTCTCCTATGATTCCATCACAAAGCTTGCTTCAGTATGTGTAAGCGCACAGTCCTATTTTATCGGACGTAGCTCCGTCTACAGAGACACCGAGACCGGCGAATACCTTCTTACCATTACCCGTGAGAAAATGGATGTTACGGATTTTGTAAGAGCTTGCAATATGTTCTCGGAATTCGGCGCACCTCTCAAAGGAAAGTCAATCTCCGAAAATTATCTTAAGGAGCATTTTGAACCTGTAGTAATGAACAATGCAGTGGAAGCACTTGCTGAAATTGGTTAAAAAACCCCGTCGGAATCAAATCCGACGGGTTTTCTTATTTTGTGCACTCACATTTTGTACTCTTATAAACATAGTTTACGCTACCTGTAAGGTTGCCTTTATCCAAAGTAAATATCTTGTTTATGGGAATCTGGCTGTCCGAAAGAAGATAGTAAAGATTCGTTCCTTTTATATAGTCCAAAGCCCTGTTAACAAAAAGACCAAAGAAATGAACATTCACACTATCCAAAAAGCTGTTCTCGCCTGTGAAGTATCTGTCATACACGCCCTCATCTTCAAGGCACTTCAAGCAAGCGCTTTCTTTTCCGATAACCAAAGGACCCACAACCGCTTCCTTTCTCTTGTTAGCGTAAAACAGAGTAACCGTCTCCAGGCTTTCTGTTTTCCTATTCATTTTCAAAGCATCCTCTTTACTTACGCCTGTTAAATCCGCCATAAACAATGCATCCTTGGAAACCTCATCGAAGGAAAACTTATCCTCATCCACGATGATTCCCTGATATTCTTTCACGAAATCCTGCTCTTTTTCATAACCTATAAAGCTGTTGTTATCTATAAGATCAAAGTTTCTCTTTATTATTCTGATATCAGAAACTTTATCCGCAATCTCCCTAAACAAATAAATGTTTAAATCTGTAAGTCCATAAAAATAGACCTTTGTATCGGCAAAAGAAGAATCCACCGCAAACTTCTCAGCAAATCTCATCCTGTCTACCACAGAAAAGTAATCATTCTCTTTAGCCATCTTTTTAAGAAATTCTCCGGTCTCTTTCTTTCCTTCTTCATAAATGTCAAAATAATCCGGATACTTTTTGATAACTGTTCCCAACCACTTCCAATACTTATTTTGTGAAAGCCACTCAAGCTTATGAGGTCTTTTCAAATCGTCGGAAACAGCTTCCGAATAAGCATTTTCTCCTGCTTTAAGCTTCAACACTATAAGCTTTTGACTTTTTGAATAAAGGCATACAAATTCGCCATCCTGGAAAAAGCAAAAATCTTCTTTTAACATTACATGTGAGTTTTCATTCAGCATATCTATTCTCCTTCTTTATCCAACTGCCAAAACATAAAGTACACGTTCATCGCGCTTATCAATATCAAGCATCTTTCGTATTCTCTCCTCGAAAAACCCGCCTAAAGGAACCACGCTTAAACCAAGCATTGTTGCTGCAAGGCAGATATTCTGGCCTATATGACCGCATTCATCATGCATCAGCCTGTATGTCAAAGAATGGTATTTCTTTTTCATAAGCTCAGCATCCCCTGCAAGACATATGAGAAAAAGCGCATCGTCAAAAGAAGATGTCCCTATATCCGTTGCGGAAATCAAGGTATTCACTTCATTTCTGTCATACTCAGACTGCTTCTCCATTTTTCGGGTATGCACATTGTATTTCAGGCAATACTCATTTTTGAAAATACCGTTACTTCCCACCACTTTTTTAGTAGGAATAAAATAGCAGTTTATCGGATATAATCTTCCGCCGGAAGGGTATGTTTTCAGATTCTCCTGTTTGTTATTTATACCCATGGAATATGCAATAAACGTTTCTAATTCCTTGTCGGTTATACTGTTCTTTCTAAAGTTCCAGGAAGTTCTTCTTCTCATCAGAGCTTCTTTAAGAGTTACTTTTGTGTCCTCAATATCCTCAAGGCAAGGTATTACCCATACGCACTCTTTTTCCTTCGGCTGCAACTCCGGAAGCTTGTAGTCAAGTTTCGGGGCATTAAAGCTCTGCGTTCGTGGCGTATGTTCCGAGTTGATATGATAAAACTCGTAGATAGCTGCTTTATCCTTGGGCTTTTCACAAAAATCCCATATTACCTGTTCTTTTTCCATTTGTTATCCCTTCATGCACCTATATAGTGTTCTGGCAAGAATGCTTTCCAGCTGGGGCGCAATTCCAAGCCTGTTGTTATTCATATGAACAATAGACGACAAAATCATCAGATGGGCTGTATTCTCTATTCCATAGGAGTCCTGAACCGAAACCGCTTCTTTTAGGTCCCTATCGATTGCATTACTCCAGCCTTCATATCCTTCGATTTCTTCATTTATAATTCGGGCAAATCTACTTTTGTACTTTTCGACAAGTTCCTCCTCGTTAAGAATAGGTTCCTCTGAAGGTGCGAAATCTTTCCAGTAGCTTTCATATCTTTGGAGGAAGATATCCGGGTCTTCAAGATTCTTTACGGCCAAAGCAAACATATCAAGGCCGAAGACTAGTCTTTTTATTAACGAACCACCGCTCTTCTTTCTTAAGGCCAATGCATAATCCGAAGAAACCTCAAAAATCTTTTCGCATATCTCCAACGCCTTTGTTCCACCATATCTTTTTGTCTCGGGTTCATAAATCATTCTTTTGAAAGAACCGTCCCTAACAAAAGCTATATCAGTAACATTTTCCTTATTATTTTTGTAAATCCTGTAATAATCCTCTTCGCTTAAAACATATCTTGGTGTATAACTCAAAAGGAATTCCCGGAAACATTCTTTTATCTTTCTTTCTACCAAATCACTATCTGCCGTCTTATACCTTACCCTGATGTGATTTCCACCTTGCCAATAAACTATAAAGAAGTATTGCTTTATGACAGAATTCGTCTTCAAAGACTCCAAAACAGGACCCAGATAGTCTGAAAGGAAAAGGTTGTGAGCCGACTGGTCATGAATAAATAAATGTAATGCTTCCCATTCCATCAGTTTGCCTTCCTTTCTCTATTAAGCCTCATAACATAATTTGAAGTATTTGCTTTTCCCATTATCAGACTGTACATGTACCTTTCATTAGGCTCTTTCCCGAGGATTTCTTCTACATAGTCATCCTCAAAATTCCGCATAGGTCTTGAAAAGAAGCCGTATTGAGGAGCCAGAATAGATAAATAGTGATTCATTTCTGCTGCCCCGACATGGGAAAGATATATATTTTCTTTTTCAGTCAGTTTTTCATCGTAAATGTATGAAAAATATGCTATCAAAGGCATGCTGTCCATATCTATCATTCTCGCTGTATCGTGGAGAAGTTTTCTCTTCTCAAGACTTATTTCCTTATCGTCACTTACTAAGCCTTTTTGGACAGTTCTCATTCTTGTGCCTTGTGCTGTGGAATAAACGATTCTCACAAGAAAACGTTCCTTATACACATGAAACTTTTCCAAAACATTCAGATACTGCTCTGTTAACTTATCCACGAAAGAATTATCAACAGTTTCTGACACGCTGCAAATGCCTACATAGTTGTGAGCAGATTCTCTCTTGTCTTTCTTTTCAAACCGGCATACGTTGCCGGTTTCATTCATCGCTTTAAACTTTTCAAAGCCCGTCTCCGGTTCAAAGAAAGCTTTGCTGATTTCATATCTGGCGACCTCTGCATCGTAACAGGAAATTCTTCTATGGTCTGACACTATTTGGGGGTCTTCTCTTCCCGGAAAAGCTTTTGAAAAATCAACACCCAAAACAACCACATTCGAATTCTCGGATATTCCCAAAGCAGAATGTATTCCCTCTATTCCTGCGCCCAATTCAACGATCAATTTCTTTACAAGGGCTTCGGAAAGATTTAACTTTATTTCAGCCAGGAGATGACCGCCATCCAAAAGAGGAAGAACCATTCCGAACTCACCGTAGAACTTCATTATTCTCCAGGGTTCTCCCACTATTACAAGGCGTCTTTGGTCCTTAACGGATTCGTCATATCTTACCTTTTCAAAAATGTTTTTCCTGCAGTTATAGCGGACTACATTTCCGTTCCAAATAATATACGCTTCATTTGCGTGTATGTTTCTTGCTGCAGGAACACATTTATGAAAAACATAAGGATTAAGTGGCTCATATCTTGTATAGCCAAATACATTTCTGACCATCTTCACTATTTCATTTGGAAGAAGGCTTTCATCAAAAGCTTCGCTTCCATCAAGTTCAGTAATCATAAAATCAATGAACTTGATAGAAGAAAATGTATTGGGATATTTGTATCGGTCTTTTGTTATTCTGTCGAAAAGTTCCATTCTCTTAAGGGAAGGGGTGGGGTGTCATGTTGATGTCTTCTTCTCGAATTTTCTTATCCGAAATTCCCGAAATGACTGCTCCTTCCACTATCCTTTCTACGTTGATGCGTTGATTCTTTACCCCAAATGTCATGGTAAGCATAGACGGAATCACTGTCTTTACACAGTAGATGCCAAGCTCTGCATTTACAGGACTGTATAGCATTGCCACATATATGTGTTTGTGGTATTTGCTGAACTTATCTATAAATTCCTTCAGCGTAAAAGTAGCTTTCCTTTCTTCGTACCAATCCTTAAATCGTTCTCTGAAATCAACCACAATCTCATTCGTAAAATAGTGTTCAATATACTTAAAGTTTTCTTCCAGTGAATAGAAGAAAACATGATCTTCCATCTGATTTACCTTGTCCGGGCGATTGGATAATCTTTGAAGATCATCATCCTTTTCACCCGAAGCCAACATCCTATCATAGATTCCTATCGAAGTAGATACCTCAATAAGCGCCGCCTCCAGAGCTTTCTCAGGATTCACATGTGCTCCGGCCGCGTTATAGCATTTCACCTTACCGCCGTGCTTTTCATCTATGGCCGCAACCCAAATAGCAGGAATTTTCGTTTCCATTGTGATATCCATAACAAGGACCTTATATCCTGCTGCTTCCATGTACCTGATAATCTTTACAAGGCTCTTATCCTCTATTCCGCTAATATCAAGTTTCTTGGGTGCCAGATTGTTATACCAATGCATAAGAAATGCATCTCTTTCCACACTTTCCAAAAGAGCATATGCAATGGCCTCTTCGTAGTTCCCTCCCATTGCAGTTCCGTTTGAAGTTTCATAAATAAAACGTTTTTCATGACTTACAAGTTGCCCGTCATAATATAAAACCTGCTCCGGAAGATAAACCTTTTTATTCTCAACCACATCTGTCGCTTCATTCCATCTGTAACTGTCAGCATCAGAATACGGAACAAATCCATATTGCTTTGTGATGCTTTCGTCCACTCTGTTCAAAGTAAGCATCGGAGGATGAATAACGCTAATACCCTTTTCCGCAAGTTCTTTATAGCTTCCTTCCTGCTCCGGTTTCTTGTGGGGAACTATTGAAGCATATCTTTCCAGCATTTCGAACTCAGCCGACATTCTGGACTTAGCAAAAGAAACCGCTCTTCCATACGAATAATATCTTGCGGAAAGCACATAGCTTCTAACGTAATACATAGGTACATACAAAGAATCCGGATCGTTAACAATCTTCTTTCCTATCCCACTATGAGGATTTAGAAGTCTCCGATTCCTGTCCTTATTGAATAAGGTTTTTCCGCTTATAACCCTCTTCTCGAAGTCTATTTCTTTTGAAAAATCTATAACGTTTCCCCCGGTAGTGTCCAAAACCTCATCACACAAAGAAAGGCAGTGACAATGTATTGGTAAGTATTCCACCTTATATGTGTCTTTAGAAACAACAGCTGCTACCTTGTCATCCTCCAGCACTAATGAATCAACAATTTTTCTTTCCGCCTGGGAAAGATTGCATTCTCTTTTTCTTCCTACAGGCTCATTCATTCTTTTTTCAATGCAAGCTTTAAGAATGGGATAGTAAAAGCTCTCATTATCCTTCAGGAAATTAACAAAACATTTCAAACATCCCTTCTCAACTGTTTTCGGGGTAAATACAAATATGAATGAATCGCTTGAATATGCAACCTTTCTCATATTATCTCCTATCTGATGACTACAAATCTTCCAACGTGAATACCTGCTTTTGCCAAAAGGTACTGACAGGACCAGATTTTTTCATCGATTATTGTTCCTTTTTCCATAAACTTTTTAGCAAACAATTCCACTGCCTGTGCACTGGTAAGCGCTTCAGGGAATGTTTCGATCTCTTCTTCGCAGCTGTTCTTATCGCCAAGAAGACTGATTGATTTATTCACTACCGCCTTGTCTGCGATTCCGTTAATATACTCGTAGAGCACTTCTGTAAGGGCGTCATTGCAATCATAAGCCATTCTGCTTTGATAGATTTTTCCTTCATTGTCACTTACCAAAACCCGTCCTACTTCATCAACCTCAGAAGGCACGAAGAATACTTCAATCTTTCTTCCTGTTAACGTATGTATATATTGGATAAGCTCCATCGCTTTCTTGTCGGGATTCTTCACCTTATAAATCGAATCACCCAACTCTATCAAGGACATATATCCCTTGGCACAATACTCATCATAATCTCTTCCTGCAATCCAGGTCTCAGAGGTTTGCGCCTTTAAGTAGCCCTCAATTCCTCTTATAAAGGCTCCTTCCAAAGCTTTCTCATAATCCTCATGGCAAAAGAAGGATACCCTTTTGTTCTGCCCTGTTCCGATTTCAACTTCACATCTGTATACCGGACTCTGCTCGTTGTCCTCAACATCCCTGTTAATTCCGCTTACGAGCCACGGAACCGTTTCATGAAGTTTTTCTATCTCCATGCAAACCTCTTTGGATGTAGTTTCTTTTATCTGCCGTCTGTCAAAATAAGAAGCCGTCTGCTCTATAATTCCTTCCGTACGGAAATTTTGTACACTTCCATCACCTGCTATGCAGTACAGATCGTAATTCTTTTTGTCTATCAAATTGTTACTGATTAACAGAAATAGCTGAATAGGAATTATCTTTTCTGTAGCAAAGAATTCTGACTTGGTTTCCCAGTCAAATGTATTGAAAAGTTTGTACGCCTGAGAATCATAATCTTCTTTTATCAGAAAATATCTGGAACCGTTCTTTTCCCTGAAAAGGACCACTTTGCTTGCCTTATTGCAGATCTCTTTGTATTCCTTTTCACTAAAGAACCCAATATAGACCTTGTTATCCTCCACTTGATCTTTTAAATACTTTTCAGTTTTGATCCCTAAATGTTCAAACTGCTTACGAATCCTAGAGAGGCCTTTGAATACCAGGGTTATGTCCTGCCAGTATTCAAACAATTCCTTGGACGCGTCATAGTTCCCGATAATCAAGTTCTTTATATCTTCGCTAAGTCCGCTCTGTTTAGGCAGAGGAGAAACAAGAATGTTTCTTTCCCACAGAAACTTTATAAAGCCAAGGTACTTTTTTCTGATGGTCGCAGATATTTTTTCTATCATGTCTTCTACTGCTTTAGGTGTTTCAAACGTGCTTACAATATCCTTCATAATCAGAAGATCCGAGCGTTCTCCTTTGATGTAATAGTTCGCACCACGCTTTGCAATAATTATGCCTCCTCTGCTGTTGTCATAAAAAAAGTCTGCATTCTTCGCATATAGAAGCTCCATTCCGTTCCCTCCTGTCAGTTTATCTTTCTTTCTTTTGCTATCTGCTGCCAAGTAGTATCATATTTCTCCATGATGAAACTTATAATTGCATAGCAGCAAAACTGCTTTTCCATAAATGTTATATTCAATGCCGGCAACACACTGTAAAGGATGTTTGAGATGGATCTGAAAATCAGATGCAGGTCATTGCTAACCACCTCATGAAGCTTCTCGTCCGCCATCATAGCTTTGTGAAACTCACTATCTACCCCTTTTGTATTTGAAATCATCAACTGTTCCTGGTCTTCAAGAGTAAAATAGCCCTCTTCCGACAGTTTCTTCTCTTTAACCAGTTTTACGCACATGCAATGTATTTTTCCCCAGGCATTTCTGTATTTTTCAATCAGGCTCTTTCCTATTTCGAAATTGTCAAAATCCGAAAGGTCCATCTTTTTATACTCTGCTTCGAAATACTTACGGAAAGCATCTTCTTTGCCATATCTTCCCGCTATTGCGAAAACTCCGTTGATGTTAGAAAAATACATCATGCTCCCATATTTTTCGCCATAATCGAACATCTGCATTGTGATTTGAAAAAGCTTCATCACTATCTTTCTTAAAGAGTCCTTATCAGTAACACTCCTGAGCGTTTCCTCTATTATGGGCTGAAGGATAAATCTGCTTTCAAAATGAACACAAACATGCTCCGAGGAATTGTACACACGTTTGTAGTAGTTCACCGGCACATAACAATCGCTTACACATAAATGATTAGAAGCATCAATCTTTATTTCATCCTTTCGCTCCATAACAAGAATATTGCTCTGATTCTTTATGTACGAAGAAAGATTCTTCTCAATCTCTTCAGTTGTAAACTTGATGTTATTCTGTCTCACATAAGATGCGACCCACCGCTTAACCTTTTTGCGGTCTATAGGTTTTCCTTTATAAACCACTTCCACATTTGGACCACCATTCCAGTCTCTGACCGCGTAGTAGCAGCCCTTCTTCTCCTTCTCCATAAAGGGGCAGATGCAATCAATATAGAATTGTTTTTTCTGCTCTTCATCTCCAAAGAAGAACACTTTAAGTCTTCGATAGTTTTTTAAATCCTTCATGTTTCACCTATTTATAAATTGTCTGCTCGATTTCATACTCGTAAATATAATCCTCTTTTTCATTGTCAGGATATGCTTCCTCGACAATGAACTGCTTCTGGTTCTCCATTTCTCTCAGAAGTTCCTGGAACAAAAGAGGAGAAGAAAGATCAATAAACTGTGGCTTTAATGATGTTCTTGTCATATTGATAAAGTCGAAATCGCTTCCATTGATGTACGGCCTAATGAAAAATCTTTCAGGAAGGCCAGCCTTTCTAAAGCCAGATACTACCTCTTTGTACAACTCCTCCGGAGCCTTGGTTAAATCATAAATACTATTAACCAAATACTGCTTTCTCATAAGGACTATATTTCCATAAGAAAATCTGGGATGGGAATCTGCAATCAGGTTTTCTTTGTCCGAAATGTCCCAAAGGTTCAGAAATGTTGCATCAAATCTTGTGGTCGGCTGCATTCCGTTTATGGTTCTAAGTGGAATTGGCATAAGGTTGTAAGCAAGGCTTCCAAGATAAATACCGTTAACCTCTCCCACTCCTTCTCTTCCCAATTTCACCAGTTTCTTCTCATAGTCGTAATAGAAATAACAATCGCTTATATCCACAGTGTCTTCATCTTTGTCATTCTGATCTGTAAGGTTCAAAAGAAGACGTTTATCAAGGATTCTGTCATGTACATTGGCATTAAAGCCAAAGCTTTCGGTTATCTCCATGGGATTCTTTCCCAATGCTTTGCTGCAGTAGTTCCTTATTTTTTCTGTGTCGCAATCGTCAAGCTTCAAAAATCTGGTAAAGAACAAAAGCTGGCCTTTATAAACCTTGTTAATTATCAGATCTCCTTCTTCGGCCTTCTGCAGAAAAAAGGTAGCAGAATCAATATCCGATTCAAAAACATCAGGATTTTCACTAATCATTCTGTCGATTTCTTTTCTTAAATCAACCGGTTTTTCTGCGTCCTTGCTTTCTTTTATTAAGCCAAGGAAGTGCTTCTTTAATTCGCTTATTTTCTTTATGATGCTGATAGTTTCAAAGGATATTTCGCTGAAATTATCTCTCCATACATTTGAAAGGCTGGAGGAAGCTTCTACAAACAGTTTGTAAATATCGATATCAGCAGCATTTATTTTTCTGTCCCCGTACTTTTCTTTGTACATCTCACTAAAAAGAAGATACGTCATTATGCTCTGATCAAATATTCTAAATAATCTCTGGAGCTTATCCAGTCCATATCCGGAAAACTCATCTGCATAAATAGGTTTCTTCGGGGATTTATATATTGTGTCCTCATACACAAGAATGTTGTGAACAAACTGGCACTCAAGCAGGCTTTCCACTGCGCAAACCAGTTCATCTATCTCATGAATCAAGTCGAATCTTCTTTCCCAATCAGCGTTCTCGAATTCCTTTAAACGCTCTTCGTATTCGTGAACAAGGCTGGTAACCTTTGTCAATATTCCTTCTTCATTATCCTTAAGTCTTCCCATCTTCTCATAGAAATCCTTAAAGATATCTGTCTTTGTTTCATCCACCGAAAGATGCGGTGTAATGATGTTTGTCTTAATGAATTTCTCGTAGCAGATTTCTGCCATTTTCTCATAATCACCAGGGTCATCAATCATTCCTTTAACCATTTGGTCAAAAGAAAAAACCTGATTCCCATACTTACCCACCATGGCCTTGATTATTTCTGCCTTTTTAAACTTAGACATTCCGTCTACAGTTTTATAAACCTTTCCCTTTTCATAGTCTCTCTGATAAAGGAAAGCAAAACCATCATCATATTCCTTATGAGCATTCAATCTGTAGTCAATCTGGTAAGCAAATTCTTTCTTTGCAACAGTGAAATCATAGATTGCTTTTAAAATGTAGTTATTGGCTTCACAGATTGATTTAACTACGCCATCCTCTGTCCTGTTCTCTTCACCATTGACATCATACAAACATACTGATGTAAGATAACTAAAAGGGCTGGTCTTCATGGTTGATCTTGTAAAAAGTCTCACTAACTGGTGGTCCAGCTTTCTGATTTTCGCATTGTGCTCCTTAACCGGAACCTGTATGTACTTCATAAGCTTCTTATCAAAGTCTATGTTAATCAGCGGAAGAACTCTCAAAATTTCGGGGTTTGATTTCGCAAATTCCTGAAGTCTTTCCCTGTTTTCATCCAATGTTTCGGCATACATTACTGTAAACTCCGAAGCCAGAGCTTCTTTCTTCTGTGCTGCTTTATTGTACTTTTCTATAGAAGCCAGGCACTCAGGAAAACCGATTTCGATTGTATCCGGGACAGCTTTGAAAGAAAGCATCTTTCTTTTGGCTTTTAAGATAACCGAGTCCTGATGAACGCTGTATGCCTTTTCCATTTCGGCTACGCATTCAGCCTGGACTGATTCCAGATCCTTTTGAGCTTCTTCAATTTCTAACACCAGATTGAGAAGTTCTCTGTTTAATATCTCATCAACTTTCTTTCTTTGTACGTTTGTGCTTCTTTCCAAGCAGTAAGTGAATAACTCTTTTTCCATGATTTTTTCCTTATTTATCGCTGACTAAACCTTTCTGAAACCTGATTAAAACAAGACAAACTACTACCCAAATGCCCAAAGCTGCCAGATTAATGAACTTCTGCTGTGCTCCATACCATACTCTGATAAGTACCTGGTTCATGTGATACACAGGGTTAATATATACTAAGATCTGGATAACCTTTGGCATATTTGCTACGGGCATAATCATTCCTGAAGCAAATAGCACATACTGGAATCCGATGATTGTAAAAGGCATTACCTGACGGCTGTTCTTAAAGAATCCGTGGAGGGTAAGGCTAAGAAGCATCATAATAACTACCATTCCCACAAAACTAAAGAAGAAAGCTAACATATGCTCACTTAAAGGAATCTTGAACCCAAACACCGCTATTAAAATCATTTCAAAATAGCCGAGGATAGAAATAAGTATTCCTCTTAAAGAATAAGTAAGCACAAGGTTAAAAATGCTTATGGGTGAAAGAAGCAGCCTTTTAAAGATGCCAATCTGTTTATCAGTTACATATTGAGTTCCAATGTTAAAAAACACTGTTAGGAACGAGATAAGTATCATGTACATTGGAAGATACTGTGCAAATCCGGACATATCCGTGTACTGTTTTGCCATTGATCCTGCATATACGATAAAGAACACTCCGGGTAAAAACAGAATCGGAAGTGCGAAAAACGGCTCACGGAAGAAAATTACCAGGTCATACCAGAACTGTTTCCATATACTTTTTACTGTCAATTTCATTATTTGTTTCCTCCTTCAACCAATCTGAAGTACGCGTCAGTAAAGAAATCAACGCCAAGCTCTTCCTTAATGTTTTTAGGAGAGTCATTGGCTACTATTCCTCCTTTGTTTAAAACGATTACCCTGTCGCAATACTTATCAACCTCCTCCATCGAATGGGTTGAAACCAGTATGGTCTTCTCTGCATTTTCTGTTCCTTTTATTTTGTCCCATACCAACTGTGTTGCCTTGGGATCAAGGCCTGTTGTAGGCTCATCCAAAAACAAAAGAGATGGATTATGCAAAAATGCAATCGCCAAGAGAAATCTTTGCTTCCATCCTCCGGACAACTTGCAATACTTTGTATTCAAATATGGTGTGAGTTCAAAATATTCAATAAGCTTTTCAATGCTGTTTTTTTCGATGTCATAAAAAGATGCAAACAGATCCAATGCTTCTTTTAACTTGATATAGTTGTACATTCCGCCTTCTTGGAGCATTACTCCGATTCGGCTTCTGATGTTGTCCACTCCCTTTTGCTCTCCGGCGTTAAATCCAAGGATTTCAACCTTTCCGCTGTCTGCTTTTCTTACAGTCATTAGTGTCTC
This sequence comes from Lachnospiraceae bacterium, assembly GCA_045617745.1. GTDB lineage: Bacteria > Bacillota > Clostridia > Lachnospirales > Lachnospiraceae > UBA1258. The sequence goes on along the minus strand of JAZLJG010000017.1, from coordinate 3,029 downwards.
AAGAAGTGTTGTTTTTCCTGTCCCATTTGGCCCTACCACTGCAACTGTTTCACCATATGGGATTGTGAAACTAATGTTGTCTAAAACTTTTTTGGGGCCATAACTTTTAGATATTTCTTCAACTTTTATAATGTCCATTGTTCTCCTCCAGCACACTATTAACTCCCCGACAAATTGTTTTGTTAGTTTATAGTGTGTTTTTTGTTTTTATTACATTGATACAGATGTGTCACCACCACAGCTGATGCATGATGTAGAACCACATGTTGAGCAGCTACCGCATGAGCTGGATCCGCTTGTTGCTGCTGTCTCTCCAAGTAAAGATGCCTCTGATACTTCCATAACCTCGATGTCTTCAACGTTCTCTAAAATTTTCTCCATTTTTAAATCCTCCTGATAATAAGTAGTTTGTTTTTTCCTGTCGGGGAGTTTATGGTCAGAGTATAGCAACTGATTTCCCCATATATTCAAAAAAGGAATGACATACGCTGATTTTGGAACGAAATGCATTTTTCGCAATAAAAAAGGCGCAAAAGCATGCTTTTGCGCCTTAATGATCTTTATCGACAACCCATAAATCATTCCATATTTAATTGAACGAAAAACTCAACCAAAAATCTGCCTTCATCGTTCTCTATCCGCATGGTACCATTATATTTCTTTGCAGCATCTTCCATATTCCTAAGTCCGTAACCATGCAAAGCTTTATCTTTTTTAGTAGTTTCTATTCGATTGTCCACTACTTCCATTATTTCTCTGCAAGGATTTTCAATACTAAAGTGCCACAGGTTGTTTACTACTTCTGAATGAACGAAGATTTTACAGCCGGACCCCAATTGCTCGCAGGCCTCCAGTGCATTATCCAGTCCATTTGCCAACATAATACAAATATCAGTATTATCTATTCCCGCATGAGGCATCTGTCCTTCGCAGACAATAACCTGTCCTCTCGATTCAGCCACATTTGCCTTAACGCTTAGTATAGCATCTGCAACATAGCTTCCCGTATTAAATCTCTTTACTATTTGATTGCAAGCAGAATTTATACCTTCTATATACTTATTAACGCCTTCCAAGTCATCGTTATCAATCATAGTCTTTAATGCTATGAGGGAATTATTCATATCATGTTTAAAGGCATTCAGTTTTCTTTCTTTTTTTCCAATCTCTTCGTAATATTCAGTAAGAACCTGCATCTGTTCTTTTAACTCATCTGCCACTCTGTCCTTAAAAACCTTATCCTTATTGATACCGAAGATCTTTACAACAAGAATTACCATTAGCGGAAAGAAAACAACCCACACTGCCTTTAATAGAAAAATCGAGAGGCTCCAATCTCCGCTTCCATCCCCAAAAAGGCCTGCTTCAAGCATTCCCAGGCAGAAGATATTTGCTATTACTATAAAGTAAAGGAATTTGGGCATTGTCTTTATATAGACACTGACCTTCTTCAGTTTTCTGTTGATAGCTACAGCTACCACCAACAGAAAAAGTCCCAAAGAAAACAAGGCGCGATACAGATAAGTCATATCGCTTTTCATCTCTGAAGAATTAAATAACAGATCAAGAGTCTGTCCACCAATACGCGCAACCAAATAAAGAAGAATTATATTCAGAACGGTTTCAAACTTATCTGAAATTACGAGAAACTCGTCAATTAAGAAATAAGGCTTAATGAGAAACAAGATCAGAAATGCAAAACCCAAGGGCGAAACTTTATAAATTACCGTATAAAAATAGCCCACAATAATCATCGAATATATTGCCACTATGGCAATTACTCTAATTGTGGGTTTCCTTTTCTTTAATCCGAACACGTAGTGCTCAATGCAGTAGTTGGTAAGCAAATCGAATATCGACTCAGCTACCAACCATACAAAAGTCAAAGAAGCATTCATATTATTTACCTATTATTTATTTTGGACCGAATATATGCCCCATGTAAAAAGTGACAAACTCCGAGTACTTACCACGTCCGATTGACACTACCACATCATTTTTAAGTGTAATCGTACTGTTAGTATAGGATTTGACCCAGTCCAGATTTACAATAAATGATTTCTGGCAACGAAAAAAACTTTCCTTAGGAAGCTTTTCTTCATGCCCTGAAATCATGCCTACACATTCTAAGGGCTCCTTTCTTCCTGAAATATAGAAAAGAGTCTTTTTCCCATAAGCTTCCAAGCATATAATATCACTTGTACAAACAGGATACTGCTCATTTTCGGACTTAAGTATTACATAGTCCTTTGTTTTAGTGGTTTTTATAAATGCAGACATTGCATTCATAAACTCATCACTGTTTACGGGTTTTCTCAAAAATCTGAAAGCGTTTACTTCAAATGTTTTAAAAACCGCCTCCGGATAAGATGAGCAAAAGATAATGGGAACTGTTTTTGAAAACTCACGAATACGTGAGGAAATCTCCACTCCGTTCTCATTGCTGTTCTCAAAAATAAAATCCATAAAGATCAGGTCGTAATGCTTCATGGAAGAAATAAGGTCATCACCGTTAGAATATTCATCAATGTAGCACTCTGTATCGGTTTTATTAGTAAATTTTAGAAGTTCGGCTCTGATAGCGTTACGAAAAATCTTTTCGTCATCGCAAATAGCTATATTCAACATACCCAATCTCCAATACACTTTACTGCATTACAGTATAACATTATCACTTTGTTGTGTCAATTCATTCCCTTTTTGGTGCATTTTACTCCAAATTATACAAATTCTCCTAATTTTCTGATTTAATATAATTAATAAATGAACTAGCAAAAAACAACTTAATGGAGGTGTCGAATGGATCTTTGGGGATTTCTCATGGAACTGCTTAAAGGCAGAGGCGGTAACTAAAAAACGGCAAAAAAAGAGGCAAGACTAAGTCTTGCCTCAGACTGAAGACAAAGTCCAAGGTTTTGAAGCCTTGGGCTTTCTTTTTGCCTCTTGCGGTTTACATAACTATGCTTTTGTGCTATAATAATAGTACGAGGTTATGGCTTATGATGACACAGGAAAACGAAAAAGTTAGA
>JAZLJG010000016.1:0-1324 GCA_045617745.1 Lachnospiraceae bacterium | reverse complement strand
TAATATAGGAAGAACAACTCCGAACATCTATGTGTCTCGAAAAACTCCACTTTGCAGTAAATTCCCTTTCTCGGCTTATCAATCACTTTAGCATACCTCGCTTTCATTTCAAGATACCGAGTCCTTTCGGCCCCACTTTCTTTGGTGTCCATATCTATCAGGCAAAAGATATGACTATATCCCACATCAACACCTTCCTTGATTTTCTTCTCCAGTTCCTGGAGATTAGTATGCTTAGGATAATCAGGTTTAATGGTTATATGCTTGAAGGTGTCGGCCAACGATTTCAAATAAAAGAACTCCGTAGGGCCCTCTCCAAGTATAAGTACGCTATTGTTCAATTTACCCATATCAGCCCTCCAAATCAACAAAGATACTTCCAAGCTCAGGCTTAGCTCCCAAGCGGCCTATACGATAAGAATTATACAGCGACAAGTTCTTGTGAAGTCCGAATGAATCTCCACGAGAATATTCGGATGAAGCCGTGCTTTTGTTTTTCTCTGCAAACCAAACTACACCGCGATTATCATTAATGATATCCTGTGCAAGAAGAGCGGTTTCTTGGCTGGTGATTATCAGCTGCGATTTCTCGGAATTGAACAGGAATACATTTAAGTAGTAGAACAGCAAATCATAATGGAGATTTTCGCCAAGCTCATCCAAATAATAAACGTGACCACTGGAAATCAGATCGTACAAGGCGTCCAGGATTCGGATATACTGTATTGTACCTTTTGACTGCCATCCGAGGGGAATCTCAAAATTCCCTTCGTCTGCATGATTGACAAAGGTAACAGACTCGATAGTTGGCCGCAGAAGTGCAGATTTAAGTTCATCGGGAATAACCTCTTTCTCAATACGCTCACGGTATTCCTGTGGGATAGTTCTATCTTCCACAATAGGCCTGTACTCAAGGATGTTCAAATCAGCTTTCCTAAGCATCATATTGTAAAACTTGCGCTTCTTAGGGTCCGCATATGCTTCCTTCAGAATTTCTACTAACCCGCGTTCTCCATCGCCATCCACATCGTGATAATTGCTCATTATCCAGCTATGCAGCTTATTAAAAGGCGCGATATCTTCCTTTAATGCCGCCTTCCTGCAGACGGCCAGCACACTATGATTGTTAAGCGTTGCTTCGCTAATACCGGCTTTAGTTTTAGCCGCCAGCTCCAGACTTCCGCCGAACTTGATTTCAGCCTGGACATTATCCCCGATGTATGTTCTCTCATAAAACAAAGATTTTGAGCCCTTTGGATAATAATTGAGCAATTCATGGAATATTATCCGATTATTGAATTTAACCTCATAATCGTACTTTATT
>JAZLJG010000015.1:0-8408 GCA_045617745.1 Lachnospiraceae bacterium | reverse complement strand
CTTGCAACAAGCGATCATGCTATTGAACTTAAGACTGAAATCGAAAAGGTAAGAGAGCAGATTCAGAACATTGAGTAAGGAAAGCATTATGGATGGATTATTGATTGTTATGTCCGGTTTCTCAGGAGCCGGAAAGGGAACTTTAATGAAAAGGCTTCTTAATGATTATGAGGATTATGTCTTTTCGGTTTCCATGACCACAAGAGCTCCCCGTGAAGGTGAGGTAGACGGCAGGGATTATTTCTTTGTAACAAAGGAAGAATTTGAAAAAACCATCGCCGAAGACGGTTTTGTGGAATATGCCACATATGTGGGAAACTACTACGGTACTCCCAAGGCATATGTCGAGGAGCAGCTTAAAAAGGGCAAAAGCGTTATTCTGGACATTGAAGTTCAGGGCGCTATGCAGATAAAAGAAAAGTTCCCCGATGCGCTTATGCTTTTTGTTATTCCTCCTTCAATCAAAGTATTGCTGGAGAGACTTCGCAAACGAGGCACAGAGGACGAAGCCACTATCCAAAGACGTATCACCCAGGCCAAAACCGAGTGTACCTACATGGATAAATATGAGTACATTGTAATTAATGACGATCTTGATACAGCAGTGCAGGAAATGCACGCTATGGTTACTTCGGCGAAGTTTACCAATGCAAGACGCAGAGAATTTATCAAAGAAATTATTGAAGAACTTAAAAGTATCTAAAGGAGAAAAACATGTTACATCCCTCTTATTCAGATTTAATGAAAGTAGTAAACAGTGATGTTGAACCCGGCGAAGCTAAGGTTGTTAACAGCCGTTATTCAATCGTTATGGCAACAAGCCGCCGTGCACGTCAGATTATCGCAGGAGATGCTCCCTATGTGGAAGCAGAAGAAGGCAAGAAACCTTTGAGCATTGCAGTTGATGAATTAAATCAGGCAAAAATCAAAATCATCAGCGACGAAGAAGACTAAGAAAAGACAATAACAGGGAAACGTCAGCGACGTTTCCCTATTATTTAATTTAGGAAAATTATGAAAATATTTTTTATATCACTTGGCTGTGATAAAAACCTGGTGGATACGGAAATGATGCTTGGCCAGTTAAGCGAAGCGGGTCATGAAATCGTGGACGATGAATCTCTTGCGGAGATTGCCATTGTTAACACCTGTTCTTTTATCAATGATGCCAAAGAAGAAAGCATTAATTCCCTTATTGAAATGGGCAACCTTAAAACACAAGGGAAGCTTAAGGCGGTAATATGCTGCGGATGCCTTGCCCAAAGGTATGCGTCAGAAATCAGGGAGCAGATTCCCGAGGTTGATGTTATTGTGGGAACCATGGCGATTGACGAAATAGTTAAAGCCGTTGAATGTGTTTCACAGGGAAAACGGGAGACGTTCTTAAAACCTATAGACGGTCCTCTTGTGTACGGCAAGAAAAGACTGATGACCACTGGCGGTCATTATGCATATTTAAAGATTGCGGAAGGCTGTGACAAACACTGTACTTACTGTGCTATACCCAAAATGCGCGGAACCTTCAGAAGTGTTCCCATGGAAGTCCTTTTGGAAGAAGCGGCAAAACTTGCAAACGCAGGGGTCAAGGAACTTATTCTTGTGGCCCAGGAGACTACTCTTTACGGAGTTGACCTTTACGGGGAGAAATCCCTGCATAAGCTTTTATCAAAACTTTCAAAGATAGAAGATTTATATTATATCCGAATTCTTTACTGCTATCCGGAGGAAATCGATGACAACCTGATAGCGGAGATTAAGAATAACAAAAAGGTTTTAAAATACCTTGATATTCCCATACAGTCCGGTGCAGACCGTGTTTTAAAGAGAATGGGAAGGCGGACCGACAGAGCAGAGCTTGAAGCCCTTGTTAAGAAACTTAGAAGTGAAATACCCGACATTTGTTTAAGAACTACGCTTATTTCAGGATTTCCCGGAGAAACCCGCAAGGATTTTAGAGAAACTTATGAATTTGTTCACAATATGTGCTTTGACAGACTGGGAGTATTCACGTATTCTAAAGAAGAGGGAACGGCTGCCGAAAGAATGGGCGGTCATAAGCCCGAGTTTGTAAAGAAAAGCAGAAGAAACCGACTGATGAAGCTTCAGCAGAAAATAGCTTATAAAAAGGCTGAAGCCGAAATCGGAAGAGAACTTACTGTAATGGTGGAAGGCAAGATGCCCGAAGACGGAGTTTATGTATGTCGTACATATAAAGATGCACCAAACGTTGACGGATATCTTTTCCTGGAGACCAATAAAGAATTAATGACCGGTGACCTTATTAAGGTTCGTGTAACCGGCGCAAAAGAATATGATTTGATGGGGGTACCTCAAGATGAATTTACCGAATAAGTTAACCATTTTAAGAGTTTGTTTAGTTCCGTTTTTTGTATTTTTCCTGTTGTGCGGATTTATTCCTTACAACACATTTATTGCACTGGGAATCTTTGTAATAGCAAGCCTTACCGATTTGCTTGACGGAAAGATTGCAAGAAAGAGAGGCCTTGTTACCAATTTCGGAAAGTTTATGGATCCCGTAGCGGACAAGCTTCTTGTAGTAACTGCCCTTATGTGCCTTCTTGTGGTTGACGGAGGAGAGCGTATGTGCTCTAATCAGTCACTTGCACTTATTGCAGTTCTCATTATCGTAGCAAGAGAGCTTATTATCGACGGCTTCAGACTCGTGGCAAGAGATTCGGGAATAGTACTTGCAGCTTCCATGTGGGGCAAGTCAAAGACCGCAACCACAATGGTTTCCATTTGCCTTATGCTTGTGGTTAAAGAATTCTCATTCCTTAAAGAAGTATCACTTGTTATTTTCTGGATTGCAGTTACACTTACGGTTGTTTCCCTTGTTGATTATCTCGTAAAGAACAAGGCAGTGCTTGCGGATGCAACTTCACCGAAGGCTCCTTCGGTACCTCAGGCACCTGTGGCTGAGACTGTATCCACAGAGGATAATGCTGCAAACGTTCAGTAAGTTGTTTACAGATGTTTTCCTTGCAGAAGATAGAGTTCAGGGAACACTTTAGTGTTGTTGTCAGATAACTCTAAAAACACACTTGTTATTTCCTGACGGTAACAAATTTACATAATTTGAAACATTTAGACGGGAGCAATTTTTCAAAATTGCGAAAAAACCCGTAAAATCAAGGAAAATTCAAAATTTGAAATAAAAATTGCAGGAAAATGGGGCCTTTTAGGGCTCCATTTTGTTGTATGCAAATGTATACGTGCACTTTTTGCGGAAAAGGGTTGCAAATTCTTACCTTTTTGTTAGAATTTATATCGACAATAATGTGCCTTGTTGGTATAATTATTGTATTAATTTTGACGGGAACTAGGAATATGAACAGAACCAACGTGGGCGCGAATACCAACATGGGCAAATTGTTTATCGACATTTTGGCCGTTGTGTTCGCATATGGGGTAGTGCTTATAATTAATGCCATTCAGGGGCGGGTTGAAGCAGCTTGGGGAATTGCTTTACTTGCTACTATTTTTTGCGCCATTTATTGCATTACTAACTATGCCCAGAGCGTTTATGACGTTACATTGTTCTTTTATCTGGACAGAATCTATCGTAAGATTACATTTTCTTTTGCATTCGCATTTATTGTTACCTTTGCCGAACTTTATATGAGCGATGAGGTTATTGTCGACAAGCCTTCTTATTATGAGTTTTTGTTTGTGACCCTGGGCTCGATTTATATTGCTACATTTTTATATAGAAAATTTGGTGAACGTTTTGCCTACAGAGGAATTCCAAGAGTGGTATTTGCCGGCAGGCGCGGTGAATTTAATAAATTCACATATTTCTTGGAGAAAACCAATATTCGATATGAATTAGTGGGATTTGTGGCTTATAATAAGGAACTTGCGGAGAATGACAAAAACTATATCGGTTCTTTGGAAGACCTTGAAACTGTCGTAAGGGATCATCAAATTGACCAGGTATATCTTATGGACAGCCATGATGTGGAGCTTTCCCTTGTGCAGGCCAGCATTGACCTTTGCATACGAATGGGTGTAACCGCAAAGGTTATCGTTAATATATTCAAGAGAAGAAGGGCAAATTCTTTCGTAAGTACTGTCGGTACGTATCCCATAGTTACTTACCATACAGTTACCCTCAATACTTCAGCACAGATTATTAAACGTGTGATGGATATTTTGGGAAGCCTTGTGGGAATTATTCTTTCTTCACCTATTATGATTGTAACGGCAATTGCCATTAAGATAGATTCAAAAGGCCCTGTGTTCTTTAAACAGACCCGTGTGGGAAAGAACGGCCGTAAGTTTAAAATGTACAAGTTCAGAAGTATGTGCGATAACGCTGATGCCATGAAGAAGGACCTTATGGACCAAAACGAGGTGGAAGGCGGAAAGATGTTTAAGATGAAGGACGATCCCCGAATCACAAAGGTGGGTAAATTCATCAGAAAAACAAGTATCGACGAGCTTCCCCAGTTCTTTAACATTCTCGGAGGCAGCATGAGCCTTGTAGGTACCAGACCTCCTACATTGGATGAAGTTGCCGAGTACGATGCTTCCCAGTGGAGACGTATCAGTATAAAGCCCGGGCTTACAGGCATGTGGCAGGTTAGCGGTCGAAGCAGTATTACGGATTTTGATGAAGTAGTTAAACTTGATACGGAATATATAGACAATTGGTCAATTTATCTTGACATATCAATACTGGTAAAAACAGTCCTTTCTGTATTTAAGAAGGATGGAGCTTACTAGATGTTGTGGGTATGATTTTAACCGGATGCAAAAGTGCTTGTGCATCCGGTTTTTTTGCCATTTTATTTGACATAATTACTAATTGACAGCAGGTTAATTATGCGTTAATAATATTATTGCACTGCTTATAATCTGTGCGTTGGGGAATGCATGGCGGGCAAAAGGCAGGCGGTTGAAAAAAGTTATTTTTTTTGAACCTTTTTGTGTAAAGTCAGAGTCTTTATTTATGAAAACAAAAAATAGGACTTTTGGCCTAGAATTTTTCGGAGGGAACTATGGATAGAGAGAGAAGTTGTGCTGTTATAAAAATTGTCTTTGAAATTTGCGCATGTTTGTGCCTTGTGCTTGCAGTAACTTGTCTTTGTGGGAAAATGTTTGATCTTCCCATTGTAGTGCTTATTTCATTTTTGATTGTTTCCGTAACTGCAATGCTTGTTCGTCAGGACAGACAGATTTTACACGCAGATATGGATGAAAGCATGCAGAATTAGGATTTGAACTTACGGCGGCTTACAAGTCGCCGTTTTTTTTTATATATTCAGGATTTATGAAGGAGATTTTTATGAGTAATACAGGCTATGATTTCTGCCCCAAGTGCGGCGCTATCCAGAGAAACGGCGTTTGTACAAACTGCGGATATAAGGTTAAAGATGCAGGCGAAAAAATAAATGAAAGCACAGAAAATCTTTATCCCAATATGGTACAGCTTGATGAGGTGGAAACCGCTTCTAAACCGGTTGAGGCATATCCCGTGGACTATATTCAGAATCCTTTCCTGCACCGGGAGAAAAAGAGCCATGCGCCTTTGATTATTGTGGTTATTATTGTTGTTCTTGCTTTATTTGCGGGACTGGTGGTGTGGATTGTTAACGGCGGTTCTTCCGAAAAAACTCCTGAAAACTATTCTTCATATGTTACAAGCTCCGACAACCCCGATAAGCCCCTTGTTAACACAGGATATTCTTATTCGGGTGACTTTAAAGAATATATTGAAGAGAATTTTTACATGTTTGATGACGGTAATCCCAAGTATCTGGACCCGGTCGAATATGTGGATGAGAAAGATTATTACGTTTATTCCGATTATATAAGGGACGATCTTCACTATTATCTTAAAAATGCGGAATGGGGTTATTACAATCCTGCGGGAACCTGGGATAACGAAAAGAATTCTTTCCCTCACAATCTTTGCCTCTTCGGATCATATCCTGTTTTGTATGACACCGGTCTTTCAAATGAGAAGGAGCTTAATGATAAACTCCGGATTATTACAGAGGATGTAGTGGATTTATACAATGCCGACAAAAAGTATATCGGTAAGGATCAGGAATACTATTCCGAATGTTATTATTACGTAACTTATATGGATGAGAGCAATATCAGTATATTGTTTTTATGTGACGGTTATCTTTATGAAGACAAAGAAACCGATAACACTGAAGATAATTACGATTTTTACTCCTCTAAAATTGTCACAATCAATATTACCGACCTGGACAAAGAAAAAGGCCGAATTCTTGATATGCCCGAAGGTTTCTCCATTGATGGAGCTTTTGTGGACAGATTTGTGGAAGGCGTAAACGAAACCTATGAAATCGATTTTGAGGAGGATGTATCCAAAGAAAAACTCCTTAAGGATTTTTTGTATGGAAGCTTTGCATGGGTGTATACTCCCATTGGAATAGAGTACGTATATAATTTTGATGATTTTGCCGGATCCTATTCCTATACGGAAAGATATTAAAAAACGGTATTGACTTATATGTAAAATAAGATACAATAGAAGCGTGGATTGATTTCCGCGCTTCTTTTTTTCTGACGGATTTTCCGATGCGGTTTTTACCGTCTGCGCCTTTTCGGGCGTCTTATGAAATCCTTTTATTTCTGCATTTTTAAAAGTTTTTTCGAAAGGAGGTGCAAGGGATAAAATATGGACTTGTTATGTGATACCATGATTATCGTAGGTGGTTTTAAAGAGTTTTATGTAAAAAAACAGATTGACAAAATCGAACAAATGTTTTATTCTAACATTAGAACATCTGTTCTAAAGGAGAGGAGTATTTAATAATGGAAAAAGACGAAAAATTACGTGCCCTTGACGCGGCATTGGGACAGATTGAAAAGCAGTTCGGTAAAGGCGCAGTCATGAGACTTGGTGATCCCGCTGCCCAGATGAACATTGAAACTATCCCCACAGGCTCATTAAGCCTTGATATAGCACTTGGCCTTGGTGGCATTCCCAAGGGAAGAATTATTGAAATATACGGACCTGAATCCAGTGGTAAGACAACAGTTACACTTCATATGATTGCCGAGGTTCAGAAGAGAGGCGGTATTGCAGGCTTTATCGATGCAGAACATGCCCTTGATCCCGTATATGCTAAGAATATTGGTGTAGATATTAATAACCTTTATATTTCCCAGCCTGATGATGGTGAACAGGCCCTTGAGATTACCGAGACAATGGTTCGTTCCGGAGCCATTGATATTGTGGTAGTAGACTCTGTTGCAGCTCTTGTTCCCAAGGCAGAAATCGAAGGAGATATGGGCGATGCCCACATGGGAGCACAGGCAAGACTTATGTCCCAGGCTCTCAGAAAACTTACCGCTGTTATCAGCAAATCCAACTGTACAGTAGTATTCATTAACCAGCTTCGTGAGAAACTTGGTGTTATGTTCGGAAATCCCGAGACTACAACAGGCGGACGTGCTCTTAAGTTCTATGCATCCGTAAGACTTGATGTACGCCGTACTGAGGCCCTCAAACAGAACGGTGAAGTGATTGGTAACCGTACAAGGGTTAAAGTAGTTAAGAACAAGATTTCACCTCCTTTTAAAGAGGCTGAATTTGACATTATGTTTGGCGAAGGCATTTCCCATGCAGGAGATGTTCTCGATCTTGCTGTGGATGAAGATATTATCCAGAAGAGCGGGGCATGGTTTGCTTATGAAGGCAATAAGATCGGACAGGGTCGTGAAAATGCCCGCCAGTATCTGAAGGATAACCCTCAGATTTTATTTGAAATAGAACAGAAGGTCAGAAAGGTTCATGACCTTCCTGTGGAAGAGGCTGTTAAATAATGCTTATTGACTCAATTGAGGCTGTTACCAAAGACAGAAGCAGAGTAAAACTTGAAGACGGTGAATCCTTTGTGTTATATAAAGGTGAACTCAGATTATTAAAACTTCAGGACGGGAAGGAATTAAGCGACAGCACATACAGACAGATTATGGATGTTGTTCTTCCTAAAAGGGCAAAGCTTCGTTGCCTTAATCTTTTGAAAGCAAGAGCTTATACAGAATACCAGCTTCGTAAAAAACTCAGCGAAGGCGGTTATCCCGAGACTGTTTCTGACATAGCTGTCAAATATGTTAAATCCTTTGGCTATGTGGATGATAAGAAGTATGCTTTGGAGTTCATAAGGGAGCAGAATGGAAACAGAAGCCGTAAAGAGTTGTATCAGAAGCTTTCGCAGAAAGGTATTTCAAGAGAAATCCTGGACAGTGCTTTTAACGAGACCTACGGCTCATATAAGGATGCCAGGGAAGATGAGAGGTTCGATGAAACAACTGTTATTTTAAAGACCCTTAAGAAACGTGGATATACCGGCTCTGAGTCCTATGAAGACAGGCAGAAAATGCTGGCATATTTTTACAGAAGA
>JAZLJG010000014.1:0-82909 GCA_045617745.1 Lachnospiraceae bacterium | reverse complement strand
GCTTCATTAAACCTCAACTTACTAAGTTGACTGCTTCCATCTGAAATACGATGTATTCAGATGGTTTGTTAAGGTTACCCATTTTTACAGATTAAAAAATCTTTCAAAAACCTCTTGACTGTTTATAGTTTGTCACCTTATATATCCTGCGCGGGAAAGTTCCAAAGTCACTGCTTCAACTTCTTCTCCCGTGGGAACTACCGTCTCAACTGTTCTTTGTACTTCCTGATAGCCACACCTTTTATGAAGCATAAGGCTCGCATTATTTGAGCTTATTACCCTTGCTTCCAGACAGGAAACATCCAAAACCTTGAAAGCATATTCTATCATGAGTGAATAGGCTTCCGTAGCATAACCCTTCTTTTTAGGCGCTTTCTCGCTAAAGAACAGGCCCGTCTCGATAGAATCCTTTTTTTCGTCATAATGCTGCATATATACACAGCCTATCGGCATCCGGGATTCTTTTTCGTAAACAAGGAAGTAAAAGACCAGTCCTTTCTCGCACTTTTCTTCGAAAAACCTAAGATGTTCTTCTTTCGTAATGGTCTTACGGTAAAAAAAGTTATTTTTCACATAATCGGCATTTCGAAATGAAAGAACCAGATCCGTATCTTCTTTTTCAATTGGTCTTAATAAAAGGCGCCCGGACTCGATCCTGAGCGCCTTTTCCAAAGGTTCAAATTTTTTCATATATCTCCGTAAATCCTACTCCATGACCTCATTTAGTCTCAACCTGATCGTCACAGGCTCCTTAATCTGAATTCCTCCCGGAAGGTCAAGGACAAGGAAAAGATCATACTCTCCGGATTTAAAACCGGACATGTCGTGAAGAAGGGCATAATCGTCAAAATCTACTCTGGGATTCAAAGAATCCATCTGTAATTTTTCCAAATCCTGTGCAAGCCCCACCAGTACAAAGCTGATGCCTTCATCCTCCACAAACTCTGCGTTGTACCCTTCCGGAATATTCTCTATGGAAAGATTCTTGGGGAATATACCGTAATCCTGCTCCACAAAAGGCTCTATAAACACTGTAACGGAAGCTTTTCCACCATTTGAATCATCCGCAAGTCGAATACCCTCGGGAAGATAATCACGTATATCAAGTACCACCATCAGATTGTCAGACTGGCCGGTAATATTCAGTTCCTCAGCAGGAACCTTTATCTCCGTAACCTGGTCGATAACATCTCTTTCGCCGGCAATTACTATAAGCTCCGGATTGATTTCCACTTCTCCGGTCACTCCGTAACCATCAGCAGGGATACCTATGGTCGAGTAATAAATCGGAACTTTCTTGGTGGCAAGAATTTCAACATCCACTCTGACGCTTGAAACGTTCAAATCAAGGTTTCCTGTCGGAATTCCGTCTCCGTTATTATCAAACAGCATAATATCTGCCTGCGTAGAAATATCACTTGTAAAGCCTGTAACCTGAACATCAACAAAAGCACTTGCAACTCTGTTAATTACTGATTCAGGACCGCTTACACGAACCTGGTTCTGATTGGGAATAACATTCCCGAGAATATAACCGCTCTCAATCTCACCGGAAGTGGTGGCATTAAGCGGAAGCTGTATCGTGCGTCTGTTTTCAATATTGACCTTCAAAACATCTGAAGAAGGCCTTATGGATTCTACCTTATCAGCATATTTACTGGTAGTGAATTCAATGGGGACACTTATTCCGTCCTTGGAAAGACAACTCATGTCGGCAGTTGCAATAATGGCATCTGACGAATTTCCAAGTTCCTGAACTGTTGAACGAGGTGCTTTAACAACGACATTTGCAACCATCGAAGAACCGTCCACAACCTCAAGAGTTTTATTATTGTCCGTAATAACTTCCGAATTGATAATTTTAACAGGGATATTTTTATAGTTCTGCGTAATAACAGGGTCCGTAATATTTACTACTATCAGCCAAAGAACAATTGCCACTATCAAAGACGTAATTTTCAGTCCCAGATTTTCGGTCAGTTTCTTCTTGGTAAATTTTTCTTTGAATTGGAAGTTGGGTGTCATGCCTGTCTGCCTCCCTTCCCCTTAAAGAAGGTATGCTTCTTCTCTGCTTCAGGCTTGTCCTGTATAAACTCAAGCTTCTTTCTTAATGTATCCTGGTCAACGTTACGCATCAGTTCGCCTTCGTATGCCAAACTGATTCTTCCGGTTTCCTCGGATACAATAATGGTAAGAGAGTCGGAATTTTCAGAAATACCAACACCTGCACGATGTCTTGTTCCCAGTTCCTTACTTAAAGAAAGATTGTCTGAAAGAGGAAGATAACAGGTCGCAGCGGTAACTCGATCTCCGCAGATGATAACAGCGCCATCGTGAAGAGGAGTATTGTGCTCAAAAATATTGATAAGAAGCTGACTGGTAACTACCGCATCAACAATAATACCGGTGCGTTCCACATCAGCAAGAGAATTGTTCTGTGCCACCACAATCAGAGCACCGGTTTTAACCTTTGCCATTTCATTACATGCGTTAATGATTTCGGAAATGGTTTTGTCGGAAAACCTTCCTTCTGACTGGGGACCGTTATCAAAAGAAATAACGGACGAAAAGAATTTTTTACGTCCCAGCTGTTCAAGAGCTTTTCTCAATTCAGGCTGGAATACTACCACAATAACCGTGGCAGCGATGGTAAATAATTTATTGGCAATCCAGAGAATTGTACTCATTTCAAAAATTTCGGCAACCAAAAGGAATACCGCTATTACAACGATACCTTTCAACAGTGAATAAGCCTTGGTATTCTTAATCCACAAAAAGATTTCGTACAGTAAAAAAGCGATTACAAGTATTTCGATGAAATCCGTAATGGAAATCTCGGGCATATTGAATTTTTCAAATGTAGTTCTGATAAATTCAATTAAGTTTGCCATAACCTAATTACTTGATATCCTCTCCCCCGGGTTTTTGTGTAGTGCTCCTTCTTACGGGAGTGTTGCCCATGGATTTTTTCATAGCAGAGTCAGTAGCCGTACGTCTTACCGTTTCTCTTACGGGGCTCATAACTCTTGTATTCCCGTCCGGTCTCTCCTTAACGGGAGCTGAAGCAGGTCTTCTTACAGGCTCCTCCTGCTTCTTAACAGGAGCCTTTTTCTCTTTTTCCGGAAGATTGATGGTATTCTTGGGAACTGCCTTTACGTAGTAATAATACTCATCATCTTCGAACTGAACCTTTTCAGTTCGATTGTAATCCAAATCAAAGCAAAAATACTGTAAAATTATATTAATAATTACTGAAATTAATATTCCAAGGATAACGCTTCCAAAGCCTATTTCGGCCTTAAGTGCACCGTTTCCGAGCAATACCACAAAAAGACTCACAAAAGAACCTGCTGCAATAGCAATCCACCAGCTGTAAGCGATTGCCATTCTTCTGATAAAATAAACCACCAGAACTGTTGCGGCAAACGCAGCAACATAGACAAACATCGCTTTATTATTTATGAGTCCGTCTATCATATCTTTGAAAACGGACATTTTTGATTCTTCCGAAGCAAATTCTCTTATAGTATCCGCATTAAGGTTTATGTAATGAAGAACCTGATAAATAACTACGCCACAGCTTACGGAAACCATGGAAGTTACAGTTCCCACAAGTCCCATGGAAACAGGAACCACATAAGGAATCTTAAATACGAATCCCAAAGGAACTAAAACTGCCGCAATAGAATCTTTTGATGAAAATCTGAAATACATCAAAAGCAGGACAAGGAAAAGTGCCAGAACGAGTATTGCACATTCCCAGGAAAGTGCATATACATGGGCACATACAATAAGTGAAAGAATCACCAGTGTAAGATTCATGGGAAGGAACGAACCTGCAAGGGCAATAATCAATGTAATGGGCTTTCCCGCAAGTCTGGTCATATATCCTATCTGACCGTTAATTCTTCCCAGCGCAATAAATGTAAGCAGGAACTTCAAAAGCGGCATAATATATATGTCATTCTTTCCTGCAAATTTTTTAATTTTCTCTTTGATAATCAATAAATCTCTCATAGCAAAACCTCTAACCTACTGTTTCTTCCCGCTCTCTTTTACAATAAGCGATCCCAGTAACTTCAAGTTATTGAAATAACGTTTAAGATTCTGCTTCGCTTTAGTATATTTGATGGAAAATGCAATATAAACAAGGGCGCAGTAAACACCGACAGTAATTAAATAATACTTTAATGCTGTGGCAGCAAACTGCATCAGGTCTATCTTGTAAATATTTATCATGAAGTTTTCAATATCATAATAAATGTACGCAGCAAAAACTATCATATATGCTATTGTCGCACATATGACAGCTTTCAGCACCTGCAGACCTATGTAATCACCTCTGAAATGTCTTCCGATGGAAATATGCTTCTTTCCTTCGGTTGCTTCATAAGAGGCAAGACGGGTCATCAGTTTTATTCTTTCTTCACTTAGCATAACTCACCTTACTACTTTTATATTCCCCCCGGAATACAATTAATTAAGGAATCTCATTCGAGGAGAATCCTTAGTATCTTTCTTGGGTTCAGGCGGAGGAGCCACGGGCTTAATAGACTGCTGGAATCCGTTAACCATGGAGTTCTTACACTTCTCGCAAAATCTTCCTGACCTGATAGGTTCACCACAGGATTCACATGTAAGCTGAACCATTGAATCCTCTGAAAACTGTAAGCGTTCTTCACGAAGCCACTGCTGAATCTGAGTGATTTCCACGTCACATTCTCTGGCTACTTCATGAATTCCTACTCCGGGATGATCCTGAATATATGTTTTTACTTCCGTAAATTTAGCTTCCAATTCATCCCTGCACTGGGGGCACATAAGCGGGCCCATCGCATAGTTAAAAATTCTACCGCATTTTCTACAATTACGTACGTTCATGTTTCTCTCCATTCACTAGTTTTTGATTGACTAAATGATCTAAAGACCTGCCCTGCTGACTGTCAAAAACCAGACTCCTTCGATGCCTGCTTCTTTTAGTTCCTTTGCAAGGGAATTGATAGTACTTCCTGTTGTAAAAATGTCATCTATAACTATGACTCGTCTTAATTTTACAACATCTTCTCTTACAATAAAAGCCTTTTTCATATTAATTTGACGGCCTCTTTTGTCCATAAGTTTCTGGGGTACAGTGTTCTTTCGACGACCTGCCAAAGAATCTCTTACAGGTATCCCGGTAAGTCGGGAGATTTCCTCAGCCAATTCTGTAGCTTGATTATACCCCCTTGCTATTAACCGTTTTTTATGGAGCGGAACCGGCACCAAAGCATCGGGTTTTATCCACGAAAGCCACTCACCCACCTCTTTAACCATCAGTTTGCCGTAGCATTTTGCGTAGGCAGCGCGGTTCATGTACTTGAACTTATAAATGCTGTCATTCAAAGAACTGTAGGCAAAAACGCTTTTTCCTCCGTTAAAATATCTTGGAGACACTTTACAATCAGGGCAAACTGAGTTTTCTTTCGAAAGAGGACGTCCGCATACTATGCAGACAGGTTCCTTAATCACTATTAACTTTTTTTCGCACTCGGGACAGATTCCCGTTTCCTCGAGAGAACGGGCCGTATCGCACAGAGGGCAACGGTCCGGGTATAAAATTTTTAACACATTCATTTAAATTTCAAACATTTCAAGTATACGACTCTTTAGACCGGAATATCTTAAGTTTTCATGATTATTTTCTATCATTTCACTTACTACTCCGGGATTTCCTATCATCACAAGGCATTTTTTTGCTCTCGTAACTCCGGTATAAAGAAGATTTCTGTTCATTAGCTGCTTAGGGCCTGCCACAACAGGCATTATTACGGCGCCGTATTCGCTTCCCTGACTTTTGTGGACAGTTATTGCGTAAGCAAGTTCCAGCTCATCAAGATTGGTAAAAGAATACGTAACCCGTCTGGCATCATCAAACTCCACCGTTAATGAGCTGTCAGACTCATCTATTTTTATAATGCGTCCCGTATCGCCGTTAAAAACGCCGATGCCCGCATCAATTGGGATATTGTACTTTCCCACAACCTCCCATTCGGCCTGGTAATTGTTGCGAATCTGCATTACCTTGTCACCCTCACGGAATATTTCTTCACCGTAGCAGTGTTCCGCTTTATCCTTTGCGGGAGGATTCAATTCATTTTGAAGGTATCGGTTCAGGGCTATTACGCCAAGATTACCCTTTCTGGTGGGCGTCAGTACCTGGATATCAAACGGGTCTGCATCCACATATGGAGGAAGACTCTTCGTAATCAGTTCCACTATGTTGAGAAGAATCTTGGGAATATCCCTTCTTTCCAGGAAAAAGAAATCCCTGCTTCCTTTTTCAACCTTTATATTTTCGCCATTATTAATCCTGTGGGCATTAATAACAATATCGCCGCTTCCCTCCTGCCTGAATATGGTTTCAAGTCTTGTAACAGGAAAGCATTCGCTTTCGAGAAGGTCTCTTAAAACCTGTCCCGGGCCTACACTGGGAAGCTGATGGGAATCTCCCACCATCACAAGTCTTGCTCCCGGCGGAATCGCCTTCAAAAGCGAGCGGAAAAGGAATATATCCACCATGGACATTTCATCTACAATAAGCACATCCAGATCCAGCGGATTGTCTTCGTTTCTTCCAAAGCCCGCATCATTTCTGTCCTCTTCCAGTTCACCGCTTAGTTCCAGAAGTCTGTGTATCGTCTTTGCTTCATAGCCTGTCGCCTCGGTCATTCTTTTGGCAGCACGTCCTGTGGATGCGGCAAGAGCAATATCCATGCCCTGTTCTTCAAAAAAGCCGATAAGTGTCTTTATCGTGGTGGTTTTTCCTGTTCCCGGGCCACCGGTGATAATTGACACGCCGTTTTTGGCAGCCTTCAGAACTGCCTGAATCTGCAAAGGATCAAGCTCAAGATCCGCTTTCCCGGCTATCTTCTCTATCTCTTTTTTATAGGCAAGATCATCATCCTCACCATCATCAAAGAAATCCGAGGAAACAGTTTTTAATAGACCGGCAACCGATTGCTCAACGTAATAATTCGAAGACGCATAGATTGCGTCACCTTTTGCGATCAGTTTTCTGTCCATCACAAGATTGTCTATCTGAGGCCTCACATCTTCCGGCGACACATCAAGTATTTCGGCTGCCTTGCTTTCAAGAATATTTGCGGGAAGATACATATAGCCCTGTCCTGTTGCAAGAACAAGTGTGTACATGATTCCGCTTTGGATTCTGTACGTGCTGTCGCTTTTGATTCCCATGTTTCCCGCAATCTCATCAGCGGTTTTAAAACCGACTCCCGAAATGTCCTCTGCAAGTCTGTAGGGATTTTCTTCCAGTATTTTATAAAGCCTGTCCCCGTAGTAGGAATAGATTTTTATCGAAAGAGCATTGCTGACTCCGTATTTAGAGAGGAAAAGCATGGCATCCCTGTAGCCCCGTTTTTCTTGCATCAGTACTCCGATTTCCTGAGCCTTTCTAAGTGAAATACCTTTCACTCTTTCAAGGCATTCCGGTTCCTCCTCCATTATTCTGAAGGTATCGGCACCGAATTCTTTTACTATCCTCTGGGCCAGAGTGGGGCCTATGCCCTTAATAATTCCGGAACTCAAATAACGAAGGATTGATAATTCATCCTCCGGCTGAATGGACTGATATGAAGTTGCCTTAAACTGTTTGTCGTAAATTGGGTGAACTACCCACTCGCCCGATACTTCGAGCATCTCACCTTCAGAAAGGGATAAGAAATTCCCGACCACAGTCTCCTCGGTATTGTCTATCACAAAGGACAAAACCGAATAACCGTTATCGGGATTACGATAGCGAATTGAAGATACGTATCCTTTTATTGTTTCCATATTACAAATTATAATTACGTTTCATTTGTTCAAATAACATCTGCGCAAGGCCTAAGCTGTTCTGTTCTGTTGATTCTTTGGATACCTTCTGGATCATTTCATCCTTGAAGTAATCCACCAAAGTCGAGGTAGATGCGGATGAGAATTCATCCGTTCCTACGGTTTTATACATTTCCTTAAAGCACTGTTCAAGGAAATATGCCTCAAACTCCTTGCAGACACTCATAAGCTCTTCTTCAGAAGCATTTGAATAGTCCACATCCGTCTTTAATTTGGACGCAGACGAAGAAGCAGTCTTTGCCGTGTCGCTTAAGTACTGATTATATATGCCTGATATTGAATTAACGTCAAAGCTCATACTGCTCCCCCTTTAAAAATTATCTTAAATTATTAGCCTGCTGAAGCATATCGTCCGAAGCTGTGATAGCCTTGGAATTCAGTTCATATGCTCTCTGTGCGGTAATAAGGTTTACCATTTCATCCACTACCTGAACGTTTGAGCCTTCAAGGTAGCCCTGGGTAACCTGTGTCTTTTCAACGGTAGTACTGGTAGCTTCATTAATAGCCACTCCGCTGGCTGCAGACTGGGCAAAAAGGCCGGAATCCTTTTTCTCAAGACCTGAAGGATTATTAAACTGGAATATACCGAAATTAATTCCCAAAGGCTTGGGATTGTTGTTCTCATCAGGATAGCAGATTGTTCCGTCGCCGGTAACAATAACTCTGCTGGATACATATTCCGGACCCAATGCTATGGGCTGTCCGTTTGTATCGAGAACAGGAAGTCCGTCACTGTTTGTAAGTGAAATTCCACCCTGACTGTTTATGGCCCAGTTAAAATTACCGCTTCTGGTGTAGTATGTATTACCATCCTCACCTCTTACAGCAAAAAATCCTCTTCCTGAAAGTGCAAAAGCGGAAACGCTTTCGCTGGCAAGCAGGGGACCATCGGTAAATATAGAGGAAATGGATGCATTTCGTGTACCGAGACCAACCTGTGCTCCGATAGGCTTTACGTCGCCGTTTCTTGAAGTGGTTTTGGTCTGTATTGTCTGATACAGAAGGGACTTAAATTCATTCACTTCTGTTTTGTAACCTGTAGTGTTAACGTTAGCAAGGTTATTGGCGATAGTATCAACATTTGTCTGTTGAGCTCTCATACCGGTTGCTGCTGTCCATAAACTTCTTACCATAAGAAACCTCCGTTACGCATTAAACTCTTCCGAGCTGATTTGCTGCAATTTCAAGAGTGGAATCATAAGATTTAATAATCTTCTGATTTGCTTCGTATTGTCTTGTGATGGAAATCAGATCTACCATTTCGGAAACAATCTGGACATTCGACATTTCAAGGTAACCCGAATACACCTTGCAGTCAGCATTGGTGACCGTAGCTCCTTCTACAGGTTCAAGTAAGTTTTCGCCGTATTTTTTCAAATAGTCGTAATCCTCAAAATCAGTAATACGCAAAGTAGCTACTACTGCATTGTTCTGGAAAATTCTTCCCTGGGAATCGACTGTGGCATCTTTAAGAGGATCTAAGCGGATACGGCCATCTGTTCCGCAAACGTAGTTACCGTCCTTGGTAACAAGATATCCTTCCTGAGTAAGGGTAAAGGCTCCGTCTCTTGAATACTTGGTAGAGGTTTCGCCTGCCTTATTAGTGAATTCGATAGTAAAGAATCCGTCTCCGGACAACGCAAGATCAAAAGGGTTGTCCGTTATTTTAAAGGAACCCTGGGAATAATCGGTATAATTCTCTCCGATTTTTACACCGGGAGTATTTACACCCATTCTCTTGGGGATATTAACCGGTTCGGAAATATCCTTAACCTTATAAGCCAGGACGGAATCGAATGACTGGCTCGTGGTTCCTTCTTTTTTAAAACCAGCGGTAGTGGAATTGGCAAGGTTATTGGTCAACACATCCATGCGGTGTTGTTCATTTACCATACCTGTATAAGCTGTGTATAAGCCCTTAACCATGCCTTACCCTCCGAAAATTAAATGTCTTCTTTATAGCCAGCCAGGAATTCCACGTACTTACCGGTACCGATGGCAACTGCTGTCATGGGTTCCTCGGCTGTCATGGTGTTGATACCCATTCTGTCGGAAATAAGCTCCTCAAGACCTCTCAAAAGGCTTCCGCCACCTGTAAGAACAATGCCTCTTTCGCCTATATCGGAAGCAAGTTCCGGAGGTGTCTTTTCAAGTACTGAGTGGATAGCATCAACAATCTTGGCTGTTGTATCTTCTAATGCTTCGCGGGTTTCTTCCGAAGAAATCTTTACGGTTACGGGAAGACCTGTAACAAGGTTACGTCCGCGAACATCCATATACTTTATGTCATTTGTCTTGTATGCGCAGCCAATCTTAATCTTAATATCTTCAGCTGTTCTTTCACCGATTAAAAGATTGTGCTTTTTACGCATGTATCTTACGATTGCATCGTCGAAATCATCGCCGGCAATCTTTATGGAAGTACTCTCTACAGTGCTGCCCAAAGAAATAACAGCTATATCTGTAGTACCACCACCTATATCAACAATCATGTTTCCGCAAGGTTTTGCGATATCAATACCTGCACCGATTGCGGCTGCGATAGGCTCCTCAATAATGGAAACCTCTCTTGCGCCTGCCTGGTAAGTAGCATCCTCAACTGCTTTCTTTTCTACTTCGGTAACACCTGAAGGAACACATACAGCAATACGGGGCTTACGGTATGTACGTCGGCCGAGAGCCTTCTGGATGAAGTACTTCATCATCTTCTCGGTAACTGTATAGTCGGAAATAACACCCTGACGTAACGGTCTTACCGCTACAATATTTCCGGGTGTCCTACCAAGCATCAATCTGGCATCCTCGCCAATTGCCTTAATTTTACCTGTATCTCTGTCGAAAGCTACTACTGAGGGCTCCTTTAAAACAACGCCCTTACCACGTATGTATACGAGAACAGAAGCTGTTCCCAAATCAATTCCAATGTCTGTATATTGCATTTTTTATCCCTTCCTGACTTTGTCTGCATTCAGCAAAAGTACCAAATTTATTATAACCCAAGGTAAAAACAATGAAAAGGGATAAAAGCATTTTTTTGACTCTTTAAACGTTCATCGGCAGAATCTCAAAAAAACTTTACCCTAATCATTCAAAAAAAACAGCGACCTTGATTCGTTTCACTTTCTGTGAACTGACGGATCCTCATATTTATCCATAAAATCATGGCCAAGAAATATTTTTTCATCTGCGAAATCGGCATTGGCCAGCTGCGTATAAACGCTTATCACTTTATCAAAATGTAATTCTTTAAAAAATTTAAAGATTTCCATCGGTATCGTTCTGTCAAAGCTCCAAACCTCGGGAAACTCTTTTGAATACTCAAGTTCATCCCTGGGATGTGGCTTAATAAAGATTGTTCCAAACTTATCATATTCATTTATCAAATCAGAAAATATCTGACGTCTGACGTCGAGAGTGCATAATGGCTCGGATAATATCAAAATATTCTTTTCGTTAGTCGATTTCTTGTCAATAAGTCCCTTTAGTCCTTTATAATCTTTAACAAAAATATTCACCAGAATATCTTTCTGTTCATCATTAAGTTTATCAAACAACTCTTGTCTGGGCACTTCTTTATACTTGTAAAAAACATCATTAATACAAGACAAATCGTTAACTTCCATGTCCAAGCAGTACTTACTGTATCCATCACAAATGAATATCAGATTAAGTACCATGCTAAAAAACTTCTTTACTCCGAACATCCCCTTGTTATCATACTTAGCCTGAATACAAGGGCGTAAAGTATCCAGTCCATCCTCTACCGCATGATAATGAATTTTGTTCTGGTTCAGATAAGTTCCTATCGGATCGCCATCGCAAAAAACATAAATATCATCGTATTCGTGAAAATTAATCGGAACATATGGAGCGAGCAGTTGCGCTAATCGTTTAGTATAACGAATTCTGGAGCCCATATTCAACAACGGATTGCCCTTATCCTTTTTTAGCTCCATAAGTTCGTCAAAATACTTATCACGCTTTTCATCAAATAAATAAACCCTTCTAAATACTCCGCTTTCCTCTAAGCGTTTATGAAGGTTTTCAAAATCCGTTGACATCTTGCTCAACAAGATGTCGCCACCATCTCCGTTGCCGGCCGATAATAGTTCCTTTATGGTGGCTATCAAAACATGATAATATGTGTGGCATACATATACTCTACTCACGAAAACACCTCAACTATTCTGTCATCGATTAATAAGTTGATAAATCGTCTGTGCGGAATAAAATTTATCGGGGACTATATCTTCAACGTCTATTTCAACATTAAACACGTTTGCAATCCCAGATACTACATTTGCAATATCAAACGAATCCAGTATCCCTCTATCAATAAGGTCTGTCTCCGTTTCAAAATCCACGTCCGGCCTTATTTCACTAAGAAGTTTCAATAATTCATCCATTGTTCTTCTCCCATTCTTTTTTTAAATATAGTCTGTCAATCTTCCCATTCTTGGTCATCGGCATTTCATCAACTTTACAAAATACATTAGGCCACATATATTTGGGAATTTTTTTACTTAATCCAACTACAATCTCATTTCGGCACTCTTCTTCCGCTTGATAAAAACATACAATCTTTTGTCTGCTTTCCGAGAAAACGCAAACCCCAATCCGCAAAAAAGAAAGACCGTTTAATGCCGCTTCTATTTCTCCCAATTCGATTCTATGCCCCATATGCTTTATCTGGTAATCTTTTCTTGAAGAAAAATACAAAAGGCCCGCCTCATCATAGTACCCTATATCACCGGTAGAATACATATATCTCTTGTACTCGGGTGTAACAGCAATCTGCTTAAATGCCTCTTCCGTCTTCTCCTTATTGTTCCAGTAGCCAAGGGCCAAACAAGTTCCTTCAACGCAAATCTCTCCTTCAACGCCTGCCCTTTTTACCACTTCATTATCCTCGCCTTTTAAAAATACTCTTGTATTCTTAAATGGCTTTCCTATCGGCAAAGCATCCCTCTCAAGATCGCTTGTTTCAATAATGTGATACGTACAATTACAAGTAATCTCAGTAGGGCCATACAGATTCACGTATCGTGCTCCTTGAACGTTTTCCATCCAATAACGAATCGATTTGACAGGCATCACCTCTCCTGAGAACATAACATTCTTCAAATTTTTGAGCCCGTCAGCCAGTTTCAATGCTTTGAAATCAGCCAAAATTCTTAATGCGGATACCGCCCAAATTATTGTTTCAATTTTCTCATCTTCCAAAAAGGATACCAGCAATTTAGGAGATACAAACATACGCTTCGGAATTACTTTAACGCATCCGCAGCAATACAAACTGTTGTATATATCTTTTGTCGAAACGTCAAAGTCAAATGGCGCCTGATTACCAAAAATCGTACCTTCAGCAAATGAAAATGCATCCTCAAATGCTTCGATCAAGTCAATAACCGAACGATGAGAAACAAGAACCCCTTTTGGTACTCCTGTTGAGCCTGATGTAAATATCGCGTAAAGAGGATCTGTGTCAATCCTATTTTCCCGAACAACCTTAAGAAGTGGCTCATCCTTTTCCATTGAATCCAGAATTGTACGGACCGACGTATACTTGCCATCATTTTGTTCTCTTGCATCAAGTATCTCAACCGGGTTTAATGTATCCAGGATTAACCTAACTCTCTCTTCCGGCATTGACATATCTATAGGGACATAAAAACATCCGCTAAAAGCAACACCTAAAAACGTAACAACTGAAGTAACATTTCTGTCTATCAAAACTGCTACCGGCATACACGCCTCTACCGTATTGTTTTTTTGAATCAAATATGTGCCTATCTTACATGCTTCTTCATAATATTCGCTATATGTAATCGAACCATATTCATCCGAAAGAGCTATCCTGTCCGGGGTTTTTTTTGCACAGCCTTCCAGCCATTGGCAAATGTTATTTATCATCCTTCTCTTCCAACCCTACTAAAGCAATTTCCTTTCCTTAAGGTATCCTATCTCATAAGCCGGGCAATCCATCCCCCAATCAATTGTATAATCCGTAAATTCATAAAGATTAGCACCATTATTATTGAGAAGATCATCAGCCATAACTGCATATGCTTTTCCAAGCTCTACAACAGAAATCGGCCACTTTCTAAAAGAAGTTTCCGTAGCACAATCAGCTTTCTTGTAAAATTCTATCTGCTGTACCGATTTTAGCGATACGGACAAGTCTCTTACATACATAGAGTAGCAACGCGTTTCCCTCTGTCCATTTTTGTCTATATAATCAGCCAAAAAATATTTAAAATGACGATATGGTACTGAAACACACTGTTCAACATAATGCTTGAATGTCATGCTTCGCAAAACGCTTACACTCAAATCCAATTCCTTCGCATTATTGACATGAAGATAATGAAATGGGGACATCTCACCCCAAGAATCCTGATTATCAAGTCCTGCAAGATAATCTGCATCTTTCCCGCATACCATAAAGGAATAAATAGGATGTTTAGTTCGAACAAAATCCTTACGATTATTCAGAACAAAATTATTAAGAGCACCAACCTCTCCTTGTGTTCGATAATAATCAAATTCATTTCCTTTACAAAACGCCCATGAATAAACCGGGAAAAGTATCGTGCCTCTGTCCGTCACATGATTCTTTAATTCATCTATCAGCATATTTACGAACTCGAATTGCTCCTCTTTTGAAGCAATTTCCAATTCACCTTTTGCCTGTACCAGTATTCTTCCTAAATCCGATCCGACATACACTATATCACCGACGTTTATTCCAACCTCATCGAGTGACTTATGAAAATCCAGCCAATACTGCTTAATCTTTTCCTTATTCATCTGCAAGCCTTTCTCTTGGTCGAACTATATACATTTTATAAATTATAATAATCCACCTTAAAAAAGGCAATAGATTCAAAGCTAAACCTCTTTCTTCAAGTTATATCTCTTGAGAAACGACCCCTCAAGATATATAATTACTCAATAAAACCGATTTGAGAGGTATGTCATGTCTGTAAATCATGGAACTAACATGTTTAATTTTGCTAATAGTCTTTTTCCAATCACAAGAAGCATAACCGGCGAGGGAGTAAGAGAAACACTTGCACTTATTCAAAGTGCAATATCTGTTGATATGAGCGTCCATTCAGTTCCTTCCGGTTCAAAGGTTTTTGATTGGACCGTTCCCAAGGAATGGGCTATTCATGAAGCGTATATTGAAGATGACAAGTTCAATCACATCATTGATATTAAAGATACTAATCTGCATGTGCTCGGATACTCCACCCCCGTTGATGCATGGGTAGAATATGACGAACTCCTTAAGCATATCTATACTCAGGAAGATAACCCTGATGCCATTCCGTATGTTACTTCTTATTACAAAGAACGTTATGGGTTTTGTATGTCTGAAAACCAAAAAAAGTTGCTTTCGCCAGAAAAAAAATACCATATGTATATAGACAGTAAATTGTTTGATGGTGAACTTAACTACGGCGAAGTAATTATTCCCGGTGAAAGTGACGAAGAGATATTCTTTTCAACCTACATTTGTCATCCTTCTATGGCAAACAACGAATGCTCAGGTCCTGCACTTTCTGTTGAACTAATTAATTACATATCAGCTAAAGAAAACCGAAAATATACATACAGGTTTGTCTTTATACCGGAAACAATTGGCTCAATTACATATCTTTCCCGCAATTTCAAATCATTGAAAAAGAACATGATTGCCGGCTTTAATCTCTCTTGCGTCGGCGATAACAATGACTATTCAATAGTTGAAAGTCGTTACGCTGATACCTTAGCCGATAAAGTGCTAAAAAATGTTCTCTCGTACAAGGAACACTATACTACTTATTCATTTTTAAAGCGAGGCTCTGATGAAAGGCAATACAACGCACCCGGAATTGAACTTCCTGTAGTATGTTTCTGCCGTTCTAAGTTTGGTGAATTTCCCGAATATCACACTTCTCTGGATAATATGTCTTTTGTATCTTCTGAAGGGTTTGAGGGTAGCTTTGAAGTAATGTCGGACGTCGTTGACATTCTTGAAGCCAATTTCTATCCTTTAGTAACAGTTTTATGTGAGCCTCAGCTAGGGAAGCGTGGATTATACCCTTCCATCAGTAAAAAGGGCCAATATGATGCTATTTACTCAATGACAAATTTTATTACTTACTCAGATGGAAAAAATGATTTAATTGACATCAGCAATCGCATAAATGTTCCTGTTAAAGTAATTCTCTCGATAGCAGCCCCGCTAATTGAAAATGGGCTTATTGCTCGCAATAATGACAAAACACATTAAAAAGGATGGAAAAAATATCGCCCCAAAAGCTAGTCGCAAGTACTAACAAATGGAGGTGGTATTTTTTTACGCAAACACCAATCTTCTGTCTGAACAAAAAACGAGACGACAGAAGTCATCTCGTTAAATGTTTTTCATTTGATAAAAATCTTAGTTCACTACTCTATTTTTTTTAGCATCTTCGCCACGTAGTAACCAGTAAATGATTCTTTTACCTTCGCCACCTCTTCAGGAGTTCCCGAAGCAATAACCGTTCCGCCTCCGTCTCCGCCTTCGGGGCCCATGTCGATAATGTAATCGGCTGTTTTTATTACATCAAGATTGTGTTCTATAACCACAACCGAATTGCCGCCCTCCACGAGTCTTTTAAGTATCTCTGAGAGCTTATGAACATCAGCAAAATGAAGACCTGTTGTAGGCTCATCAAGAATATATATGGTCTTTCCCGTGGAACGTCTGCTAAGTTCGGTTGCAAGCTTCACTCTCTGGGCTTCTCCGCCGGAAAGTTCAGTCGAGGGCTGACCTAACTTAATATACCCAAGACCTACCTCATAAAGGGTTCTCATCTTGTCTCTTATGGAAGGAACATTTTCAAAGAAGGTAACCGCTTCCTCGACAGTCATGTCAAGAACGTCATATATGGATTTGCCCTTGTAAAGGCATTCCAGGGTTTCACGGTTGTATCTCTTTCCACCGCAGACTTCACAGGGAACATAAACGTCGGGAAGGAAGTGCATCTCAATCTTTATTATTCCGTCACCCTGGCAGGCTTCGCAGCGGCCGCCCTTTACGTTAAAGGAAAATCTGCCTTTTTTATAACCGCGTTCTTTGGCCTCTTTGGTAAGAGCAAAAAGGTCTCGTATCTGATCAAAGACACCTGTGTATGTAGCAGGGTTAGATCTGGGTGTACGCCCGATGGGTGACTGGTCTATATCAATCACCTTATCAAGCAGCTCCAGGCCGTCCATGGAATCGAATTTACCGGGTATTGTATGTGCCCTGTTTAAGGTCTTTGCAAGATACTTATAAAGGATTTCATTCGTAAGTGAGCTCTTGCCAGATCCGGAAACACCTGTGATGCAGGTGAGCACACCAAGAGGAATCTTTACGTCTATATTCTTTAAATTGTTTTCCTTTGCTCCATGAATAGTAAGAAAACCGGTGGGTTTTTTACGCTCTGAAGGTACGGGAATAAACTTTTTACCGCTTAAATACTGGCCGGTTATGGACTTGGGAACTGCCATGATTTCTTCGGCTGTACCTTCTGCCACAAGACGTCCGCCCTTAACACCGGCTCCCGGACCTATATCCACAATGTGGTCTGCGGCCAGCATGGTGTCTTCATCGTGCTCTACCACAAGAACGGTATTTCCCAAATCTCTCAAATGCATAAGTGTCTTTAAGAGTTTGTCGTTATCACGCTGGTGAAGACCTATGGAAGGCTCATCCAAAATATATGTAACACCCACAAGGCCGGAGCCTATCTGGGTCGCAAGACGTATTCTCTGGGCCTCTCCGCCGGAAAGGGAAGCGGTAGCTCTTGCAAGGGTAAGATACGAAAGCCCTACATCCTTAAGGAAATTAACTCGAAGATTTATCTGCTTAAGAATCTGTTCACCTACTACCATCTGCTGCTTCGTAAGGTTCAGATTCTTTAAAAACTCCAGAAGCGCAGTTACCGAAAGATTGGTAATCTCGTATATATTCATATCTCCCACGGTAACGGCAAGAGATTCCTTTTTAAGACGCATTCCCTTACATTCCTCGCATGGAGAGATTGTCATAAAGGTTTCGTACTCCGCTTTTGCAGACTCGGAGAAGGTTTCTCTGTAACGCATTCTGCAAAGCTCCATAAGTCCCTCAAATGCCACTTCATACTCGCCTCTGCCACGCTGGCTGGTATAAGTAATAACAACCTTTTCACCATGTGTTCCGTTCCAAAGAACATCCAGCGCCTCGGGAGACAGATCCTTTATGGGAGTATTCATGTCAAAGTGGTATTTCTCCATAAGTGCGATAAAAATGGCATGAATCCAGCTTTTATTATCACCGATGGATTTAAATCCGGGCACTTCAACAGCACCCTCTCCAAGGGATTTTGTATTATCGGGAATAATCAGGTCCTTACTGAACTCCATCTTATAACCAAGACCTGCACAAACAGGGCAGGCACCAAAAGGGTTATTGAAGGAGAAGCTTCTGGTCTCAATCTCCGGAATGCTGATCTCACAATCAGGGCAGGCAAAATTAGTGGAGAAGGAAAGCTTTTCTCCGTTAATAACATCCACATCCAGAAGGCCATCGGTAAGCTCTATAACTGTTTCAACAGAATCGGTAAGTCTCTTCTGGATATCTTCTTTGATTACCAGTCGGTCCACCACAATATCAATACTGTGCTTTATATTCTTATCAAGAGTTATCTCTTCGGAAAGTTCGTACATGCTTCCGTCAATAATGGCACGCACGTAGCCGGAGCGCTTTGCCCTGTCCAGGACCTTCTCGTGCATACCCTTTTTACCTCTTACCACGGGAGCAAGAAGCTGGATACGGGTACCCTCTTCCAGTTCGCATATGCGGTCCACTATCTGGTCCACGGTCTGTCTTTCGATGACACGGCCGCAATTAGGGCAGTGAACAACACCGATTCTTGCGTATAAAAGCCTGAAATAATCATATATCTCGGTTACCGTTCCTACGGTGGAACGGGGATTTCTGTTGGTGGATTTCTGGTCTATGGAAATTGCGGGAGAAAGACCTTCTATTCTCTCTACATTCGGTTTTTCCATAACACCTAAAAACTGCCTTGCATAAGAAGACAGGGATTCCATATATCTTCTCTGCCCTTCTGCAAAAATAGTATCAAAGGCCAAAGAAGATTTACCCGAACCGGATACACCGGTAATAACTACCAGTTCGTTACGGGGAATATCCACGCTAAGGTTTTTTAAGTTGTGTTCATTGGCTCCGCGGACTTTTATATATCCGTACTTGGGAAGCATTTTCTGTTCCATTTATCACTCCGAAGCGCTAACTCAAAAGCGCTTTTTTAATTTCTATAATTCTGTCTCTTAATTCAAGTGCTTCCTCAAAGTTAAGGTCTGCGGCAGCACGTTTCATCTTACGTTCAAGTTTGACTACTTCCTTCTCCAGCTCTTCACGGCTCATGGATTCGGCATCCTTTTCAATCTTCGAATCGCCATGGGACTTGGAATCGGAAATGGTAATAATATCCCTGACGGGCTTTTTAATGGTGGTAGGGGTAATGCCATGCTCCTCGTTATACGCCATCTGAATCGCACGACGACGCTTTGTCTCGTCAATACAAATCTGCATGGACTCGGTAATCGTGTCGGCATACATTACTACATGTCCCTCGCTGTTACGGGCAGCACGTCCGACAGTCTGAATAAGGGAAGTGGCACTTCGTAAAAAGCCTTCCTTATCGGCATCTATTACGGCAACAAGTGCTATTTCCGGAATATCAAGACCTTCTCTCAAAAGATTGATTCCCACAAGAACATCAAACACATCAAGGCGCATGTCCCTGATTATCTCGCTTCTTTCAAGAGTATCGATATCCGAATGGAGGTACCTTACGCGGATACCCACTTCCGCAAGATAATTCGTAAGATCCTCAGCCATTTTCTTGGTAAGAGTTGTAACAAGAACCTTATTGCCCTTCTCGGTAGTCTTACGGATTTCACCGATTAAATCGTCAATCTGCCCCTCAACAGGACGCACATCTATGGGCGGGTCAAGAAGACCTGTGGGCCTTATAACCTGCTCGGTTCTTAAAAGTTCATGCTCCGCCTCGTAATCTCCGGGAGTAGCGGACACAAACATCATCTGGTCTATTCTGGATTCAAACTCGGAGAAATTCAAAGGCCTGTTATCAAGAGCTGACGGCAGTCTGAATCCGTAATTTACAAGGTTTTCCTTACGCGACCTGTCGCCTGCGTACATACCCCTAACCTGAGGAAGGGTAATGTGGGACTCATCCACGATAATCAGGAATTCCCCGTCAAAGTAATCAAGAAGACACTTCGGAGGTTCCCCGGGTTTAGCAAAAGAAAGGTGCCTTGAATAGTTCTCTATTCCCGAACAAAAACCGGTTTCCCGAAGCATTTCCACGTCAAAATTGGTACGTTCCGAAATCCTCTGGGCCTCGATAAATTTCTCTTCAGCCTTGAACTCTTTAACCCGTTCATGCATCTCCGCCTCGATATTTTCGCAGGCTTTTGCAATCACTTCAGGCTCCACCACATAGTGGGAAGCGGGGAATAAAATAACATGCTCCAGCGTATGAAGAAGCTTTCCCGTCAAAACATCAACCTCTGAAATTCTGTCTATCTCATCCCCGAAAAACTCGATTCGCACTAAATAATCCGAGCCGTGGGAAGGAATTACCTCAAGAACATCTCCGTGAACCCTGAAATTATTACGCTGAAGATCCATATCATTACGGGTATACTGGATATTAATAAGTCCGTGAATGACCTCATCCCTGTCTATAATCTGGCCGCGACGTAAAGAGAGGCACATAGCCTTAAATTCCTTCGGGGAACCCAGTCCGTAAATGCAGGAAACGGAAGCAACCACAATAACGTCCTTACGCTCTGTAAGGGACGCAGTTGCGGAAAGTCTCAAACGGTCTATTTCTTCGTTAATGGATGAATCCTTTTCTATATAGGTATCGGTCTGGGGAATATATGCCTCAGGCTGATAATAATCATAATAGCTGACAAAATACTCCACCGCGTTTTCGGGAAAGAATTCCTTCATCTCAGCGAAAAGCTGTCCTGCCAGGGTTTTATTGTGTGAAATAATAAGTGTGGGTTTATTGAGAGCCTGAATGACATTGGCCATTGTGAAGGTTTTACCGGATCCGGTTACACCAAGAAGAGTTTCAAACTGGTTACCCTCTTTGAAACCCTCTACCAAATCTTTTATGGCTGCCGGCTGGTCGCCGGTAGGTTGAAATTCACTGTGAAGTACAAAATGATCCATATTATTTCCATCCGAACAAATGTTCTTTTAACAAGATAACACCCCTTACCCCTGTTGTCAAGAAATAATACTTATGCATTATGAGACTGGAACTCG
Source organism: Lachnospiraceae bacterium (assembly GCA_045617745.1). GTDB lineage: Bacteria > Bacillota > Clostridia > Lachnospirales > Lachnospiraceae > UBA1258. Next base: position 61,632 of record JAZLJG010000014.1, on the reverse strand, counting down.
CTGGGGTTTTCACCCACAATCTTTTTAAAGGTACTGGAAAAATAAGCCACATCCTTATACCCTACCTTCTCGGACACCTCACTGATACGGTTTCTGCAGTCTTTCAAAAGCTCCTTCGCCATATTCATACGATACTTTGTAATGTAGGAAGAAATGGTATCCTCCATTTCTTTTTTGAAAAGATGGCTTAAGTGCCCCTCACTTATATCCAGGTCCTTTGCAATCATTCCTATGGAAATATCAGGGTCGGAATAGTGAGTCTCAATATAAGCCACTGCCTCTTTTATGTAAGGGCTTTTATCGGAAACATCACCCAAAACATTCTCCGGCTTTGGTGCCTTCTTTCCTGAGTTTTCTTCAAGCACCCTCTTTACGGCTTCTTCCAGCTCGCCGTCTTCAAAGGGCTTCAAAAGATAATCACAGGCAAAGTATCTCAAAGCCTGCTTCGCATATTCAAATTCGCTGTATGCGGTAAGAAAAATAAGCGGTACATCGTTCTCCTCTTCCCTTAATGTTCTCAAAAAGTCCAGACCGTCCATTTTGGGCATTCTGATATCGCTTATGATAAGGTCAGGTGAATACTTCTTCACAGCGTCCAAAGCTTCCAGACCGTTTTCTGCCTCGGCCACAACCTCACAGTCCAAAGAAGCCCAGTCCGTTTCCGAAACTATTCCTTTTCTTACAAACACTTCGTCGTCCACAACAAGAATCTTATACATTTACTCTTCCTTCATAGAATCCGTGTCCCAAATGGGAAAGTTTAATACAACCTTTGTTCCGCCCTCAGATGCCTTGCTTATTTTCAATCCGTAACCCGGGCCATAGTTCAGTTTGATAATCCTATCAACATTCCTTACCCCAATGTGTCCCTGTTTTTCATCGGTTTCAGGAGCATTCAGGTGTTCAAGTTCCTCATCGCTTATACCGCAACCATCATCCGTTATTTCCACGATAAGGTCGGTTTTTCCGTCCTCTCCGGTCTTGGCATAGGCCTCCACAAAAATGTGTCCGTCCTCTGCATTTGCAAGCCCGTGAATAACCGAATTTTCCACTATCGGCTGCAAGACAAGCTTCGGAATCATTACGCTTTCAAGCTCCGGAGGATATTCGCAGGTACATTCAAATCTGCCTCCGAAACGAATTTTCTGTATCTCTGCATAGGAATCCACCAGCTCCATTTCAGACTTAAGTGTCACAAACTGTTCTTTGGAGATGGAAGCCCTTAAAATCTTCGAAAGTTTTGATACCAATGTGGCAAGTTCAGGAACATGATTAGCCTTTGCCACCCATTTCATGGTATCCAAAGTATTATATAAAAAGTGGGGATTTAACTGTGCCTGCATCATGGCAATCTGTGTTCCGTTCAGCTCCTTCTGCTGCTCCACCTGAAGGTTCATGTACTCCTTCAGTTCCCCTGTCATATGGTTAAAGCTGTTCGCAAGGTCCGTAAACTCATTCCCCCAGCCTGTATCCATTCTGACACTAAGGTCGCCTTTCCTTACAAGACGCATCTTTTCACGCATAATACGGATAGGTTTTGACAAACCGGCCGCAAAAACGTTTGATATGAAAATACTAACCACGAGAATGATTCCCGCCATTATAAAAAGAACACGGTACATGGAGGAAAGTGTGGAATCCGTAAAAGCCCTGGGTGTAAGCGTAACCACATAAAACGGATTTTTCTCGAGTTGTGAAAAGGTCATGTACTGATCTTCAAAATCCGCCGTAATGACTTCGTTTTTAAGATATCTTTCCCTGATAACCCTGTCCAAAGAGGTATTCTCAGCCGTACCTCCGGCAAACACGGAATTCATGTATTCGTCAAGAATCATCAGACCGTCTCTTGCTCCGTAGTAGCTTTGGAACATGGACAAAAGTGCTTCTTTGCTAATCTTTATAACAAAAAATCCCGTAGCCCTGTCATAGGGAATGATTACTCTGGCAAAGGAAATCGCTGTCTCGGCATCCTTCTCGAGAAGGCCACCTTTTGCACAGACAAGAGAATAAGGATTCAAAGAAGCCTTCTTCAGTATTCCCCAGTATGTGGAACAGTTGTCCTTACCCGTTCCTTGTCTTGTGGAGAACTTACAGTTCCCGTCCATGTCATACAGTTCGAAAACTGCATACTCTCTGTATGAAGAAGTTTTATCGTACAGCTCCTGGTAAATCATGTTGCTGTACTCTTCCTCGTCATTGATAACAAGTGCCTGGCTTAACTTAACGTTTCCGGCTATTCTTTCCGAAAGTCTGTCCATACTGTCCAGTATTTCTTCAAGATTCTTAGTAACATCCGTGGAAACAACCTGTGAGGAATCCGCTATCTCGTTTGAAGTGCTCATCTGGAAAACGTTTATAAGCACAAGGCAGCAAACCACAAAAGGAATAACTCCTATGCAGATAAAAGCCACCATCAGCTCGCTTCTGAAGGTCTTGAAAAACCGTTTATTCATGGTTCACCGGCTTTCCCGTAAGCATGGCCCAGGTGTCAAGAACATAGGGTCTTCTTTCGACAGCAAGAGGTATATTGTAATTCATAAGACGAAGGTCTGAGGCTTCAACGGAATTCTCCACATCCTTTCTCACACTTCGTCTGTATTTTTCTGTTGTAATAAGTGTCTGTACATCTTCGCCCGCAATAAAGTCCATGAAAAGTTTTGCATTTTCTTCATGAATTGCGCCTTTTACAATTGCGGCCGCATCCGGAACACTGCTGGTACCCTCTACCGGATAGACTATGGAAATATCCTTTCCTTCGCCAATGGCTTTAAGCGCAGTTTCCTCGAGTGTAAGCCCTATCTGACACTTACCCTGCGCCACCATTTCCACCACATCGGAGGAAGAAGAAAGAATCTTTCCGTCCAACTGACTCACAAAATCATCTATCGTTTCAGCTTCATCTTCGCCGGTAACCTGTAAAATCGTGGACAATATGGTAAAACTGGAACCCGATGTAAGTGGATCCGCAAAAGCAATCTCGCCTTTCCATTTTTCCTCAAAAAGTGCATCCCATCCCGAAGGAGCCTGCTTTGAGGAAACCAGCTTGCTGTTATAAATAATAACTACGGGAAGCTCTGAAAAAGCAGTCCACAGATTGTTTGCTTCCCTGTCTTTTCTTTTGATTTTATCAATCTGGGGATTTTCGTAAGGAATAAAGCAGTCCGTATAAGCACCGTAGCTTTCCACTCCTCCTCCGAAGGATACGTCACATATAAAGTTTCCGTCCGAAGCCTTAATAAGTTCAAGAAGCTCAGTGGTACCATAGGTTTCAACGCTTACCCAGATTCCCGTTCTTGTTTCAAACTCACTGATTATGGGAGCATATATCTCTTCTTTGTGGGAAGTGTAAACCACAAGACGCCTGTCTTCGGAAAGTGGTTCTATAGGCGTTTCCGGTTCAACGCTTTTACATCCGGTTATTCCCGTGACAAGCAAAAGAAGGACTGCGAAAACATTCCTTGAGAATTTGTGTATAAAATTCTTTTTCCTTGAAAATTTCTCCATGAAAAACCTTTATTTTCCGTACCCAAGTTTCGAAAGAGCCATGGCAGCACTTTCCATATCGTTTGGTCTTTCAACCTGCTTTCCAAGAGTGCTTAAATACCTTTCAGCACCCTTTCCCAGAATAAGTATGGCGTCGCCGGGCTGTGCATCCCTTATCGCCTTTTCAATGGCCTCATCCCTGTCCACTATCAGCTCGTAATTTGTGGCATCGGGAACCGTGGATACCATGGTATCCACTAACATCTGAGGGTCCTCAAATCTGGCATCCTCTATCGTAAAGTAATTGTAATCGGCCATGGCCGTACAATATTCAGCCATGTCGGTTCGTCTGTGTATATCTCTCGAACCGCCGGCTCCCACAACAACTCTTAAGTATCCGTCTGTCAGCGTGGATTTAATATATTCCACAAGGTTCTTTACGGCATTTGCCGTATGGGCGTAGTCCACTATAACCTTGAATGGCTGTCCCATATCAACAACCGTCTGTCTTGCTTCAACAGGCTCAAGCTTTGATACCGCATCCACCAAAGTCTCCATCTCAAATCCGAAGTGGTTCAAAACAGCCAGCACACCCATTATGTTATATACATTAAAGATACCTGAAAGATTACAGTTGATCTTATAGGTTCCAAGTTTTCCGTTTAAGTTAAAAGAAAGCTTACTGTAAGCAACATCAATGTCTGTGGCGTATATGTCTGCCGTTTTGTCATAAACGGCGTAGGTAACAACGGGCGCAGCAGCCCTTTCTATAAATCTTTCCGCATAGGAATCATCTTTATTGATTACACATATACCTGAAGGCTTCGTATACTCCATAAGCTTAGCTTTGGCATTACAATAATTGTCCATTGTTTTAAAAATATCCAAAGCATCCCTTGTAAGGTTTGTAAATACGGAAGCGTCAAAAAGAACGCCGTCCATCTTTCCGGTACCCAGTCTCTCTCCCGAGGCCTCCATGGAAACATACCTGCAATCGTCTTTGCAAAAGCCGTCCAACGCCTTGAAAAGGTCCCCCTGAAGAGGAGTAGTGTATTCATTGTCCTGAGTATAGTGCTCAGACCTGATTCCGTTTGTTCCGATATAGCCGGTTCTTTGGTTAAGACGGTTAAGAATCTGGAACATCATTTCTGAGGTGGTGGTTTTTCCGTCGGTTCCCGTTACACCGATAAGATTGATTTTGCTTAAAGGATTACCGTAAAAACGGTTCAGGACCTCATTCATGGCTCTTTGCGAATCCTTTACAACAATCTGGGGAACCTTGATTCCCTCCACTTCGTGCTCACAGACAATCGCTACCGCTCCGTTCTCCACCGCTTTGGGAGCAAACGTGTGGCCGTCAACGGTAAGGCCTTTTACACATACAAAAAGGATATTTTCTCCCTTTGTACGGGAATCGTCAGTGATTATTTCTATTGTTTCATCGGTAATTTCTTTGGCTTTAACTATATATCCTTCACCGATAAGTTCAGACAGCTTCATAATTTACACTACTTTCCAAGTACTTCCTTTGCGGATTCCATAATAATGTCAAGGCCCTTCAAAAGGTCTTCATCGCTTATGGTAAGAGGAGGAAGAATCTTTACAACCGAATCTCCTCTTCCGGCTCTTTCAATAATCATGTTTTTCTCAAAACACTTATCGGCAATCTTGTGGGCAATTTCTCCGCCATCAGCAAGTTTTCCGAAGTCAATACCCCAGATAAGTCCGATACCTCTTAAGGTAATATCGCTGTTTAAAGGAAGTATGTTTTTCTCAACAAAATCCTTTACCAAAGCGCCCTTTCTTTGAACGTCTTCGTTAAGATTGTGCTTTACGTTATATTCGATGGCTTTCTTAGCTGCCACAAAAGCAACCTGATTTCCGCGGAAAGTTCCGTTGTGCTCAGCGGGTTTCCAAATATCCAGCTCGTCTCTTATAAGAAGAAGGGACATAGGGAAGCCGTATCCTCCGATGGATTTACTTAATGTAACCATGTCAGGCTTGATTCCCGCTCTTTCAAAAGAGAAGAACGTACCTGTTCTTGAACAGCCTACCTGAATATCGTCCACCACAAGAAGAATATCGTTATCATGGCATATCTTTTCAAGCTTCTTAAGCCACTCTACACTTGCTACATAAATACCGCCCTCAGCCTGAACGGTTTCCAAAAATACTGCTGCCGGCTTCTCAACACCGCTGTGGTCGTCAAGAAGAATCGTCTCGAGATAATCAAGTGAATCCAGCTTTGTGTGGAATCCGCTTTCATAAGGGATAAATGTTACATTATCAAGAGAAACACCCGAGCCGTCTCTGCTGGTTCTGTCCGTGGTAAGTGCAAGGCTTCCGAGAGTCATTCCGTGGAATGCACCCATAAATGCCACAATATTGGAACGCTTTTTGTTCTTACGGGCAAGCTTCAAAGCAGCTTCAACAGCGTTTGTTCCCGTAGAGCCGCAGAACATGATTTTGTACTGCAAGTCTCTCTTATCAAGAATTTCCGTCCTAAAGGTATCGATAAACTCAGCCTTGGCTTCCGTGTACATATCCATGGCGTGTGTAATGTTATCATTCATAAGATAATCGATAACAGCACCTTTGATTTCATCATTGTTGTGACCGTAATTTAATGCGCCGCAGCCTGCAAGAAAGTCTAGGTATGCCTTACCTTCTGAATCATAAATGTACGATCCCTTAGCCTTTTCAAAAATAACGGGATATTTTCTGCAGTAGGATCTTACTGCTGATTCGTTCTGTTCAAAAATGGATTTATTCATGCTGTCTCCTTCTTTGCCCATCTTTCGGCCATTGTTACGCCTTCGGGAAGTACGGGTTTTTCACCGTCATTTATAAAGAACACTTCATACCAGATAAGGAATGAATAGATAGTGTAAATCTTTCTCTGGTTGCTCCAGCGTCCTGCTTTGTGTTCATCAAGAAGATGAACTATTTCCTTCACATCAAAGAACTCGCTTACCCATTCCTTTGTAAACTGTTCTTTGACCTTTTCATACCACTTATCTTCCTTAAGCCACTCTCTGAAGGGAACCAGGAAGCCTAATTTTTTACGCTTTGCCCATTCTTCGGGAATGGTTTTGTTGGCTGCCATTCTGAATGCATACTTGGTGATGAAGTTGTTGATGATGTATTTGAAAGGAACCTCTTCACTTACCTTAAATACTTCCTTATCAAGGAAAGGAACACGAAGCTCCAGGGCGTTTGCCATTGTCATCTTGTCTGCTTTAAGAAGGATGTCGTAGGGAAGCCATAAATGCATATCAAGATACATCTTCTTTAAAAGGTCCGGCTTGTCCTTTACTTCGGCAAATATGGGGCGTGTAATATCCTGATATGTTACCTCGCTTCTGTAAGCAGGCTTCAAAAGTCTGTCGGCTTCCTCATTGTTCATAATGAAAGCCTGGCCGATATAGGATTCATCCAAAGTGGAGCCTGCCCTAATAAGGAAATGGCGGCCCTTCATCTTGGGAAGCTTTTCAGCTATATTCTTCATTCCTCTTCTGAACCAGAAGGGAAGCTTGTTATATCTTGCATACTCCGGAGGAGTTTCATACTCGTAATAACCTCCGAACAACTCGTCAGCACCTTCTCCGGAAAGAACTACCTTTACTTCCTTCGATGCCATGTTGGCAAGATAGAAAAGGGGCACAGCGGAAAGATTCGCATGCGGCTCATCCGAGTGATACTGAACCGTAGGAAGGATGTCAAAGAACATGTCGGCAGTAATATGCTCTCTTGAGTGTTTCATTCCCAGAATCTCGCAAAGTGCGTGGGCATCCTCGGTCTCATCAAAATGGTCACTCTTGAAGCCTACCGTAAATGCCTTGTCCACATTAGCATTTGCAACAATATAGCTTGAATCGACACCGCTTGAAAGGAATGCTCCTACCTCAACGTCGCTGACCTTGTGGTATTCAATGCTCTCTTTCATAATGTTGTTTATCTTGTCGACTGTGGTATCCAGATCGTCGTCGTTGTTTCTGTAGGTAATATCGAAATATCTGGTCACCTCAAGTTTTCCTTCTTTGTACACGAAGAAATGACCGGGATTGAGCTTATGCACGTTTGCAAAGAAAGAATCCGCAGGAACAGAATACTGGTACATAAGATATGTCTTAAGTGCATCCTTGTTCAAAACCTTCTTAAATCCCGGGTGTTTCAAAAATGACTTGATTTCAGAGCCATAGATAAACAAGTCCGGAGTGTCATAATAGTAAAAAGGCTTGATTCCGAAGGGATCTCTTGCAGCAAAAAGGGTATTGGTCTTATTGTTCCAGATAACAAAAGCAAACATACCTCTAAGTTTTCCGACAATATCGGTTCCGTATTCTTCGAAGCCGTGAAGTACTACTTCAGTGTCACCGTTTGTATAAAAAGTATGACCCTTCTTAAGAAGTTCCTCACGAAGCTCTTTATAGTTATAAATCTCACCGTTAAAGTTTATGGCCATGGAACGGTCTTCGTTAAAAATAGGCTGGTCACCGGTACTTAAATCGATAATGCTCAGTCTTCTGAAGCCCATGGCTATCCTTTTGTCGGTATAGAAACCCTCTCCGTCGGGACCACGATGGATAATGGTATCGCTCATGTCCTTAATGATGGTTTTTTTGCTGTCTTCATTCAGGTTGTCGATAAACCCTGCAAATCCGCACATATTATTTCTCTCTTTCCTAAATTGTAGTGGTGTATTTCTTGTATTTCTTCTTGTAGTTTATAGCCCTAAGCCACAGGTAAAAACGATGCTTAAATGATTTTTCCCTGCCGTACTTTAAAGGATCGGCTTTTTTACCTTTTCTCCAAAGCTTCAAAGCCTTTTCTTTGTATTCCTCATTGAAGATGTATTTCTTGATGACGCTCTTGGGAACCATGGTAAGAAGAAACTCTCCCTTGAGAAGTTCAAATTCATTAACTTTATTGTTAAACACGTCATCATAAAGGCACTTAACAAGATTCTTTCCCAAAGCAGCCACATAGTAACTTGAACGCGCCTGTCGGGGATTGATTTCCATAACCTTAAAGGTATTGTCTCTGTTATCGTACTTAAGATCAAATTCGCAAAAGCCCTTGTAACCGATATTTTCCAGAAATGCCTTCAAACCGTTAACCACTTCCTCAGTGTTTCCGTGCTGATTGTATCCGTTTATAAGAACGGTGCAGTTTCCGATGGCTGAAGGCGAATGCTCCTGAAGCCCTATCTGTGCAAAGGTCGCAAGTTCTGCCTTTCCCTTTGAATTGCAATAGAATATGCAGTCAAAAAGATTTGAATCGTCTCCGAGAATGAATTCCTGAACAAGAAGTGTTCCCGTGTATCCCGAGGCCTTTACTTTATTAATAAAATTCACCGCATTATCGGGAGTGGTAGCCTTAAATACCTTGGGCTGTCCCTCAAAGTGATGCTTATTGTATTCGATTCCGTCGCCGGGCTTAATAATCAAAGGATAGACCATATCCACGGGAATGGGTGCCGTTTCCTTCAAAGAACAGTCATAGTACTCTGTTCTTGCAAAGTTCAGACCTTTTCCCACGTAGGTTTTATAAAATTTTTCTTTGTCCAAAAAGCTGTCCGCAATTTCCAAAGAAGGACAATTGAACACATAGTAGGAAGTAAGTGCATCGGCATTCTCAAGAAGGAGCCTTACATAAACATCATGGCAGGGAATAATAAGGCTTCTTCCCTTGTCAAGGTGCTCTTTTCCGTACTCTGTAAGTGCACTCACAAAGCCATCCTTTGTCTTTAAATCGGGGTAATAGTGAATGTTCACTATGGAGGAAAACATTGTAAAACGAATCTTTTCCGTTGCGATTACATCAATGGGTTCACCCTGAAGCTCGTAGTAACAACGGGCCATATAATATGCATTTATATCCGAACCAAGCAAAACAACATTGTGTTCCATCAGTTTCTCCTTAAAGATACTCTCTCTCAAGTCTGTCGCTTACATTTGTAAGTGTTTCATATGTGGTGGTGCCCAGGCGGGCTGCTATGCCTCTTATCGAAACAGAGCCCCCAAGAACCGTTACCTTGTCTCCGGTTTTAACGGTTTTGTCCACCAGAACCTGGCACATACCCATTCCGACTTCTCCCACAATACGGTACTTCTTACCGTTTATGGAAACATTTGTACCGGAACGTCTTCTGCCGATTCCGTCTGCATAACCTATGTCTATGACTGCAATCTTCTCTTCACTTTTAGCCTTGTGAAGAAGTCCGTAACCCGCATATTCGCCCGGAATCAGGTCATTTACCTGAATCACCTTCGAATACAGTGTAAAAGCAGGCTTTACGTCATAGTTCTTCAATTCATTGGAAGGTTCCACATGGTGGAGTTTATTCTTCAAATCCCTTCTTAAAGATAACAGTTTACCCTTAACGGATTTGTCATAAGGGTATATGGACGTAAATCCGTAAAGAGATATTCCGAAACGTGCTCCGTTACAGTAGGACGGAGTGTCGTGAAGAAGAATTGTCTGGGTTTTGTCTACATGGACCATCGGAATCTTCGAAAGATCAATATCCTTTGTAATATCTTCAAAGCGTTTTTTGTTATCAGCGTACTCCGTATCCGTAAGTCCTGAGGTGTGGAAATGTGAAAACAGTCCTTCCACGGTAAGGTTATCCGCTTTTTTTGCTCTTTCAATGTCTTCAGAAAGTTCTTTGCCGTCCTTATAGCCAAGACGGTTCATTCCGCAGTTAACCTTAAACTGAAGTTTCAGTTTGAGTCCCGAATTCAGAAGGTCCTCAAAGGTTTCCCTGCTGTTAACACACACCGAAATGTTATAGTTGCTGCAAAGGGAAAGATATCTTGTCCATACAGGCTGGAGAATAATTACCGGAGAAGAAGAATTATGCTTCCTTACCTCCAGCGCCTCCTCAAGGGTGGAAACAGCAAATGCGTTTATTCCGCCTTTTTCCAAAGCTCTGATAATACCGTAGCCGTGTCCGTAGGCATTGCCCTTTACAACCGCAATATTGTACTTATGGGGAAAAGTCTCCGTCATAAGCTTTGCGTTATTTTCAATAATGGATGTATCAATCTCCACGTAAGTATTTCTGTACATAGTATTCCCCTTTTTCTCCTGTAATATGTTATCACTTACCCCTTGTTCTCAAAAAGCATTATACGTGCTTATTATATGACAAAAAATGCTTTCCGAAAAGGAAAGCATTTTAAGGCCTAATTTATTTTTCCGCTAAGATATTCAACTGCGTAATCCAGCTGGTTATCTATGGCTTCTTCACCGTAATACAAATCGGAATCAAACTCCATCACAATATCGGGAGCAATACCCTCTCCGTGAATACATACTCCGTTGGGAGTGTAATACCTGCTGGTGGTAATCTTTATTCCGCTGCCGTCGGCAAGAGGATAGATTGTCTGCACAATTCCCTTACCAAAGGTATTTGTTCCGATGACTGTTGCAAGACCGTAATCGTGAAGGGCACCGGTTAAAAGTTCCGAAGCGCTGGCGGTATACTCATTCGTAAGTACCACAACCGGGATTTTAATTTCATGCTTTCCGGAGCAGGTGTACTCTTCCCTGTATCCGTATTTATCTTCTGTATAAGTTATTATTCCTCTGGGAAGAAGCATCTCTCCGATTTCAAGTACAGCATCAAGGTTTCCGCCTCCGTTACTTCTAAGGTCCAGAACCAATGCTTTCATTCCCTGATCGCAAAGGCTTTCATAGCCTTCCTTGAACTGGCCCTTTGTAACCTCGTCAAACTCGGTAATCTGAAGGTATCCCACATTGTTATCCTTCATCTCATAGTTTACGGTAGGTGATTCAACCTTTCTTCTGGTAACGGTAATATCCAGATAATCCGGCTCACCCTTTCGGTATATTGTCAGATTAACCTGAGTATTTTCAGGTCCTTTGATAAGTGCTACAGCCTCGTCGAGTGTCAGTCCGAAAATGTTCTCTCCGTTAACCTCATAGATGATATCACCGTCTCTAAGTCCGGCCTCCTCAGCGGGTGAGCCCTTGAAAATACTTGAAAGAAGCGGGTAGTTTGTTTCCTCGTCCATCATTACATAGGAACCGATACCGTAGTAAATGCCTTCACTTTCCGCAAACATGTCTTCCAGTTCTTCAGCAGTATAGTACTCGGCATATTTATCGTCCAAAGAACCGATAATCGCTTTGTACATATTTTCCTTCATTCCGGAAGTATCAATATCTTCATCAAAATAGAACTCTTTAACAACGTTGTTGTATATAAGTTCAGCCTTGTCGATAAAGCCCTGATCGATTAATGTGGCATCTTTCGTATTCAAAGAAGTGCTCTGCCCGGTTTTCGAAGAACTGCCTGTGCTCGCCACGGAATAATCACGCTTTGAATTATTCATTTTAATTGCAAAGGTAAATACGATTGATAACACCAGTCCGGCTACCACTACGCCAACAAGGCAACCTATCAGAAATGTCTGTCTTTTTTCTTTTTGTAAATTATCCATAAATCTTCTGTCTTTCTGTTTTACTGATTCACTCCGAGATAAGGCCAGGGACTTACATATGCTCCGTTAAGTCTTACGCTGAAGTGCAGGTGGTTACCTGTCGAGCGGCCGGTTGAACCGACCTTCGCAATAACCTCTCCTCTTGCGACTATATCATCCTTTTTACAGTTAAGTGATGATGCATGCATGTAAACGGTATAAAGGCCGTCTCCATGATTAATCATGACATAGTTTCCCATGGACCAGTTCCATTCCGCTGCCACTACCACTCCGTCGTAAGCTGCCAGGATGGAAGAACCGCCGGGTGCAGCCATATCTATACCTGAGTGATACGACTGGACTCCTGTGAAGGGATCCGATCTCCATCCGAAATCGCTTGAAATACGGGTATATGAGGGAGCGGGCCATGTAAATTTACCGCCGTCATAATTAAGCACTACACCGTTAGCTGCAGCAATAGCTTTCTGCTCGGCCAGAATTGCTGCCTCTAGAGCTTCAATAACCTGGGACTGCTCTTCCAGTTCAGCCTCATAATCAGCTATCATGTTTTCTTTGTTCTTTATATCCTGAGTGTACTGGGCAAGCTCAGCTTCCTTCTGCGAAAGAAGTTCCTGCATGGAAGCTTCATCTGCTTCCTGAGCAGCTTTGGCTTCATCAAGCACTGCCTTTTCACTTTCCAAAGTCATTTTGCAAAGCTCTGTCCACTCTCTGGTCGCTTTATATTCATCAAGCATTTTACGATCGTAGGCTTCAAGTCTTTCGATATAATCCGCCTTAGTAAGGAAATCGGAAAAGCTCTTGGCGCTAAGCATAATCTCAAGGTAGAAGGAATCACCCTTTTCATACATCATCCTTATACGGGCCTTCATGGCCTCGTACTGGGCATTTTCAACCGCGATGGCTTCGTTGAGTTCCTCGGTTATCTGAGCAATCTCCACTTCCTTTTGGGCTATAAGCACTTTATATTCTTCAATCTTTTCCTGAATAGCCACAAGCTCTTCATCAATTTTCTTTATGTATGCGGTAACATCCTTTTTGAGACCTTCAAGTTCCTTCTTGAGGGCCGTAACATTTGCGATGTTGTTTTTCAGTTGTTTCTTCATTTCCTCTGACTGGGAAATCTGATTCTGCTTTTCCTTTATACTGTCATTGGTAATGGCAGAAAGAGAGGTTCCCGCATAGGAAATGGGAGCAACGCACGTGCCAAGAATAATCGTGGCAAGCGCTGCGCATAAGATGCGTCTTAACTTTTTCAAGTAACGCTCCTCCTTAACTCAGACTCTTAAATGCTTTCTTACCGTTGAAAAACTTCCAAAGAATCCAATGCCCACGCCGATAATAAGGGAAACCGGCAACAGCGTTCTGAATATATCTTCCACCGTCAAAAAGTTCAAAAGAGACGAAAGAACCGAGAACTGTTCTTTTACAAATCTGAGGGCTCTGTCATAAATAAAGTAAATAATTCCGGAAGGTATAGCAGCACCCACAAGTCCTATGAGCACACCTTCTATTACGAAAGGCGCACGTACAAAGAAATCCGTTGCACCTATATATTTCATAATGGATATTTCTTCTTTTCTTACGGTGATACCTATGGTAACCGTATTGCTTATCAGGAAAACCGAAACAGCAAGAAGAATAACTATGATACCTATAGAAACATATCCGATAAGCTTATTGGCATTGCTTAAGGTCAAAGCGGTAAGTTCCGATCTTTTGACTTCCCTTATGCCATCCACCGACTCAAGGTAAGTTACCAGTGCACTCTGCATGGAAACGTCGTTAAGATATATTTCATAGCTTGCATAATCCTCAAGGGGATTCTCTAAAAATCCATCGCTGTAATCACCCAGGTAATCCGTTTTAAAGCTTTCCCATGCTTCATCCGCAGACACAAAGTTTACATCCGAAACCTCGGAACGTCTCTTTATCATGTCTCCGATTTCTTCAATTCTCTTATCCGTAATGTTTTCATCAAAGAATACAACTACGCACACACCTTCTTCCGCTGTCTTTACGATATTCTGGAAGTTTGCAAGTATGGCATAAAAAAGACCGAAAAGGAAAAGGCATGCACTGATGGTTGCTACCGAAGCAAGTGAAAACAGTTTGTTTCTGAATATATTTTTTATTCCCTGCCAAAGGGTATAGAAAAACGTACTAATCTTCATCGTTGTATCCACCCCTTTCCACATCGCTTACCACAACACCCTTTCTGAGAGTAATAACTCGTTTCTGCATGGCATTAACGATTTCTTTGTTGTGGGTAACCATAATAACGGTTGTTCCGTTGTTATTGATTTCCTCAAGAAGTTTCATGATTTCCATGGAATTTTTGGGGTCAAGGTTTCCTGTAGGCTCGTCAGCAAGAAGAATGGTAGGTTTATTGACCAAAGCTCTGGCAATGGCAACTCTCTGCTGTTCACCGCCGGAAAGCTTGCCGGGTTTAACTTTATACTTACCCGCAAGGCCAACGGTAGCAAGAACCTGTGGAACATTCTTACGTATCTGCTTTCCGGGTACCTGAATAATACGCTGCGCAAAAGCAACGTTTTCGTACACGGTTCTGTCCTTCAAAAGTCTGAAGTCCTGGAACACTACACCCAAGTTACGTCTGAACTTGGGTATTTTTCTGTGTTTTATTCTGTTAAGGTTATAGTTTAAAACGTAAAGATTTCCTTCTGTGGGAACAAGTTCTCTCAAAAGCAATTTAATAAAAGTGGATTTTCCCGATCCGCTGTCACCCACCACAAATACGAATTCACCCTTTTTGATGGTGAGGCTCACATTGCTTAAGGCCTGAACATTTTGAGAATATGCTTTGGAGACGTTGCGCATTACGATAACTTCATCGTCTTCCATGTATTTCTTCTTTTTGCCAGATAAAGCCATAAATATCTACCCCTCAGTATTAATATTCTATGCTCTCCATGTATTTCATATACTTAACAACCATAAGCGCAATCTTAAAGGTTATGGCATCTTCAAACACTCTAAGGTCAAGACCCGTTGATTTCTGAAGCTTATCAAGACGATATACAAGAGTATTTCTGTGAATGAAAAGCTGTCTTGAAGTTTCTGAAACGTTAAGGCTGTTCTCGAAGAACTTCATAATGGTGGTGAGTGTTTCTTCGTCAAACTCATCAGGGCTCTTACCGCCGAAGATTTCCTTTATAAACATTTTGCAAAGAGGAATGGGAAGCTGATAGATAAGTCTTCCGATACCAAGCTCAGAATAAGCAACGATATTTCTGTCTCCAAAGAAAATCTTTCCTACATCCAAAGCCATCTTTGCTTCCTTGTATGAACGGCTCACTTCTTTGATCTCGCCTACTGCGGTACCGTAAGAAACATGAACACCGTTAATTCCTTCTTTGTCCAGAACAGCAATAATAGCCTTGGCAGCCTTATCAACTTCCTTCGTGAAGTCATTTTCCTCAAGTTCCTTAACCACTATTACATTGTTTTCATCGACAGCGGTAATAAAGTCTTTGTTATTGGATCCGAAATGGGTACGAATACATTCCAGCACATTGTTGTCTTTTCTTTCGCCGGCTTCGATAATCATTGCCACACGCTTAACATCCGTAGCAATGTGAAGTTTCTTGGCACGACTGTAAATGTCCACAAGAAGAAGGTTGTCAAGAAGAAGGTTCTTTACGAAATTGTCCTTATCGAAACGCTCCTTGTAGGCCACAATCAGGTTCTGTATCTGAAAGGCCACCATCTTGCCTATCATATAAACGTCTTCACCGGTTCCGCATGCGATAAGAATGTATTCCACCTGCTGCTCGTCGTATATCTTAAAGTACTGATAGCCCTGAATTTCCTGAGAATCAGCAGGGCCAAGGGCAAATTCCCTTGCAGCCTTTGCCACGGTGGTCATATGACCGGTTGTGGAAACAACATCCTTCCCTTCCGTATCCACTACACATAGCTCTACGCGAGCGATACTTTTTAAGCCGTCGATAGTCGTCTGTAATATCTGGTTAGATATCATGGTGCCCTCCAATAAAATCAATAAACATTAGTCATATTTCACAACGGTTTTTACCCTCATAAACCGCCGAAAAACAAATTTACTCCTTTATTTTATAATTTATTCCCAAAAAAGCCAATAGTAAAATAGTACTTTTTTATGCGTTTTTTTTATTTCTTGAAATTTTTTGTGCAGAATAGACATGAAAAAAATGAACAAATCTTTAAAGACAAAAAAAGAGCAAACCCGAATATCGAGTTTGCCCTATAGGTCTTTATCAACCCTTTTACATTAATACCCTATCAAAAGGCTTAAATTTTTTCAAGGGAAATCCTGTCATTTTGTTTTTTTGTTCACAAATTTACTGTTTTTGTTCAGCCTCTGACAGTCTTTCTATTCTTTCCCTGACCGCAACCATTTTCGGATGTTCCGGGTTGTATCTTTCTTTAAGAACAGGGAAGGCCTCCCTTGATTCTGCAAGTGCCTGTTGCGATTTTCCTAAGCAATCCAGCGCCCTGGCGTGATTATTGAGGACTTCGGCGTAGCTTAAATAACCTGTTTTTCTGGCCTTATCCATGACTTTGTCCAGACAGGAAAGTGCTTCTTTGGGCTTTCCCATGTCTAAATACAGAACCGCAAGATTATTGCTGGCGATTAAGTAGTACTCATTCTCGCGACTGTTCTTTCTTATTACTTCAATCGTATCAAGATAACCCTTTTCCGCTTCATCGAATCTTTTTAGTAGTGTAAGGATTCTGCAATACTCCAAGGCTCCCGACACATAAACAATTGCATCATCACCCACCATGTATCTCATATCCTTCAAAGCGTTTCCGAGAATCTGTTCAGCCTCCTCGAGTTTTCCCATATCCCTTTTACATATCGCAAAAGAAGATAACCATTTTAACTTCAGGTCATATCCGGCCACAAAAATTATTTCGCTGATTTTTTCAAACACTTCCTCAGCTTCTTCAAGTTTGCCCTGCGACCTCAAAAGATCCCCTTTGGAAATGGCAATATCGCATTTCTGTCTCATATTGCAGGGAATGCTTTCCGCCTTTTCGCAGTATTCGAGGGCCTTTCCCAGTTTTCCCATACTGATGGCGGTCATTATCATCAGAGTGTATGAATTGGCAATAATGTCGTTGTCTTTGGAATGATCCAGAACAAATCTTCCGCATTCCAGGCTGTCATCATATCTTCCGTACTCAATATATCTGCACTGCATATAGAGATGGCAGCTGCATAATTGTTCCGTGGTAATATCGTCCTTAATCTTTTCAACTTCTCTTTTTAAATTATCAGGATCCTTCAGCCTGTTTGAAGTACAAAGAAAACTTGCTCTTACCGCAGGTCCGTACTTTTCGGCTCTGGCCTCCAAAGAACAGATTTTTTCCGCAAGAATATTCCAGGTTCCGGAACCGGTCTGGGTATTTACGCAATCCATTGCCAGCGCATATAGTGCAAACTCATCTCCTGACACAAGTCCTGTCTCTTTTTCAAGGCATGACATTATCATCTGGCATATAAACAATTCGTCCTCGGCAACGCTTTTCTGAACCCTGAGAGATATTTCAAAGAAGTCTTTCTGAATATCCTTCGTTCCACACAAAAGTTTACGTGCCTTTTCAAGAAATCTTTTTATGACATCACTGTCCTTGTTCATGGACAGAACACATTCCGCTATGAAAGGATGAACAGACACACTTGTTCCGTCGTAAATAAGCCATCCGAAATTGCATAACCTTTCTATGTCTGCTACAACCTTTTTCCCATCCGTGTTATTGGGATAAACGTTAAGGAAAAACTCCATGTCATATTTAACATTGGGCATTTTTGAAAGAAAAATCATAATGTCGGATTCGCTTTCGGAAATATCCGTCATGGTATACATTCTTTTGTATATTCCGTAAAGGCTTCGGGTTTTAAGTCTGCTTTCAATTTCCCCAAGTTCCTTTATGGAAATATCATGTCTGTGCATATAGCGACCTACCATTCCGATGGTAAGTGTATGTCTTAAAAATCTGTTTTCCAAAAGAGAATCCAGTAATTGTATATCCTCTTTGGAGATTTTCTTTTCATAAGCACTTCTGAAAACCAGCGTACAGCTTTCCGGTGAAAGCTGGTCTATTACATAGGTTTCAAATCCACGGACTCTTGTCATCCTGGAAGAAAGAATGATTGCATTACTCAACGAGCTCAGTATGTCCAGGTTTTCATCCTTAATAATATCGGATTCCACATTGTCAATAAGTATCAATCGTTTTCTGCTGTTACTTTCCTTTATCCTTGCAACAAGATTCTTGAATTTTTCTCCGTGGCTTTCCCCGGGTGTTGAAGGTAATGCTTTTGCAAAGCTTTCCTGTATGGAATTTTCCCATTGAACGGTTATGATTTCATCAACAACGCCTTCATCCTGTACTGTATGAAGAAGCTGTCTCAAAAGCTCGGTCTTTCCTATTCCGCCGATACCGCTTACAAGGCAATGACCATTCTCTTTAACACATTCATAAAGATCGTACAATTCCTTTTCCCGTCCGAAGAACCGGTTTCTGTTTAAGGGGGTACACCACAAAATACTACGTTTGTTTGAAACGATTTCCGCATAAGCATCCTGATCGTTCAAAAGTTCCCCCGCTTCAGCGGTATAGCTTTTGGCCACATAAGAAAGTCTTGCCACTCTGTTGCCTTCTTTTATGGCCGGGCCGTAAAGAGCCGCAAAAACAAAAAAAGTATAAATGTATGCAACATGATTAAGAAGTGCTTCCCTGCCCTTCTTGGCATAAACGGCCTTTCCCACAAAAAGCTCATCCATAAACCTTTTTAATTCACCGGGATAAGAATCGTCTTCCTTGTAAAAGGATGTGTTTGCCGCTTCAAGTTTCTTCAAAAGTTCTCTTTCGTTACATTCACGTTTTTTGAAAAAAGAAAGAAAAACCTCTGCCTGGTTTTTCACAATCTCCTCCGACAAAAGTTCATCCATCTCCACCCCATGAGACTCGTAAAAGGGAATAGAACCGTCTCTGTTACAAAACTGTGAAAAATACCTGTTTCTTGTTCCGTCGCTTCTGAAAATCTGGGTTCCGTACCTGCCCTGCTTTGTAAAATCCGGAAGCAGGAGCTCAAGCCAGTACTTCTGAAGCGTAAGGCCCTTTTTAAAGTTTCTGCCTATAACTCCGGCAGAATATACCGGATAGTCGTTATCGGTAATTATTCTGTACAAATTCTTCAAATTGCAAATATTATCATTCATAAAGCCTTCCCCGCCTGCCTTTCTCAGTTACTATTTTCACACAAAACAAACGGTGTATCAACAAATAATAGCCCTCCTTTCAGACCGAATTTGTTTCGTTAAAAATTTTTTCAAAAAACTCTTGATTTTTATATAACTTTCCCCTATAATGACGTAGTGCAATCGCGAAACGCATTGCTAGACTGTTTTTGGGGTATCGCCAAACGGTAAGGCAACGGACTCTGACTCCGTCATTTCAAGGTTCGAATCCTTGTACCCCAGCTTGAAGGGATGAATTTTGATTCATCCCTTTTTTGTTAATTGAAATTTGCTATAATTACTTGATGTTTCGCAGGAAACACGATGTTTTACGAGGATGTTATGTTTAAATTAGCTCAGACCCAGACATTATATATGGAAAAGCAGGTAGAGTTCGGAATCTACCTTGTTCCCGAAGAATTAAAGGACAAAAAAGTCCCCGCCGCCAACGAGCACATTCTTCTTCCCAAGAAGCAGGTTCCCGAAGGCATCAAACGCGGAGACTCTATAGAAGTTTTTGTATACCTTGATTCTGCCGACCGTATGATAGCCACCACAGCCACTCCTCTCTTAAGCCTTCACAAAGTAGGGAAGCTTACCGTTAAAGAGGTTGGAAAGATTGGAGCATTTTTAGACTGGGGACTTGAGAAAGACCTTCTTTTGCCTTTTAAGGAGCAGACAAAAAAAGTATCTGCAGGAGATGAGGTTCTTGTGGCCCTTTACCTTGATAAGTCAAACCGTATCTGTTCTACCATGAATGTTTACCCTTACCTTGAGACATCCGACAAATTCAAAAAGGACGACAAGGTAACCGGAACGGTTTATCAGACAAGTGACAACTTCGGTACATTTGTAGCCATTGAAGATAAATTTCAGGGACTTATCCCTAAAAAAGAGATGTTCGGCAAATGTGAAATAGGCGAAACCGTAACCGCAAGAGTCACAAATGTCCGTGAAGACGGAAAAGTTAACTTAAGCATCCGTGAAAAAGCCTATGTACAGATTGAAGCTGATGCTGCAAAGCTTCTTGATATAATCAAATCCTATGACGGTGTTCTCCCTTTTACCGAAAAAGCTTCTCCCGAGGTAATCACCAGGGAAACCGGAATGAGTAAAAACGAATTTAAAAAGGCTGTCGGAAGCCTTTATAAAAACCATAAAATTGAAATCACACAGGATGGAAAAATCCGCTTATTGTAGCCTATGAAAGAAGAAATCAAAATTTCGGGACGCATATCGTATTTCGCACCCTCAGATAACCCTTTGTGTGCAAACATAGGAATTATCAGAGGCGATCTCTTTATGTGGCTTTTCGATGTGGGAAACGGCAAGGAAGCACTTTCATCCATTACAAGTCTTCCCGGTGAGAAATCCATTGTGCTGTCCCATTTCCACCCGGACCACATTGCAAACATCGAATCTCTTTCGCCCTTTAACCTGTTTGTCAGCAAAAACACCGAGAAATATGTTCACAAGGGAAATGTGGTGGAGAAGGAAATGTACGTTGATGACGGAGTAAACTTCCACATTCTCCCGTTCCCTTCCGCCCATGCAAAGGGTTGCCTTGCTTTAGAGGTTGCGGCCCAGTACCTTTTTGTGGGAGACGCTTTGTATCCCACCTCAAAAAACGGTATTCCCTGTTATAACGTGGGCATTCTGATAGAGCAGATTTCTCTTTTGAAAAAGCTTCCTTCTGAATATGTTTTAAGGAGTCATAACACTCCCTTTGTGGAGACTAAAGAAAAAGTAATCGAAGACCTTACGAACATACTTACCAGAAAGACCGGAAACGGTCCTTACATCTTTGAATAAAGGCATTAATATAGCCCCGGATATTTTGATTAATATCCGGGGCTTTTATTAATCCTTTTAATTATTAAGCATACACGTCTACGTTAGCTCCTACAGCAGGATTCACACTAAGCTCCATAGCTGACTTGTCAATCATACGAACAACTCCGTCACCTATAATCTGCTGGGTATCCATAGCCTTATTAAGGACTGCAGTGCCAACATCTGACTGGGTTTTAATCTGTGCTAATGCCATTGAAACAGCGGCAATATCCATCATCAATTCCTCCTGTCACCTTTAGGTAAGTATGAGTATATGCCATCCTAATTAGTCTTTTATTAACAGAGACCTATCAAGCCTTGCCGTTTGAACCAAGAACGTTAACGATCTTGTGAGCAACCATGTCCTTAACAGCCTGACGAGCGGGCTTTAAGTACTGTCTGGGATCGAAGTGTGAAGGATTCTCTGCGAAGTACTTTCTGATGTTACCTGTCATAGCAAGACGGATATCGGAGTCGATATTGATCTTACATACAGCAAGTGTAGCAGCCTTACGAAGCTGTTCTTCGGGAATACCTACAGCGTCGGGCATATCTCCGCCGAACTGGTTAACCATCTTAACAAATTCCTGGGGAACTGAAGATGAACCATGTAATACGATGGGGAATCCGGGAAGTTTCTTCATGCACTCTTCAAGTACGTCGAAACGAAGCGGAGGGGGAACAAGAATACCGTCAGCGTTTCTGGTGCACTGAGCAGCTGTAAACTTGTATGCACCGTGTGATGTTCCGATTGCGATTGCAAGAGAGTCACAACCTGTCTTGTCAACGAACTCTTCTACTTCTTCAGGTCTTGTGTAGGATTCGTTACCTGCTTCTACACAAACTTCATCTTCGATACCTGCAAGAGTACCAAGTTCAGCTTCTACTACAACGCCGTGAGCGTGAGCGTATTCAACAACCTGCTTTGTTAAAGCGATGTTGTCAGCAAAAGACTTTGAAGAAGCATCGATCATAACAGATGTGAATCCGCCGTCGATACAGGACTTACAAAGTTCGAAAGAATCGCCGTGATCAAGGTGAAGAGCGATTGGGATTTCAGGATTTTCTGCTACAGCAGCTTCAACAAGCTTTACAAGGTATGTGTGGTTAGCGTAAGCACGAGCACCCTTTGAAACCTGAAGAATAACAGGGCTCTTTAACTCGCCTGCTGCTTCTGTGATACCCTGAACGATTTCCATGTTGTTTACGTTGAAAGCGCCAACTGCGTAACCGCCGTTATATGCCTTCTTAAACATTTCAGTAGTGGTAACTAAAGACATTTTTTGTCCTCCTTTATATATAAATAAATTATTTATTATTAACATGCATGGTGCACATTAAAAACTCATTAAACCTCGAACATCAGGTCTGCATATGTAGGGAAAGGCCAATAGGTCTTGTCCACAATTTTCTCAAGTCTGTCCGCAGGCTCTCTTAAGGCTTTCATGGCGGGAACTACGTTTTCTTTGTAGTACTCGGCTCTTTCCTTTCTGGAAGAAATCGCAACTGCTTTCTTACGCTCCTCCTTCATCTTTTCAAGAGCATCCTGCATCTCAACAAGGTTTTCATTGACCAAAGAAAGAAGTTTGGAAGGAACCGACGGGTTCTTGATGCCTGCCGCCTTCATGGAGTTCACTGTATCGGCAAGTGAACGTGCATATGCGATAACCGAAGGAATAATCTGCTTGGATGCCATGGCTGTCATGGTATGCGCTTCAATATTGATGGTCTTGGCATATGTTTCATACAATACTTCGCTTCTGGATTCCAGCTCGGCTTTTGTAAATATACCGAATTTCTCGAACAAAGCAACTGCCTTATCTGTGGTAAGTGCAGGAATGGCCTCTGCCATGGTAGGGAAATTGGGAAGGCCTCGTCTCTTGGCTTCTTCTACCCATGCAAGCGAATATCCGTCTCCGGAGAAAATTATTCTCTGATGCTCTGCGAAATTCTTCTTAATGATATTGTGAACAGCCGTCTTAAAATCATCGGCCTTTTCAAGTATATCACAAGCTTCGCAAAAACTCTCGGCTACAATTGTATTTATGGTAGTATTGGCACTTCCGATGGAATCGGAGCTTCCTACACTACGGAACTCAAACTTATTACCTGTAAAGGCAAAAGGCGAAGTTCTGTTTCTGTCTGTGGCATCCTTTTCAAAATCGGGAAGTGTGGAAACACCGGTTTTAAGCTTTCCGCCTGCAATAAGGTTGCTGGCTTCGCCGGTTTCAACAAGCTGTCTTACCACATCCTCAAGCTGTGCACCCAAAAATACGGAAATGATAGTGGGAGGAGCCTCGGCTCCGCCAAGTCTTTCGTCATTTCCGGGACATGCTGAGCTAAGTCTTAATAAGTCAGCGTGGGTATCCACTGCCTTTAAAATACACGAAAGGATAAGTAAGAACTGTATATTTTCATTAGGAGTTTCGCCGGGATCGATAAGGTTGATTCCGTCATCCGTACTAAGTGACCAGTTGTCGTGCTTACCGGAACCGTTAACTCCGGCAAAAGGTTTCTCGTGAAGAAGACATGCAAGCCCATGGCGGGTTGCAACCTTTTTCATGATTTCCATGGTTAACTGGTTGTGATCCATGGCAATATTGGCTGTTTCGTAAATGGGAGCAAGCTCGTGCTGCGCGGGCGCAGCTTCGTTGTGCTGTGTTTTGGCAGTAACGCCAAGCTTCCAAAGCTCCACATCTATGTCGCTCATAAATCCGCCGATTCGTTCCTGAATGGTTCCGTAATAATGGTCATCCAGTTCCTGTCCCTTGGGAGCAGGAGCTCCGAAAAGAGTACGCCCGGCGAAAATCAAATCCTGTCTCTTTAAGTATTTGTCTCTGTCTACAATAAAATACTCCTGCTCAGGTCCTACAGAAGCAGTGACCTTTTTAGAGGTAGTATTTCCGAATAATCTTATAAGTCTTAAGCTCTGCTCTCCCACAGCTTCCATGGAACGAAGCAAAGGAGTCTTCATATCAAGGGCTTCACCCTTGTATGAGCAGAATGCCGTAGGGATACAAAGAACAGTTCCCACAGCATCTTCCTTAAGAAATGCAGGGCTGGTCATATCCCAAGCAGTATATCCACGGGCTTCGCAGGTAGCTCTCAGACCTCCCGAAGGAAAGCTTGACGCATCAGCTTCACCCTTAATCAATTCTTTTCCCGAAAACTCCAGAAGACATTTGCCTTCCTCATCGGGATGCTTTAAAAATGCATCCTGTTTCTCGGCTGTAATTCCCGTAAGAGGCTGGAACCAATGAGTAAAATGTGTCGCACCATTAGAAACTGCCCATTCTTTCATGGCAGTTGCAACAACATCGGCCGTCTTCAAAGAAAGCTCTCCGCCCTGGTTTCTGACCTGCATTACTTCGTTAAATACAGGTTCAGGGAGATATTCTTTCATCTTCCCGACGGTGAATACGTTTTTCGCAAAGATCTCTTCAATGTTAACCTTAGCGCTCATGTCGGTTGTCCTCTCAGTCTTTTTCTTTTGGATTTTACCCCAATAAAGTAATCAAGGTCAATATCATTGTTAAATAAAAATCATTCAAATCATTCCCTGTTATTTGGTACTCTTAGAATATCGTACTTAGAAGCAGGTTTGGAAAGAGTAATAAAAAGCTTTTGCCGGGGATGAGGGCAGGACTCCATGTCATTGCCTTCTTCATCCTTAATACCAAGAACTTTTACGGGCACATTAGTTCCGTCGGGCTGCATAATCTCTATCTCGTCACCTACCAGAAACTTGTTCCTTTGTTCTATTTTTACAGTGTTGCCATCAACGGAATCCACAATGCCAAGGTAGATATATTCCTGAACATAGGTATTTGCATCGTAAACCTGGGCATCTTCACCGGGTTTTCCGAAATAGAAGCCTGTATAAAACTGTCTGTATGTACACTTGGCAATTTCTATTTTGTACCATTCCATGTTGGCACGGTACTTTTCGGGAGACTCAAGATAGTCATCAATTGCCTTTCTGTAGGTTCTGGCAACCGTAGCAACGTACAAAGCGGTTTTCATACGCCCCTCTATCTTAAAGCTGTCAATTCCCGCATCAATAAGCTCGGGAATGTACTCAATCATGCAAAGGTCCTTGGAGTTAAAGATGTAGGTTCCTCTTTCGTTCTCGTAAACGGGAAGATAAACTCCCGGACGCTGTTCTTCCATAACCGCATATTTCCATCTGCAGGGGTGGGTGCATGCTCCGTGATTCGCATCCCTTCCGGTAAAGTAGTTACTAAGAAGGCATCTTCCCGAATAGGAAATGCACATTGCGCCGTGAATAAAGCACTCTATCTCTTTATCCTCGGGAATGTTTCTTCTGATTTCCTTTAATTCGGCCAAAGAAAGCTCTCTTGCAGCCACCACTCTCTTGGCTCCCAGACGATACCAGAAATTGTACGTTTCGTAGTTTGTATTATTGGCCTGTGTGGAAATATGTATATCTATTTCAGGACATATTTCCCGGGCCATGGTAAACATACCGGGATCCGCAATAATAAGCGCATCCGGCTTCATTTCCTTCAGCTCGTAAAAATACTGTCTTGCCCCGTCAAGATCATAGTTATGGGCAAGAATATTTGCGGTAACGTGAACCTTTACGCCATGGGCATGGGCAAATTCAATGCCCTCCTTCATTTCTTCGGGAGTAAAGTTTTTAGCTTTTGCTCGAAGTCCGAAGGCTTCGCCTCCGATAAATACCGCATCCGCTCCGAATATTACCGCTGTTTTTAATACTTCAAGACTGCTGGCCGGAACCAGAAGTTCGGGTTTTCTCATAGATCGTTCCTTTTTGTACTGATTGTGACACCGTCTCCCACAGGAAGAATCACGGTGGTAAGTTCCTCGTTGTGTGTTAATTCGTAAAGATAATCCCTCATCCTCTTGTAGATGGTACGGTTTCTTCTTTCAACCGCAAACTTGGACTCAAGGATGTCTCCCTCCTGCATCACATTGTCGGTAAGAAGGATTCCACCGGGTTTAAGAAGTCTGCAGACATCCGGAAAAAAGTTTATATACTGTCCCTTTGCCGCATCCATAAAAATAAAATCATACTGTCCGGAAAGCTTTGAAAGAATCTCCGTCGCATCTCCCTCAAGAAGGGTAATACGGTCGGATACACCGAATTTTTCAAAGTTTTCCCTGGCTACGGGAATTCTTTTTTCATACTTTTCTATGGTGGTAATCTTAGAATCCGAAGGCAGATTTTCAGCCATCAGAATAGCCGAAAAACCAATGGCTGTTCCTACCTCCAAAACGGAGCGCGGTTTGTTCGCGGCAAGAAGAAACTTTATTAAAGTCTGCATCTCCTTGCGTATGATGGGCACATTGGTTTCAATTGAAAACTTCTCCAGTTCATCAAGCATCGGTGAATTTTTGGAAGCATATGAATTTATGAAAGATGACATACGCTCATCAACTATCATTGTGTATCCTCATCTTCCTCTAAGGCTTCGGCACTCATAGCCTTAAGCATTTCCTCTGTTGTCATGGAAGTGTTGAGGGTATATGCGCCGGGAACAAGCGTGTCTTTATACTCGGAAGCAAGAATCTGTGCAAAGGCAAGGAAGTGATCTCTCACAAGTCCTTTTTCCTCCAGCATCTTGGCGATATCCATTTTGGATTTGCCTTCCGTAAGGGCTACGGAAACATCCCTTCCGGGAGCGGGAGACATCGGTTCTTCGGTAAACACCCTGTATCCGAAGTCATAAGCGTCCACAGTTCTGGTATATATGAAATTTACAACCCAGATGGCAATCGTAATCTTTACAAGCGCCGAGAGGATTGTGGATAAAATCTGGCTAATCTTCATTAATCAAACTCCAATCCTTCCACTAGTTCCAAGTTGAAATTACGGACCAGGTCGCAAAGGGCAACCTCGGCCTCCATAAATTCACTTACCAACTCAATATTAATAACATCTTCATACTCATTAGTCAATGCGTCCATAAGTTCAAAGGCATCCCCGGACTCCATTTGCTGAATCTGAAAATTCCTCTCTCTCATGGCAGTGACCTTTTCATAAAGAGCCGAATCCTTTTTGATGTCACTCAAAAGTCTTTCGTATTCCCTGTATTCATTTGTATTTCTGATGGTATCAGAAACTTCTTTGGACAATCTTGTTAAATCGGTCATTTTCAGACTCCGGTAATAATAGGCACAATAACAGGTCTTCTCTTGTTCTTTCGCCAGAAATATTCGGAAAGGGTATCCTTCATAACTGACTTTAACTTGTTCCAGTCATAGATGCCTTTGTCGATTGTATTATTTAAAGCCTTTGAAAGTTCTTCTCTGGCCTCTTTTAAAAGTTCTTCCGATTCTCTTTCGTAAACGCAGCCTCGCGTGTAAATATCAGGTCCGGCAACAATCTGACCGGAATACTCATCCACCACGATATTGGCAATAACGACTCCGCCTTCGGAAAGGTGCTGTCTGTCCCTTAAAACAGAGTTTCCTACATCTCCTACCCCAAGACCGTCTACATAAACGCTCTGACAGGGAATCTTGTTAACAACCTTTGCTCCGTTTTCATTAATATCAAGAACATCTCCCGAACGGAGAATAACGATATTTTCCTTATGAATTCCCAAATCTCCGGCAATCTTGGCCTGAGCCATAAGATGCTTGTATTCACCATGAACGGGGATTGAAAACTTAGGCTGCACAAGCGAATATATCAGTTTAATTTCTTCAGCGCAGGCATGGCCCGAAACATGGGCATCCTGAAAAATAACATCCGCACCCTTTAACAAAAGTTCGTTAATGATACGGGTAACTGCTTTTTCATTACCGGGAATGGGATTTGATGAGAAAATAACCGTATCCCCTGCTCCCACAGATACCTTTTTATGGGTTCCGTTTGCCATTCTGGCAAGAGCTGCCATACTTTCGCCCTGGCTTCCGGTTGTAATGATAACCGTTTTCTCCGGCGGATAATTCTTAAGCTGTTCCACGTCAATAAGTGTATTGTCGGGAATAGATATTCTGTTTAAATTCTGGGCAATATCAATAACGCTTACCATACTGCGGCCTTCCACCACAACCTTTCGGTCATAGCGGTTTGCCGTGTTAATAATCTGCTGTACACGGTCAACGTTTGAAGCAAATGTAGCTATGATAATACGTGTATTTTTGTGTTCATTAAATATAGTATCAAATGTTCTTCCAACAGTACGCTCGGAAGGGGTAAATCCGGGTCTTTCAGCGTTGGTGGAGTCGCACATAAGCGCAAGAACACCCTTTTTGCCAAGGGTTGCAAATCTCTCCAAATCGATGGAGTCTCCGTATACCGGAGTGTAATCTACCTTAAAGTCGCCTGTATGCACCACTACTCCCGCAGGGGAGAAAATGGCCAGTGCTGCTGCATCAACTATGGAGTGGTTTGTCTTAATAAATTCCACTCTGAACTGGCCAAGGTTAATACTCTGGCCGAATTTAACAACCTTTCTTTTGGTCTTTTTCAAAAGGTCTTCATGTTCTTTGAGCTTGTTCTCGATAATTCCTATTGTAAGCTTTGTAGCATATATGGGCACATTAATATCCCTTAAAACATAGGGAAGTGCTCCGATGTGGTCTTCGTGTCCGTGGGTAATGACAAAGCCTTTAACCCTGTCAATGTTTTCCTTAAGGTAAGTAACATCGGGAATAACAAGGTCGATTCCCAGCAAGTCACCCTCAGGAAATGCAAGTCCGCAGTCCACGACAATAATACTGTCTTCATACTCGAAGGCAGTAATGTTCATTCCAATCTGTTCCAGTCCGCCAAGAGGAATAATCCTAAGCTTCGAGGTTAGATTCTTAGTCTTTTCTTTATTCAATTCTATCTCCTTTATTGGATGTCGATATCCTCCAAAAGAGCCTGGAACACCTGACCTACGGCCTGAAGTTCGTTATCGTCGTCAACAATCTCATATACCCCTTCATTGTCTCCGGCTTTTGATACGTCCTTTAGCACGTACGCGTCAGCGTCCTCAGTCTCAGATTCGGTTACCAACATATAATCAACACCACCAAGAGTGGTTTTTTCCAAAACAAAAAATTCAATTGCGTCACCGTTATTACCGGCAAAAGAAATTTTTTCCATTACTTTCTACCATACTCCATATAGCCCTCTAAAATAAGCTGGGCAGCAATCATGTCAACATATTCTTTCCGGTCTTCCCTTTTGGTAATACCGGCTTCTATCATAATGTTGTCTGCTTCAACAGTGGTAAGGCGTTCATCCCACATGTGAACCTCAAGACCGGTTCTTCTCTCAAGCTTATCCTTAAATTCCAAAGAAAGCTTTGCACGTTCTCCTTCGGAGTCATCCATGTTTTTGGGTAACCCGAGAACAATCTCGGTTACACCGTATTCCTCTATAAGTTCCTCAATTCTGGCAAGTGTCTGGCGTAATTTATTTTCTTCCTTGCGTCGTATTATCTCAATACCCTGGGCAGTAACAAGAAGCGGGTCGCTTATAGCCACACCCACTGTCTTCGACCCAAAGTCCAGGCCCATTATTCTCATAACTTAAGTTCCTATTTGCTCCAACCCTTTGACTGTGCGTAAGCAATCAAAAGCTCTTCAATAATCTCGTCTCTTTCAATGCGGCGTACGATTTTACGGGCATCGTTATAAGAAGTGATGTATGTAGGATCGTCTGAAACAAGATATCCTGTAATCTGATTTACAGGGTCATATCCCTTCTGCACATTTGCATGATAAACAATATCAAGAATTTCTGTTGCGCTTAAAGGTTTTTCCTGTTCAACTTTGAAAAACTGAGTCTGATCGATACTTGCCATTTTGTCTCTCGCTTTCTTATGATTAACACTATCTTACCTTAACATGAAACTGTTTTCAAGAAATTAGAAAATACTGAATATTTACTTAATTTCCACTGCTTTTATTATATCATCCGAAACAAAATCCGTAAGTAAAATTTTTCTTATATTATTCTCAATATTTTCTTCGGAAACTACTGCTGCCTTAATATATTCCGGGGTATAGCCCAAAGAATATTTCACACCCTGAATTGTCTTTGTTTCCTCGAAAAGAACATCGGCCTCTTTGGAAAGATGTCTTTTCCTGAATTCCTTCGAAAGGGATTCGGAAAGTTCTATCATTCTGTCGGAACGAATGTCCTTTTTCTCGTCCGGAACCTGATTTGGAAGCTTCTCGGCAACCGTTCCGTGTCTTTTGGAATACTTGAAAATATGCATTTCGTAAAAGCCCACGGTTTTGGCAAATTCAAAGGATTTTTCAAATTCCTCATCGGTCTCTCCGGGAAATCCTACTATCACATCGGTAGTAATGGCCGGGTCGTTAAAGTACTCTCTTAAAAGATTCACGCCTTCAAGATACTGCTCTGTGGTGTAATGGCGGTTCATACGCTTAAGAGTCTCGTCACAGCCACTTTGGAGTGAAAGGTGAAAGTGGGGGCACAATTTGTCCAGTTTCGAAATTCTTTCACAGAATTCCTTCGTAACTACTCTCGGTTCCAGAGAACTGAGCCTTATTCTTCTAACATCAGGAAGCTTCTGTATTTTTTCAAGAAGCTCTGCAAGCCTGTTTCCCGAAAGGTCGTTGGGAGTTGTGATTCCGTAAGAGCTTACGTGAATACCGGTAAGGACAAACTCCTTGTACCCTTTCTTCGAAAGGCATTCGATTTCCGTAAGAATGTCTTCCATGCCACGGCTTCTTACCCTGCCTCTTGCGTAGGGAATAAGGCAGTAGGAACAAAACTGGTTACAGCCGTCCTGTATTTTTATGTATGCACGGGTTCTCTCAGCGGTGTCGGTAAGCATCATGCTTTCATATTCCGCCGTATGGTTAATATCGATTACGGCGCTGTCATTTTCCTGATCCTCAAGATAATTGTTAAGGATTTCAATAACCCTTGATTTGTTATTGTTGCCGATAATAATATCCACAGCAGGGTCCTTGTGGACATTTTCCGTGTCAGTCTGCACATAGCAGCCTGTGGCTATTACAATTGCTTCAGGGTTAAGTGCCCTGGCTTTATGTAACATCTGACGGCTTTTTCTGTCCGCCATATTGGTTACCGTACAGGTATTTATCACAAAAACGTCCGCTTTTTGACCAAATGGCACAACGTGGAAACCGTTTTCCGTGAATTTTTGTTGCATTATATCGGTTTCGTAGGAATTCACCTTACATCCAAGGTTGTGAAATGCTACAGTTTTCATTCTTTCACCCACTATTTTTGTTAAGGTTTTATCATTGACAAAAACCCCTGATTTCTTTATGATTAAAGCGAAGGTTGAAGTTCTAACAAGGAGGTATACATACCATGAAAACAATTCAGATTTCTTTAAATTCAATCGACAAAGTAAAGTCATTCGTTAATGACATCACAAAGTTTGATTACGATTTTGATTTAGTATCCGGAAGATACGTAATCGACGCTAAGTCCATTATGGGTATCTTCAGTCTCGATCTTTCAAAGCCCATCGACCTCAACATCCATGCTGAAGGCAACGCTGAAGAAGTTCTTGAGACACTTAAGCCTTACATGATCTAATATGAATTTAACGGGGCGCCGTAAAACGCGCCCCAATCTTTTTTAACTATTAACAATCGCAAATACTTCAACCGGTGAACCGAGGACAATGTCCCGGTTATTTTTTTGCCTTTTTTTAATCAGTGGCACTGACAATGATTGTCTCTTTTGTATCAATTGCAGTCTTTACCATTTCGTCAATCTTTTCTTTGAGATTTTCCTCATGGCGCTTAATAACGTTAAGATTCGGCTTTGTAACGGGATGCTTTGCCACAAAAATGGTACAGCAGTCCTCGTAGGGCTGAATGCTTGTTTCATATGTATCAATCTTTTTACTGATTGTAACTATGTCTTCTTTGTCAAAACCGATAAGAGGTCTGAATACGGGAAGAGTACATACTTCGTTTGTAACAGCCAGTGAATATGTGGTCTGGCTTGCCACCTGGCCGATGGATTCGCCGGTAATAAGACCCTGGCACTCGGTTTCTTTGGCTATCTCTTCCGCAATCTTCATCATGTAACGACGCATGATGATGGTAAGCTCCTCGTGAGGACACTTCTCATAGATGTAGAGTTGGATATCGGTAAAGTTAATTACGTGAAGATAGATGGGGCCGCTGTACTTTGAAACGTATCTGGCAAGGTCCACAACTTTCTGCTTTGCTCTCTCGCTGGTGTATGGAGGCGCATGGAAATAAACAGCGTCAATTTTAACGCCACGCTTTGAAATCATGTATCCGGCAACAGGTGAATCAATACCACCGGAAAGAAGAAGCATTGACTTTCCGTTTGTACCTACGGGCATTCCTCCGGGGCCGGGTATTATTTCACTGTAAATAAAAATTCTGTCTCTGACTTCCACCACAAGTGAAATTTCAGGGTCATGAACATCTACGGTAAGCTCCGGGAAAGCATCAAGAAGCTGTCCCCCGATTTCCCTGTCAAGTTCCATGGAGTCAAGAGGATATCCTTTGTTGGAACGTCTTGCGCATACCTTGAAGGTCTTTTTCTTATCGGGATAAGTTTCGTCAAAATATTTAACCACGTCCTTGTACAAAGCTTCCGGCTCTTCCATATCGCAACGAACCATTGGACATATTCCGGAAATACCGAAGACATGCTGAAGTCTGTCGATAATATCGTCGTAGTCAAAATCTCCTTCAAAATCCAGGAAAATTCTTCCGGGTGTTTTTGAAATCTTATATGTGCTGTCGGAAGTTTTCAAAGCATACTTTATCTGATGAACCAAAGCATCCTCGAAAAGGTATCTGTTTTTTCCTTTGACGCCGATTTCAGCGTACTTAATAATAAATGAACTGAACATTTTTGTTTCCACTACTTTCTTGTAAATCGTTTATACATTTCGATAACTTCTTTAAGGGAAGCAATCGTATATTCCAGCTGTTCTTTTGTGGTAAATTCGGACATGCTTATGCGAAGCGCTCCGTCCATTTGGGAAGCTGTTGCTCCCATGGATTTAAGGGTGGAGGATTCCTTTTTGCTGTGGGAAGCGCAGGCGCTTCCTGCAGCAACGTAAATCTGTTTCTCCTCCAAAGCATGAAGCATAACCTCCGAACGAAGGCCTTCCACGGAAATGTTTATGATATGGGGAGCCGTTTCCTCCACCTTATCGGAAACACAACCGTTGATGGTAACATTCTCTATTTTGGAGGCTTCCTCCAAAAAATATTTCTTCAGTTCGAAAAGTTTCTGTCTCTTTGCCTGAATGTCTTTTGTAATCATTTCGGTGGCAAGACCGATTCCCGCAATACCCGGAACGTTCAGTGTTCCGTTGCGCATTCCCTTCTGCTGACCGCCACCGTAGGAAATAGGTTTAATCTTCACCTTTTCGTTAATATAAAGAATACCGATTCCCTTGGGACCGTGAATCTTGTGACCGCTTACGGAAAGCATGTCAATATTCATACGCTTAGGGAAAATCTCCGCTTTTCCGAATCCCTGAACGGCATCCACATGGAAAAGGCAGGAAGGATTAACACTCTTTATAAGAGCTCCTGCTTCCGCGATTGGCATCACTGCACCCACTTCGTTGTTGGTATGCATCACGGACACAAGAATAGTGTCCTTTCTAAGCTTTTCTTTTAACTCTTCAAGGGATATTCTTCCCATGGAATCCACGGAAAGATAATCAATCTCAAAGCCTTCCGAGGAAAGATATGCCACGGTATTTAAAATAGCAGGATGCTCTACCTTTGTGGTTATGATGTGCATTCCCGCACGTTTATTGGCCATAGCGGTTCCGATAAGGGCAAGGTTATCGGACTCTGTTCCGCCGGATGTGTAGAATATTTCTTTCTCCTGAACCTTAAAGGCTTTGGCAATACGTTTTGTGGCCTCGGTTACATACTTCTCGGCTTCAACACCTTTGTTGTGCATGCTTGAAGGATTACCGTAATCCTCCAGCATGATTTTTGACATCAGTTCCACTACCTCGGGATAAACCCTTGTGGTGGCGGAATTATCAAGATAGCTTTCCATCAGTTCTTCCTTGCTGTAATTCCGACCCATTCTCCCTGATGATCCACGGAAAGAATCTCAAGGCCGGCCTTCTCGATACAATCTCTTACTTCCTGTTCTTTGGTATTAATAATACCGGATGTAATGTATACAGCACCCTTTTTCATCTGATGAAGAATAACAGGTGTTAACGGTTCCAGTACATCCGCAAGAATGTTAGCGACAACTATGTCATAACATTCATAACCCACCTCATCCTGAACAGACTTTTCCGTGATGATGTTTCCTATAAGAAGCTTGAATTTATCGGGTGCAATACCATTTGCTTCCATGTTCTCCCTTACAGCATCAACTGCGCAGGGATCAAGATCTGTTCCGATGGCGGATTTGATTCCGTACATTAAGGATACTATTGCCAGTATTCCGGAACCCGTTCCCACATCAAGCATTACTGTGTCGGACGTAATGTATTTCTTAATGGCTCTTAAGCAAAGCTGTGTGGTTTCGTGCATTCCTGTACCAAAAGCTGTACCGGGGTCAATATGCAGAATCTTCTTGTCCTTATCCTCAGGCTTAACCTCTTCCCAGGAAGGAATAACAAGAAGGTCATCAATATAGAACTGATGAAAAAACTGCTTCCAGTTATTAATCCAGTCCACATCCTCTGTCTTTGATATTTCCACGGTTCCTTCACCGATTTCGCAGTACTGTGAAGTCTCTTTAAGAACCTCTTCTATATTTTTCTTTATTTCTTCGCTGTTGACACTTCCGTCATCTTCCACAAAGCAGCTTATATATGCCACATCATCGTAAGCAGGCATATCAGGAAGGATGTCCACAAACATCTGCTCTTTTTCCAAAGCAGTAAGGGGAACCTTATCCTCTATCTGTGCTCCGTCCAGTCCGATATCATAAAGATTGCTCACAAGAATATCTTCCGCATCTGTTACTGTTTTGATTCTGAATTTAATCCATCTCATACGTAAAAAAATCTCCTGACAAAAAATAACCCACTAATAATAGCACAAAAGTTTCTATTCGGCAAAAGGTCTTTCAAGAAGCTGCGGATGCTGCAGGTAATTCTTAAGTATCCTGATGGACCTGGAGAAATAAAACCCGTCTGCAATTCTTTCGTCAACTGTCCAGCCGATATCTATCGAATCCTTCATCTCAACGCTTCCGTCTCTGTTATAAAAAGGACGAAGCTTCTTTTCCCCGATAATCACAAAGAAGGAATTTGTGCCCCAGTCGGAAAGATGATGGTAAGCCGCATCCATACGTATTGAGCCAAGATTTGTAACTGCCACCGATTTAAAGAACATATCGGATTCGCTGATACCCTTTGGTACTGCAAACATACCACCGTATATTCTCATAAACCACATTACAAGTCTTCCCACAAAATGCGGGAACTTCATAAGTATGCGAAGATCATCCGAGGATTTGTCCATGGCATCACTTTTGCAAAATTCCACTTCTTTATGCACCTTTTCGAGTACAGTTTCAAGTGTATCCTCCGGCTCAATATAAACCCTTGCAAGAGACTCCGGGCCATCATCAGCCAGGTTCTTCTTAACCACAAAGCCTATGGAAACATCATATCTTTCATAAAGCCTCTTATTTCTGTAAAAACGGTTAAGCTTTGGTCTTGTAACCACAAGCTTTCCGAGAGCCGCAAGCATAATGGAAAATACGGAAATATCGCTTTGTGAATCTCCCTTTCTTTTCTCTTTAATATAGGCATCCAAAGCCGTCAGATCTATTGTTTCGGATATATACGCCTCGCAGGCAGTCCTTTTGGGCCAAAGCATAGGCATCACGAAATGGTTGGTGTCCAGTTCATCTCCCCTTACAAGCCTTGCGTCTTTTCTGTCGCCCCATTTCTTTTTGTAAGTTTTCTTATCCATTTTGTACCCCATAATACTTTTAGTTTCGTATTGCCTATTTATTCTACCAAAGTACGTTAATAATTTACAGTACCCAAAGAAAGTTTGAATTTCCCAGATTCTGAATTTATAATATAATTCAACAGAGGTAAAAAACATGTATCATTTTTTTGTAGAGCCTTCGGCCATAATCGATAAAGAAATCACTATAAGCGGCAAAGACGTAAACCACATAAAGAATGTTCTTCGTATGAAACCCGGTGAAGAAATTTCCGTAAGTACCACAGAGTCTTCTGCAGAATACCGTTGCATAATTAAAGAGCTGCACGAGGACAAGGTTCTTTGCGACCTGGCCTTTATTAAGGAAGAGGGTAATGAACTCCCTTGTAAAATTTATCTTTTCCAGGGTCTTCCCAAATCCGACAAGATGGAGCTTATCATCCAGAAAGCCGTGGAGTTAGGTGCTTTTGAAATCATACCCGTCGATATGAAGCGCTGCGTAATGAAGCTGGAGCCTAAAAAGGCCCCCGCCAAAATTGCCAGATGGCAAAGCATAAGCGAAGCGGCCGCCAAGCAGTCGAAACGTACTATTATTCCCGAAGTCACCATGCCCATGACCTTCAAAGAAGCCGTTAAGAAAGCTTCCGAGTGCACCCACAAATGGGTTCCCTATGAAATGGCAGACGGAATGGCCCACACAAAGGAACTCTTCACCGGTGTAAAGCCCGGCGAAAGCATCGCCATATTTATCGGCCCCGAAGGTGGCTTCGACCTTGCGGAAATCGAGCTCGCAAAGTCTTCCGGCTTTGAAATCATCACTCTGGGAAAACGCATCCTGCGAACAGAAACCGCAGGTATGGTAGTGTTAAGCAATCTTATGATGCTGTTGGATAATCAATAAAAAACGGATGCCACATTGTGGCAGCCGAAAATAATTCATCTCTTCTCAGATTTTTTCATGCACCGAAAAAGATTCTTTGACCTTGTCAGCCTTTTGAATCATTGTAAATTCTGCTATCGTTCCTTCTGCGCCGTCATAATCGCCCCAGTCATTGGTCTTCTTAACAACCGAAACCATAATAAACATGGTGATTCCCACAGCCAGCACTATTCCGGCTATAACGCCTACCAAAAACATGAATCCCATAGCTATACCTCCTGCCTGTCTTTTGCAAGTTCAAAGATGGAACTTTCCATGGTAAGCTTCCTGCTCTTTTTAAACTTGTTAAGTTTTGTGGTTGCTGCACCGAAAATCGCAACTATACCTGCCACCACAAGCTCCAGACCGTTCGAATTATCACTGTTTTCATAAATCGCGTCAAAAAGGAATCCTCCAATGGTTCCCAAAAGGATGCACAAAGGAAGCAGAATAAGTGCGGTGCAAACGGCGACCTTCGCCTTATCAAAGGGAACCGCTCCCACAACCTTTCCTGTATACCCGTTAACCATGATGGTATACGTTGCTTTTTCTCTCTTATATGCAAAGAACCAGACCGGCAGCATACCGTATCGTGTTTTCTCTATATTTACTCTGCGATTGTTTCTGTACAAAACCTTATTGCCGGCCCGAACGGTGTCCTCAACTTTTTTATTGAACACGTCTCCGGCTCTGCTCTTTATCTTTGCTTCCAGGTTTTCTTTGGCTTCATCACCTGCATCTGCATAAAAGCCGGAAAGATAGGAAGCCTGAAAAGGAACAAACTCGTTTTGAGGGAAGGGCTCCAGTTTAACCGCGGATTCATCATTAAACTTCACGGACTGGTCCACGGGAAGAAATGAAAATTTAGCTTTAGCATGCCTGTAAAAGTATCTTGTGGTACTGCTCTTTCCGCTTTTAACCCTGCCCTTTATGACCTGTCTGTCTTCGTATTCCAGGTCGGAAAAAGAAAAGGGCACATATATTCCCCTTACCACATCCAATTCAATATTCTTTATGTCTTTAGGAATAAAGAAGCCTTTAAGTTTCTTATTGATAAGTTCTTTTGCCTGTTCTTTGGCAACCTTAAAAGGAAGGATTATGTCGGGCTTTCTTACTGTAGATACCCTGTCAAAAACAACGGTGGGCTGTCCGCAATAAGCGCAAAAAGAAGCAGCCTCCACGTCATTAATCATAAGCTTTGCGCCGCAGGCATTACAGGTGTAAATCTTTTGTTCCATAGTTTCATATGAATGGCTCTCGTTATCAAGAACCTCGTCATAATCCGCCGGGTCATAAGTAGAACCGCAGGAATCGCACAAAAGCCTTCCTGTAAGCATATCGTATCTTAAGGCCGATCCGCAGCCTCTGCATTTATAAATCATCTTTTCCCTTCTCCCAATAATTCTATTTCTCTTTCAGCCATTTTCGCAAGGGAGCCGTCCTCCACATAGCCTGTTATGGCTCCGTCGCAAAATCTCTCTGCCCGTGTAATAAAGGAATACATTGTCTTTAAATTATCCAAAGACATTTTTTCCACAGGAACATCCTTCATCTTTTCGTAATTTGACATATAATTTTCATCCATGCCAAGGGAGCCGAGAATCTCATATATTCGCCCATCGTACTGCGGATAAGGATTGCACACAATTTCAGGATTTGTTTTCAGATATAAAAGCGCATCCTTTATCTTTTGAACATCCACTTTCCTATAAGACTTTTTCACAAACAAAAAATCAAATATCATACATTCTCCCGATATTTATCATCATACATCATAGGTGTATATTAGTTCAAATCTTTCTTCCCCGGGTTGCGACAGCCTGT
The DNA here is from genome assembly GCA_045617745.1 of Lachnospiraceae bacterium. Lineage (GTDB taxonomy): Bacteria > Bacillota > Clostridia > Lachnospirales > Lachnospiraceae > UBA1258. Next base: position 22,981 of record JAZLJG010000014.1, on the reverse strand, counting down.
TCTTTCTGCCGGGGTTTTTCTCCGAAAGCTTCATTCCAAGCTTCTCCATAACCCGATATGAAGCACTGTTTTGTGAATCACACATAGCTATAAAATGATGAACCCCAAGAGTGTTTACCGCAAAATCAAGAATGGCCCTTGCCGCTTCAATTGCATAGCCGTTTCCCCAATAGCGCTTATTGATTATCCAGGCAAACTCGAAGCCGCCCTCTATTTCGTAAAGGGTAACTGCACCGATATGCACTCCTTCCAGAAGAACAGCGCACTCATAGGTGTTGCTGTTTTCATCCGCCCACATTTCGTCGCATTTTCTCAAAAAGTCCGCGGTCTCTTCTTTGTTCTCAAAGGGAAGATAGTACATAAGTCTGGCGTTTTCGGGATCTGTTGAATATTCATTTGCGGTTTCCAAATATTTAATACCCAAAGGCTTTATAACAAGTCTTTCTGTATGTAGTTCAAAGTTTTGCTTTTCTTCTTTTGTCATATACTAACAGCCTTTAGTCATAATTAAAGATTCTCGAGAAGAGCCTTAAGTCCCTGCTCCCGGTATATTCCCAGATAATACTCTACCTCGGACTGGATAATCAAATCGATTTCCTTCATACCAAGAAGCTCTACGGGAGCCTTGTCGTCTGTCATAAGGTGGGTTCCCGGAACGTATTCTTTTAACTGGTTTTCCACATAATCCATCATGTAGACCAAAGAACCGTCTTTCTCCGCCCTTACGTTTTCAGCCATTCTTTCAAGCATCTGAGGATTGTTGGAGGCGAAAAGCTCTTTATTGGTGGAGCCTGCATTTACCACATATCTTTCGCTGAAAACATGGGATATGGTGTCCGCAAGGTAAGCGGAAATATTGTCCGGATTTTCCTCGCCGCGCATATTCATGTTCACCACCATTACTCCGTCGTCCTTCAGGTGTTCCTTTACCAATGTAAAGAACTCAACGGAAGACATCTGGAAAGGAATGGTAATATCCTGGTAAGCATCCACCATTATTACGTCAAATTTTTCATCACTTGCATTAAGATATGCTCTGCCGTCGTATGTAATAACTTCTATGTCGTCAGTAAGGCCGAAGTATTCTTTTGCCAGGTCGGTAATCTTCTGGTCTATTTCGACGCCTTTGATATTTACGTTGTCAAAGTATCTGCCGCACTGGGTCGCAAAGGTTCCGCTTCCGTTTCCCAGAACCAGTATGTTAAGCTCTTCCTTTTCATTAAGTCCTGCCATGTAAGGAGCTGCCATTGCGTAATCATAGTACATTCCCGTAAGGCCCTTTTCCTTCACGTAAACGGACTGAACGCCGAAAAGAACATTTGTAGAAAGAACGACACTTTTGTCATTCTCATAAACCTGCAGATAATTGTAAATTGATTCGCCCTCATATGTAAGATCGTCCAGCCAGAATGCAAAGCTGTTATTGTGGCCCAGAAGAGTACATACGAGGAATAAAATAATACTGATTAGAATCTTCGGGGCCTTAAGAAAATTTTCTTTCTTGCCGCTTAAAAAATATACTATTGCCAGCAAAAGAAGTATTCCCGCAAAAATCAGGAATGTTATGGATGTACCTACCGCAGGAATGCTTATAAATGTGGGAACAAATGTACCGATAATGCTTCCGATGGTATTGAATGCATTAAGGTTTCCCACAAGCTTTCCGTTATTATCAAGGTTATCCACCGTATATTTAACAAGTGAAGGGGTTACTGTTCCCAACAAAAATAAGGGGAAAACGAAAATCACCATACAGGCCACAAAGCCTGCAACAATAAGATAACTGCTCTTTACAGACAGGATGATTAATCCGGAGATACCCAAAATAATGTATTTACCCACAACAGGTATAAACGCTATCCACAGGGCAGCCACAATAATCCTGGAATAAAGCTTGTCCGGATTGGGATTTTTGTCAGCACTTCTTCCACCGTAGATATTTCCCAATGCCATGGCAATCATTATCGTTCCGATAATAATGGTCCACACTATCTGTGAAGAGCTGAAATAAGGTGCTAAAAGCCTGCTGGCTCCAAGCTCCACAGCCATTACCGACATTCCTGCAAAAAACTCCGTAAAGTACAGGAACAGACGGTTTTTCAAAATAGGTCTTTTCTCGTTCATATACCCTCCTCAATGAACACTGATTTTTTCTAATTCTACCACAGGGACGTTCCTTTTGCCATGAGGATGTGTACTTTGCCATGCTTTCTCAGTCTCTTTATAGGAATAGTACATGTTTACTATACTTTCCCTTCAGTTTCTCCGTTTGAAAAAAAACTGCAAAAAAAGCAGACACTTCTGTCTGCTTCAGGGTCTCTCCTCACAATCTTTTCTTTTCCGAAAGAAACTGTGAGGAATTTATCTTCTACTCCTCACAAATAAACCTCTTATTTGTGCTATTGTGAGGAGGCCAGCCTTATTTCCTCACAAAAAAGCTATTAAGTTAGCCATTTGTGAGGATTTTTCACGTTATTCCTCACAAATAAATGTTTTTCGAGCACTATTGTGAGGATACAAGTCCCAGCTCCTCACAATCACACTAAAACATAATGATATTGTGAGGAAGCTCCCTAAAAATGCCCATAAACACTGTCAGGCTTACTTCCATGCTTTGAGGTAAGCTTTTTTGCAAATTAAAAAGGGAGTTGCCGAAGCCACTCCCTGAAAATTCAAAAATTTATTATATTAATTTACAAGATCCTGTATCCAAACCCTCTTCTTAAGTAGAATTGCTCCGATTACAACCTTTACAAAGTCCAGAGAAAGAACTATCACATACATCGGAAGAATCGATATAGCCGTGAATCTGCTCAAAACATAAGCAACCGGGAAGCAAAGCACCCAAAGATATACCGAGTCAAACAGGAATGTAATAACTGTCTTTCCGCCGGAACGCATAGTAAAATATGCCGTATTTAAGAAGGAACTTACAGGCATAAACAATGCAGCGATTCGCATAAGTTCCACCGCAAGGGCCCTTATATCATCCGAAGTGTTATAGAACTTCGGGAACAGGGGAGCAAATACTATAAGCAGAATTCCCATAACAGCCGAAGCAAGAACCGACAATGTAATGAGTTTTCTGTCTGTGTCCACCACATCGTCCGTATTTCCCGAGCCGAGAATCTGTCCGATAATAATTGCCACAACACTGCCCATTGTAAACAGAACCACATTGAAAAGGTTAACAATGGTATTGGAAATATTGAATCCGGCCACTACTTCCAGACCTCTTGTGGAATAGCACTGGGTAAGTGCAGTCATACCCATGGACCACAAAAACTCGTTAAAGAAAAGAGGTGAACCGGTCTTAATGATTTTCCATACAAGTTCTTTGGGAATGGCAAATGTTTCGAAAAGTCCCTTTGCATAGGGAACTTTCTCGGTATGGGTATGAGGCCAGATAACAAGAATTGCCATCTCCACAAAACGTGAAAGAACAGTTGCAACAGCCGCGCCCACAACTCCCAGTTCAGGTGCTCCAAAGTGTCCAAAAATAAGTATATAGTTAAACACAAGGTTCGTAAGAACAGCCACAAGGCTTGCGTACATGGGAACCTTTGTCTCGCCGGACTCTCTCAATGTGCCAGCATAAGCATTGGAAATACCGAATGGAACCATTCCCCAAAGCATAACCTTAAGATAATCCTTCGCATACTCAAGGGTTGCCGCAAGGTCAAGACTTTGCCCATTATCCGTCAAAAAGAGGCTGATGAAAGGAACGTCGAATAACGCAAACGCCAGAATTCCCAGAACCGAAATGATTAAAACTATAATCAGTTTGAATCTTACGGTATGTCTGATACCTTCATTGTTCTTCTGGCCTACATACTGGGCCGTAAAAATGCCGGGGCCGGAAATGGCTCCGAACAATGCAAGGTTAAACACAAACATCAGCTGGTTAACGATGGCTACACCGGACATCTGCTCTGTTCCGACCATACCTACCATTACGTTATCAAGAAGGTTTACAAAGTTACTGATTGCGTTCTGAATTATAATCGGTACGGCTACGCCCAGTACCATTTTATAAAAATTTTTATCACCAAAATATTTTTTCATAGCAAATGATAATCTAACAAATAATGGGTGTTACGTCAAGACTGACATAACACCCCATGTTTTTACTTCCAGAATTTTTTCTTCTTGTCTTCAGAGTTCTGTGTGGGCATATTCTTCGCTGCGTTTAAAGAATCGCCGGTAATCTCATCAAACTTCTTAAGAAGGTCCTTTGCCTCTTTACTGAGCTTGTCGGGAGTCTGAACCACAAATGTTACGTAGTGGTCACCTCTTACGTCTCTGTAACGAAGTGAAGGAACACCCTTTCCTTTCAAACGGATTCTTGAATCTGTCTGGGTTGCGGGCTTAACTTCATAAGCAATCTTTCCGTCAACAGTATCAATAATTACTTCTCCGCCCAATGCTGCAACAGCAAAAGAAATGGGTACGGTGGAATAAATATTGGTATCCTGGCGCTGGAAAATAGGATGGGCATCCACGCGAACTTCCACAAGAAGGTCTCCTCTTTCGCCGCCGTTTGAACCGGGCTCTCCCTTGCCGGGAATACGTACACATTGTCCGTTATCAATACCTGCGGGAATGGAAACAGCAATCTTCTTACGGTTTGCAACGTATCCTGTTCCACCGCAGTCAGGACATTTCTCCTTAATAATCTTTCCGGTACCGCGACAGTCTGGACATGCCTGAACATTTCTTACAGTGCCAAAGAAAGACTGGGAAGTGAATACAACCTGGCCCTGGCCTTTACACTTGGGACAAGTCTCAGGCTTTGTACCGGGCTTTGCGCCTGTTCCGTGACAGGTTTTACATTCGTCCTTAAGGGTAAGCTCCAGTTCCTTTTCAGTTCCGAAAACCGCTTCCTCAAAAGAAATACGGACGCTGGCACGAAGGTTTGCACCCTTCATGGGGCCGCCGCTTCTGGAACGGCTGCTTCTGCCGCCTCCGAAGAAATCTCCGAACAGGTCTCCGAAAATATCGGTAAAGTCAGCTCCGTTGAAATCAAATCCGCCGAATCCGCCTGCTCCGCCGCTTCCGTCAAATGCAGAGTGTCCGAACTGGTCGTACTGACGACGCTTCTCGGGATCACTTAAAACCGCATAGGCTTCGGATGCTTCCTTGAACTTGGCTTCCGCTTCTTTATCTCCGGGATTTACATCCGGGTGATATTTCTTGGCAAGCTGTCTGTATGCTTTTTTAAGGGCATCGTCGTCGGCTCCTTTGTCGACTCCGAGTACCTCGTAGTAATCTCTTTTATCTGCCATGTTTATAAACTCCAAAAGCGGGGCGAGACTAATCCCGCCCCTCCTTAGTTTTTAATTATACTTCTCTGTAGTCACCGTCTACAACGTCATCAGCACCTGCGTCCTGTGTAGGAGCTTCCTGATAACCGCCCATATCGGGACCTGCCTGAGGGCCACCCTGTGCCTGCTGCATGTTCTCATACATCTTTGTGAAGAGAGCCTGTGCACTCTGGGTAAGTTTTTCTTTGGCTGCCTTTAACTCGTCAACTTCGCTTTCGCTCATTTCCTTGTCTTTGGTTCTGTCAAGAATAGCCTTTACTGCATCAAGGTCTGCCTGAACTGCTGCCTTGTCGCTGTCACCAAGCTTGTCGCCTACATCTGTAAGAGCCTTCTCTGTCTGGAATACGAAGGAGTCAGCGTCGTTACGTGCGTCAATTGCTTCCTTACGCTTCTTATCCTGAGCTTCGAATTCAGCTGCTTCCTTAACTGCTCTGTCGATTTCATCATCGCTCATGGATGAACCTGCAGTAATGGTGATGTGCTGTTCCTTACCTGTTCCAAGATCCTTAGCGGATACGTTAACGATACCGTTGGCATCAATATCAAATGTAACTTCAATCTGAGGAACACCTCTCATTGCCGGAGGGATTCCGTCAAGTCTGAACTGTCCGAGGGACTTATTGTCGCGGGCAAACTGTCTTTCACCCTGAACTACGTTAATATCAACTGCTGTCTGGTTATCAGCTGCCGTAGAGAATACCTGGCTCTTCTTGGTAGGAATAGTGGTATTTCTCTCGATAAGTCTTGTAGCGATACCACCCATTGTCTCGATTGAAAGAGAAAGGGGAGTAACGTCAAGAAGAAGGATATCTGTTGCACCTGCATCACCTGCAAGCTTACCACCCTGAACGGAAGCACCGATTGCTACGCATTCGTCGGGGTTAAGTGACTTGGAGGGTTCCTTACCGGTTAACATTCTTACCTTGTCCTGAACTGCAGGGATACGTGTGGAACCACCTACCAAAAGAACCTGTCCGAGTTCTGAAGCGGAAAGTCCTGCATCCTTTAAAGCGTTCTGTACAGGGATAGCTGTTCTGTCTACAAGGTCGTGTGTAAGTTCATCAAACTTAGCACGTGTAAGATTCATATCAAAGTGCTTGGGGCCTTCGTTTGTAGCTGTGATGAAAGGAAGGTTGATGTTTGTGGTAGTAGCTGAAGACAATTCCTTCTTAGCCTTTTCAGCAGCTTCCTTTAATCTCTGAAGAGCCATCTTATCGTTTGAAAGATCGATTCCTTCAGCCTTCTTGAACTCAGAAAGCATCCAGTCTGTAATCTTGTTATCAAAGTCATCACCGCCAAGGTGTGTATCACCGTTTGTAGCAAGAACCTCGATTACGCCTTCGCCTATATCAATAATGGATACATCGAATGTACCACCGCCAAGGTCGTAAACCATGATCTTCTGTTCTTTTTCATTATCAAGGCCGTATGCAAGAGCTGCTGCTGTAGGCTCGTTGATGATACGCTTTACATCAAGACCTGCAATCTTACCTGCATCCTTTGTAGCCTGACGCTGTGCGTCATTAAAGTATGCGGGAACTGTAATAACTGCTTCTGTTACCTTTTCACCAAGGTAGCTTTCTGCATCTGCTTTTAATTTCTGAAGAATCATAGCTGAAATCTGCTGGGGAGAATAGTTCTTTCCATCGATTGAACGTCCTCTTTCCGTACCCATATCTCTCTTTATGGAAGAGATGGTCTTCTCGGCATTTGTAACTGCCTGACGCTTTGCAGGTTCACCTACAAGTCTTTCTCCGGTCTTTGTGAATGCTACAACTGAAGGGGTTGTACGTGCGCCTTCTGTGTTAGCGATAACGGTGGGCTTACCACCTTCCATAACAGCTACACAGCTGTTGGTAGTACCTAAGTCGATACCAATAATCTTACTCATCTTTATGTCCTCCTGATTATTTTCCTTATGATACGACTGACACCATGCTATGTCTTACTACGGTGTCATGATATGTGTAACCTTTAAGAAGTTCCTCGGCAACGGTGCCGCTTTCAAGTTCGGGGTTCTCAACCTGCATTACCGCATTGTGAAAATCAGGATTGAATTCCTTGCCCTTTGCTTCAATAGGTTTAACGCCTAAGTTATCAAGCTCTGTCATTAACTGCTTGTAAATCTTTTCCATTCCCTCTACAAAGGCTGAATTTTTCTCATCTTCGGGAACGGTTGCAAGGCCTCTTTCGAAGTTATCCACTACGGGAAGAACCTTTTCAATTACGTTTTTGGCTCCCATGTCAAACATCTGGGCCTTTTCTTTCTCGGTACGGTTTCTGAAGTTCTGGAACTCGGCTATCTGACGGATGTTTTTGTCTTCAAGGTCCTTAATCTTTTCCTTCAGTTCCTCTGTCTTTTTGTCGACTTTGTTTTTCTTTTTGTCTTTCTTTTCTTCCTCTGCAGGAGCCTCAGCTGCTTCTTCAACCTTTTCTTCGGTTTTTGCTTCTTCAGTTACAGCTTCTTTGGTTTCTTCCTGAAGAGTCTCTTTTGTTTCTTCTGTCAAATCGGTTATCCTTTCTTATACAAAGAATCAAGCTGATTCATCATATTTTTTAAGGTTCCCACAACCTTGTCGTAGTCCATTCGTTTGGGTCCTACGATTCCGATTGTGCCCTTCATGCCTTCGTCCAGCTCATAGGTTGCGGTTACTACGCTGCAATCCTTAAGACCTTCAACCGGCGACTCGTCGCCGATGTAAACCTGAATGCCTGTGTTTCCGCCTGCGAGGCTTGTAAGCGCCAGCTCGTTAAGCTCTGCCTTCTCTTCAAAGGTATGAAGAAGGTCCACTGCGTGTTCCCTGTCGGCAAGTTCGGGATACTTCAAAATGTTATTGGCGCCGCTTGTGTATATCTCAAGGTCGTCATCAAGATGAATGGCTTCTGCCACCGCATCAATAACGTTTCCTATGATATCTGAATGGATTCCCGCCATTTTCTTAATGGAAGCTATCATGGCAAGATTGATTTCTTCTATGCTAAGTCCGTTTAAATGAGTGTTAAGAAGAATGTTAAGCTTAAGAAGCGTTTCATCATCAAATGTTTCTTCTGTGGAAATCATGTGGTTCTTTATGACATTTCCTTCGGAAACTATTACCGCAAGAAGGTGCTCGGAATCAACCCTTGAAAGCTGGATAAACTTTAACTTATTACGGTTGTACTGGGGAGCACTTATCATGGTGGCGTAGTTCGTATTGGCGGCAAGAACTTTCGCTACCTGCTTAAGAAGATTGTCCATCTTGTCTTCTTTTTCAAGAAGGAGCTCCTTCATTTCCTCGACTTCCCGTTCCTTGTCCTCAAGCATTTTGTCTACATATAATCTGTAGCCCTTATCGGAAGGAATACGTCCTGCGGATGTATGTGGCTGCACAATGTAGCCCATCTCTTCCAGGTCAGCCATTTCATTACGAATGGTGGCAGGACTTAAATTAAGTTCCGTGTACTTGGAAATCGTACGGCTTCCTACCGGTTCTCCGGTTTCAAGATAGTTTCGAACTATTGCCTGTAAAATTTTAACTTTTCGCTCGTCAAGTTCCACTTAATCACGCTTTCTTTGAAGCTTGGTTTATGGGGTTGTTAGCACTCGTATAGTTTGAGTGCTAATGTCTATATGTACAATATACCCCTGCTTGGTAAATGTCAACAAATAACCGTTCTAAAAATTATTAAATAAATATAAATCACAAGCACTAATCGAGCAGGCTGACTCCTACTCGATTGTACGTTGGGCGTCAAATGGATATTTGTGCAAGCACAACATCCGCTTGACGCCTTATCGCACAAAAAAAGGAGCCTTTATAACGCAGGCTCCCTTCGCAAGTCTATACTATTTGTTCAAATAATCCATCAGACTTTCATAGCAGTCCGAAGCATCCTTGTAACCGACTTCATATAAAGAATTCAGCTTGTCTTTATCCTTCTCAAGTCTTCCGATATTGGCATCTTCAAGAGGCCTTATAAGGAAAATTTTGCCTTCTTTTGAAGCTTTCTCCAAATAATCCAGGGTTTTGTTGTAGTTTACGTGTCTTTCCTTCATCAGTTCGTACACCTTGGGGTATTTAAGATAACGAAGCCTTATAAGGGGAAGATTCGATTCGGGCTCTCTTCGATAGCCCACAGGCTTAGTCATAATGACCACGTTTTTCACATTGCCGTCAGCCATACTCTTTTTGATGGGAATGGAATCTGCAATACCCCCGTCCAGATAGAGCTTTCCGTCTATCTTAACGTTTCTGGAGACCAGTGGAAGGGAGCTCGACGCCCTGACATAGTCAATCCCCTTTTTCATATCGGTCAGTTTAACATATTCCGCCTTGCCTGTTTCAATATTGGTAACAACAGCGTAGGCATTTCCCTCGAATTTCGAGAAGGTCTCAAAATCGAAGGGATTTAAGTATCTGGGCACCAGGTCATAGCTCATATTTACATTGAAAATATCCCCGGTGGTGATGAAGCTCTTAAAACCCATGTAAAAATCTTCACCCAGATAATCCACAAATGTGTCTCTGGCACGTCCACGCTGCTTTGAAATAAAGCTGGACATGGTACAAGCTCCGGCAGAAACGCCGTAAACATTTTTAAATTCAAGTCCCTTAACAAGGAAGAAATCAAGTACGCCTGCGGTATAAACACCCTTCATACCGCCGCCTTCAAGGACCAGTCCTGCGTCAAACATTATTTGTATTCACTCTCCACAAATTTTCTAAGTGCTTTAACGGATCTTTCTACCTTTTCGGTATCAATACAGTAAGCCATTCTGAAATATCCCGGGCAGGCAAAAGAATCTGCAGGCACAAGAACAAGGTCATATTTTAAAGCCTTGTTACAAAAAGCCACTGCATCATCCTCAAGTGCCTTGGGGAAAATGTAGAAGGTTCCGCCGGGCTTTACAACTTCAAAGCCCAGGTCTGTAAGTTCTTTATAAAGAATGTTCATGTTCTTCTCGTAAACGGAAAGGTCGGAAGTCATGTCGATGACCTTGGCGGTTGCAAGCTGGATAATGGAAGCCGGGCAGTTATGGCCGGTTCCTCTGGAAATCTGACCGCACATGTTAACAATAGTCTCGGAATCCGGGTCAGCGGGGTTTGCTGCCACGTAGCCTATTCTTTCGCCGGGAAGGGAAAGGGATTTGGAGAAGGAATAGCATGACAATGTGTCGTCATAATACTTTGAAGGATAAGGGCATGTAACACCTTCAAAAAGGATTTCTCTGTAAGGTTCATCCGAAACAAGATAAATATTGAAGCCGAATTCGGCGGATTTTCTCTTTAAAGTATCTGCTAACTTCTTAATGGTCTCCTCTGAATAAACAACGCCTGTAGGGTTGTTAGGGGAATTAATAAGTACTGCCTTAACATTGGGAGTAAGAAGTTCCTCAAATTTATCGAAATTAATCTGGAAAGCCTTTGTGTCTGCAGGCACTACCACAATATTGGCACCTGTTCCGGTAATGTAAGGATTATATTCCGGGAAGAAGGGTGCAAACACTATAACATCGTCTCCGGGCTTGGTTATTGCCCTCAAAGCATGGGCAATAGCGCCTGCTGCGCCGGAAGTGGGGAATATATGTGAAGGCTTGTAATTCATACCGAATCTCTTGTTCAAAGAATCCGCAACAGCCTTTTTAAACTCAGGATTACCAAGGCTGGGGCTGTAACCGTGTAAAGTCATGGGGTTTTCTTTTGATAGCATATCTATCATGGCATCGGTAAATTCCTTCACAACCGGAACCGAAGGGTTTCCGAGACTGTAATCAAAAACGTTCTCATAGCCGATTTCCGTGCCCCTTTTGGTGGCAAATTCGGAAAGCTGTCTTATGACGGATTTTTTGCCAAGCATGTCCTTGTAGTTTTCATTAATCATGTTGTCTTTCTGCCTCCTAAAAAAACCGGAGCGCGGTATCCCACGCTCCGATGAATAATACATATTTATCAGGCCGAAGGTATTACTTCAGCCACTCTCTGCAAAAGCTCCTCACGGGAAATAGGCTTAATAAGATAGCCCTGGGGATTAAGTGACAGGCACTCAATAATCTTTTCCCTCTCCGTTACTGATGTAAGAAACAGAACAGGAATATTTCTGGACTCTTCCCTCTTTCTGATAATCTCAAGCACATGAGGCCCGTCAAAAAGGGGCATCATGTAATCCAGCAAAATCAGGTCAGGAGTATGCTTAAGGACAAATTCCAGCGCCTGCTTTCCCGAATCAACAATGGTGACAGTGTAATCATCAGCCAGAAACATTCTCAAAAGCTTCAGCATATTTTTATCATCGTCAACAATAAGGATATGTTTTTTACTCAAAAAAATTCTCTCTTTCCCACAAGAATTTGAAGCGCCCCTAACACCTTCTTTATTCTTGGATTATATCACATGCCCGATTAACTACGCAATATAATCATATATCCAGACTTCATACGGTACTCCGTCCTTCTTTGTCTCGGTCATCTTTTTAAACCCGCTTTTTGAAAGAAGCGCCTTTGATGCGTCATTACCTGCCATAACAAGGGCACTTATTTCTTTTACCCCATAACGTTTTACCGCTATCTGCTTGATTCTTCGCACTGCTTCAAAGCCATAGCCCTGCTTCTGGAATTCGCAGCCAACAGCAAAACCGATTTCGCAATCGTAATCACTGCTTGCAATGATTCCCGCCCGGCCGATAATCCTTTTGTCCTTTTTGCGGATAAGTGTCCAGATACCCGGGCTTTCAAGATTGTAGACCTTCTCACGGTATTCGGTTATGTATTTTTTCTCCTCTTCAATATCATCGTAAAGGGGCTCCGTATAACGGGTCATCTCGGGATTTTTATACATCTCATAGAAATCATCCACATCCGACTCGGTTGTTTCCCTTATAATGAGCCTTTTCGTTCTTGTTATCTCAACAGGAAGGGCATTCAGTCTTTTATAGTACAAAGAATACTCCTCAAAGGAAATCTCCTCAGGATTTACTATGTAATATTTACAGCCTTCGAAAAATTCAATATTTTCCGTATCAAAGCCCAACTGTACCGGATTTATTCCCTTGTCCGTAAGCTTTTTAAACAAATCCTGTTCGGGAGTAATATACAAAGCACCCTCCAAAGGTTCTATATCCTCCGTCTTCAAAACCGCTTCCACAAAAACGGAATGAAGATACATTCTTCTTCGTAATACCCTTATTACTTTCCCCGGTAAAGGCTCTTTAAGCCAAAAAACAATTCTCTTCATTTACTTTCCCTCTAAACTATTTTATCATGTCTACATACGAAATAAATAAGGAGGACTGTAATAATGGCGAAAAATCCTATTGTTACCATAAAAATGGCAGACGGCGGTATTATGAAGCTTGAGCTTTATCCCGACATTGCCCCCAAAACAGTTGAAAACTTTGTATCACTTGTTCAGAAAAACTTCTACGACGGACTTATTTTCCATCGTGTCATTAAAGGCTTTATGATTCAGGGCGGCGATCCCGAAGGAACAGGCTGCGGCGGTCCCGGTTATTCAATCCCCGGAGAATTTTCCGCAAACGGCTTTGAAAACAACTTAAAGCACACAGAAGGCGTTATTTCCATGGCAAGAAGCCAGAACCCCAACTCTGCGGGAAGCCAGTTCTTTATTATGCACAAGAACTCCCCTCACCTTGACGGTTCATATGCAGCTTTCGGAAAGATCATTGAAGGAATGGAAGTTGTTAACAAAATAGCCGAAACAAGAACCGACTGGAGCGACAGACCTCTTGAAGAACAGGTTATGGAAAAAGTAACCGTAGAAATTCCGGAATAATTATCAGTGAATTGACAGAATATTTTCTGAATTGTTTGTTAATATTCTGTTAATGATTTTCTTAAGACTTTATTTACTATACGAGACAGCCAATTATCTGGCTGTCTCGTTCATAATTTGTTCATATTTTGTTTCACATTTGTTTATTAACATAACATCACTATGTCACGTTTCCCCTTTATATTGTTAGTATAAGATAACAAAAGAGATAAATACAAGTTGCTAAATACTTTAAAAACTTTTTCATAATAAATGCCGGGTAAGCAAACTTACCCGGCATCCTCCCTTTTATAGGGCTTTTTTTATTTTGGGCGAAAAAAAGACCGGTGAAACATCACCGGTCTTTTTCAATCTTTTCGTATAAACTATGATGCCTGTCCGCTTAAATACTTAACAACGCCTTCAACAGCGTCGTCTTCGTCAGCACCGTCTGCAACAACAGTAAGCTCATCACCTGAATCGAGTCCAAGGCTCATCATACCCATGATACTTTTTGCGTTTACATGTTTGTCATCTGTATCAAGGTAAACAGAAGCTTCATACTGGCTTGCAACCTGTACTAACATAGCCACGGGTCTTGCTTCAAGACCGCCGGCAAGTTGAATCTTCACATCCTGTTTTGTCATGCTTTCTCCTTTGCGTTTCTGAGTTCGTCTGCGAACTCACTAATCTTTCGAAGTCTGTGATTCACTCCGGACTTTCCTACTGGAGGATTTAACCTGCTTCCTAAATCAGCGAAGGATTCCTCCGGAAATTCCGCCCTTATATACGCCATCTCTCTAAGCGAATCGGGTAGCTCATCCAGTCCTACTTTTTCCTTTATGAATAAAATATCCTCAATCTGCTTCGATGCTGCATTAACCGATCTCTGGACATTTGCCAGATCACAGTTATAGCGGCGGTTCGTATTGTTACGAACATGCTTCTCTATACGGGTGTTAGCAAGTCCCATCATGGACCTTGTAGCACCAAGAACACTTAATACATCGGATACTGCTTCGGCTTCCTTAAGATATGTAACATGATATTTTTTTCTTAAAGAATGCTTGGCAATTATATTAAACTGAGAAAGAAGGTATGTCAACAGTTTGGAATACTCTTCCTTTTCAGTAATAATCTCTAAATGATAGGACTTAACCGGATCGTTAACAAAGCCTGTAGCAAGAAATGCTCCTCTTAAATATGCCCTCTTGCAGCAATCCTTTTTAAGAATTGCCATGGGGTCTTCAAGTGAAAGCTTCTTTAAAACCGCTTCTATATCAAAGTCTTTGCCCGTAAACTCGGCAAAACCGGCCTCATTATTAAGGCCTTTCTGAAAAACGTCCGCCTTTATATTAAATGTTTTGCCCAATAATGTAAAGCATTTTCTTAAAGCATAGGAATTATCAACAGACAAAACCAATTTGTATTCCGGTTCCTTCACAACCTTTACGTAAAAGGAAAAGAGTGCGGAAAGCTCAGCTGTTCTGCAGTGTTCTTCGCCCGGTACAAGCTTATTGAGTTCTTCCTTTACCTCTGTAGAAAAAGACATTTAATACCCTACTTTCCGTTTCCCACATCTCTGTGCGTAAGCGTTATTCCGTAATCTCCCGAGGACATTCTCCTAAACAGATTTTCCGCAATGGTAACGCTTCTGTGATGTCCTCCCGTACATCCGATGGCCACCACAAGCTGGTACTTGCCCTCCTTGATGTAGTTTGGAATCAAAAATCTAAACATTTCCTCTAACATATCAAGAAACTTATTGGTTTCTTCAAATCCCATAACAAAATTCTGAACCGGCTCATCCAGCCCCGTAAGATTTTTCAGTTCCTCCACATAAAAAGGATTCGGTAAAAACCTTACGTCAAACACCAGGTCAGCATCCTGAGGGATACCGTTTTTAAAGCCAAAAGAAACAATATTTATCATCAGGTTGTTATACTGTTTGTCTTCCACAAAGATCTTATCAAGTTCCTCCTTAAGATCTCTTGTAAGAAGATTTGAAGTATCAAGAACATAATCCGAAATCATCTTCAAAGGAACCAGAAGCTCCTGCTCCTTTTTGATTCCTTCTTCGACCCTTCCGTCAGGAGCCAGGGGATGCATTCTTCTTGTTTCTTTATATCTTCTCAAAAGAACGGTCTCGTTTGTCTCCAGAAACAGTATTTCAGGGCTCACAGGGCTTTCCTTAAGCTCCGAAAGAATACGAACCACCTCATCAAAGGGCTGGTCCGCTCTGACATCAATACCCAGGGCAACCTTGTTAAGTTCCGTGTTCCGTTCGGAAACAAGCTCCACAAACTTATCAATAAGCTTTATGGGAAGGTTGTCCACGCAGTAAAAACCCACGTCCTCCAAAAGTTTCATAGCCGTTCTTTTGCCGCTTCCGCTCATTCCTGTAATAACAACAAGACGCATTTTTAAATACTCCCCTAAAATCTGCCGATTCTGATTACTTCAGGCTCAAGAACAAAGCCCGAATCCTCTTTGACTTTCTTTATAATAAGCTTCATAAGACTGTCAATGTCCGAAGCTGTAGCGCTCTGATCGTTAATAACAAAACCGCAGTGTTTTGTGGAAACACAGGCTCCGCCCACCCTTGCTCCGGCAAGACCGCTGTCCTGAATAAGTTTGCCTGCAAAGGCTCCCTCGGGACGCTTAAATGTACTGCCCGCGCTGGGAAATTCCAAGGGCTGCTTTGAACGACGGCGTTCATTAAAATCGTTCATTTTCGCCTGGATTTCTTCCGCATTTCCGGCTTTAAGGGAAAATACGGTTTTTAAAGCAATAAGCCTCTCCTTTTTCATAACACTGTTTCTATATCCAAACTCCATCTCTTCAAGGGAGTATGTTTTAAAAGTCCCGTCTTCCCTAAGCATTTCAACGCTTTCCACCACAAAGGACATTTCCCCGTCGTAGGCTCCGGCATTCATTACCATGGCTCCGCCTACCGTTCCGGGTATTCCGTGGGCAAACTCAAGCCCTGTAAGGGAATTCTCTCTTGCCGCAACAGCCACCTTTGAAAGGATGGCTCCGCTTCCTGCGGTAAGCTTTGTTCCTTCAACGCAAATATCCGTAAACTCTCCGGAAAGCTTAATAACATACCCTTCATACCCTTCATCGCTTACAAGAAGATTGCTTCCGTTTCCGATGACGAAGAATTCTTCACCGGCCTTTTTAAGCATTCCGTAAACAGTTTTAAGCTCTTCTATGGTATTAACCAAAAGGAGAGCTTTTGAAGGACCACCTACACGGAAGGTGGTGTGTTTATTAAGTTTTTCAAGGGGAAGAACATTTTCTTCCCCCAGAATTTCCACAAGTTTTTCAATCATAAATTATATTACCAGCTTGGCTGCGCCAAACATTCCCGCATCATTACCAAGTGTTGCAAGAGCAAGCTTGCAGTCCTTAGCTCCCGAGAAAACGCATCTCTCAAAAGAAGGCCTTACATAATCAAAAATTACTTCACCGGCCTTGGAAACTCCTCCGCCGATAACAAATGCCTCGGGGTTAACCGTTGAAGCGATAATTGCCAGACCTTTTCCAAGATAATCTCCGAACTCTTTAGCTATTTCTTTGCAAAGAGCATCTCCTGCCTTAACGCCGTCAAAAACGGCCTTTGCGGAAATATCATCCTTAAGAATGGTCTCACCCTTCCACGTTTTCTGCATTTTGGAAGCAATGTAAGAAACTCCGGTAGCCGATGCGTACTGCTCAAGGCATCCTTTGTTACCGCATCCGCAAACCTTTTGCTCGGCATCGTTTAAATGAATATGTCCGATTTCTCCGCCGGCTCCGGTTGCTCCGGCAAGAATCTTGCCGTCCACAATAATGCCTCCGCCTACGCCGGTGCCAAGAGTAACCATTACCATATTCTTGTAGCCTCTGCCGCCGCCCTTCCACATTTCTCCGAGAGCTGCAACATTAGCATCATTACCTGCCTTACACTTAAGTCCCGTAAGCTCCGAAAGCTTTTTTGCAACATTAAAATCGCCCCATCCGAGATTGACCGCACAGTGAATAACACCTTCAGCATCAACGGGTCCGGGAACTCCTACGCCTACTCCCAATACGTCTTCTTTCGCAAGCTTCCATTGGAAAATTTTTTCAGCTACTTTATCAGCAACATCCGGAAGAATTGCCTCTCCGCCGTTTGCTTTTCTTGTGGGAATCTCCCACTTTTCAACAATGGTACCGTCGTCCTTTAAAAGCCCCATTTTAACTGTTGTGCCGCCTATATCAACACCAAAAACATACTTAGCCATTCTGTTCATCCTCTTCTCGCTTTTTGGCAAAATTTTCCTGAATTCTCTTATAGAATTCCTGAGCCGCATTGTAACCCATCTTCTTCTGTCTGTAGTTAACCGCAGCGGATTCACAAATGATTGCAAGGTTACGGCCGGGTCTTATGGGAATGTTATGGCATACTACCTTATTACCCAAAAATTCGGTGTACTGCTCTTCAAGGCCCAGACGGTCATATTCTTTGTCCCTGCTCCACTCTTCAAGCCTTATTACAAGGTCGATTGACTGGGTATCCTTTACACTGGAAACACCAAACAGGGTTTTAACATCCACAATACCTATACCACGAAGCTCTATAAAGTGCTTCGTAACATCGGGAGCAGAACCGATAAGTGTGTCATCACTTACCTTTCTGATTTCGACAGCATCGTCGGAAACAAGTCTGTGTCCTCTCTTAATAAGCTCCAAAGCAGCCTCGGACTTACCGATACCGCTTTCACCTGTAATAAGAACACCTTCGCCGTATACGTCAACAAGTACACCGTGAACCACAATACATGGAGCAAGCTTTACCTTGAGCCATCTGATGATTTCCGCCATGAAATCGGAAGTGGATTTCTTGGTCATAAGAACGGGAATCTTGTGCTCATTGGCAACCTCAAGGAAAATATCATCCGGAATCAGTTCACGACAATAAACAACAGCGGGCGTCTCTTCATATGAAAGGAACTTTTCATATGTGGCACGCTTGTCCTTGTCGGGAATGTTTTCCATATATGTGTATTCTACAAAACCGATTATCTGAAGTCGTGCAGCATCATAATGCTCGTAATATCCTGCAATCTGAATGGCAGGTCTGTTAATATCGGGCTGGGTAATCTTAATATTGGATATATCAATATCCGGTGTAAGATTTTCAAGCTTCATTTTGTCAATAACACGCTGTAATGCAACGTAAGCCATAAATGCCTCCTTATAGGTTTTCATTCACTAAAAGTTTAGCACACAACAATTAATATCGCTATCATCTGTGGAAAAATTCCCATATGACTTTCGCCACGTCCGAAGGAATCTCATCAATTGAAGCCAGTTCTTCCACCGATGCGTTTTTAATGGCGTCCATGGATTCAAAGCCCCGCATCAAAGCCCTTCTTCGCTTGGGTCCCACTCCGGGAATATCATCTAAAACCGAATGAACCTGTTTTTTGGAACGAAGACTTTTATGGTACTCTATGGCAAATCTGTGGGCTTCATCCTGAATTCTTGTAATCAGTTTAAAGGCCTCGGAATTTCTGTTAATATCAATTTCCACTCCGTCCACGAAAAGACCTCTTGTGTTGTGGTAGTCATCCTTAACCATACCGCAGACGGGAATGGATATTTTAAGTTCCTCCATAACCTTCTTGGCAATATTTACCTGGCCACGTCCGCCATCCATCAAAAGAAGGTCCGGAAATCTTGCAAAGCTTCCGTAGGAGGCTTCAAGATTTTCCTCATC
The DNA here is from genome assembly GCA_045617745.1 of Lachnospiraceae bacterium. Lineage (GTDB taxonomy): Bacteria > Bacillota > Clostridia > Lachnospirales > Lachnospiraceae > UBA1258. The sequence goes on along the minus strand of JAZLJG010000014.1, from coordinate 4,163 downwards.
AAGCCTCTTCTTTTCCTCAAAGCCGTGAATGAATCGTCTTGATAAAACCTCATGCATGCAGGCATAATCATCCGGTCCGGAAACAGAACGGATTTTGAATTTTCTATAGTCACCCTTTACAGGCTTTCCGTCTTCGAAAACCACCATAGAACCCACATTTTCAAAGCCGTTGGTATTGGAAATATCAAAGGCCTCTATTCTCTTTACTCCGGTAAGTCCGATTAATCCGGAAAGCTCCTCCACAGCGCCCTTTGTGGCCTTTTCTTCCCTGACAATTTTCTCCATATCCTGGCAAAGAACAAGAAGAGCGTTTTTATTGGCAAGCTCCACCAACTTTTCTTTGTCCCCTACTTTGGGAATCAGAAGTTTAACCTTCTTTCCTTTCACATAGGAAAGCCATTCCTCGATAACCTCTGTCTCTTCGATCTCCATGGGAAGCATTATTTCCCTTGGCACAAACGGAGTTCCGGTGTAATAACGCTTTATAAACTCTGCAAGAACTTCCTGCTTTGAAAGGCCATCCACTTCACCGATATGGTGATGTTCCCTTCCTATCATCTTACCGTTACGCACAAAGAACACCTGCACAACAGCATCGCTTTGGTCCTTCGCAATACCTATAATGTCTCTGTCTTCCTCGTCCTCGTTTGTAATCTTCTGCCTTTCGATAATTCTGGTGGCACTTTCAAGAAGTTCCCTGTATCTTATGGCTTCCTCAAACTCCAGATTGTTGGAAGCCTCTTCCATTTTCTCTTTCAAAGACTTCACTATTGTCTTGTCGTTTCCGTTCAAAAAGTCTATGGCAAGCTGAACCTTTTCCATGTACTCTTCTTTGGTCACTTTCCCTGTACAGGGAGCAAGACATCTTTTTACATGGTAGTTCAGGCAGGGTCTGTCTATTTCTTCACCAAAAGAACACTTCTTATTGCAGGTTCTGAGGCAATATGTGGCATTCAAAAGTTCTATAGTATCCTTAACAGCCATTTCGCTTGTGAAGGGTCCGAAGTACTTGTTTTTGTCCTTATTCGTTTTCCTGACCTTCACTATTTTAGGGTAGTCTTCAGAAAGGGTAATTTTTATATAGGGATAAGTTTTTGAATCCTTAAGAAGTGTGTTGTATTTGGGGTTATATTCCTTTATGAGGTTGTTCTCAAGAACAAGAGCCTCCAGTTCCGAATCCACCACAATGTACTCAAAATGATCGATCAAAGAAACCATCTTCTGTATCTTTGGTGTCTTTTTGGTGGATACACGAAAATAAGACCGTACTCTGTTATACAGATTAACGGCCTTACCAACGTATATGACATTGTCGTCATTGTCGTGCATAAGATAAACTCCCGGCTTGTGCGGGAGTTTCCTTAATTCCTCGGAAATATTAAACATTCTCTGCCTCTTTTATGACAGTTTCGGTAACAGTAGTTTCTGCTTCCGACTCTGCGAAAGCTTCTTCCACGGGCTCCTTAGATGCTTCTTCCACAGATTCCTTCGAAGCCTCTTCCTTAGATTCCTCCGATTCTTCTTTTTTCTCTTCGGGATCGGGAAGTCCTTTTTCCTTTCTGTATATAGCCATGAATTCTTTTCCGGTGATTGTCTCCTTCTCAATAAGGTAAGCGGCAATCTTGTCAAGAATCTCACGGTTTTCCGAAAGAAGCTTCTTGGCTTCTTCGTAAGCATCCTTAAGAATCGAAATAACTTCTTCGTCTATCTGTGCCTCGGTAACATCACTGCACTGAGGAACTCTTCTGGCATCAAGGTACTGGCTTTCTACGGTTTCAAGGCCCACAAGACCGAATCTCTTCGACATACCGTACATGGTAACCATGCTTCTGGCAATATTTGTAGCCTTCTCAATATCGTTGGAAGCTCCTGTTGTAACAGTATCAAAAACGATTTCTTCAGCAGCACGACCACCGAGATATCCTACCAGCATATCCTGAAGCTCTGCCTGGGTGTTTAAATACTTTTCTTCTTCGGGAACCTGCATTACATATCCCAAAGCACCCATTGTACGGGGTACTATGGTAATCTTCTGAACAGGCTCGGAGTTCTTCTGAAGTGCTGCGATAAGTGCGTGACCTACTTCATGGTAGGAAACTATCTTACGCTCTTCCTTGCTCATGATGCGGTCTTTCTTTTCTTTGCCCACAAGAACCTGCTCTACAGCATCAAAAAGGTCCTTCTGGGAAACAAATTCTCTATGTTCCTTAACAGCGTTGATGGCTGCTTCGTTAATCATATTGGCAAGGTCAGAACCAACTGCACCGGATGTGGCAAGAGCAATTGCATCCAGATCAACGGTTTCATCCATAAGCACATCTTTTGCATGAACCTTAAGAATCTCAACACGACCCTTTAAGTCAGGCTTATCAACAATAATTCTTCTGTCGAAACGGCCCGGACGAAGAAGTGCCTTATCAAGTATTTCCGGTCTGTTGGTAGCTGCAAGGATAAAGATACCCTTTGAAGAATCGAAACCATCCATCTCGGACAGTAACTGGTTCAGGGTCTGTTCTCTTTCCTCGTTTCCTCCGCCGTACTTGGAGTCACGGCTTCGGCCTATTGCATCTATTTCATCGATAAAAATAATACAGGGTGCGTTTTTGTTTGCTTCCTTAAAAAGATCTCTTACTCGGGAAGCACCTACACCTACGTACATCTCCACAAAGTCTGAACCCGCAAGTGAGAAGAAAGGTACATGCGCTTCACCTGCAACAGCCTTTGCCAGAAGGGTTTTACCTGTTCCGGGAGGTCCTACAAGGAGTGCGCCCTTGGGAAGCTTTGCACCGATTTTTACGTATCTTCCGGGGTTGTGTAAAAAGTCAACTACTTCGATAAGGCTTTCTTTGGCCTCGTCTTCACCGGCTACGTCCTTAAAGGTAACTCCTGTTTCCTTCTGGACATATACCTTGGCGTTGGACTTGCCTACACCCATTACGCCGCCTGCGCCACCCATTTTTCTGGAAAGAAAGCTTATGAGCACAAAGAACAGCACTATAGGCAGAATGTACGTAAGAATGATGGAAATCAGTATGCTGGAGTTATCCGGAATCTCGCTTTTGACTTCGATTCCGGCTGCCAGAAGCCTTTCGGCGAGAGCATCTCCGCCCTCCAAAAGACCTGTGCAATATGTAATCTGAGGTTCTCTGAACATCAGATTCTGTTCAGTTGTTTCTTCTGTCACCGGAATAATGGTAATCTGGTCATTTGAAATATTGACGCTTTCAACCTTTCCGTCATCAACCATCTGTACGAATTCGTTATATGTTATTTCCTTCTTGGAAGCTGAATTAAGCATCCTTGAAAAATAGCTTACTATTAAAAGAAGGACTAACACCGCAATGAGCATGGGCGCAATGCGGGGGCCTTTGGGATTTCCCGGTCCGTTATTCTGATTATTGGGATTATTGTCGTTATTCATATTTTTCCTCTCTCGACACGGTTTCTCCCCGTATCAATTCAATTATAAGTATCCAAGGATTTTCACGCAATATTTCAAATGTAAAAAAAACCATTTCAAATGTTAAAAAAAAATAAATAGAAAACAATAATCCACTTGAAATTGGTCGGAAAATTTCTTAAAATATCTTCCATGAATGGAGGACCTATTTAATGAGAATAGGATTTGATAACGAAAAATACCTCAAAGAACAGTCGGAGAAGATTCTTCAGCGAATATCTTCCTTTGGCGACAAGCTCTATCTTGAGTTTGGCGGCAAGCTGTTTGACGACTACCACGCATCCCGCGTTTTGCCGGGTTTTGAACCTGACAGCAAATTGAAAATGCTCCTCAAGATGAAGGATAAAGCCGAGATAGTAATCGCCATCGGTGCCGACGCCATAGAGCAGAACAAAAAACGAGGTGATCTGGGAATCACCTACGACCTTGAACTTTTAAGACTAATAGACGCATTTACTAACGTAGGTCTTTATGTTGGCAGTGTTGTCATCACCAAATATTCCGGCCAGCCCGCTGCTGACGCATTCCGTCAGAGACTGACCGCTCTGAACATCAAATCTTATCTTCACTACCCCATCGAAGGTTATCCGGGAAACATTCCTCTTATCGTAAGCGACAACGGCTATGGTAAGAATGACTATATAGAAACCACCAGACCCCTTGTTGTCATCACTGCACCGGGTCCCGGAAGCGGCAAAATGGC
>JAZLJG010000013.1:0-5208 GCA_045617745.1 Lachnospiraceae bacterium | reverse complement strand
CCTATATTGAAAGAACGGAAGCAAGAGGAAAACTTCGTGAATGGAAGAAAAAATTAGGAGTTAGTGATAAACGCCCTTTAGCAGGTAATATTTTATGAATCCCGATAGCCCGAATTGCCGGAAATATTCATGTATATCGCGCCTTTTGCGGGGATAGTGCTGTACAGCTTTGCTTATCTTTTCCGGAGATTCAGTATTAAATACTATAAGAGTTCGGAAAACTGATAAAAGTTCGAAATGAAGGACATGGGAGGATATTCTTCGTAGGTTCACTTTATCGCGATAGCACGTTATCACTCTACAAATCGTGTTTGCACGTATATACCGAAAGTGATATTATACGTAAAGTTTGCATATTGTTATTCATATAAAAAGGAGTTTTCTATGAACAAATTTTCTGCAGTATTAATGGGGATGTAAAAAGCAAGCAAAACCATACATTTTTCGGCAGTTATTTTCCAGCACTTTTCGGCGGTCAAAAACCAGCACTTTCATAACTGTTTATTATGCATCCCGGGGAGTAATCCCCGGGATTTGTTGTCTCATTACCTTAATTGAAAGGTAATTCATCTGCATCCGATGAATTTATATCAGGTATTGGAATGTACTCATCATGGGGGGCATCGTCATCCCATCCGTAATAAGCTAGAGCAAACCGTCTGGCCTCTTCTGAATCCATGCCTTTTGTATGCTGACGTATATATTCTTCGTCACGATATACAGTAAGGAATTCAACCGGAACCATTCCGTCCGCCCACGCTCCACATGTGTTTTCATAAACACTGTGTCCATCCTTTACCCATTCTCTTAAAGCACGCTGTTCTTTCTTAGTCATTGGCGTTACTGCTATGTATTCTTTGTATTGAGTTTCTAGATACTCCTGAATTTCAGGATCCATTTTTTTATTAAACTTCATCAGCTACATCTCCTTCATTCAAAAACGATTTGCGGTTTTCAAGGCGATAACTCTTGCCGGATATCTTTATTCTGTCACAACGATATGACAATCTATCCAAAATTGCAGTCGCAAGTGCCGGATCTCCAAGAAACTCCGTCCATTCTTCAAATCCTTTATTTGTTGTAATAATTATGGATGTCTGCTCCTGCAACTCAGATATCAACTGAAAGAACAGATTCCCTTCTGTGGAATTAATCGGAAGATAACCAACTTCATCAATCACCAACAGATTTGATTTGCGAATGCGATTCATCTTACAGCGGCTTCTTCTGTCAATCTCCTCTGTCCGAAGACATTGAACAAGATACTGCATTGTCGTATAGCTGACCTTATAGCCTTCTTCACAAGCATGATATCCAAGTCCTATAGCAAGATGTGTCTTTCCAACTCCGGGCGGTCCTGACAGTATAAGGTTGTATATTCCATCAATCCAGGTGAGCTCCGAAAGCTGTGTAAACTGTTTCTTTGATAAGGACTTACAGAAACTTAAATCAAAATCCTTTAAATATTTCGCATAAGGGAAGCCGGCTTCCTTAATTCTTTTAGCCATGGCCTTGTCTTGGCGATATTTGATTTCTCCATTAAATATATTTTCTATAAAGGTTAAGTAACTGATTTCCTCCTGTTCCGCTTTATGTATCAACTCTTCAAGCTTATCTCTGGTATTGTATAAAGACAGCGTTGCTGCCTGTCCTTGCAATTCTTTTATTTTATCCATTAACAGCACTCCTTCCATTCATTGCTTCTTCATAAACACTTAAATCCCGTATCTCCGGGTTGTCACCCCTGTATTTTTCAGGAAGGGCTGTGCCATCTCTGGTATTCGATTTACTTTTGTTCAGTTTATCCTGAGTCAAATATATAATGCTGGATTTTAGTTCCCCTGCTGAATAAAGTTCCTTTTCACTGCAGTAGCGCAGACCATTTAGGATATCTTCCCGGTTCCATTCCTCAAAAAGCTTTTTAATAACTCCAAGCTGATCACGATAGTATCGGGGCTTTTCCTTATGGATATGCTCCAGAAATGGTCCAACCAATTCATCATTATCAAAGAGTTCTTTCAGAGTTTCTTCCTGTGCGACAACAGTTTTGCTCTTATCTCTGCAGGAACGCTCCGACTTTCCTATAAGCTGGCCCTTTTCATGACATTGCGGATGCTTTGCATAAATCTCCCCGGTAACCATATCTGTGATTGACAACTCATCTGTTTCTTCATTTAGGTTCATATACACGCGGATACCTTTACGATATGTACCTACCGGCACCCGATATCTGTTGCCTTTATAAAGAACGATATTGTCTTTCCTGACCGGATAACTTATACTTTCATTGATGGCAGATACAAAACTGTATTCAGAGACTGGTATTAAGTATTCCTTTTCGAGGGAGAATACTTCATCCGGTCTCTTTCTCGTTGTTCCGTGAATGTCATGATTTGCCGTTCTTTTAAGCCATGCAATGCAATCTTCGTTAAAGGTGTCTATGTCTGTAAGAGTCCTGTGTTCTGCAAAGCCATGCTTGGCAAAACGAACGACATTTTCAACAGGACCTTTAGATTCCGGATCTGCGCCATGGCACAAGTAAACGGAAAATTTCACTTCATTTAGGTAGCTCTGAAATCCGGCGGTATAGATAATGTCACCGTTATTCTCGCTTACAGCCAGTACCTTATCCTGATCATAAACAATCTCTTTTGGGCGTCCGCCAAAGAACTCAAATGCTTTGATGTGTGCCCGAATAAAGGTATCCGTTGTAAACGGTCTTTCTTGCCATAATACATACTTGTATCTTGAGTGGGACAGTACCATCGCAAAGCCATAAACCTTTTTATGCCGCCCGCTTGGTGTAAGCACGGCTATTTCGCCCATATCGACCTGTCCCTGTTCACCGGGTGCACGCTCATCAGAAGCCTCATATTGTCTATCTGTTTCAGGTTTTTTGATATCGTACTCCTTACGAATGCTATTTACGTAATCCTGAAACGACCTCTTCTGAAAATCCAATGTTTCCAATGGGTTTCTTTCCTTCAGCCAGTCATAAATCTGAGCAGCTGTCATATCTGGATATTCCCTCAGCCATTCAACGATTAGCGTTTTATACCTGTCAGGCTTTCTTTCGCGATGCTTGTTACAGGTAGCTTCGTATTCTTCTGGTGTCATATCCCAGTACTTCGTTACGGTTTCTCTGTTAATCCGTAGTTTCTTTGCGACCCTTGCTTTTTTATATTTTTTTCGCTTTAGGTCTTGGATTTTAGCATACATAATCCAATCAATCATCCTTTCATCACCTCCGGATGTCATTATAAACATCACTTGGAGTTATTTATATGATTGCTGGATTTTTTTCCTTAAAAAACTGCTGGTTTTTCACTGCCGAAAACTGCTGGTTATATTATACCGTTCACACCTTACCTACGGTGCCCTCTACAGAGGCTTTCTGTTTAGGCTTTTTAACACCTGCCGGCATAATAGCAGTCATGTAGTGCTGCCCCAGAGCTTCATAATCGGCAGTAAGTATTATTTCACCCTCTTTAGGATGACTGACAACGCCGGTCTTGAGATTGTCGCAGACAAGACGTGTGGTAACACCTTCAAAATACTCATACATTCTTACATGGCATCGTATAAAGGTATCCATCTTCATATCGCGCGTAGGTTCTACATATGAATACTGGCTATAAGGCATAGTTGCTACGAAAAGATATACTGTAACCACTTCGCCGGTGGCAGTATCCACATAGCTCATAGTCGGACCAGACCAGTCTACTTCGGTCTTTACGCCTGGCTTGTTTTCAAGATGATTGGTAAGTTTGTTTACGGTTACATGATTTCCATAGCCTTCACAGAACTTTGTATATCCCATAGGGATAGAATCATCTTCCAGACACTTATCCTTATACTCTTCCCAAAGGAGTTTAAGAGTTACACCTGTTTTGCGAAGCTCCTGATGAATGTATTCATAATCAGGATCCTTATACAGGTCATCTACAGCATGCTTGTCTGGAAAGAACATACGGTAGACTTCATTCTCGTCAAGGAGTCGGACGTTCTGGTAAGTAATACCAAGCTCATCAGCGATATGAAACACATCGCTGACCGAATGCCTTGACATGTGACGAGTGGATGCTATCCCGTTACGGGACATGTTTGCATCCCGAAGCTCAAGAATGAGCTTCACATTAATTTTATTGGCCATCGCTTTGGCCTCCCTTCATTAGATTTGAGACGTAAATCGTCCCTAACATCATTCTAATAAAGGTGGGGCTATTGCGCGAATTGCTGTTATCAGAAATTCAAGCGGTGCCATGCCGCGAATAGGTGGGGCTCAAAAGCGTATCGGGTGGGCTCAGAACCCGAAATAATCAGAAAAAGTTTACTTCTGGGAAAAGAGGTGGCTTTTATGAGTGGAATTCTCTTCGTTATTTTATGTATGAATATGAATATAACCTGATGGAAGGAACAGGTATTAAAAGAGTAACCTGGGAATTGTTTTCAAAGTCAGAAAATGACAAAGTCTCCATTGAACATATACTTCCTCAGACTCCTACGAAATGGTATTGGAGAAATCAATTCCGTCAATTTATCAAAAATCCGGAGGAAATGGATTTCCTAACGGGAGCTTTAGGCAATTTGCTTCCGCTTTCTCAAAGAATCAATTCCAGCCTTCAAAATGATAGTTTTGAGGAAAAGAAGAACCCTACCAAAGAAGGAAGACGTGGTTATTCCAGCGGTTCAAATTCTGAGATTGAGGTCGCAAAAGAAAATGAGTGGAACGCCCAAAAGATTCATGAGAGGACTATGGACCTTTTGAAGTTTATGTCGGAGCGATGGAATCTTTCAATTAATGAAAACCAGATGAAATCACTTACATTCGATGAATTCATTTTTGATGACCGGACAATCCCGGAAGAATTGCCGATTGATAACGAACAAGTGGATGAGCTTACAGGAGGAGAAACTCATTCAGAAATCAGATTAAAGTATTGGGCATATGCAATTCCAATTATTAGGAAAGCTCATGGCGGTGAAGGACATCCATACGGGAATGTCAATCCACGGGACAGTAACTATTTAGATGGATTCTTTGGCACGGGAGGTATTCATTTGTGTTGTGCTTTTCGTACGAAAAATCCGGTTCATTGTAGTGCCGGGCTTTGGATAGATACAGGAAAAAAAGACACGAGTAAAGCTCTTTTTGACTTATTGTATTCTCACAAAGCGGAGATAGAAGAAAAAGTATCAATGCCCATT
>JAZLJG010000012.1:0-1074 GCA_045617745.1 Lachnospiraceae bacterium | reverse complement strand
TCCAAGGGAGAGGAGCTTAAGTATGATACAAGCGAAACCTGGATAGACATGTTTAAGCGTTCAGTCCAAAAGACCCCAAACAAAGTAGCAGTGGCGGATATTTCAAGTGAAATCACCTACGCGGAACTTGACAGAGAATCTGATAAGTTTGCAAGTTATCTGATAGCAAAGGGCGTGGAAGAAAACACGTTTGTTGCAGTAAAGATGGGAAGGGTAAAGGAGTTTGTTGTTGCCGCTTTGGGAATACAAAAAGCGGGAGCGGCGTATGTACCGATAGATGCGGATTATCCGGAAGACAGAATAAAATACATGCTTGAAAACAGCGAGACAAAGGTTCTGGTAACAGAAGAAGTAATGACAGAAGCCCTTGAATCGGATGTAGAAGAGACAAGCATCAATAAGGCAACCCCTGAGCATTATGCATATATGATATATACCTCAGGATCAACGGGAATGCCCAAGGGAGTTATGCTTCAGCATAAGGCGATGTGTGCGCTTATACAGTTCACAAGGAAAAACTACGAACTTAGTGAAAATAGCAGAATCTGTTGTGCGTCTAATTTTGCATTTGATGCATCAGTTGAAAATTTATATCCGGTACTTACCGTATCCGGCACATTGTATATAGTGCCGAATAATCTGAAAAAAGAATTGGCAGATTTCAGACAATACATTGCAGATAACAAGATTACAGGAGGATGCTTCCCTACTCAGTTAGGCCAACTTCTCGGAGAAGAAGAGCTTGATATGGAGTATATGTCCGTTGGCGGCGAAAAAATGACAAGCATTCCGAAAGTCACAGGCACAGTATTTAATCTGTACGGACCTACCGAATTTACTGTAGTTTCAACATATTACAAAGTGGATAAGAGAAGGAAGTACGACAACATACCAATAGGAAGACCGTTGGCTAATCTTTATACATTGATTGTTGACCGATACGGAAATCTCATGCCCCGAGGAACCACAGGAGAACTATGCCTTGTAGGCCCACAGATGTCGTCGGGCTACTGGAAGCTTCCCGAAAAGACAGCGGAAGTGTTTGTAGACTGTAAGTTCATGCCCGGAAAGAAG
>JAZLJG010000011.1:0-2323 GCA_045617745.1 Lachnospiraceae bacterium | reverse complement strand
CGGCAGTTTGACAGATGCGAAAAGCGAAAAATAAAGAACCGTAAACTTGTAGAGTGCAAAGATGTCAATATACACAAGAAATACAGCGAAAAGCTGTATAATTTTTTTGCAAATTTTTCAAGTTTTTTGTTGTACGGTGTTGTATTATTAGATTATTTGTGGTATAATGTTGTATATGAAGCTTAATTACGACAAACATTCCCCTGACCCTACCTACTTCATTCAGCAGGGCATCAGACACGGGACGAAAACCACGACAAAAAATGTTGTCAGAATCGGAAAACACTCGGAGCTTCTGAAGATAACGGATGATCCGCTCGAATACGCAAAGGAGCAGGTCAAATTATATAACGAGGAGATTAAATCGGGAAAAACCGTGCCTTTGGAAATCAAAGTAAACTTCGAGGAAAAGCTGAAATATTCTGACAAAGCTTATTCGGACAGCACAAGGAAGAATATAGGATATCTCTATCTTCAAAAGCTGTATCACGATCTTGACATCGCTTCTTTCTTTAAGAAGTATGCCTCGGAAAGCAAGATAGAGTATGATCCCAACGACGTAAACCGCTTTCTTACCTTTTCGAGAATACTGTACCCCTTTTCCAAGCTTGAAACTCAGAAACGGTTAGTGAATTACTACGAGCAGCCGGAAATCGAATATGTCAGTATGCTCAGAACAATGGATATTCTCACTTCACATTACGATGAGTATATCACAGCTCTTTATGAGGGAAGCAAGCATATCATCAAGCGCAACACTTCTGTCTGTTACTATGATTGCAGCAACTATTACTTTGAGACAGAGTGTGAAGACGAGGACTATGTCGACGAAGTCACAGGAGAATTTATAAAAGGAATGAGGAAATACGGTCATTCCAAAGAAAACAGACCGAATCCTATAGTAGAAATGGGACTTTTTATGGACGGTGACGGAATACCTTTGTCCATGTGCATATGCTCCGGCTCTGACAACGAAATGACAACAGCCGTTCCGTTGGAAAAGAAGCTCAGCCGGATGTTCAACGGAAAACCCTTTATCTATTGTGCCGATGCAGGCTTAGGCTCATATAACATAAGAAAATTCAACTCAATGGGTGGGAAAGCTTTCGTTGTTACACAGTCTATAAAGAAGATGTCCTCACAATTGCAGGAAGCCGTATTCAATGATTGCGATTATAAACTGCTTTCAAATAATAAGCCTTTTTCTGTTGAGGCAATGAAGACCTTCGACAGGATGGAGCCGGACAATCGTGAACTGTATGATGACAAAGTATATAAGGTCATTCCTGCGGATGTGTCACTTGACTTGGGCTTGCTGGAAGAAAAAGCATGCAAAAACGGAAACACCAGCTTCGTCAAGGCGAAAGGGACTCTTAAACAGAAAATTATCGTTACTTTTTCCAGAAAAGCAATGGAGTATCAGCGCTTTATCAGGAACAGGCAGATCGAAAGGGCAAAAAAGCTGCTTGAGAATATGGATCCTGACACCTATAAGAAAGGTCCGCATGATATTACACGCTTCATAAAAAGAACCTCTTCAACGAAGTCCAACGAAAAGGTTACGGAGATGTATTCGATCAATTTTGATCTGATCTGTGAAGAAGAGAAATACGATGGATTTTACGCTGTTGCCACCAATCTTGACGACGATGCAAAAACTGTCCTGAATATTTGCGACAACAGATATAAAATTGAAGACTGCTTTCGCATTATGAAGACTAATTTCAATGCCAGACCTGTTTACCACCGTAAAACCGAGCGTATTATTGCTCATTTCACTATCTGCTACACAGCTTTGCTACTGTTTAGACTGCTTCAGAAAAAGCTTACTGACTCAGGTTTCCATTTCTCAATCGATGAACTCATAAAGACAATGAAAAATATGGATGTGATCAACATTGATGATGTCTGCTATGCCTCTGCTTATACCGACTCAAAAGTCCTTTCAGCCTTGGAAACGCTCTTTGAACTGAATTTGAACAAGAAATTCTATCTTCCCAAAGACCTTAACAAAAATATTAGACAAATTTCCTGAATTCATACTCCCATACAACATTATCTGCATTTTTGATTTTCCGGCAGAAGTTCATTATATGTGAAGAATAAAAAACAAAGGCAGATACACAGCCAATAAAAGTTGCGTATTTTGCCTTTGTTTATTTTTTCATCTGTCGAAAACGGGATAATAACAGACGTCCCTTCCTTTGTCAACTGTTATTTTGTATTTTTTTTAAGTTTTTTTCGAATGGATCTGGAGACACTGCGGGGGATGCAGACAGTACAGAATCAGGACTGCGGATCAGAGAACTTTTGGAACACGGTA
>JAZLJG010000010.1:0-8419 GCA_045617745.1 Lachnospiraceae bacterium | reverse complement strand
GCATCCAGCACATTTTCTACCTGCAATCCCTTAAGAGCATCTACGAAAACCAAATGACTCTGAATTTCCTTGTCGCTACTGTAATCATCACCGAAACAGTCATCAAATATAACATATCTTTTAATCGATGGATTCCTGTTTAAGTACTCTCTTATTTCTTCCGTTCTGTTTTTCAATTGGTCATCCCAGGGAGTAATATCACTTATTTCAATACCGGATTTTTGGAAAACTGTTGTTAGCTCATTCCATAATTCAACCTTTTTCCCATATCCGAGTGATACTGCTCTTTCCCTGTACTTCTGAGCACCAAATCTCCAGTCGGAAGCCACTACTATCTGAGCCTTCGATCTTTCAACAAATGTCTTTAAACAGTCAATTGCTGCAGGTAAAAGATCCTGAATATCTTTATTGGGATTATAAATATCGAGCACACCATCTATATCCAAAAAAGCAGTAAAGATATCCTCTCGGATTATATTTTCAGCAGCATTCAATATTTCAATACAATATTTCTCGGTATCAGACAGATCCGAAGCCAATTCTTCGATAATCCTGTCGCCTTCCAGCAAAGCATTATCGTATTGCTCCCTGCTCAATTCACCGGATTCAAACGCCGCATCCAATTCATCTCTGTCTTTTATGCATACATCGCCCTGAGGAGTCATCATCACATCTAGGTATTTATCTGTATAATACAAAACACCATCGTCATCGAATCCGATATCCTCAATAACATCTATATACCATGTACTGACGCGTCTGTTAGGCAAAAAATATGCTCCGATACATCTGGCTTTCCCATCAGGAATTATAGTGAGCCATATCATATCCTTTCCGCATACGGGAACACTTCCGGCCTTTTCATACTCCCAATACCTTGTTTCACCGTCTGTAAGATAATTTATTGCAACCCATCCGGACAAGAGCTTATTGTCCATTCTTATTTGATGATACGGGAAATTTTGAAAAAACCATTTCCTGTCTCTTGTTAATCTCATCTTGTTCATATAAGCCCCAAATCCTTACCCTTCCTTAATTACAAATATTCATCCGACCATAATTGTACTTCTACATAGTGCTTTCCATAAGTATTTAGAAAATCATTATAGTCACCGGTCTGTTTCGCTAATAATTCAGCCATATCCTGTAACCCAAACAACCTGACCGAACCGTTTCTGCCATATTCCGCACCACTGTCTCCCATGGTAAAACTGATGTGCTTTTTATCAATTCCGCTTATCGGTATTCTGGTCTCAATACCATTTCCAAACCAGTCTTCAAGGTACTTACTGCCTTCGATTACAAAGGATAAGGGATGCTTTGTCTCAGGCTTTCCGCCAATTTTTATGAATTCATCATATAAATACTTATCCTGAGCTTCCCTCAATTTATAGTAATTCTCAAAGTCTGAAAATCTGTAAAAAGCGGTTGTTTCCGGATGCGCATCCGATAAAGTCTTTGCCATTTTGAAGGCCTCTTCTTTTGACAGTCGCATTATATTCTTTAACGGTACACAATCAGGATGGCAATAGTTTACCAACGTAAGTTTTTCCAATTCAATCATGTGTTACTATCCCCTCACAGGTTTACTTATTTTCTTCAAACCAACGAATGGCTCTCTCGGGCCAGCCTTCCATACACATTCCCACACCGTCAGCAAATCCATGTCCACCGGTAGGACCGATTTCAAGTCTGCATGGAATATTTGCTTTTTCCAATGCTGCTGCCAGTAATTTTGAATGCTCGGGATCCACCAGTTCATCTTCTGCTGCCAGAAACAATGCTGTTTTAGGGAAGCCCTCTACATGCTCGGGAATCTCAAAGAAACTATTGCAGGCAGTTTCCATATCAACACCGAGTCCCGAACGTGCAAATTCATCTTTGTCCTCTCCCTCATCCCACTCTTCTGCATCCATAAGGCGATAAGAAGTTACAGCATAAATCGGGAAGCACGCCACTGGTTTCTTAATACCAAATTTTTGATAGCCTGCTTCTGTATTCCATAAACAGGTAATATATCCACCTGCTGAAAAACCACAGGTAATGTATTCATCCGGATTTACTCCGAAGTCGTCCTTTTTGTCCTTTATAATCTCCATTGCTCTGGCAATATCATTCATTGCCTTTACGGCAGAGCCATCTATACATATCTGGTAAGTCAGAATAAAAACATTATATCCCAGCTCGTTGAAAATACTGGCTACAGGCCATCCTTCCGTAAGACTCCACACGTTAACAAAACCGCCGCCGGGAATCAGGAAAATAAAAGGCCTGCTTTTTGCTGCCTTGTCATTGCAGGGAAAATAAACAAAATTGACATTTTCCTTTTCCGGTTGATTACAACATTCTTCTTTCGAATACAGTTTGAAATAATAATTACCTTTTTTGGCTACTTCAAATAATCCCGAAAAACCTTTATCGAGAGTTCTCCATCCCATTTTTTCTTTTATTTCCTGTAATGTCCAATTATAGAATTCTTCTTTTGACAAGTCCCACTTGCTGATAGCATCCGGAGCGATTTCCCTGATAGCCGGATCTTCCAGTAATTCCTTCAATGTTTTATTAAGCATTTTACATACTCTCCTTTGAACTGATGTAATCTTCCCTGTGCATTACCATTTCCATTACCTGCCAGGGATTTCCCTCCCTAATCTCTGAATCCCTGAAACCAGCAGCTTTGTAGCAGTGATGTGCAGGTTCGTTGTTTACAAATACACCAAGGCTTATTTCTTTGGCATCCATTATTTCAAATGCGTACTTCAGGCCGCTTTGAAGCATCTGTTTTCCGTAGCCTTTTCCACGTTTTTTATCATCTACAATAACCCAGCCGAAACGGATTATTCTGTTGTCCCCGTGCAAATAACGCATGATAAAATGACCTACCACATTATTTTCTTCATCAATGGCAACCCAGGGATAAAAATTGTCCGGCTCCTCACAGCCTCCGTTCTTAATACGATATTTTTCATCTATAATCCCTGCTGAAATAGGAAAATCTCCGAAAAGCTTTCCTCCCCATTTTAAAAATACATCTTCTTCTTTTAGCCACTCTGCTATAGTTTCGGAATCATTTTGTTTGTAAGGTCTGAGTCTTAACATTTTCTTTGTCCTTTTGTTTTGTTATGAATACCTTATCAAAAAATAGAGCTAAAGTATATTCTTTTCCCAATACTTTAACTCTATCTTAAGTATTACTTTTTATTAATCAGAACATCTACGGCTCGACGCATATAGTCTTCAGGAATTTCCGGCCATGTGCAGGAACCCCGCTCTCGGGTACACAGTTCCACGGCGTAGTTTAATACTTTTGAATGATATACATTCCCTCCCCGCAAGAGCTGTTCCGTTATTATGCTCCAGTAGGGTGCAATTGAAAACAGGCCTTCATCACGCATACTTTGAATTTCTGCTTCAACATCATAAGGTATCAGGAGAAATTCCGGCTCCCATGAATCCAAAGAACCATGAAGAATCATACAGCCTGCGCCTATATCTCCGTCTATCTGAATTCCTACTGAACCCGGGTTAAATATTGTCTTTTTCCCGATATGAGTTTCCTTTTTTCTGTGGGTATGGCCGCAAAGAATGTAGTCTTCCTTTATGTTTTCAAAAAATACTTCCGGTTCCAGTTCAATTTTCCGTTTTGTATTGTCAATGGAACCGTGGCAAATTCTAATGTCAGGATAACCTTCTATACTGATTACATCGGTAATAGGAAGCCTTGCAAAAAACTCCTTGTCTTCTTCCGTGCAGTGTTCGAACCCGTATCGCAACATTCCCACAATGCTTTTGTACTCATTCCATTCGGGATGAAAACCTCCGAGACCTTGAAGAATGTAATCTTCTTTATTACCCCTGAGGACATAACATTTTCTTGTTTTCTGAAGATTTCTTACCAAATCAAGAGTCTTTTGGGGACAGGGAAGTTCTCCTATATAATCTCCCAAAAGAACGTATGCATCGACTTTTCTTTTTTCGAGGTAATCCACACATGCTTTAAATGCTTCGTAATTTCCGTGAATATCTGATAAAACTCCAAGTTCCATATCTCTTTTCCTTTTTTCTTTTTACTTTAGCAAAGGATTATTTATAATAATGGATATTCTTTTTAAGATTTGTGTGGATTTCCCAAGGAAATTTCTTAAGGTCCTTTTAAAATCTGTCTGCAGCTTCCTTCTGGATTTCGATTACTCTGTCACACCATTTGTCAAACTCAGGATCTTCCACCTGAAGTGCCGGAGTCGAAAGTACATTTTCAAGCGTTCTTCGGATTCCATCCTCAAAATGAATTGAAGGCTTGAATTCAGGAACCGCCCTTTTCAATTTGCTGTTGTCGAAAAGAACTGAGTTTGATTTGTCTCCGATAAGTCCACCGGTAAAATCATACTGCTTTCCGACTTCTGCCAAAAAATATGAAGAAACATAGAAGGGTTTCAATTCTACGTTTAATATGTTTGCGACAGTCTGATATATCTGATTCCAGGTAAGTTTTTCGTCGTTTGTTATTTGGAAGGCTTCTCCGATTGCATGAGGATTGCCCATTAATCCTACGAATCCTACGGCAAAATCTTCATTGTAAGTCATGGTCCAAATTGATGTACCGTCTCCGTGAATAATTACAGGTTTTCCTTCCAGCATTCTTTTGATTACCTGGTAGCTGCCTTTATTTCCGTGAACTCCAAGGGGAACCGAACGATCGTCGTATGTGTGGCTGGGCCTTATAATCGTTACGGGAAAACCTTCTTCCCTGTACATTTTCATAAGAAAATCTTCGCAGGCGATTTTGTTCCGGGAATATTCCCAGTAAGGATTGGCAAGTGCTGTTCCTTCGGTAATAACACAATCTGCGGGAAGTTTATTATAAGCTGAGGCAGAGCTTATATACATGAACTGCTTTGTCTTGTCTTTAAATATTCTGTAGTCTCTTTCAAGTTGTGAAGGTACAAATCCGATAAAGTCACATACTGTGTCAAACTTTCTGCCCTCAAGTGCCTTCATTACTGCTTTTTCATCATTAATATCTACTGTGATGGTGTCGACACCCTTGGGAAGCTCTGTTTGTCTTGAACCTCTGTTGATAAGGGTAAGGTGCCATTGTTCTTTTGTGGCCAGTAATCTTGTGATGGCCATGCTGATGGTTCCTGTTCCACCGATAAATAATGCTTCTTTTTTCATAGTAACCCTCCTATGTTGTTAAAACATTTTTTCTGCTTTTTCTACTGCGGCTTCGAGAGAAAGGCCTGCAAAATCCTGGGCGCCGAAGATGCGTCCGCTCTTGCGGTCGTCCAAAAAGGCGCCCACAAGTATTCCCGGAATAGTAGACTCGGGAGCGTTCGGAGCGTTGGGGCCTCCGAGATCGGTTCTGCACCAGCCGGGATCTGCAAGGTTCAACATTACATCTGTTCCTTCATATTTGGAACCCAGATCGATAGTAACTTTATTAAGCGCTGCCTTGCTGGCGGAGTATCCGGCCTGCTCGGGCTCAAGAGCTATTCCGCTTGTGGTATTTACTATTCTTCCAAATCCGTTCTTTATCATTTTAGGAAGAAAATGATAAACAATCATCATGGGAGCAATTGTGTTTACTCTGAAACTTACTTCGTAATCCTCTACGGGAGTTGTGAACCAGTCAGTTCTGTACGCTATCTGAAGTCCTGCATTGTTGAGGACAATTTCAATATTTTTTCCAAATCCGTCGATTTCCTGAAGCATTTCCTCCACTTCGGAAAGAACGTTCAAATCTGCGGAAACCGTATAAGCCTCTACGCCAAGAGCTTTCACTTCATTAAACACTTTTTCGCAATGCTTTTTATCTCTGCTGTGAAGTATAAGATTACATCCCTTTTTTGCCATGAAAATAGCTGAAAGATATCCTATTCCACGTGAAGCTCCTGTTATCAGAGCCCATTTTCCTTGTACATTAACCATACATGAACCTCCCAATTCTTTTGTTTTTATAATAGCGTTTTTTTAATCTTACAAATATAGGAATCAATTCTTTTTTTGTAAAAATAAACCGATTGGTTTTTTATATAAAATAGCGGGAAACCCTTTTTCAGGTTTCCCGCCAAAATAGTCAGTTTTCACTTCTATTTATAATTGTCAGTTCATCTGTTTTTACATCACAGGTAAGAAACAAAACCTTTACACCGGTTTCTTTTGCCTCTTTTAAAGCTTCACCAAACTGTGGATGAGTAGATATATTAGGCCTAACCTCTTTAACTTCCGGCATCGCTATTACAAATGCTATATAAGCTTCGTATCCTTTATTAATCGAACCTGCCAATTCCTTAAGATGCTTTACCCCTCGCTCCGTAGGTGCATCGGGAAAATATCCGATTTTATCAATCTCCAAAGTACATCCTTTGACTTCTATAAGAATCTTTCTTTGGCCACACTCCAGATAAAAATCCACTCTGGAACTTCCGAATTTATACTCAGGCTTCAAATAAGTTATACCTTCAAATCCGGATTTACCGCTTTCGAGCCATTCTTTTACAACTGCATTAGGAGCTTGACTGTCAATATTTACCCAGCCAAGACTTTTTTTGTACACAGCAATCAGGTCGTATTTTGTTTTTCTTTCTGAATTATCGGATATTTCCAGAACAACCTCACATCCGGGAAGCAAAAGCTCTTTGCATCGTCCGGTGTTTTTTACATGGACAGTCTCGGTTTTTCCTTCCACATCCACATATGCAATGAATCGGTTGGGACGTTCTAAAAATCTGCCTCTTATGGTATTTTGGTATTTCATCCTTTATGCTCTGCCCTTAACCAACATTTTACCTATATATACTCCCACGACACAAAGAACAAGACTGAGTCCTGCATAAAGAGCACTAAGGCCGTAGTTTTTCTTTTGCCACAAATTCAGTGTCTCCAAAGAAAAAGTTGAAAAAGTAGTAAAGCCTCCGCAAAATCCGGTTTTTAAAAAAAGAATAAGGTTTTCTGGTGTGTTTTTGTTTTCTTCTGCTATCCCTACGACTATGCCAATGATAATTGCACCCAAAAGATTGGTAACCAATGTTAATAAAGGAAAACTTCCCTTAAAAGGAATCTGACTGATAAGATATCTTAAAACAGCACCAAGGGCTCCGCCCAAAGCAACAAACAAAATATTCATATTACCTCTTAATAATACA
Organism: Lachnospiraceae bacterium; assembly: GCA_045617745.1. Classification (GTDB taxonomy): domain Bacteria; phylum Bacillota; class Clostridia; order Lachnospirales; family Lachnospiraceae; genus UBA1258. The sequence continues at coordinate 1,274 of JAZLJG010000010.1, read as the reverse complement.
TATTAAATCCGTTTTTTAATTTGTCCGCATATACTTCACCGGCTTTTTCCAAAGCAGGAAGCATATATTCGGAATTATATCTTACAACAGGAATTCTGTCATAGGCTCTCATTCCCATATGTGTAAGAGCCTGTTCCATTTGATGAAGACATTCTAACGTTCCGCGTCCGGTTCCGCCTGCACAGGCCACAAGAACACATCTTTTTTCATTAAGAAAATGATTTTTCGTGGCTTCACATCTTCTGAGTCTGTCGATGAAAGCCTTCATGCATTCTGTCATATCTGACCAATAAACTGCAGAAACAAAAACAATACCATCAGAGTTAACAAGCGTCTGGTATATTTCACTGAAATCATCCTTCAAAACACAATCACCTGTTTTATTACATGTTCCCCACCCGTTCCCACAGGCTTTACAATGTTCTATATTTTTCCTATTCAGATGAATCTCTGTAACTTCAACTCCGGAATTCTGCAAACCTTTCATAAACTGCATCGCAGCGGAATTTGTCAAACCATCTTTATTAGGACTGGACCAGATTAATGCTACCTTCATGAAATTTTTCCTCCTTTGTAATTCTATTTTGATAATACAATAGGATTCTTTTTGTAACAACAAAAAAACAGATCATCTAACGATGATCTGCAAATTTTTCGTGCCCAGTTTCGGAATCGAACCAAAGACACAAGGATTTTCAGTCCTTTGCTCTACCAACTGAGCTAACTGGGCGAAAAATCAACAAGCCTTAAGCTTGAGTAGCGGGAATAGGATTTGAACCTATCACCTTCGGGTTATGAGCCCGACGAGCTTCCAGACTGCTCCATCCCGCGTCAATAAGAAAAATGCCTTCCGGCTAATGGATGGAGGTGGATTCGAACCACCGAAGCAATTTGCAGCAGATTTACAGTCTGTCCCCTTTGGCCACTCGGGAATCCATCCATAATAATTATTTAATTTTACTGGGGCCTACAGGGCTCGAACCTGTGACCCTCTGCTTGTAAGGCAGATGCTCTCCCAGCTGAGCTAAGACCCCATTTCCATACTGGAAACGACCCAGGCGGGACTCGAACCCGCGACCTCCGCCGTGACAGGGCGGCGCTCTAACCAACTGAGCCACTAGGCCGTACTTGTAATGAACCTTAAAACTGAATACAGAAAGTTCCGATTGCATTCCTGGAATAACAACCTTCTTGGTTAAGCTCTCGACCGATTAGTAACCATCAGCTGAGTACATTACTGTACTTACACCCTGGCCCTATCTACCTCGTCGTCT
>JAZLJG010000009.1:0-8507 GCA_045617745.1 Lachnospiraceae bacterium | reverse complement strand
GCTACCTCTAAAATATAATCAGTAGCGAAAGCGGCCGCACTTTTCAGTCCTGCTGTCAACTATTTTTTCAGAAAAAAAGACCCCTATACCATTTCTGGTATAAGAGTCTTTTTGTCGTCACACTTAACTTAATGACATTGGGCATTAAGCCGCGGGAGTTCAAAATCAATTAATTAATAGACTTACCTGTTTCTTCGTCGAAGTAATGCATTCCGGGCCTCTTGTACCGTACAGGTAATACTTTCCTTCGTGCACCGGTACAAAGGGATCTCTGATGTTAATCGATTCTCTGGGTGTCATTTCTTCTTCGTCCTTTTCCTGTTCTTTTGTAATAATCCTCTTTGTCTTTATACATACGCTTATCGGCTTCTTTGTAGACAGCTCGGGCTGTGGGGAATTTGACTTCGGATGAAGAACAGTATCCGTTTGAAGCGCTCACCTTTATTTCTTTGTCCTCATTGTCCTTTTCCATGAGCTCATTCATGCGGGCAATCTTTTCTTCCGCCTTATAGCCGTAAGCATCTGTAACGATAACAATAAACTCGTCGCCACCCATTCGACCGAGTATCTCGCCATCGCCAAAGGTTTCTTTCAGTATATTCGAAAACCTGACAATAAGGTCATCTCCTGCTTCATGACCGTAATCGTCGTTGGTATTCTTCAGATTGTTTAAGTCAAACTGTATAATCAGGTAATCATACCCGTTTTTATCTATTGAATCAAAGATTTCTTCACATTTTCTTCTTGTGGAAAGACCGGTGAGCACGTCCTCATAGGCAATCTTTTCCAAGAACTGCGTTTCTGCGGTTTTGAAAAGTTTAAGTCTCATTTCATGGATAAAATCCACCAGTATAGCCACCACAAACATCAGGGCACCTACTGAAATAAAGCTCTTATATTCGCCTTCCGCCCCCTTTGTATAGCCATATCTGGAAAGTGCAAAAGCAACAAGATCCCTTACCGCAACCACCAAAAGCAGGCCAAAGCCCACCACTAAAAGCTTGTGGCTTCTCTCGTTTCTCATATCCTGTATTACCAAAAGAAGCACAAACACAGCAATAATTCCCATAAAGACTCTGAAAAGGCCTAAAAAGTCAGGCATGTGAACCGTGTTGGTAATCTGGCATATAAGGGTAAGCAAAAACATCTGTATTTCAATAATTACAAGGGCATAGAAAGTAAATGTTTCCCAGCGTTTTTTTCTTGCCTCCACATCCTCCCTGAAGTAAAGAAGAATAGGGAACGGAGCCAGGTACAAAGAAAGATACTCCATATATACCTTAACCGTCAGACTTGATGTAAGCAGGGAATCCAGGCAGTAGCTGCATAAGGACCACATACCTATGCACAGTGAAAAGATTCCTATGCAGAAAAGTCTGTCCATGGAATATGCCTTGAAATACAAAAGAAACGTTACTATCGATATACAAAATCCCACTACAATAAGTGTAATGGACACTAACATCTGGATATTTCTTTGTCCGTAAAAGGTACTTAAATCCGTTGCCTCATCATAAAACTCAGGCGGAGTAATGCTTGAGAACGCTTTGTCCTCGGTAACAAACATGGTTATCATCAAAGTCTTCCCCTGAGCGTTTTCGGGAATACTTAAAAACCTTGTACCGTATCCAAGCATCTTTCCGGATTCATACTCTTCTTTTCCGTAAGAAAACAGTTCTTCACCGTCCAGATACACTCTGGTGAAACTGTGAATCATATGGATACGCATGGTCTGATTTGCCGGAAAATCTTCCGGCAAAACACCTGCTACCACAATCCAGTCTCCTTTGTTGGTTACCGGAAAGCGAAATTCATCCAGGTCCACGTTTTCGTATATGTCATTATTAACTTTTACTGTCCATCCAGTGCTCAGCTTAATAAATGAATCCGTGTTCTCCCTTTTGTCCATGGACAAATAAGTGATAATCAGCATTGCTGCTGCGAACAGGAACAAAATAATATGCGGCACTCTGGTTTTTAGAAACTTCACCGGGTAACCTCCACAGGTTATTTTACGTTTATTATATAGTCGGAGTCTTTTGTTTTCAATAATCCCCGAAAAAAACACCCGCAGGATGTGCGGGTGTCATATCGTTTAGAATACATATTTTGCAAGGGTCTTCTCAACTGCCTTAGGGCCTTCAACAAGTTCAATAAAGTATTTCTCAACCTTCTCACCAAGCCCTACCTTGTAAAGGTCTGAGCCGAAGATATCAACATTTGAAAGAATGGGACATACTTTATCGTGAATATCTTTATCGCCGAATTTAACGGAAGCTACGTAAGGTCTGAGTGTTTCAAGTAACGGATCGGAGCTCGGTTCAAATGTTTCACCGTTATCATTTATACCCATAAGATAACGGAGCCATCCTGCAAAAACAAGAGGAATCATTTCAAGGTCTGCTGCCTTGAGATTGTCGCGCTTCTCGTATTCCTTTATGGTTTCACCGAAACGGATTCCCACTTTCTGGGAAGTATCAGTTGCAATTCTCCAGGGTGAGTCAGGCATAAAAGGATTGGGAATTCTAAGACCCACTACTTCGTCAATAAACTTTTTAGGATCCAGCACTCCGGGATTTACTACAACGGGAAGTCCTTCTTCGTAACCGATTCTCTCCACAAGACGCTTAAGAGAAGGATTCTCCATTTCTTTGGAAATAAGCTGATATCCCAAAAGACACCCATATACCGCAAGAGCTGTGTGAAGAGGATTCAAACAGGTGCAAACCTTCATCTTCTCGACTCTGTCCACGGTTTCCCTCTCGGTATAAATAACGCCTACTTTATCAAGAGCGATCTTTCCGTTGGGGAAAGAATCTTCTATAACAAGGTACTGACACTCCTCTGCATTAACAAAAGGTGCTACATATGTGTTCTTAGATGTAATCACTGCGGCCAGGTCCTCGATACCGTCTGAAAGAAGCATCTTCTCAACGGATGCATCGGGTCTGGGGGTAATCTTATCAATCATGGACCAGGGGAAAGAAACTTTGCTCTTATCTTCCACATAATCCACAAATTCTTTGCTTATAAGACCGTTTTCAGCCCATGCTTTGGCAAAAGCACTTACTGCAGCAAAAAGCTTGTCTCCGTTGTGGGAGCAGTTGTCCATGCTTACCATCGCAACAGGAAGCTTGCCTGCTTCGAATCTTTCATAAAGAAGAGCACTGACTTTACCCATGTAGCTTGCAGCCACCTTAGGTCCTTTGGCGAAATCTTCTGCCACGGCAGGGGCGATTTCGCCGGCTGCGTTTTTAAGGCTGTATCCCTTTTCGGTAATGGTGAAGCTCACCATTTTAAGTGAAGGGCTTCTGAAAATCTCTTTAAGTCTCTTGTAATCATCTTCTGCTTCAGGATTCACAGCAAGTGACTCCACAATGCTTCCGATAACCGCTTTATCTATAGTACCGTTGGCCTTTAAAGTAACATCAATTCCAAGACCGTCGTGAGGACGGTACATTTTGTCAATTATCTCGTAGTCAAAGCCTTCTGCCGCAATAAGGCCTGTCTTCTCGATTCCCTTATTCAAAAGTTCCTCAAGAAGGGCTGCCTGAAATGCTCTGAAAATATTGCCTGCTCCAAAGTGTATCCACTCAGGATTTTTAAGAGTAGCTTCTTTGACTTTTTCTCTGTCGTACTCCCAGACTCTGTAACCCTTTGCGGTCCACTGTTCTTTGTTCTTAAGGCTTTCTACCGATAAATTAAGTCCCATTATTATTACCTCTTATTGCTCTTTTCAATGGCTTCCCAAAGACCGTTAAGATAAGCAGCACCCAAAGCTCTGTCATAAAGGCCGTAGCCGGGCATAGCAACCTCACCCCAGATCATTCGGCCGTGGTCAGGTCTTATAGGACCTTCAAAGCCTATGTCGTAAAGGGCTTTCATAATCTCATACATATCAAAGGTTCCGTCGGAAGAAAGGTGCGCGGACTCTTCGAAGTCTGTGGGAGAATTGAATTTAAGGTTTCTTACATGTGCAAAATGAATACGACCCTTCAATGAACGGATCATGTCGGGAAGATCGTTTTCAAGGTTTGTACCGTATGAGCCGGAGCAGAATGTTACGCCGTTATGCGGGTTATCAACCATCTTCATCATACGGAGAATGTTTTCTTTGTTTATAATAATACGGGGAAGTCCGAAAACGCTCCATGCGGGATCGTCAGGGTGAATCGCCATATTGATATCGTATTTGTCACAGGTGGGCATTATGCGTTCCAGGAAATACTTAAGGTTTTCAAAGAGCTTTTCATTGTCCACATCCTTGTACATTTCAAAAAGTTCTTTTACTCTTGCCATTCTTTCGGGTTCCCAGCCGGGCATTACGTGTCCATTTGAGTCTCCCTTAATGGCGTCAAACATTTCCTCGGGCTTTATGGCATCAATTGCTGCCTGGTTATATGCAAGAACTGTTGGGCCGTCGGGGCGCTTTCTTGCAAGCTCGGTTCTGGTCCAGTCGAATACAGGCATAAAGTTGTAGCATACCATGTGAATATCTTCCTGTCCCAGACGTTCAAGTGTCTTAATATAGTTTTCTATATGTTCTTCTCTTTCGGGAGAACCGATCTTTATCGCATCGGAAATGTTAACGCTTTCAATGCCGGCAATTCTAAGGCCTGCTGCCTCAACTTCCCTCTTCATGGCACGTATGTCTTCAAGTTCCCATGCTTCGCCGGGTACGGAATCGTAAAGAGTAGTAATAACTGCTTTTACTCCGGGTACCTGTCTTATCTGTTCCAGTGTAACGGAATCGTGCTTGCTTCCGTACCAGCGTAATGTCATCTGCATAATAATGCCTCCAAAATTCTCTGTTCACTTACCGATTGTAACGATAGACCATTAAAACTTAAATAATCACTATTGTTGTTAACATTGCAAAAATTGCTACATTATGATATCTTCTTTTTACAAGGAGAGAAAGCATGAAAAAACAAGAGCTGATTACACCTTTTTCCACCAGACAATACATGTTTTCACGGGATTACGAAATATACTACTACAGTGATATTCCCGGAACCGCCGTAAATAAACACACCCACGATTATTATGAGTTTTACTTTTTCCTGGAAGGGAATGTAGATATCGTAGTGTCCGGAAAGCCCATCCATTTACGTACCGGCGACCTTATAATCATTCCTCCCGGAATCGAACACTATCCGAAATTTCTGGATAACACTACCCCTTATAAGCGTTTTGTACTCTGGATAGGTGCGGATTTTTATGACCGCCTTGTAAATGCCTCTCCCGACTACGGCTATATCGTGGAACTGGTTAAAAAGCAGAACGAATACCGCTTTGCAAACGACGTGCTTGCTTTCAACGAACTCCAGTCAGCTCTTTTCAATATTACCGCCGAAGTTAAAGGTAACCGTTTCGGCAAAGATGCAAAGGTTTCCCTCCAGATAAGCGATTTGATTCTCACCATCAACCGTATGGCCTACGAGAAGGTATCTGTAGGTATTTCCGGCACTAAGGGCCGCCTTTCAAATATCATAAGCGATTATGTAATGTTCCATCTGGATGAGGACCTTTCCCTCGAAAGACTGGAGCGTGAATTTTTCGTAAGCAAATACCACATAGAGCATGTCTTCAAAGAAGACTATGGTATTTCGCTGCATAAATTCATACAGATGAAACGTCTCTACGCCGCAAAGGATGCCATAGGAAGCGGAAAACCCATACAAGAGACCTTCCCCTTATATGGATTTAACGATTACTCTGTATTTTTCCGGGCATTCAAAAAAGAATTCGGAATGAGTCCTAAAGAGTATCAGATGGTTCAGAAATAGTATCCCCCCAAAAAGGTTCGCTTTTCTTCTCACAAATTGCTTCCATCTTCTCTTCCATTGCTCTAAGGGCCTCTTCATAGCCCTTCAGGGCTGCAAATGGCATAAATTGCTTCGCTCTGTCCGCAGGGCTCATATGTGCATGCTGTGATTTTACTTTGCTTATTTTCTGTGCCCTCCTATCTGGTTGTTTCTTTGGATAGTGGTTCCGCCTTCTTCAAGATTCATACCTTTAACCACGGCGTTCTTTCCGTATTTATCCTTTATGGAAATCATTGCTTTCTGAACCTTGTTTTCCTTCTCTTCACCCTTATAATCGGTAAAAAGATCAAGCTGTCTGTATTCATCATCCACTATATTGTTAAAAGAAATATTGATATGTCTTAAAGGCATCGTGGGATCCTTTATGGTAAGATAAAGCTTCTCAGTTGCTGCCACTATGGTGCTGGCGCTGTTTGTAGGGCTCAAAAGCCTTACGCTTCCGTGGTCGCTGTCCACTGCATGCATTCCCGAAGAATAGCCAAGATAAATACTGATGGATTCCGTAATCTTATTTTTCGCAACAAGGTCCAGCACAAGAATGTCTGCCATTTCTTTGGCCACCAGACGGCCCTCCTCATGAGTATATTCCCTGGGAAGAACCTGACCGTTTGATATACAGTTTGTGGACGGCTTATAGTTCTTAATGTCCGCCATGGTGGTAGTTTCCCTGCCCCAGGCGTGATCTATAATCAGTTCCCCGTCAATTCCGAAAAGATGATAAAGAAGTTCCTCTTCAGCATGGGCAATGTCTCCCATGGTCTCCATTCCGTTGCTTTGAAGGCGTCTTGATATTCCGGGGCCTATACGCCAAAAATCCGTAAGAGGCTTGTGGTCCCAAAGTTTTTCCCTGTAGCTTTGCTCGTCCAGTATTCCTATGTGGTCGGGAACGTGTTTTGAAATAATATCCAGGGCAATCTTGGCAAGATAGAGGTTGGTTCCTATACCGCAAGTAGCCTGTATTCCGGTTTCCCTGAATACCTCATTCATCATGCGCTGCCCCAGTTCTTTGGCCGTGCATCTGTACATGGAAAGGTAGTCCGTAACATCCATAAATACCTCGTCTATGGAATATACGTGAATGTCGTCCTTTGAAATATACCGAAGATAAATTCCGTAAATCTGTGCCGAAACATCAATATACTTCTGCATTCTGGGAGTAGCCATTATGTATTCAATTGTTTTGGGTATTTCAAACACCCTGCAACGGCCCGGAACTCCCAGCTTCTTCATGGCCGGCGACACTGCAAGACATATGGTTTTTTCCGATCTTTCCGGATCTGCCACCACAAGATTAGTCTTAAAAGGATCCAGTCCCCTTGCGACACACTCCACCGAAGCATAAAAGGATTTAAGGTCGATGCAAACATAAGTTCGCTGTTTCATACTCTCATTATGTCACGGCCAAAGAAAGATTACAAGTTTTTAACAAACAAACCGGCCGTGAGCAAATACTCACGGCCGGTTCTATCATTCAAAATTTTATTTTCCCCCACAAGGGATTATGCGTTTTTCTTTGCAACCTTTGTCTTCATAACAAACAGGAACGCTATTGTAAGAACAACGCCTACAGGGATTGAGATCCAAGTAACATTCCACTTATCAAATATTCCCGCAAGAAGGTAACATACAAAAGAGATTGCTGCAACCGATATTGCGTAAGGAAGCTGTGTCTCTACGTGATCAATGTGGTTACAATGTGCACCTGCACTGGACATGATGGTGGTATCCGAAATGGGTGAGCAGTGGTCACCGCAAACAGCACCTGCAAGGCATGCTGAAATACTTACGATAAAGAGGCTTGAGTTTTCGGGGAATACAACGGATACGATGGGAATCAGGATTCCGAAGGTACCCCATGAAGTTCCCGTTGCGAAAGCAATTACGCAAGCAATAATGAATACGATTGCAGGTAACATCCAGCTGAAGCTTTCTGCATTATTCATAATGCTTTCTACAAATACAGATGCTTCCAAAGCTCCGTTTGTCATATTTTTAAGAGCTGTAGCAAGTGTAAGAATTGTAATGGCGGGAACCATTGCTACGAATCCGCTGGGAATACATTCCATAGCTTCCTGGAAGGTTACTACCTTTCTAGCCACAAGATAAACAGCAATGATTACAAGAGCAATAATGCTTCCCCAGGGAAGGCCAACCGTAGCATCTGTTTCGGAGAATGCTTCTCTGATGGTAGCCTGTCCGCCGAGAGATTCCATACCATTTCTGATAAGTGCCCATACGCAAATAGCAATAAGAACCAGTATCGGAATAACAAGGTCGAAAAGTTTTCCTTTGTGAGGGTCTGCAGGACCTTCTTCTTCAATCTTTCTTTCCTGCTTCTTGTCCACCAAAGCTTCATCAAGAATGCTTAAATCCCCATCCTTCTGAGCCTTGATTTCAAACTTCGACATCTTACCGTAATCAAATCCCATAAAAGCAATGGTAAGGATAAATACAAGAGTAAGAATTGAATAGAAGTTAAAGGGAATAGCCTTAACAAAAAGGTCAAATCCTGTGTAAGTTTCGCTCTCAACACATCCCGAAACCGCTGCAGCCCATGAAGAAACGGGAGCAATCATACAGATGGGAGCTGCTGTAGCATCTATCAAATACGCAAGCTTTACTCTGCTTATCTTCTTTGCATCGGTAACGGGAGCCATAACGGAACCAACCGTAAGGCAG
>JAZLJG010000008.1:0-8658 GCA_045617745.1 Lachnospiraceae bacterium | reverse complement strand
AAAAGTATCTTTTAGACATTCCTCTGGCTTGATGTCAAGGCCGCGATATCTTATCTCTGCTTCGGCAGTATTAAAATAAGACTCCGTGATTTCATTCTGCATCTTTGCCACATCATAAAGAGAGGCAACATCGAAGAATTGTTTGATTACTTCTATTTTCTTATCTACGATTCTATCCTCATACTCCGTAATAGGTTTTACCCCTATTGTATGTGGCGCAAATGCCGTCAGCTTATCACCCAGAATTGATTCTACACTTGGAACCGTAACCATAACTGGATTACCCTCAGTCAGAACTAAACTGTTATGTATCTCCTTCTCAATCACCCTCGCATAATGATTTTTTTCATAAAGAACATCGAGAAGAACAGATATATCTTTGTCCGGACGCAAAACTGACTTGAAGAAAAATCGAAAATGTTGCTTTACAATATTGTTTGCACCTTTCCTTTTATTTTCTTCATATCCGATAAACGGATAGATCTTACTTGCCTTCTTAACATAGTCTTCCATATTAGTATCTGGTTCTGCAATGATGTCTATATCCGTTGACAATCTCAGCGGTGTATTCAAAAGGAGCATTAACGAAGTACCTCCCTTGAAAGTAAATTTTGCGCCAACAGTAACCAATGCTTCTAATAGTCCAAATGCAAAAATGGTTCTTTCTAGAATTGTCGGATCACATTTCTGTGAATCAAGTACCTCATCTATATATTCTTTACTGTATATTCTTTTATCTATCATTTATCTTTCTCCAGTATGCTAAAATTTCATTATACCTACCACGACGTCTTGCATAGGCAAGTAATTTCTTTTCATTCACTGCATATGATGCTGCTGCGTTTTGAATAAGTTCCTGTACCGTATAACTATCAAAAAGTTCAATTAATAATTTGTCACATAACAAATCTACAAAAAGCTTTTCTATTGTTAAATGGTTGTTTTTCGATATTGGCGCTCTATCCACCATCGTTCTTAACACAATTAAATCGTTTTTCTGATATCTGAAATACTCTTCTGTCTTAGGATTAACAAGCACCATTGTATTTTCATCCGATTCAGTAAGCGCATCATATATTGTATCCAGGAAGTCCTTAGGCGTTTCTATAAAAATAGTATTTTTTGCTATCAGCAAATTCAGCCATTCATTTAAAATACGGCTTTCCCATACAACAAGTTTTATTTCAGGATATTGAGTTCTCAGATTATTACTTATAGCTTTAGCAGTGCTTCCAAGTTCATAATCATATACAGAGCCAACCTTTACATATTGCTGTGCTCCGATACTTTGTAATCCATTATCCTTACAGTAATGAAATAATTTCCACTTCAAATCCGTATCGCTTATTTCTACATTTTCTTTTCGTAATATCTCTGTGATTTCTTTTTCTGTAATAATTGTTTTTCCCATGATACACCCCCTTAAAGCAGGTACTCCATTTCGATTTTCATTATATCAAGAAGTTCAAATTAATTCAACGGAATTTGCCTATTTTTTAATTTTTAGGCATTTTCCGTTTTGGTTTTCAAAAAAAGCCACCCTGTCTTACTAAGTATTTAGCAGATAAGGTGGCCTTATTCATATTTCCGGGATGGTCCATATTCCTCTTACCACCAAAAGGTGTAGACTATTTCAACAATTGTCTCAAAGCATTGATTTTACTGCATTTTCAGCCTATTGTATGCAAAGTGCCCCAGCAGACAAACAGTACTTTTATCATTTCCTTACCATCCTCAACAAGAATGAATGCACCATCGTTCATAGCAATTATTTCATGACCTACACTATCCGCAAAAGTAATATCTTCTATCAAACGCATTCCATCCAAACATTCACCTCTTAGACTTTGAAAATGTGGTAATATATTTGTTTTTGTAATGCCTAATCCGGAAATCCACCGTTCATACTTTGGATCTAATGCTTCACACTCCAGTTCCGGTCCAGCATATACTGTTTCTGCACAATTCATAGACTCAGCACTCCACGCAACAACAATTCCAGTAAACGATTTTAGTTTTTCTTTTAAGCATAACTGTTTGAAAAATGCATTCTGTGTTGGTACATGTCCACCCGACAAAAAAATCACATCTATAGCGTTTAATTTATCACTAATTAATAGCAACGGGTGACTGGATTACTTGAAAAAGGAAGAACTCTTTACAGGCTTTCGATATATGATAAAAACTTGTCCAGTCCCTTATTCCGTTCTCTGGTTTCCAAAAACATTCCCGCAGTATACCAGGAATGGGTATTTTTCTTATCCTCTACAGAATACAATTCACACTTGTTCCCAAGTTCAACTGCTTTCTTACAAAACATTTCTGCACATGAATAATCAACTACTCCGTCATGCTTACTTTGTATCAATAACATAGGTACATCACTCTTATCCATCAGGTGACAGGGTTCTGCTTCATCTCTGTTGTATCCTTTCTCAAACAACTGGTCCAAAAGCAATCTCAATATAGTTGTATTTGCCGAAAAACTATATGGTCCACCCACTCCGATATATCCTATGACACCTGAAATATCCACATGCATACGTTCGCGGACAGCATTATTATAAACAAGAACAGATGTCAGTTGTGCCCCGGCAGATGGCCCTGAAACAATAATTTTGTTAACATCTGCATTTTTTGATTTCAAAAAATCAATTGCCGCATTATAACCATTGCAAACATCCTCTATCTGACAGGGATATTTATTCCCTGGAGACAAACGATAACCTATGGAAATGAATCTGTATCCATAGTGCACCATCGATTGACCGACAAAGTCAAAGAACTTGGGAGAGCCTGCATTCCAGCCTCCGCCGTGGACCCAGACCACTACCTTGTCACTTGTAATGCTTTCCGGTTCATAATATAAAAAATACTGGTCTTTGTGTTCACCAAAAGAAATGCATTCGGGTTTCACTGTTTTCTTTGCCGAAAACACCTTCTTAAAAAGTCCAAAATAACTAAGATACTCTCTGGTCGAATCTTTCATACATCATTCTCCTTCACTTAAAAACTCACTTAATAACACCGCTTTTAATGACTTCGATATATCCAGATAAGCCTTTCATATATTCTTCTTTTAAATCCTCAAGACTTCTTTTTTTCAAATCCGCTCCAGCAAGGAACTCACTGTTGTATCCTTCAACCGTCCACCTGATCAGATTCGATAAAGTAACGGAATCCTTTTTGAATTTATCTGCAGGAATCCCACTCATCAGGTTGAAATACACATTATCGCTTTTTTCCCCGAATCTTTCCCGAAGCTTCTCTGCAAACCCTGAATTCCGCTCTTTTGCAACCGCAATCACGAAGCGTCCTTTCACAGGATTTTCTATATACCAGGAAGTTTCCCACACAGAATAATCAATAATCTTTTGAAATAATTCAGCGGAAAAGTTTTCCATTTTCTCAGAAAGATCACTGAGCATTTCATTTGTAACCGTCTCGAAAAGGTAGAAACACAAATCATCCTTAGTCTCAAAATACTTAAAAAGGCTGCCCTTGCTAATTCCGCATTTTTTGACAATGTTGTTAGTAGAAGCATTTATTACCCCGCTTTCACCAAACTCAACAAGGCATGCTTCTATGATGGCACTTTTTTTCTCATCACTTAACTGTCCGAACTGCTTTGATGGCATAACTATCCTCCCATGTGTTCCGTGACCACGTGGTCACCATTATGATATTAAAAAAATCTATCGCTGTCAACAACAATAGATTTTTCTTTGGTCAAAAGTTTTCGTGCCTACCCCGTTCCACGGGTCACGCTACATCTTCCGTTTGTTAAAACTCCAGGCGTTCTATTTCCTTTACCAGATTTCTTCCGTAAATCTCTGCTCCCAGGCAGTTGGGATGAAGATTGTCGAGGTAATATTCCGGTAAATGAGGAACCATTTTAAAGCCCTCTACAATTTTGACGTTTGGATACTTTCCGGCAATGGCTTTTACTTTATCGCAGAAAGCCGAAAAGGTTTCAAATTTGTCGGGAATATCTCCTCTCCAAATGGGAGTTATGCAAAGAACGGGTATAGTGTTTCCGTAGATTTCCATCAGTTTCTCATAGTATTCCTCTATATCCTTCATCGTTTCGCACCAGAACTGGTTGGTTCCAAATGCCACGATGATTTTCTCCGGCTTATAGCCATCCATTTTCATTAATACTTTCTTGTCGTAAATATATCCGCCGATTCCCTGATTAATGATATCGTAGTTCAAAAGTCTGTTGGCAACACTGACATAAGTGCAGGCCGAACGAAGGGGGCCGTAGCCCTGTGTAATGGAGTCCCCGAGCCACAATACCTTCGGACCCTTTTCTGCCGGCAAAACAGGTTTGTCTGTTTCAAAGTTTTTCAAAAGAAGGGTTGCATCCGAAGGAAGGTAAATGGTAACCTTCTTGCTTCCGGAAGGAAGTGTGAATGTCAGGCGTCCTTCTTTGTCCATATCGTGGATATATCGAATATCTGAAATGAGCGAATCAACAGCCAGTTCAACAGTATCCTCAGAGCTAACCCATATGATTTTATAGTCAAAAGAAACTGTTTCGGCTTCCGTCGTAAACTCCAAAGACTTACATGTCGATGCAGTACATCTTTCAAACCAGAACGCGAATGCTTTTTCAAAATAATCCATCTGTTCCCGGGTGTACTGAAATGCCTGAAGATAGCCGTCCTCAGTCTCTTCGAAGCTATATGCTCCAAAATAAATCTTTTGCAATTCGCTGTTTGATAAAATCACGCGCTGCCTCTTTCTTTTTTTTATCCAAATATTTCCCGAATTCTTTGTAAATCATTCATCTTTCATTATTGAAATTTCGCCCGATAAACCCGAAAACTACCGATACATCATCAGGTATTCATTCTCCGTCACAGACTTAAAATTCGTACTTATCCATTCTTTAAAAGCCTCTGACAAATTGATTTTTTTATCAATCACCACGACTTCCGGTCGCTTATCCGGATTAACCTCATAATATTTGATGTATCGTTCATCCCATACCGGAGTACTGATTGTTGATGCACTGCACACTTCAAATTCATTCATCAAATAAACATCATTATCTAAGCCAATATAGAGTAGTTTCTCATTCGGTGTTGTATTAACAGCCAAAAAATCCATATTTCCGTTATACCGATACCCGTCCATGTATTCACAATAGACTCCGCTCACCGGACCTTCAAGTGCCTTTTGTTTAACAAAAAAGATATTGGGATAACGCCCTTCATTCCATCTAACAAACCCTACATACAATATGGCATTCACTAAAATGAATACACTTAACGCTGCTTCAACACACATAGCCTCCTGATTACTTTCAGCCTTATCTGCCCCATCACCGCTGTACAAACAAAGAGCAACCATCGCAGGTAACAAATGAACGCAGGCAGTCTGCATTTCCAGATTAGTAAGAAGCATTTCTCCTATGAAACCTCCGACTCCTCCAAACAGCCACAGTGCCATTACGAGATCCCGTTTTCTGATAAAAAGAATCAAAAGGATCACACCCCCCGCAAAATAAGGCGCTCCCGCCAATACCGCAGGTTTATTTAAGACAGCAACAAACACTACAGAATAGATTGTCATAAACACAATCCACAATGAAAATGCTCCTTCAGAAACGCAAAGTTTCCATGAAAACCTATGTCCTCGAACCTTGCATGCTAATATCCAAATAAAGAGAAATGCAAAGAAAAAACAAGCAAATGAGACAACCAATATTCGCAGAAAGTCATTTCCATATCCGAAAAGCTTTTGTCCAAAACTTTCAGAATGAGAAGGGTCCGAAAGAATGTGCCTTATACATTCTGCGAATCTTTCACCGCCCGTATAAGCCAAAACAGCTATTAAAAACCCGCCTCCCAGCACAGCGCAAGTTCCGACAAACCCCCATAGAGCCTTCCACGCCTTTCCTATTGCCAAAATAACAAACAGTGCCACAAATACAAAAATCGCAGAAGGATAAGCCAGCACATCAAGACACATAAACAGCCCTGCAAACACCGCATGGAACAACACATGCTTATCCTTTCTAATCGATTTGTAAAGGCAAATAATCGTCATAACTGCCCACAGTATTTGTTGATTAACAAATTCCGGAGAAATAATCCACTTTGGCACAATCGTGAAAACTAACAAAGCCGCTATTGCCGATTTTTCTTTACCAAACTCCTCAGAAAATGAGAAATATACAAATGCAGCCACAAATATTTCAAAGAATAGTCCTATGATTCTCATGTATACATAGAATCCGGCTGTTCCACCCGAAACTTTCAAATATAACCACGCAAACAGCCCCGGAAACAACGCCGAGGTCTGATGCGGTTCCCACATTTCAAGCACCGGCAAATCGCCGGTTGCAATTCGATACACAAGTGCCAACGCATACTGTTCATCTATATCAAGACCAACAAAAACAAAACGCAGCTTGGAAATGCAAGCCACACCAAAAAGTAATAAAAACAGCACTATAGTAACGCTCTTTCGCTTACTCCTCATTTTCTCCCCCTAAAACTCTTCATTTTAGCGAATCCACTATAGGACTTAGTATACCATAGATTATGGTACATTAATGCCTGACAAACTAAAAGGCTTCTAATCCATATCCTCCAGAATTCTTACGGCTGAAGCAACCATTTTCGGGCAAACATCGGTAAAGCTGTTATGCTCCATAGCATATTGAATACCTTCCGCAGTAGATATATCACAGCCCAACAGATCATTGCATATATAGGACCCGTTCTCTTCCTTAAAACGCTCCAAAAACTCAAGGGTCTTCTGATTGGCCCGTGCTCTGCTCTCCAGATCGTCCTTTTTGCACTGCCCGTATTTCATTCCCAGCACAAGCAAAGCTCCTGAGCAGGCTCCGCACACCTCGCCTTTTCGCATGCCGCTGTTTAAACAATATGCTATTTTCAGTGCCTGTTCTTCCGTTAATCCCAGCTCTTCTGTATATGCCGCAAGAACAGACTGGGAACAGTGAAACTTATCCTGAAAGTATGATAATGCTTTTTCTTCGTGTGTCATTTACAGGAACCTCTCTTAGCAACTGCTTTTTCGTATTCAGAATGCTCCTTTAAAGCTTTCTTCACGTCAATTGTGTAGTCCACCACCGTGCAGTGGGCATTCTCTTCATCATAGTATTCTCTCGTGCGTATTCCGCCCAAAGCTTCCATGGTTTTCCATGAAGCGGGATTATCACGATCCGCATCCATAAGCACTTCCTTTATTCCGTAGGAATCGCAAACCTTAAGTCCCAGATACAGGTTAATATTGTTATAACCCTTGCCTCTCTCCGTGGGCCTTATGGAATAACCGATATGGCCACCAAATTTTCTCTGCCGTTCATTAAGGGCAAGCCGTATATTTATCATACCCACTATTCTTTTGTCGCTGTTTCGCACAAGAAAATAGGTTCTTGCAGGTACCCTTTCTTCTCCCGGCTCCCTGGTGTAGTCTTCTTCAAGCTTCTTCAGCCATCCTTCATAGTCCTCTGTAAACCAGTTAAGGCCGCCTACCCCATTAATATCGGAGCCGTATTCTTTAAACTCATTTATGAAGTCAATGGCATCATTCTTTCTGGATATAGAGGGCACTTCAAAATAAAGTTTCGCCTCTTCATGAATATACATTCTGGTCATTCCCGGTTCTCCGTCACCCTGAACCATGCACAAAAATCTCCATCCGTATCTCTCATAGAAGTTTGTATGGTCTGTTACCAGGTATAAAGGATATATCCCCTTAGCCTTGCATTCCTCTACAACATAGTTCAAAAGCTTTCCCGCAATTCCTCTGCATCTGTAAGCTTCTTCCGTGTATACTGCACATACATTTGGAGTCAGGTCTTTGCGGTCATGAAAGTCATTTTCTATAACGCCAAGACCAGCAACAATCTTTTCTCCAGCTAAACACAAGTACCATCCATACTCCGTTTCGCCGTTCAAATAGCTTTCCATACATTCAAGGTAAGCCTCTGTGGGCACACCCCACTTGCTGTGAAACCACTTTGCGGCCGCTTCTTTGATTTCAGGTTTTTCCCGCAAATCAACTATGTTAAGTTCTCCCAAAACAAACTCCTTCCAAGAAACAATTTACAGCTTTATTACGCAAAATCCCATAATTCCCCAAATAACAAGTGCTTCTACTATAGCAACACCAATCTGAAACTGTAGTCCCTTTCTTTTGTTTTCTTCCTCAAGCCTTGCCCTTTCTGTTGGGTCATCAGAATGGATTTCTTCTTTACTGTTGCCGGGAAGGAAGGCAAAAAACTGTAGAAGTAAAATCGGCAATGCGCCAAATTTCAAGCCATATTCACCGGTTCCCGAATGGAAGGTCGAAGTGTTTTTAAACACCATCGGCAATCGCCACCATAAAAGAAGACCAACAAAAATTCCCAGAAGAACAATCATGTTTCTTATGATTTTTAAAGTTTTAGATGACAGTCCTTTCATTCTTTTCTCCCCCATAAATCAAACGTCCAGATTCTTCTCCATATACCCGCAGGTAAACGGAAAGAAATCATACTTTTCTGTTCCCGTATGCTTGAAACCGAAAGTTTCATACCAGTTTTTCAAAACCGTGTTTTCTTCTACAATTCCGATTTTAAGTCTGGTTCTTCCTACTGATTTTACCTTTTCAAAACTATCTTCCAGTAATCTACGACCT
>JAZLJG010000007.1:0-10480 GCA_045617745.1 Lachnospiraceae bacterium | reverse complement strand
CCATTCCTATGAAGGAAGGCTTGAAGGATGCGGCAGAGTGGTATCTGCAGCATAAGGAAGAAGTGAACAGAAAGCCTTATTTTGAATATATCGATGAGCACTTTCGAAATCTGATATAAGGCTGATTAATAAGGAGGATTACTTTTGACCGGAACAATCGTTTATTTGGTTTTTTCTTTTCTTATTTCCATGATTTTTGTGATTCTTGGCATAAGCCAGTGCAGATCGAAAACACCCGTGACCATCAATACTGGTTTGACTCCGCCCAAAGAAGAGGAGTTAACAAGCGTTTCCGAATGGAACAAAAGACACGGAAGAGACTTTATTATTCTGGGCTGTGCGCTGTTTGTTACTTTATCCTTGTTTGTGTTTTTTCTGGAAAAAATGGATAATATCGGCCTGCAGGCATTAATTTTTGTCGCTGCGGGATTTGCTGAGATTGCATGGGTTGTGATTGACCACAAATTGATGGAAAAGAAAATGATAAAAAAAGGTGTTGACTCCGACGCAACGTAATAGTTTACAGTAGCTTTATCAGGTGAACGGAGGAAAGAAAAAACATCGATAAAAGCGGCGGCGAAGGTACAGCGGCTTTTGTAGACAGGGCAATACAGATTTATTGTAAAAAAGCCGGCAGATAGGGATATACCGGATTTGTTGACTTTAAGACAGATTCAATATAATATAGACATATAATTTTTCAGAAACAGAGGATCGTTTATGTTAAGCGTGGTGGGTAAATAACCCATATCATCATGAATAATGATATGCAAAGCCGTTTGTTTGTGCAGTGCGGCTTTGGTGGTATGAATTAAGTTAACGGAATAGATTGTGTTAACTTTATTTTATTACGCTTAATATAATGGTTATATCTGTTTGCGAATACCGGATTTTCTGAGGATGCCTCGGAAAACTGTTATTTGTATTATAGGTTTGTCGGTTAAGCATGACCATGATATCTTAAGCGTAAGGTATCATGGTTTTTTTATGCACTTTTGGTCACTTAATAGCAAAAAGTAATCGGAAGGAAAACTTAACATAATGATAGAAAAACAAATAGAATTCGATAAAGTAAAAGAAATATGGAAAGGTTTGGCCGCAACCGGAAAGGCCAAAGAACAGATAGCTGAAAAATGGATCGTCCTGGATGAAAGTTCACTTCGTAAGGAACTTAAGGATACCACGGATGCCAGGGAAATGATAGAAAAGCTTGGGAATCCTCCTCTACAGGATGTTTCGGAGATATTGGATATACTGGAAATCAGCAAAAGAGGCGACTGTCTGAATCCATATCAGTTAGAGAGGGTTCAAAGCGTATTGATTATTCTGGAGCGTCTGGCTTCGTATCTTGCAAGGGGAAAACAGTATCAGAACTCCCTTGCGTATTACGATGAATCCTTAAATACCCAGGAGGAACTTAGAGAAGAAATCATCAGGCAGATACGTGGCGAAAGAGTAGATGACCATGCATCAAAGGAACTTTTCGAAATACGTGTGGAAATCTCCCGGCTTGAAGATGAAATGCAAAAGAAGGCGGAATCGGTTATCCGAAGCAACCGTGATTATATGGCGGAAAACTTTTATACAAACCGGAACGGAAGAATCTGCGTTCCGGTAAAGAAAGAATACAGATATAAAATACCCGGAAGCCTTATCGATAAATCAAGTACAGGAAGTACTCTGTTTATTGAACCCGAGGGAGTAATTAAGCTTTCGGAGCAGGTACAGAACCTTCGGATAGATGAAGAGAATGAAGTGTACCGTATTCTTTATACGTTAACGGCTATGGTTTCCGACTGTGCGGATGACATGGCGGAGAATATGCGCCTCCTTCAGAAACTGGATTACATTTTCTCAAAAGGCAGACTGAGTGTTGAGCTTGGCGGAAGCGAGCCGAAAATCAATCTTGAAAGAAGGATTGATTTAAAGCGGGCAAGGCATCCTTTAATGGATCCCGAAATAAGTGTACCACTGTCATTTGAACTGGGAACTTCACACAAGGGAGTGGTTATTACCGGACCCAACACCGGGGGAAAAACGGTTGCGATAAAGACGGTAATGCTTAATTCTATTATGGCCCAGTGCGGTCTGCATGTATGCTGTGAACAGGCAGATATATGTATGAACTCTGCATATTTTTGCGACATAGGAGACGGTCAGAATCTAAGTGATAATCTTTCCACATTCTCGTCACACATAAAAAACGTGCTTCAGATTCTTAAAGAGGTTGACGGAAACAGTTTTGTGATAATGGATGAGTTAGGTTCGGGAACCGATCCCCAGGAGGGCATGGGAATAGCAATTGCCATGCTGGAAAAGCTTCGGGAAAGCGGCGCAAATTTCCTTGTGACAACACACTATCCCGACGTGAAGGAATATGCAGACAGACAGGAAGGCGTTATAAATGCCAGAATGACTTTTGACAAAGAGACCCTGCAGCCCACTTATAAAATGGTAATAGGCGAAGCCGGAGAAAGCTGCGCGTTCTATATAGCGGACAGACTGGGAATGCCGGCAGACATGCTGGATATAGCGGTAAAGGCCGCATATGGTGAAGAAGCTGCAAGTTCTTATGTCTTTAAAAATAAGGACTTGGAAAAGAAAAAATATGGACCTAAAATAAAGAAGACGAAGGAATATAAAAAAGACAACTCATTTATGACAAGATTCAAGGTGGGTGATTCGGTTTATGTTCTTCCCGACAATAAAATCGGTATCGTCTGTGAACCGGTTAACGAAAAGGGAGTTTTAAGGGTACAGATTGCGGGACGCAAGATATGGATTAATCAAAAACGTGTGAAACTGCATGTTAAGGCGGAAGAACTGTATCCGGAGGACTATGATATGTCAATAGTTTTTGACAGTGTGGAAAACCGGAAAAAGCGTCATGATATGGCGAGAAAGTATACGACGGAAACCATAGAATATAAAGATAATTTAAACGGGCAGGGTGAATAATGATGGAAGAAGACCAGAAACAGAATAATAGCGAAGAACAGGGAAAGAAGAAAAATAAAGGTAACCATACCGGGCTGAAAATCTTTATGCCGCTTCTTGCAAGTATATACGGAACGGCAATTTCTGTTATTGCGGGAATATTCATCATGGTAGATGAAAACGTGAAAAATGAATTGAAGGCGAATCTGGCAGAACTTGTTCTGATAGGGGTCACTTTCTTTATTGCGGTTAAGCTGCTTCCTAAGTGGTTTCCTCAGATGAAGAATTACTCCTTTAAAAAGCCTGAGTGGAGAGTTATAGCGGTAGTGGCTTTGTGCACTCCTTTGTACATAGTCATTAAGTATGGGCTGATCTATCTGGGAGCAAGTATTTTCTCCGCCCCGGATATGAAGGTTATGACATATAATGCGAATGAACTGAAGGAGGATTTGGTGGCTTCGGTTTCGGCCATTTTTTTGGCACCTATATATGAGGAACTTAGTTTCAGATTCATTCCCATAACCATTTATAAGAAAAAGTGGGCAAGAATACTTGTGGGAATAATCATGGCATTTTTGTTTGCGTGGCTTCATGGACGTAACTGGATTGCAGTTACGGTGGATGCACTGGTTTATTGCGCATTGCTTTTGACTACGGGAAACATATGGACCAATATATGGGCCCATTCCTGCAACAATCTGCTTGCAACAATCGTGGCTGTTTTGACCTTATATGGGGCAAAGGTGAAAATGTCGGAGGGAAGACCGCTTGTCCTTTTGTTTTCGTGGAAAATGGTTGTTGTGTATGCAATGTTGGCCCTGGCGGGAATTATTATATTTATAGCGGGACAAAAGAAAACTAAAACTGCTTAGTTTTGAATGCTTTTCTCTTTATCCTTTATAAGGTAGAACTCTAGAAGAAGAACCGAGCAATATATGAAGGTGTAAAAATAAGCAATATAAGGTGTTGGCATGGCAAGAACGGTTGCCGCAAGCACTCCAAGAAGCGTCAGCGATATGAGTCCGAAACTCAAATCATGACGCTTATTTTTTATGAATCTGACAAATTCGATTAATACTACCAGACCATCCAAAAAGGCAAGAAGAATGTGGCCGCAGAATTTAATGTTAACGATTCCGGTTGTGTTCCAGAAACGGTAGTAGGGATACAAAGTGTTGTTGACAGTGTCGAGAGTCTTAATTCTGAAGGGATTATCAAGCCATTTCTGTACACCTGCCTCCGAGGTGAGTTCCTTCGCACCTTTATCCCACATTTCATGGGAAAAGCCTGCAAATTCTTCTTTTTCGTAGTGGTAGTTTTCTATGTAGTATTCTTTTCGGCAGTTAAATGATTTGAGCCAGCAGTTTAGCTGGGTTTTTATAAATGTTCTGGGATTTTTGAGGATGAGTCGAACGGAAGCCTTTACGAAAGCTGCGGACTCTTCCTTTGTGGCACCGGTCTGGTCGATATCTGTAAAGCCTTTTCTGTAGTTGTTGCCAAGATAGCCCATATAGGAGTGCTGTCTTAATACAGTTATGGGCACTATGGCTTCAATTGCCTGAATATCGGACTCTGCACCGGGGTACGATAGATTACTGTCGGCTGAGTTGAAAATATTGGAAAGCGGGCTAACAAAGATTACCATAAGATAATCCTTGCCGTAATATTTTTCCTGACCGATTTTTGAAGGACGTCCGAGAACAAAGAAGGTAACTGCGAAAACTACCATCCATAAAACCACTTTCTTAAAGTGGTATCTGTATCCGTAGAAAAGTAAAACAAAGAATCCTGTCAGGCCGACAAGTATACCTTCGCTTCTCCAAAGGGAAAGAAGGGCTGCCATAAAAAGACACCCTATAAGGCGTATTGTGCCGGTCTTTTCCTTTAGTAAGATTGTTTCAAATACAATCCCGTAGAATAAAAGAGCCAGAATGGCATAAAAACAGTTTCTCCAGGAATTGGTGTAAAGATCGATAAACTGGGGGGAGATAAGTGCTGTAAAGGTAAGATATTTCGCCCATTTGAAACGGCCGGTTTTAAGTGTATATCTTTCAATAATCCAATAAATATATCCGAGAGTGACAAACAAAGAAAGACACTGCAGAACAGGGATGGAGAATGCAGTGGGAGCAACCATCAGAAATGCTGAATACAGGCAGCCGGTAAAAATTGAGTGCCAGTAGTAGGGTACAAATGATTTGGCATAAAGATATGTTACCAGATGGTCGGAGGTTCCGTCTCCTATGAGGCTTTGAGGCCACATAATAAGGCCTATAAAGCAGAAGACCGCAAAAAGAATTCCGAATATGGCAACAATCTTTGCGGGTACTTTCTTTTGGATTATTCCAAAGAAAAGCTTCCACAAAAACCATATCAAAACCATTGAAAAGAACTTGGAAACAGTATAGGTTATGTAAAATTCAACGGTGTTGCTTACTGAATTTCCAATCGGTACGGAAAAAAGAACCGAAAGATTTGTGTCCCAGTGAAAAAAGGTGCGTTCATAAAAGAATGAAGCTATTATATGTGCGATTGGAAAAAGTTTCCAATAGTTGTTTTTAATAAATGATTTGTTTTCCATTTTTTTGTCCTGTTCAAAGTTGATTAATACTACTTTATATCCTATTTCTTAACGACTTTTTTGTCCAGCGGAAGTTACCATGTGCAGGCGGATATGGTATAATCTGATAAAAAGAAAAAAGGAGACAAAAACATGAGGTGTGCTATTTATGGGGCAGGTTCTTTAGGAACCGTATTGGGTGCTTATTTAACGAAGAATGGCCAGGAAGTTGAATTAATAAACAGAAATAAGGAGCATGTGGAAGCCCTTCGGAAAAACGGAGCGCACATTACGGGAACGGTAGAATTTACCACTCCTGTCAACGCTATACTGCCGGATGAGATGAGCGGTATATATGATGTCTTCTTTTTAATGACAAAACAGCTTTTCAATAAGGATGTTG
The DNA here is from genome assembly GCA_045617745.1 of Lachnospiraceae bacterium. Taxonomy (GTDB): domain Bacteria; phylum Bacillota; class Clostridia; order Lachnospirales; family Lachnospiraceae; genus UBA1258. The sequence goes on along the minus strand of JAZLJG010000007.1, from coordinate 4,580 downwards.
TGACTTTTTTGAAGCCTTTTCTGGCAGAGGACGGTGTTATAGTTACTTTCCAGAACGGTATTCCCGAGCCGGGTATAGCGGAAATAGTAGGCTGGAACAGAACAATCGGATGCGTGGTGGAATGGGGAGCTACAATGTCAAAGCCCGGTGAGTGCGTAATGACATCGGAGCCTGACAGCCTTTCCTTCCATATGGGCGGTACAAAGGATATATCCTCAAAACAGATTGATACTGTTAAAGCCATTCTGGAAAAAATGTGTAAGGTTGATATTGAAGATAATCTTCTGGGAGCACGTTGGTCCAAGCTTCTTATAAATGCAACGTTTTCGGGAATCGGAACGGTTATAGCAGGTACATTCGGTGATGTATATGCAACAGCCGAAAGAAGAGAACTGGCAATCCGCTGTATGAAGGAATGCGTTGACGTAGGTCAGGCTGCAGGGGCAACCTTTGCACCTGTTCAGGGCAAGGATATTACAAAGCTGTTCTATTATAGAAACGGTTTGAAAAAACAGTTTGCGAAGTTTCTTTTGCCTATAGCCATGAAAAAGCATGCTGCCATTGAACCTTCCATGCTTCAGGACCTGAAGAAGAATAAACCCTGTGAGGTGGATGCCATAAACGGCGTGGTATGCGAGTGGGGCAAAAAGTGCGGAGTAAAGACTCCGGTTAACGACAGAATCGTGGAGGTTATTAAGAAGGAACAAAGCGGTGAACTTCCTTTGTCACCGGAAAATATAAGTCAGTTTTATGATTTACTTGGAAAATAGATTGCTTAAGAGTGAAATCTGCAATGGGGCAGTTTGATATTGGAGAGAAAAATATGATATTCAAAAAATGTGAGAATGGTTCAAAGAACAGGGCAGGAAAGACTGCATCAAAGAGAGTTCCTCCCGTGCAAAAAAGGAATAAGCCGGCAGAGTTTGATGCTGTATATGCGGCACCGGATGTTTTGGAGAAGATGAGAAGGAACGACGGCGGATTCATTCCCCAGAGCCCGGATATGGAATATCCGCTTAATAATGCTGAAACGGATCGTTCGAGGTTTTTAATGGTATATGCGGCGCCGGACGCTTTTGATAAGATGCGGGAAATCCGTCAGGGTGATAAAAACGGAAATGGAATGGCGTCTGTTGATGCTTCCGCTGATTCAGACGAAGCGGATAAGGATAAGGTTACCTGCCCCGTATGTGGTGAAAAATCCCGTCCCGGCAAGTTCTGCGAGTGGTGCGGAAGCGTTTTGGAGTAACGGGTTTGACGGACAGAGGTTATAATGAATGTTTTTAAATTGCGAAGCGCAGTCTGGGAGATTACCCTGGCGTGCTGCTTTTCATGTAAATATTGCGGCTCTGCAGGCGGAAAGGCCAGAGCCGGCGAGCTGACAACAGAGGAGTGCCTCGACGTGGTGCATCAGCTTTCAGAGCTTGGATGCAGGCGGGTGTCGCTTATCGGCGGTGAAGTTTTTATGCGTAAGGACTGGAAGACTATTGTGAAGGAACTTACGGCTTACGGAATAAGAACCGCTGTTATTACAAACGGTTTTCTTTTTAACGACAATGTTTTGGAAGATATTAAAGACGCAAATGTGGAATCTGTTGCGGTTTCCCTTGATTCCGTTGAGCCTGTTCATGATAAATACCGCCAGGGCGGAAGCTATGAGCGGGCCATGCAGGCGATAGATAAGCTGTCTGACGCAGGGATAACGGTTACAGTCATCAGCACCCTCAACAGCGAGAGCGTCGGACATTTGAAGGATTTTTATGAAATTCTTTGTACTAAGCCTATAGCCGCCTGGCAGCTTCAGGCCTGTTCACCTATGGGAAATGCTGCTAAGAGCGGAATCGATTACAGGTTTGATTTTAATGAAGTCATTTCTTTTGTAAAAGAGAATATGGACGAAGCGCCTTTCTGTATGGGTATTGCGGACAACATCGGATATTATACGGAAAGCGAGGGAACACTTCGCGGAAACAGTGACTCATGCTTTACAGGATGTAAGGCAGGGCTTTCATCCATAGGAATTGACAGCATTGGAAATGTAAGAGGCTGTGAGTCAATGTACGACGAGACATTTATTGAAGGGAATGTAAGGGAAAGACGTCTTCGGGATATTTGGGACGACCCGCAGTCCTTTTCTTATAACAGGTCTTTTGCTCTTTCGAAGCTTACGGGAGCCTGTGGGAAATGTGAGTACGGAAAGCATTGTGCCGGAGGCTGCAGGTCCTATAATTTCTTTGTACACGGGAAAATATATGAGTCGCCTGCCTGTGCACGTGTATTTAATAAAGAATAACGTAAAATGCCCGGATGATTCCGGGTATTTTTTTGTGGGTTAACTTATCACTAACCGGAAGAATGTATTATTACAGAGTAGGTTAGGCGACTTTGTGTAAGGATTTTCTGAAGTCTGCCGATATACACTATATAAGTAAACGGATTTACTTATAACACATTACAAGGAGGTAAAAAATGGATATGAATGTAACAAGTGCAACAAGCGCGTATGCAGGGTATCAGACAACGCCGGTTGCAAAGAAGGATTCTTCTGCAAAGACAGAAGAGACGAAGGCTTCAAAGGAAGAAGGAGTTGTTTACGAACAGGGTTCCAAGCCCGAAAAGAAGGCAACTTATTCTATTAACAAGATGAGTTCAGAGGACAGGGCGGCTCTTGTTAATCAGTTGAAGCAGGACGAGCTAAACAGAAGAAACCAGATGTCCGAGCTTGTACAGAAAATGTTTACAGGTCAGGCAGGAGTGGCGAAACTTTCCGATCTGTTTTCGCCCGAAAACTTAAAGAATGTCAGTGCTGAAGACATTGCAAAGGCCAAAGAAGATATATCCGAGGACGGATACTACGGCGTTAAGCAGACATCCCAGCGTCTTTTTGATTTTGCGTGTGCTTTGGCAGGCGATGACGTTGACAAGATGAAGGAAATGCAGGAAGCAATGAAGAAGGGCTTCGAAATGGCAGAAAAGGCCTGGGGCGGAAAACTTCCCGACATCTGTCAACAGACAATAGATGCGGCAGATAAGATGTTTGAAGATTATTATGCTTCCAAGAGTGCAAATTAGTAAGGATAATTTGCCGCTTCCGTTATAAACTGAATATGATAGTTTGAAGGAAAGCCTTGAAATCTCAGATTTCAAGGCTTTTTTGCGGGATAAGACATCCGGTGATATTGCAAAAAAAGTATATAAAGTATATAATGAACACAAAAGTATATAAAGTATATAAGAATACTGAAAGTATATAAAGTATATAAGGAGATGCTGCTTTGAAGGAATCAAAAAGTCCCTATGCAATAGGCTTTGGAATCAAACCGTTAAAGTATATTGAACAGACAGAAATCATTGACGAAATAATCGATGAATTTAATGCAGATTATATTCAGCACCCATGCTTTATGCTCTCCGGCCTCAGAGGTTCCGGTAAAACGGTTCTGATGGGAACAATCGGCGAGAAACTTAAAGAGGATGAGGCATGGATAGTTATACGGCTTAACCCGGAAAGCGACCTTTTGGAGGATCTTGCGGCAAAGCTTTACGACACCAATAAGTTTATAGCTCAATTTATTAACGCCGAAGTGAATCTTTCGAAGTACGGGATAGGAATTTCGGTGAAAAGCGTTCCCCCGGCCGCAAGCATAGAATCTGCTGTTGAGAAGATTTTAAAGAAGATAAAGAAAGAACAAAAAAGGCTTCTTGTGGAGATTGATGAGGTTTCAAACAATGAAAGGGTAAAGGTTCTTGCTCATGCATTCCAGTCCTTCGTAAGTGAAGGACTTCCCATATTCCTGCTGATGACAGGTCTTTATAAGAATATAAAGGACCTGAAGGATGATGATACAATAACTTTCTTATACAGAGCCGAGGAAAGGCAGATGGAACCTTTAAATCCTACTCTTATAAGGAATTCATACATTAAGACATTAAATATAAGCGAAGAACTGGGCTGGGAGCTTGCGGTCCTTACCAAAGGTTATCCTGTGGCGTATCAGGTTGCGGGAAAGTATATGTGGGAAGCAAAGGAGAAGGAAATATCAGAGGAGTTTCTTGCGCATTTTGATGCAGCGCTGGCAAGATATGTGTACAAAAAAATATGGTCGGAGCTGTCTCAAAAGGACAGATTTTTCCTTTCGTTTATCTGCACAAAGGACATTATGCCCGTAAACGAGCTTTTGGAGCTTACGAAGCAAAAGAAGAACGAATTTACCCAGTATCGTGAAAGACTTATTGAAAAAGGCGTTATAGAAGCAGTGGGTTACGGGAAGGTTTCCTGCACTTTGCCCAGGTTTGGTGAATTCGTAAAAAGAGAAAATCCGGAGGTTTTCGGGTAAATTGCTTTTTAACTGGTTTTGGTTATAATATGATTCAAATCGCGGGTACGATTTTTTGTGTAAAAAGGGATTAGTATGGAAAAAATTGTTTTAAAACGAGGCTTGGTAAAAAGAATAGCCATTGCAGGATTTTGTGCATTAATTCTGGCTGTGACGGCTTATGTACTGTTTGGAATATATGAACCGGGGCAGAACTCGGTGGGGGCTTTAAGCAGCGTGGTAATGGACGTTTTGTGCCTGATT
>JAZLJG010000006.1:0-12271 GCA_045617745.1 Lachnospiraceae bacterium | reverse complement strand
TTGCTTTCAAGGACAAGATTTGCGGCCTTTACGTCATTTCCCGCATTAAACTCCCTAAACGGAGCCTCTGTAAGGTCCCCATGGGTTCCTATCCATATAACGTTAACCCGTTTAATAATCTCAGGGCATTTAATGAATGCTGCTGCCAGGTTCGTAACTGCACCCTGACAAAGAATATACAAAGGATGCCTGTCTTCCTTCAAAGCTTCCTCAATAATAAAATCCACGGCAGGAGAATCATACTTCCCGTCCAAAGAATCCAACGGGCCTTTCTCTCCCATAAAATGGGGCACATCCATATCCATAGCCTCAAGAATTATTTCTATCTCCTTAAAGCTTCTTTCAACAGAGCCTTCCTCATTGAAGTGTTCAGCCACAATTCCCTTCACAATAAGCTTAGGTGACAGCAGTCCGTGAACGATTGCAAAAGGATCGTCAGCCTCACAGGCTGCATCGGTATCCAAAATAACTCTAATCTTTTTATCATCGGTAACATCAAAAAGAAATCCCTTCATAAAAAAGCCCTCCAAATCACTGTTAATTATACCAAAAACCTTACTTAAAAGCATCCACTGTATCCCTCGGTTTCTCCGTCATAAAAGATGTTTTACAAAAATTTTTCTGCTATAATTTTTTTGATTTGTGAAATAAAAAACCGTTCTAAGTCAGTCTAATATGTAGAAGCGCTTCAAAAGAAAGGTTGACATCAGGTGAAAGACACAGAATTTTTCAATGAAGTATCTTCCGTCAAAGGAAGAATGTACAAAATTGCATACTCATATTTTTCCAGTGAAAGCATGGCGGTTGATGCGGTAGATGAGGCAGTTTACAAAGGTTATCTAAAGAAAAAGCAGTTAAAGCAGCCGGAATTTTTTGAAACCTGGCTTATCAGGATTCTCCTAAATATCTGCAACACCCAGTACCGGAAAAACAAAAAACAGACCGGCCTTGATGAGCTTCCGGAAACAATAACCACCTCGGAAATCGACAACATCCCGCTTAAAGAGGCCTTAAGAAGACTTCCCTTAAAGTATCGTGAAATTGTACTCCTAAAATTTTTCGGAGGCTACACCGTTTCCGAAATTGCAATGCTTCTTGATATTCCCCAAGGGACTGTTGCCACAAGGCTTTCAAAGGCACTAAGTCTTTTGAGACTGGAATTAAGTGAGGACTGATATGAACAGAAATGAAGAATTGAAAGAACTTTTGGAAGGGTGTAATACCCTCCCCCATTCTTTGGATGATAACATAATAATAAAAACCACAAAAAAGCGTGTTCTGAAGCACAAAGCAGTCAAAGCCCTGACAACAACCGCTTACACCATTGTTCTTTTTCTGGCGGTATTTACCGTCTGCGTTAACACCTCCAGAGCCTTCTCCCGAACCGTAAGCAGTATACCCGTTCTGAAAGAACTGGCAAGACTGGTTAGCTTCAACAAAGGCTATGAGGACGCTGTTAACCACAAATACGTAACGGAAGTAAATGTTTCAAAAGAAGGTGACCTTGCAGACGTATATCTTGATTACGTAATGTCCGACCGGAAAAATCTCATTCTTTTTCTGGATGCGGATGTTCACAGGAGAATCTCCTCTGACGAAGTGCTTTCCTTCATGATAGACCGGATATGGGACCTTGATACAGGCAAAGAAATAGACGTCTCCTGTGTCAGCAGCGACCTTTGCAAAGAAGACGGTTACACACTGATTACTCTTGCCTGGGAAGACTATCACAGAAATATCCGGCTGGATTTGACACTTAAGAGCCATAACCCGGACTGCGATATTGTTTCCGAAACATACCGTTTGTGCTTTGAAGCAGGAGATTGTCTTGAAGAAAGAGTTTATGACGTAAATGAATCCTTCAATGTAAGAGGATATGACTACGAAATAACACAAATAAGGATGTATCCCATGTCTACGGAAATTGACGTATCCTACATCGGTGAGGAATCTTCTTTGTTCCCCGAAACCATGGATACGGAATTCTATATTCGTGACGATAACGAAACCAGAACCCGCACTGTAGGCTTAATATCCAAAAACAGGAAAACCGGCAGCATAACCGAAGTTATAGAAAGCGGTTACTATCTTTTCGAAGAAGGATTCTATGTAGGCCTTAGCAAGGTAGAATTACTGCCCAAGGAATACAGGGACCTTACTGTAGACTTTAACACCGGGACAATATATGATTCCTTTGGCATTCAAAGCGAATTGGAATTTTACGAGGAAAGCTTCCACAGTTTCCCTGACGGTAACGGCTCATATGTTCCTGCCGATCTTGTTGTTTTTAAAAAAGCCTCTGAAGAAGATTCGGCTTTGATGTTTTTTGTAACCTATCCTTCGGGCGAAGATTTTCCCGCTTCCGGCTCCTGTATCAATTCGGAAACCGGAGAACACTATACACTGAATACGCTTTTGAAAGACAAGCTGGTAATAGAGAATGGTATCACCCACGTTCAGAGAAACTATCCCAAATATATTGAATATCCCGACTGGGAAATCCGGATTGAGTAAAAAAGGACTCCACTTAAAAGTGGAGTCTCTTTTATTTCAGTATTTCCTTCAAAGCATCTATAAGCTTATCATTATCTTTTTCATCTCTAACAGCTATTCGAAGATAACCTTGTCTCTCAACCTTTCCTGAAAGGTTTTTCACAAGAATCCAGTAGTTCTTAAGAAGAATTCTGCTAAGCTCCGATGCATTGACTTTTCCGGTCAACTCTACCATCAGGTAGTTTGCCTGAGATGGAATCACGCGTATTCCCGGGATTTCTGAAAGCTTCGCGCAAAAACGTTCCCTTTCTTTCTTGAAAAGTTCAAGAGCCTTATCGTAGTCCTTTCGATACTTTTCAAATATCTGCATAAAGAACTCACCGAATGAATTAATGTTCCAAATGGCCACATTCTTTTTCAATTTGGCTATGGTTTCCACATCACCTGAGCACATTACTCCCAATCGTAAGCCGGGCACTCCGTAAGACTTTGAAATGCTCTTCATTACATAAAGGTTCGGATACTTTTCAAGTATTTCTTCTTTGATAAGCGAATTGTCCTCTTCTACGGAAAAGTCTCCAAAAGATTCATCTATTACAAGGGTGATACCCTTTTCTTTCGCCCAGTTCGCAAGACGGAGCACATCCTTTTTTGGAATATAATTGCCCGAAGGGTTATCAGGATTAACAATCACCAGGTTCTCTATGCTCTTGTCCTCGAAAAATCCCATCAGATCATCTGCACTGTATCTGTAATCTTCATTGTCCGGGTAAAAGCAGACTTTCAAAGCTTCAGGGTATCTGTTGGGATATTCCTCAAATGTGGGCTTTACAAATCCTGTCGCGCCCTCGAAATCCTCCATCAGAGCCTTTATAAGTTCCGCCGCTCCGTTACCCACCAGGATATTCTCCTGATTAACTCCGAAGTTTCTTCCGGCAACAAGCGAATTAACCTTCATTCCGGAAGGATATTGCGTCAACAGGGGAACAAAGCTTGCCTGCATTTCATCCACCATCTTCTGCGGCGGGAAATAAGGATTTACCAGATAGCAGAAATCAAGAAGCTTCGGATATCTCCAGAATCCGCCGTACCTTGAATTGATGGAATCTATCATCTCCTCCTCTGTCTTCTTAAAAAGGGATTCAGCAATATCAAGGTCCTGAATATCATCTATCTCATACCACAGTTCTCCGGAAAGCCTCTTGGCGGTTATCTCGGGATTATCCAACATGGTAATAACCTTCAAAACCTGTTCATAGTACTCATTATTACCAAGCGCCTTGGAATATGCCTCCAAAAAGGGCACATAATGGGTCTGTGAAAATACCTTGGAGAATTTATAAAGATTGACTGTTTTGTAGTATCTGTCGCTTTCTTCGTACTTAAAATTTTTTCCGGGAACAAATTCCTCTATGGAATCTCCCTCTCCCAGTTTAACGCATGTGCCATCCATCCAGGCCTGATACTTGTCCACAAGAGCCAGGTTCTCCCTCGGATCTTCTATCAGGCTCGAAAGAACGGAATCCTCAAAAATCAGGTCAGATTCAAAAAGAACCGTATCCTCGGAAAGAAGATAATCCTTTGCAAGATAAAGGGAATATATATTATTTGTTCTGTCATATACAGGGTTATCCACAAATATAATAGGAGTCTTTATATCCAGCGTATTGATATAGTCCATAAGTTCTTTGCCCTTATAGCCTACTACTATTACAACTTTGGAAAGGTTGTGACTGTCTATCTGATGAAGCATTCTGTCGATAAGTGTTACCCCGTTAACCTTCACCATACACTTTGTGTTATTATGGGTAAGCTTTTTTAAACGCTTTCCCATTCCTGCTGCCAAGATAATTGCCTGCATCTACTTTCCTCCTATTTCTGCACACTTTTTAACAAGATAATCCACGGTTTTTTCTGCCGATTCACCTATGCACTGCCAGGCAGTAGCCTTTACCTCTTCCCTGCCCTTTTTATATATATCATTGGTTAAAAGGTCATCGACAATTTTCTTCATATCACCAAACTTTTCTTCATCCAGTTTAACACCAAGTTTTTTAAGAACCTCGAATCTCCAGAGGGGCTCATCAATCCATGCGGCGTCATAGGGAGAAAGGTCCATTGACGTGTCTGCGTAAATCAAAGGTTTATCAAAAACAAGGCAATAGTCGAAAAGAATACCTGAAAAATCTGTAATCATTATATCCGACTTACTTAATATATCAAAGTTGTCATTATCCGCATTCCAGGAAAACCTGTCATTATCCGGATATTTTTCCTTAAGGGAAGCCAAAAGCTTCGGGTCGGAAATTGCCATCTGCGGATGAGGCCTCACGGCAACCCTGTAGCCCGTATTAATAAGGGCATCAATCATCTTCTCCCCATATTTATTAAGTATGGAGCTGGGGCCCCAGGAAGGAGCAAGCAGAATAAGTTTATCTCCGCTTTTTTCAACGGTAACGCTCTCAGCCTTTTTCTTCAGTTCATCCATGTAAGTACAACCGGTTACAACAGTTTCTTTGGCCGGAAGATGTCTTAAAGCCTCAAGCTTTCTTATGTTCTCTCCCTGAAATTCACCTGTCAGTAAAACCGCATCGTAAAAATCCACGCCAAACATTCTGTATCCAAGGCCTTCATCAACTGCATGATATATGTGAACGTAATAATCAACCTTTTTGGAACGTTTCCATTGAAGCACATCAAGTCCCGGTGTGGTGGAAAGACATATTACAGCATTCATCATATTAAGCCTTGCAAACGCCCTGTTTCCTTCACCTATGAACTCGCATTTTACGAATTTGTAGTCCTCACTTAACGCCGGGTCATCGGAAGAAGCCGTGTAGTAGGTTATATTAATTTTCCGCTTTTCAAACTCATCACAGATGGGTTTAAAAACATTCCAATATCTTTTGGAATCGCTGAAAATCACATAGTCAAGCTTCGCAGCATCCTTCTCTGCAGCTCCCGCTTTTCCGCCTGACAGAAGAAATCTTAACTTGATCGCAAGTGATTTAAAAAAGAACATACAGGTGGAGAAAATGCCTATAAGAATAGTCACAAGCATACTTCCCGTGCCCGGATCAATATATAATACGGTATGCATATTCTCCTCCTTTATTCATCGTATAGTATTTTCCAGTTATTCTTATCCTTTACATCCCTTCCGGAAAACTCAACCCAGGGATAGTCGGATGTGTCAAAGACCGTTCCATTGTTGGTTAAAACATCAAACAGCCTGGATGACGTAATCAAAAGAGGCATTTCACTCTTAGCATCGTTGGTTATCTCTTTTCCCGTAAATGGATTAACAGGATTATCAATTACATCCGTAACGCACAAAGAAGCCACATCAGCGTTTGTCATAAGCGTTTCACACACCTGAAGATTTGCCTCTTCCATATACCACACATCTCCCTGAACAAGGGCATCCGAGCCGGCAAAATCCTTCACCAGAAGAACCGGATTGAATGTTTCTATCCAAGTATCCTGATCCAGAGTAACATCATCCATCTGAAGTACGGGCCATCCATGATCTGATACAATGATGATTCTTGTATTATCATATGCGCCCTGTTTCTTCAGATAGTCAAAATACTCTCCTAAAAATTTGTATGCCGCAACATTAACATGGTATGAGCCTACTCCGAAATCATCTCTCATATAAAGCATCTTGTCATCTATCACATACTTTGATTGCATTTCAGAATCATAAGGAATGTTCGGTATATCAGGCCCTATAGTATAGTCCGGAAGTTCCAGAACAGAAGGCTCGTGAGTCAAAAGACTCGAAAGAACAAGAAGACTTCCTTTGCCTTTTTCCTCCACATAGGCATACTCATCAAGGTGATCAAACAGGGCATAACCCTCCGCACAGTATATAAAATAATCGTTTCCCACTGAATTTGAAGGTTTTCCCAAATAATTTCCATCATCATAAACGGTATTCTGGAAAAGAACCGGAAGTGTTCTAAATAAGCTGTACACCGCTATATGCTTCTTCTGAGCCTTTTCTTCGGCTTCAGGATGATAAGCATACCCGGAATACTTATCCTGAGTAGCATAACTGTGAATGTTTTCATAGCCGTCAAACAGCGATTTATCCGGATACTCTTTGTAATTTGCATAAGGAGGATTTACCACATTTACATCAAAGCCGTTTTCCTCGAACAAAACGGGAAGCATTTTCAATGCCTCATTATTTTTATCCACCAAAAGTTCTGTATCACGCTTATTCATTTCCGTCGGAATGTATTCATAACCACCGTATACCGCAGGTGCAGCAAAATTAGTACATCCACCGAATGAAATCGTATTGGGATAGTATACAAAATCCTCAAATTGTTCTGCTATATCCGGTTTTTCCTGAAAAATATACGGAATATATTCATTTATAGCCCTGTCAAGCATGATAACCACTATATTCTTATCATCCTTGCTCAAGGAAACCGTCGGCACTATTGTGTTATCCTTTTTAATCTCAAAATATCCTTCATCCACCAGATTTTTCTGGGTTTTCACCAGACTCATAACACTCAGAATACCTGTCATCATAATGAGTATGACAAGCACATTCTTTACCGCTTTGGGCCATTTTACCGCAAAGAGTACAAGGCATACGGCAACAGCCAAAATAACCGCAAGATTAATAAGCTTTCCAAAATCGTTATAAACCGGTACTTCCTCAAACTTTAATAGGTAATCCATTCTTCCGAATTTGCCAAAGAAGAAATAGTAGTTCACAAAGGAACAGATTCCCACTACCCACATGCCGTAAGCAAATAACTTTTTACCGATTTTCTCCGAAATCGCATAAAAAATACCTATCCAGACTATAAACAGTCCCAGATAAACCGAGAATGTATTAAACACCAGAGAGAGAGGAGTATCATGCACAAGAGTACCAAACTCCACAGGGGAACTTCCGATAAGCTCAGCAGGAATCATTACTCCCAAAAATACCGTATTTAAAACTGCACCAAGCCAGAATACTTTGTCCGGATTCTGTGACGCATTCTCCCTGCTCTCAAGCCTTTCGGCAATCCGTTCAATAAACTTACCTGCCACTCTGTTAATAAGTGAAAGAATTGCTGGCAAATAGGAAACCATCATAATAAGGCCGAAAATAAAATACTGTCTTCTTACAACCAGTTTTCCCGATGCACAAAGGACAACGAACAAAGCAGTTCCTGCTGCTGCAGAAAAAATATTTATGGCAAGTCGTTTGTGCTTAACTATTTTAAAGAATACATTCTTCAGAAGTGAAAACAGATTGTTTAACGTCCAGTAAAGAACCAGGCCTGCGGGACTCTTGTACAAAAGAACCAGAAAGATAAGTGCCATTGCATATAACTGGACCTTGTCTTTTAATTTGAATCCTTTTGTATAAATCATTCCGGAAACAATATTAATGGCTGTCATCAAAACAGGCAGAAGATTGATGGCAAGTCCACCAATTTTGATAATCCCGTCTTCTGCTCCCAGGTCCTTTATCAAAAAGAAGCAAACGCCATTCAAAAGATCAAGATTTGAAAGAAAGTGATATGCCGCAATAAAAAACGGAATCTGGAAAAGTAAAGACAAAGAGCCTGTCACGGCATAGATAGGTTTGTAGCCCTCTATTCTGTAATAGGCAGACTGCATCATGTATCTTTCATCGCCTTTAAAGGTCTTTTTAATATGTTTGTTCCAGCGCTCCATTGACTGAACCTTTGCGCGCTCCCGCTCCTGCATATCGTCCGCACGTTTATACAAAGGCAGAATCAGAAGGTTAATGGCCAGACTCACAAAAACAATGGAATATGCCGGCTGCCCCGGGAAGATTTTATTCATGAAATAGAATATAAATTCCACAAGACTTTCTATCGGAGTTATAAAAACATTATATAGAAAATTTAACATTGAAAGATCCTTTTAAATCATCAAAATCCAAGGTAAATAATAGCATAAGCAGTGCCCTTAGTCCAGTTTTTTGTCAACTTTTTCACATAAAAAACGAGTTGTAAAGCCTCAACTGACTTTACAACTCTACCGTTTATCAATACAAATCCAGCATACAGTCAAGATAAATCTCTTCCCTTACCCTAAGCTGCCACTCAGGCTTAGTCACATAGTAAAGAAGAAATTCCAGAATCACAGCACTTCCCAGTCCGCGACCTTCAATTTTGAAGTTTGAAAAGCCCATGGGAAGATACACATTCTTTATATCATCAATACCGATAAATCCCGGGTTCTCCATCGCCTTTGAAAATCTGTAGCCTTCTTTGCCCTCCGGAGCTTTACACGTGAAATCAGCCACGTCTTCACCCAGCACTTTACGGCTTACATTTTCGTAGCATTCTTTCCTGTCCCTGCAGCCAAAGAAACAGCATTCGTTACAAAGAAATTCCACCTTATCCTTCTCTTCCTGTGAAAGAGTGTTCAGCTTGTCAAAGGCTTTATTCAGCCGAAAATCAGGAACAACATATGAAAAGTCCTCGCGTCTCACTTCCGAAAGGAAATCTTCAAAGGATGTAAGTGTTTTGGTAGTGGAGGACACACGATACAGGTTCGGGAAGTTCTTCTTCAAATAATCCAAAAGGAGTTCGGAATGCACTATCACTCCGTTGTGTATCCCGCTACACTCCTCAAACATCCTTGACACCTTATTACACTTTCTGTCAGAAAGATGTTCTTCCTTAAGAAGTGAATTACTGAATGTAAGTCTTCCTGAAATTCCGTACTCCTTAAGTAAGGCAAGAACATCCGAAACATCCTGTGTTCCAAGGCCGACTCGTCCGCCACTCCAGATACAGCCCGAAGGGGCATCATAAATGGAGCCTATCTCACACCAGTCGTAAAACCATTCCCTGTGTTCTTTGTACAAAAGCAAAAATGCCCGATAAAGTTCGAAAAATTCGAACATTCCGGGCAAATGATAATATGCAGTTTTCCTATTGACCAAATCAGTCATCATCTTCTTGTCTGTCCGCTTCTCATGTGGTTAAGAAGTTCGTTAAAATACTTACGCATGAAATCCCTGTTTTCATCCTTTACAAAGTAATAAAGTAAAGAATCCACATAGAAATCAACGCCTTCACTTCGTCCTACAATCTTAAAGTTCTTGAAGCCTCTTTCAGAATAAGCCTTTACATCGTCATTCGACAAAAAGGCGGGACGCTTCATACAGCCCTTAAACGTTGCTTTAATAGGTGAAGGATCGGAGCAGGGAAACTTAATGGAAGTATCAAATTCCAACTGATACCTGGAAATTTCTCTGTAATGTGCTGCTCTTTGAGGGCAATGAGGCTGGCAGGTCTCATTAACCAGTATTTCTATTTTATCTGCCACGGGAAGAAGCTTTTCCAAAACCTTTTCATCGTGGTTTAAATCGTAGTCCAACACCACAAGATAATAGTCCTTATCAAGTTCCTCCATAAGTCTGTCCAGACCGGTTATTCTTTTTGTGGTGGAAGAAATAATCTTGTAATCGGGATAATTTTCCCTGATGTAATCCTCAAGAACCTGTGTATTCACAAGCACCTGGTTCATTCCGTTGTTTCCCACTCTCATAACCATGTTACAGTATGTGTCATGAACATGCTTTTCTTCAAGAAGAGTGTTTGTCCAGGTAAATCTCACGGGAATACCCAGATCGTTATATGACTTAATGATTCTTTCAACCTGCTTTTTACTGTTGAAGCCGTCCAAAATATTACGGCCGCCGTTCCAGACTGCTCCGGGGAAAGAACCATACACGGAAGCTACTTTATAATTTTCCCTGAACATATCCGGAAAGCGTTTCATGGTATCAAAAAACGCGTGATTTATCATTCCAAAATAACAGATTCCGGGCAAATGCCAGTATATAGTATCTTTTTCCATAACTACCTCTCAAAACACTATTCGGCCCAAAAAGGCACAAAGTAAGTATAACCCGTAGGTATTCTTTAGTCAAAGTTTTTAATGTACATGTCTAACATAGCCTGGCCTTCGGGCGAAATAAACTCTCTGTAATCATCAGCTATGTCAAGTGCCCTGTCCATCTGCTCGGGAGTCAGGTGCTGAATCGCATAGTCCTTTATAGCCGTATAATCATTGCTTTTTAAAAAGCCCAGCATGGTGTCTCTGGCTTCTTTGTCCGTAAGATAGTCAGTAATTATTTCTTCAGCGAATTCTTTATCTTCGGGACTTAATGAATCAATCAGTTCCTCAGCTGCAAACTCGTCAGCCGCCACAATAGCTACCGCTTTTTCAATAGCCACGTTTGTTACCTTAGGCAAAAGAACAAATTTTACCAGAAGGACAACCGCCAACGCAAGAATCAGAACAACACATATAACAGTCAACAAAACTTTTTGCCATTTTTTCATTTCAATTTACTCCATCCAAAAAGTAGCGGTGAATGCCACCGCTCACCATTTTTGCACATTTTTTTATTATCATCAATTACTTTTAGAATTTCTTAATAATTTTGGGCCCTTCTGCGTATCTGCTTTCTTTGAATATTCCTTTGTTTTGGGATATAATATGAATATACAAAGTTAAATAGGAGGATGTAAAAATGGCAAAATGGGTATGCCCGGTATGCGGTTACGTTCATGAAGGAGATACCGCTCCGGCAGAATGTCCTGTATGTCACGTCAGTGGCGAAAAATTTACGAAAATGGATGGCGAGATGACACTGGCTGCCGAGCACGAATACGGAATATATGCAAAGACAGTCAAAAACAATCCTGACATTTCAGAAGAAGATAAAAAATACATCTTCGAACAGCTTATGGCTAACTTCAAAGGGGAGTGTTCAGAAGTAGGTATGTATCTTTGCATGGCCAGAATCGCTCACAGAGAAGGTTATCCCGAAATTGGTCTTTACTGGGAAAAAGCAGCTTTTGAAGAGGCTGAGCATGCAGCAAAATTTGCTGAAATCCTCGGTGAAGATTTAGAGAAAAACATGAAAGCAACTACAAAAGACAATCTTGCCTGGAGAGTGGACTGTGAATTCGGTGCTACACAAGGTAAGTTCGACCTTGCATCCTGCTGCAAAAAGAACAACTTAGACGCCCTTCACGATACCATCCATGAAATGGCTAAAGACGAAGCCAGACATGGCAAGGCTCTTAAGGGTATGCTTGACAGATATTTCAAATAGTCCTGTCTTTAATAAAAACACTCCACAGAAATGTGGAGTCTTTATTTGTCCGATCAATAGTTTGCCAAGATATATTCCTTCCAACCGGCAAATGCATCTTCCAAGCTTATCTCAAAAGCCTCTTCAAAAGTCATTTCACCGATACAAAATTGCGTGACTTTCTCAAATCCGTAGTTATCATCCAGCCACCCCAGGAATGAAGCGGCCATAAAGGCGCTTAGGTTTTCGTCGTATTCCGACTCGTCTTTTCTTGAAAAAGCGAATTCAACGTTGACAGGGCTGCTCTCGGCTTTGCTCCCCCAATATGTTAATCCCAAATCAAAATCCACCCGTGAAATTGCATCATACAGTATTCGATAATCACTCAATGACATATTATCCGGATTCATTCCTTTATCAATGCATATCGGATAATACGGCATCTCAGAATCCAAAGCATTCATAGCCAGACTTTCATTATAAGGATTCAGACACGTGTCAACATACCATGCATAACCTATCTGTTCCCACCCAATAGGCTTATCACTCATCAAAGCCCACAAATACATTACATCCCTGTGAGTAACGGATGAACTGAGAAACAAAACAATCCAATCCTGGTTTTTCTCAAAATCGAACCGATGATAACTGTCATCAATATAGATTTGTAAACCG
>JAZLJG010000005.1:0-3710 GCA_045617745.1 Lachnospiraceae bacterium | reverse complement strand
ATCCTTTATTTGTTCAGAAATAAGTCTTAACACAATGGACCCATTTGCATTTTCAAATGTCATGGTGGTATTTTCTTCTATGAGAAAATGACGAATGTTGAATTTACTCAAAGGATCTTCTAAATTATTTAGGTAAATTCTGCCATCTTGACGATAATAAAGGTTAACTTCATAAGACTTAGTTTCGTTTTCTCCAAAAAAACTTCCGATTGCAGAAAAATCCTTTGCAAAGAATGACGGATTGCAAGAAACTTCCGTTGACGATGTTGAAGAAGATGTATACAACGGAAGTAGTTTTAAAATATGGCCAACAGCCTTAACGTAATCTTCCCTATAAATAGTGAAAATTATTTTTTCCTGCGTGCCTTTTTCAAGATTAGGTGAAATGCTTTGAAGAATTTCTTGGGATAGGTTTATACTTGTCTCGCCGGATTTTTTTGGAGAGAGTTTGTAGAATGCGTCTTGACTATGAACATATTTTCTTATCATACGGCAATTATCCCCGCATTTATCAAATAATACAATGCAGCATAAATCGTGTTAACGCTAACAGCATTTCCAGCTTGTTTGTACAAAGCGCCATCAGAAACGCCCTGTTTACGCCCATTCACCGCAAATTGACCAGGAAAACCCTGTAATTTAAAAGCCTCTTCTGGAGTAAGTTTTCTAATCGGCAACTTTGCTTGTTCCTCTTTTGACAAACCAGAAGCATCATTAATCCGTCCATTTGAATCGATGAACTCTTGACTATAATAATTATCTTGACAAGCCCGATGCATTTTATGCATTGTTGCAGTTAGTGGTCTAGCAATGGGAAGGTTTATCTCTGAATTAGATATGAACCCTGCAGACCCATTACTAAGAATGGTTGGTTTCAACTTCTCCGACAAAAAATATTTCGGATCAACTTTTTTGGAAAGTACAGCACTTGTAGATCTGTAGCACCTTGGACTCAGTCTTCTATAATTGGCATCATAAAGATTCGCCACGTTGGCTGCAGTAAAAGAATCTTGTATTTGCTGTTCTGTGTATAAGTCGCTATTGGTCGCAAAAATTAAAACACGATTTCTTGTCTGGGGCAAATGAAAATTTGCGGTATTAAAAATGTCCGAGGCGACTTTATAACCTAACTCATGAAGAACCTCTACTATTTTAGCAAACGTTCTTTTATTATCATGCGTATAAAGATTCTTAACATTTTCTAGTAACACATAGCGAGGCCTTTTTACACTTAGAATGTCCGCTATTCTAAAAAACATTTGACCACGATCTTCGTCAAAGCCGGCCTGCTTCCCCATCATACTAAATGTTTGGCAGGGAAAACCTCCGGTAAGCAAATCAAAATTAGGAAGTGCTTCTATATTTTTCTTATCAGAAGTAAAAGCAACTATATCACCCACAGCGATTTCATTCTCTGCAGGATGATAATTGGATCGATATGTCAAAACAGCTTTCGGTTCAATTTCTGAATAGCCAACGCATTCCATAGGAATTTCTAAATCAGATCCGATAAGATCCAACGCTCTGCGAAATCCACCAATACCAGCAAAAAGTTCTAAATGTCTCATAGGAACTTCTTTATCGCCTTACCAAGAACATACGCCAATTTAACAGGAACTGCGTTACCAATCTGAGCATACCAAGTATTTTGTGCCCCAGTAAAAACGTAATCATCAGGGAACGTCTGAATGCGCGCTGCTTCTCTGGGGCTCAAACCTCGAGCTTCCCATGGATGAATGTACATATTGCAATCAAATCTCATGTGAGAAGTAATTGTCTTGCAAATCTGAGTTTCATCCAATTTAAAGTACTTATCCTTAAAGATGTCATTACGACGCTTATACGGCATAATGTCAGCAATGGATTCATGAAGAGAATTCGCACCTTGAGGTAAGCGCCTATAAATTTCGATATCACGTTCATTGTTATATCGATTTTTATGATTGAAAAGAATCTTTAGGTTCTTCTTCCCATTAATAAATCGATAAAAATCGTTTTGAGTATAAGCAAACGGTCTTGAAGTCAATCCCGTAGCTTCATCCTCTACATCTTTTAAGCCTTTTTCTTTTCTCGCCTCAAGGTGGGGCAAGCCTTCCAAAGCATCCCTTAACGTAAAGGCCGGTCGCTTTTGCTTTTCGATTTCTTCAAAAATTTTCTTGGGATCAACCCCTGCACGATTTCCAATGAAAATCAAGCGTTCACGATTTTGCGGAACACCAAAATCTTGAGCTTTCAAAAGAGCGTAATCAAATTGATATTCATCTCCAAGAAAATCCCTAAAATTTTCTTTGATTTCATCAATTTTATTTGCCATGCCCTTTACATTTTCCATTATGAAAAACAACGGACGAGAACGACTAAGAAAAGTCAAATAAGCCTTATACAAGGAATTTCTAGGATCATCAATAACCCGCTGACGATTGGCCATCGAAAAACCCTGACATGGAGGACCACCACAGACCAATGTTGGCTCAGAAATATACTGCGAATAATCATCCAAATGTTTATTCAGTTCATTGATATCGCCAACATAGTACTGATCATCAGAAAGATTGTGGTTCTTTTTGTAAGTATTGCAATAAGTTTCGACAATCTCATTTACAAAGCAAGGTGTAAAACCAGCCTGTTCAAGACCGGTGCTCAAGCCACCACAACCAGCAAACAAATCGACAAAAGTATAAGAAGTCTTCATCTAACTACTCTTCAAAATAATCGGAGTCAATCCTCTTGACTTCGTACACTTTCTTAACACTCACGCCAACGTTACAATCTATCATGTAACGAGACAATTCTCGACCGTTTATGAGGACAATCTTCTTGCTCAGCTTATCCACATACTCACGAGCGTCCTTACTGTAATTACTGGTTGTAATGAACACGCCTTTGGAGGCCTTTTGTTCATCTAAAGCTCCAGCAAACTGTTGAATCTGAGGTTTACCAACAATGTTGTCGGCACTATACTTTTTCGCTTGGATATAGATTTTGTCTAGACCAAGTTTATCCTCGTAAATAATGCCGTCTATGCCATCATCATGAACATAAGGTGTAACCTTCGCAGAATCATCAAACGATCCGCCATAACCCATTTTCTTGAGCAAGTCAACAACAAGAAACTCAAAGAATCGTGGAGTTTGTTCCATCACCTTCTGCAAAAGATCTTCTGCCAAGTCTCGATTAATGTTGTCAAAAGCCTGTTCCAATTGCTCCGTTGGTGTAAGAATCTGGGTTTCCTCGATTACAGAAGCAGGAGCCGCAGTAGTATCTGCAGTCGTCCCATTGGCATAGTTTGAAAATTCTGGATAAGCCATCAAATCTTTTTTGACCAATGACGTATGGGTTTTCAAATATTCTTTACCGCGTTCAGTAATGCGATACACACCCTTGTGAGGAAGTTCCACAAAAAGAGCACGACGCAGATACTGACGAACCCAGTTAATACGGTCGCTAACTTGCGTACTTGTACCGTTTTTCGTCATGAGAGCACAATCTTCTTCCGTCAACTTGAAATGTTCCACCAAGGCCTTCTTCATTTCCTTGGTAGAAAGATCCTTGTCTTTAATGAAAGACAAGAAAGGGTAAAGAAACTCTTCAAATTTCGGTACTGCCATCCGTGCTCCTAGGAGGATTTTATTTTAGTGCACAATCCACCATAATGGTCATAAGTTAGCTTTTTGCAACATCTAGGTCAACGCCCCAAGGTTGTTTAAGCC
>JAZLJG010000004.1:0-1541 GCA_045617745.1 Lachnospiraceae bacterium | reverse complement strand
GTACCTTATGGTGACGAGCTATCATTGTTGGTTGATGATGAAGATAACAGCATTTCAATTCCCCTTGCAATAAGCGTTGCTCCAAAGTTTGGAATAACAGAAGCAAAAGCAAAGGAGCTTGCAGAGGAGATTAAGCAGGTGGTAATGAATAACTGGGAACGTATGGCCAAAGAATATGACTTATCACGAGGAGAGATAGAAAATATGAGACCAGCGTTCATTATTTAGGAGAACACTTCGTGTTCTCGCTCATGTCGTTTGTCACCTTATGCATCTTTGTCTGAATATGGACGCTTGTGAGCAAGCTCCCAGCGCCCAATTCATTCAAATCTGCGTATGGCTTGTTTGATGTTTATTTAGAATCGGGTGATAGCATGGAAGATACAATATTACTGCAAAAGGAAGTAGACAAATCGGTTTTATTTCAAGGATTAACAATTCCGCAAGCATTTCATGATTTGTTTTTTGAGCGTATAGGTTTTCGACTTGCTCACGGAGAGAAGCGAAAGATAACCGCTGGAAGTAGAGCTTCTGTGCGATAACGATCTTATGAAGAGTGTTATCGATAAGTTCGGAGAGGGCATTAAAACAGAGCGCGTTTCCGATGAGCGGTTCAAGGCAACAGTACAAGTTTCAACGAGCAAGACATTTTATGCTTGGTGTTTTTGATTTGCGGGGCAGATGAAGATTGTGGGTGCGGAAAATGTAAGGGAAGAGTACTGCGAAATGGCCAAAAGAATTTTGGAGTAAGGCCTGTAATAATTCATTGAGGAGATAAATGCATGGTGATTTGGGATAAAACAATTACAATGGCAGATAAAATGCGTGGATATGACAAGGAATCCCTGAAAAGATTTGGCTCTGAATTAGGCCTTAAGGGACTTTCAAAGTATAAAAAAGATGAATTGGCCAAAGCAGTGACGGACAGGCTTCTTGACCCGGAGGTTATGTTTTACCGAGGGGCTATTTTGACGGACAAGGAAATCAAGATTCTTGAGAAAGGCTTTGAAGGTCCGACTATATATGATTACAAGGATTTTAATGAGGTCGGAACCTTAAACGAGATGGATTTTGCCATTGTAAGCAATGGAGAATATATAGTTCCCGGTGATGTGGCAGAGGTCTGGAAAAAGATTTATTCGGACGAATTCTGTGCTTATCACAAGAAGGCCTCATGGGTATGGAAATGTATATACTGGGCGGAGAACATGTATGCATTTGCTTCGGACGAAGTAATGCTTGAGGTTGTGAATGCAAAGAAGGGTATGCATTTTACTATGGCGGAGTTTCTTGATGTGTTTAATCATTTTCCGGTAGACAGGCTTTGGACCGAGCATTTCGAGGATGTATTCATTAGTGTTATTTATGCAGGAAATATGGAGAGAGCCAAGCGGCTTCATGATGCCCAAGCAGATAAGGAATTTTATATTCCGACAGTAGCTGAAGTAGAGGAATACTATGAGACAGGTGCCCTGCTTTCCGGTAAGGAATATCAGGACATGAAGGCAATGATTACCGGTGAGCTCGGAATGGACGATGCC
>JAZLJG010000003.1:0-1483 GCA_045617745.1 Lachnospiraceae bacterium | reverse complement strand
ACCTACTTCCATTAAAACAAGGATTAAGACATACAAGACTGCCATCTGTCCGCTTTGCCGGCTCCGAGACCTACTTCCATTAAAACAAGGATTAAGACCACAGCTGTCGGACACGGTGACGGTGTAAGTGCCGTCTCCGAGACCTACTTCCATTAAAACAAGGATTAAGACGCGAATAGTGATGTTTATTTGGCAGTTTATCGGCACTCCGAGACCTACTTCCATTAAAACAAGGATTAAGACAACTAATACTAATACTACTATCGCAATAATGGTAGTACTCCGAGACCTACTTGGCGAAGCCCAATCTTGCTTGCCAAGGCATAGCCCAAACCTTTTGGGGCTTGTCCTCTGCGCTTGTCTTCGCAAGATTTCCATTAAAACAAGGATTAAGACGCCATCTGATACAGTGCTATAGGGATAACCAAGAGGTACTCCGAGACCTACTTCCATTAAAACAAGGATTAAGACCCAAATCCAACAAGTTGCTTCATATCTTTGCCATCAGCTCCGAGACCTACTTGGCGAAGCCCAATCTTGCTTGCCAAGGCATAACCCAAGCCTTTTGGGGCTTTGTCTCTGCGCTTGTCCTCACAAGATTTCCATTAAAACAAGGATTAAGACATCATTGAAGCATTTACCATAGAAAGATCTTAATTTCCTTCTTTTACGTTCTGACAGTTGGCATCGCGATTTCTTATTTTCGATACCAACTTATAGAACTATTCAGAAAACGGGAACACACATTGCCACGCAAGCGGCACCGAAAGATTTCATAATTCCGATTAGGAAGCGGCAGGCAGGCGGAAGAAAAGAATTATGAAGGATTTACGATAGATTTGTTTCCAAAAGACAAATAATTTCTACTTTTGCATTTCAAAACAGCAAAAACACGATTATGGGACAGAAACTGCCTATCGGAATACAGAGCTTTGAAGACCTGAGGAACAAGGGGTTCAAATATGTGGACAAGACTGCCATCGTTTACAAATTGGTGACCGAAGGCAAGTATTATTTCCTTTCGCGTCCGCGCCGTTTCGGCAAGAGCTTGTTTCTGAATACTTTGGAGTCGTATTTTTTTGGAAAAAAGGAACTTTTTGAAGGTCTCGCCATCGCCGAGTTGGAGCACGACTGGACGGAATATCCCGTGCTGCATCTCGATTTGAACACGCAGCAGTATGGAACCGAAAGAGCCTTGCATAACAAATTAGACCGGGAGCTTACCGTTTGGGAATCAGTCTATGGAAAGGCAGATGAAGAACGGGAATTTGGTATGCGTTTCGAAGGCGTAATAAAGCGCGCTTATGAGAAGACTGGCCGCCAGCTGGTGATATTGGTCGACGAATACGACAAGCCCCTTCTTCAAGCCATCGGCAACACGGAATTGCAGGATGCCTACCGCGCCACGCTGAAAGGCTTCTACGGAGCCTTGAAGTCGATGGACGGCTGCATCCGTTTCGCTTTTCTCACAGGCGTAACCAAG
>JAZLJG010000002.1:0-1405 GCA_045617745.1 Lachnospiraceae bacterium | reverse complement strand
TCATCTAATTCTGCATCATATATTTCTCTAACCATAAAACCACCTTCAAAAGGGAAATCATATTTATAACAGTTTTTCTTTTATTCTGTTTGCGGCTTCAATATGCATAATCCAATGTCTGGAAAGCGGCATTTTTATAAGTCCCGCCACATCCTTTTCACACCAATAATCAATCAGCCAAGCTGCCCGTTCATCGCTTGAAACCACGCCAAGTTTGGAAACGCGTTTCTTGTCATCGCCGTCAAATTTGCTCTTAATATCTTCGTATTTCAGACTTGTCAGCCATTCATCGGTACTTATCTTTACCGCTATTGCATAATCGTACAAGGCATCTATGTTAAGTTTTTTAGAAAACTCTGCGATTTCCTGTTTCACAAGCTCATTTCCCGTAGTTACAATATCAGCACCAATTTTCTTATCAAAGTCATCTTCAAACAGAATTTCCTTTTTTTCTCTGATTAATGAATTTACAACGATATCCTCAATACGGATTATATGCCAAATGGAATATGCCACTGTCTTAGAGTGATATCCGTCCGCGTTAATGAATGGAATTGCAAAAAAATCCTCAAAAGACAATACCGTCTTCCACGATAACATTTCCTGCATCAGCATTTCCCGTAGTTCCAGAAACTCGCGTATTCCCTCATTAAATGATGCTTTTTTCAATTTACTTTGAGCTAACTTATTCTTTTCAGACCATTCTTGATTCATATTTCAATTTCCTTATATGAAAGCTTAAAAGAATTTTTGCCCGTCTCAGATACATATTTCCAAAGTGCATCGTACTTACTCACGATTAATCCTCCACCGCAGTTTTCCAAACATTTTTGACTATTTCTCTATCAACGCCCTGATAATTTCCTATTCCGGTAAAAACATTTTCGAATCCGCACTTTCTCATAACAGCATCCGACGCTTCATTTTCTTTAAGGCAAATGCCATATATTTCCGCCACACCGGCTTCTTTAGCTATAACCGTAAGAAATGCATTAACAGCTTCTGTAGCATATCCGTTTCCCGTATATTTCTTGGCAATGTGATATCCTATTTCCCATTTTCCATCATCAATGGGAACAAGCTGGACATATCCGATATTACTGTTTGTCTCTTTAACAATTATCGGATATACTAAAGGGCCGTCAAAGGATCCGTATTGTGAAATAAGGAACTCCAGTGTTTCCTTAACTTCTTCGACAGTCTCCCATACTTCATCAGGAACAAATCTCTTGTTATCCTCGTCTACCGAATTTTCCTGAACAACTTCTGCCATATCCATTGTAAATTCAGTTATTATCAATCTTTCAGTTTCTATTAACATATAAATCTCCTTTTTCAAAGCTGATTACATACAGGAAACTCTCACATTCTTCTCTTTTCACAAATCCGTTTCATCTGCTTTCAT
>JAZLJG010000001.1:0-2833 GCA_045617745.1 Lachnospiraceae bacterium | reverse complement strand
CTATCCTTGTCTTATGGACTACTATGTCAAATTGCACTTACAATGAAGAACCGCCGTATGCCGAACGGCACGTACGGTGGTGTGAGAGGTCGGAAAACGGAAGTAGGAAGAAAACTACTTTTGTTTTCCTCCTACTCGATTAATTTTGATTTCTTCTATCATTCCGATATGGTTTTTGTCCAAGTGTGACCAAAATTAACAAATAAATCTCAAAAAAACTCGCAAATTTTTTATCCTTGATGGCTTTTCTGCTAAAAATCCCCTTTGAGGTTCCATACCTGAGTAAGTTTTATGTATACTCAGGAATCTTTTTACAGAATATTTGGTGTGCAACTATTTTTTAGTTACATTTGCAATTGTTATGGGAACTAAGGAAAAATTAATAGAGCGATTCAAAACAATCCCATCGGATTTTACGTTCGACGAATTGGAGCGGTTATTGGCAATTTATGGGTTTGAGCGTTCAAATAAAGGAAAGACATCCGGTTCCAGAGTGGTTTTCAAGAATCAGTTCGGAACACCGATTATGTTGCATAAACCACATCCTGGCAATATCGTCAAAACTTATGCGCTAAGGCAGGTGATGGATAAATTGAAAAATAAGGAGTTAATATGAATACATTAAGTTACAAAGGTTTTATGGGTACAGTCAATTTTTCTGAAAAGGACAGCATCTTTTTCGGGAAGATTGAAGGAATTGACGGCCTGGTCAATTTTGAAGGTGAAAGTGTCGCGGAACTGACAGGCGCTTTCCACGAGGCTGTAGAGGATTATATTGCATACTGCACGGAGGAAGGGCTCCCCCTTCATAAAAGTTACAGTGGGAATCTGAATATACGGATTAATCCTGAGACACATAGCCGTCTGGCTTTATACGCAAAACAAAAAGGGGTTTCTCTGAATTCATTGATCAGCACCTCCCTCGACCAGGCAGCTCTCGCACTGTAAAGCTCAAAGCAAGACTTACGCTTTATCATTTTCCATACCAGCATAAGTTTCATTATGCGGATGAAGCAAATTCTTTTTTATTTTGCATTATTACCAAAAAGATAAAATAAAGAATAAGCCCCTCCAGGGTATCCTGAAAAGGGCTTCTTGCTTGGTTGAGGTACCAGGATTCGAACCTGGGCAGACAGAACCAAAATCTGTAGGTTAAACCCTTGCAATTACTTGTTTGATAATTTATTGCCTTTTAGCTATTTTTGTTAACCTGCTAACATTCTCTGACGCGAAGTGCGTTTGAATTGATTTAGTTATTATGGTCTAGTAAAGCATACCATAGCACCAGAGTGGTATTCGCCGTCCAACAGCCCAATCAATGTCGTCTGCTGCAATAGCACCATCGGAAATGTCTTTTTCGTCAAATTGTGAAAAATCTTTTTCTGGCCCACCGACTTCGATAATACGTCTTCCGTCAATTCGATAATCTCCGGTTTTCATTCCTCCATATTCTATGCTGTGCCCGGAAGACACCATTTGATTACAGAAAAAAGTTTCTCTGACAGTACCAATTTCCGGTTCCTTCTCCGAAAGAGCATATAGGATATTTGTGTTGTCAAGAAGTATCTTGTCAGGTTTCTGCAGTGCTGTTACAGAGAGAAGTTCCGTGAATATGTTCCTGGTTATTTTCGCTTCATCAAGATAGCGAAGATATTTCATCAGCGTGACTCTGTCAATCTGCGTTGTCTTCGAAATTTTGGCAATGTCAAATTGGAATGGTACAAGTTCCGATACAATCTTCAATAGTGCGAGAATCTTTCGGGTGTTCCCGATATCAATACCCCTGAACCTTGTAAGCTCGTTTTCTACTGTGTAATTGATTACTTGACCTATTCTTTCACGGAATCTGCTTGTCTTCTCGAAGGAAAAGGGGTAATAGCCGGTTTTTAAATAATCCCTGAAGTATTCGTAAGGTCGGCATTTGCTGTTTACGTCTGAACAGAGATCACCTGCAGAAGTCATTAGATCTTCATATCCGATGGGAGCGAACAATATTCCGGTCTTGAACCATAGATACTCTCTGAAGGAAAGTCCCGGCAGATCATAAAAGTCAGCTCTTCTTGACAAGTCTGCTTGACCATCATTCAGTTGCAGGAGGGATGACCCACTGACGACTACTTTCAGTTTCTTGTGCAGGTCATTGATTTCTTTTATTTCTCTGCTCCAGTTATCATACTTGTGTATTTCATCAAACATCAGGACCTCCCCACCGGTACGGACAAACGAATCTGCTGTCTCTACGAGCGTGTGGCTAGCGAAGTATGTGGAATCGGCAGAGCAATATAGCACTTTGCTGTTATTTCTGCCAAGATCGCGGACAATATGCTGAAGCATTAACGTGGATTTTCCTACTCCTTTAGGGCCTCGGATGATTATCAGTCTTGAATCCCAATCAATGATGTCAAGCATATTCCGGTAAAGTTTGTCCGGAACATCAGCGATATACTCTTTGTGGTTTTGAAACAAGTAATTCATACTGCAAAAATACAATGTTTATCGTAATAAACAAAAATATCGTAAAATTGTTTATCGCAATTAGCAAGGGCGCCAACTTTCGCTGACGCCCTTTGCTATCTGATATAAGAGAATGCCCTATATTTTTCTCATATTGTTTGATATTTCAAGATAGAACCCTATCTTTGCAAATGGTGGTATATACACCACCTGATAAAGTGGTATCTTATGGCAAAGTCAGTAAATCTGAATGATTCCATTCAAGCATGGCGAGACATTCAGCCGATCTCTGAAAAGGACAGGGAAAGGTTGAGCAGGAAATTTACAGTGGAATTCAACTACAACAGTAACCATATTGAAGGCAACACACTGACATATG